>LR134353.1:674444-1348889 GCA_900637135.1 Mycolicibacterium flavescens
GTTCAAAATCATGGGCGTCACCGACAAGGAGTTCCTCGAGTACCACTGGGGCGAGGACTGGGTGGTCTGGGACGCCAAGGCGACGATGCAACAACGCGGGCAGCACGGCGAGTACAACCTCACCCCCATCGGCGAGGACCGCACCCGGGTCCGCTTCGACATCATCATCGACCTGGCGGCGCCGATTCCGGAGTTCCTGCTTCGCCGCGCCAAGAAGATGGTGCTCGACGTCGCGACCGAGAATCTGCGGCGCCGGGTGATGGCCGCGGTTACATAGTTTCTCGCCCGCCCGCCCGCAGCACCGCGAGCCGACGGATCGCCTCGTCGAGGGTCTCGTCGCGTTTGCAGAAGGCGAAGCGCACCAGGTGGTTCCATGCACCGGCGTGCTCGGCGCCCGGGTCGCAGAACGCCGACATCGGAATCGCTGCCACACCCGCACGATGAGGCAGCTCGGAGCAGAACGCGGCGCTGTCGCTGAATCCGAGCGGACGCGGGTCGGCACACAGGAAGTAGGTGCCGAAGCTCTCGTGCACCTCGAAGCCGAGGTCGGACAGCGCCCCACCCAATCGGTCTCGCTTGCGCTGCAAGGACTCCCGCAGCTTGTCGACCCACGCGTCCTCGTTGTTCAGGGCGTGCGCCACCGCGGGCTGGAACGGTGCGCCGCCGACGTAAGACAGGTACTGCTTGGCTGCGCGCACGCCGGCGATGAGATCGGCTGGGCCGCATGCCCATCCGATCTTCCAGCCGGTGACGTTGAACATTTTGGCCGCGCTCGAGATCGTGATCGTGCGCTCGGCCATGCCGGGGTAGTTGGCCAGCGGCAGATGCCGGCGGCCGGGGAAGTCGGAGTACACGAGGTGCTCGTAGACCTCGTCGGTGATCACGAGCAGGTCGGCCTCGACGGCCAGTTCGGCCAGCGCGCGCAGTTCGTTGTCGCCGGCCACCATCCCGGTGGGGTTGTGCGGCGAGTTGACGATCAGCGCTTTGGTGTTTTGTGTGACGGCCTTTCGCAGCCCGTCGACATCGATACCGAAGCCGCGGCCGTCCTGAACCATCGGGACGGCGCGCCGCTGGCAGCCCGCCATCGCGATGACGGGGGAGTAGGAGTCGTAGAACGGCTCGATCAGCAGCACCTCGGAACCGGGTTCGACGAGCCCGATGACCGCGGCCGCGATTGCTTCAGTCGCGCCGACGGTCACCAGGACCTCGGTGTGGGGGTCGTATTCGGTTCCGTGCGCACGCTTGCGCTGGGCGGCGATCGCTTCGCGCAACGGTGCGATACCGAGGCCGGGCGGGTACTGGTTGGTGCCGTCGGCGATCGCGCGCTGGGCGATCTCGAGCATGGCGGGCGGGCCGTCCTCGTCGGGAAAGCCCTGTCCGAGGTTGACCGCGCCGATGCGAGCAGCGAGCGCCGACATCTCGGCGAAGATCGTCACCGCGTACGGCTGCAGCCGGCGAACCGTCATAGCCGTCGAGGGTATGCGGTCGCGATCACAGCGGGTCCATGGCGGCCAACCGGTGCACTTGTGTCTTGGTGGCCAGGTACAACTCGCACCAGGTTCGGTGGAGGTCGTCGTAGAGCACAGCACGCCTTGGATCCGGCTCGATGCGGCCGGCGATCCGGGTCCAGTCGGTGTCCGGCGGCACCAGTCCCAGACCTATCGCCGCCAGGAGCGCGTCGCCGAACCCGGCGCCGATGGTCTGTTCGGGCGTCAACTGCGTACGGCCGGTGATATCGCTGACCGCTTGCGGCCAGACCGGGCTGTCCAGTCCGCCGCCGACGGCGACGAGCCGGGTGCTGGGTGCCGCGTCGTCGAAGCGCGTGAGTACGTCGCGCACACCGAATCCGATGCCCTCGTAGGCGGCCCGGACCAGGTGGCCTCGTCCGTGCCGCAGCGTCAGGCCGGCTACGATGCCTCGGGCGTGCGGATCGAAGATCGGGGTCCGCTCGCCGCTGAAGTACGGGAGCATCAGCAGACCCTCGCTTCCGGGTGGCACCGCCGAAGCTTCTGCGGCGAGTTCCTTGAACGACGCATTGCCGGTCGTGGACTGCAGCCATGTGATCAAACTGCCCGCGGTCGCGGTGCCCGCGGCCAGCGCGTAGTTGCCGGGTTCCACTGCGGCGGTTGTCCACAGCGTCGAGTCGCAGTGGTAGTCCGCGACGATCTGCACCATGAACATCGTCGACCCGTACATCAGCATCAGGTCGCCGGGTTTCCGGACCCCGACCGAGAACGCTTCGGCGTAGGCGTCGACGGTCCCGGCCATGACCGGAGTCCCGACCGGGATTCCCGACATGCGGGCCGCCGCGGCGGTGACCGTGCCGACCACCTCGGCCGGCCAGGCGAGGCGGGGCAACGGGAGGTGTGCGCAGATCCGTTCCGCCCATTCGCGATTCCACTCGAATGCACGTGTGGCATACATCGGGTCACACTGGCTGGCGGTGTGGTGGTCCATGGTGTATTCGCCGGTGAGTTTGGCGACGATGTAGGAGTTCGAGCTGAACCACGTTCTCGCGTCGGCGAACACTTCCGGTTCGTGAGTGCGGACCCATTCCAGTTTCGGGCCGACGGCCTGGCTGGTCAGTAGGCTGCCGCCTCGTTCGAGGATGTTCTGTTCGCCGAATTCCTCGGTGAGCGATGCGATCTCAGCGACCGCCCTGGTGTCGATGCCGTAGAGGATCGCGGGTCGCAGCGGTCGCAAATCGTCGTCGCACAGCACGAGGCAGGGTCCAAGGCCGCTGACGCAGACGCCCGCCAACGACCCGCGTGCGGGCATGCGTGCGATGAGCGCGCGGCTGATGGCACAGACTTCGCGCCACCATACGGCTTCTGCGTCGAATTCCGCCCACCCCGGGCGCGGCATGTCCATCGAGTGCGCCATGGTCTCGACGGCCAGTACCGTGCCCGCCGCGTCGGTCAGGACGCCTTTCGTGCTCCCGGTGCCGATGTCGATGCCGAGGAGGACGCCCACATCGTCACGTTAGCTGCCGGTTCGGGGGACGAGCGGGCACTTCTGTCACGCCCTGGCCGGGGACCGCGCGGTACGCCCCGCGGGGTTACCGGTGCTAGGTTGCCCAACCAACAGGTTGGCCGAGGCTGTTAGGCTGCGGAACAGAGGACTACCGTCCGGATGGACAGGCATCCCGCAACCCAATCTGAACAGGAAATATCTTCATGTCTGAAGAAGCCTTCATCTACGAGGCGATTCGTACGCCCCGCGGCAAGAACAAGAACGGCGCACTCAACGAGGTCAAGCCCGTCAACCTGGTCGTCGGCCTGATCGAGGAGATCCGCAGCCGCTACCCCGACCTCGACGAGACGCTGATCAGCGACGTCATCCTCGGTTGTGTGTCCCCCGTCGGCGACCAGGGCGGCGACATCGCCCGGACCGCGGCTCTGGTGGCCAAGCTGCCCGAGACCACCGGCGGGTTCCAGCTGAACCGGTTCTGCGCCTCGGGTCTGGAGGCCGTCAACACCGCCGCCCAGAAGGTGCGGTCCGGCTGGGACGACCTGGTACTCGCCGGCGGTGTCGAGTCGATGAGCCGCGTGCCGATGGGCTCCGACGGCGGCGCATGGGCTTCGGACCCGGAGACGAACTACCGCATCGGATTCGTCCCGCAGGGCATCGGCGCCGATCTGATCGCGACGATCGAGGGCTTCTCCCGCGAGGATGTCGACCGCTACGCGCTGCGCAGCCAGGAGAAAGCCGCCGCGGCCTGGTCGGGCGGCTACTTCGCCAAGTCCGTCGTGCCGGTGCGCGACCAGAACGGCCTGGTGATTCTCGACCACGACGAGCACATGCGCCCCGACACCACGCTCGAGGGCCTCGGTCAGCTCAAGACCGCGTTCGACGGCGTCGGCGCGATGGGCGGGTTCGACGACGTGGCGCTGCAGAAGTATCACTTCGTCGAGAAGATCAACCACGTCCACACCGGCGGCAACAGCTCCGGCATCGTCGACGGCGCCGCGCTGGTGCTCGTCGGCAGTGAAAAGGCGGGCCAGTCGCAGGGCCTGACCCCGCGGGCACGCATCGTGGCCACCGCCACCAGTGGCGCCGATCCGGTCATCATGCTCACCGGTCCGACGCCGGCCACTCGCAAGGTGCTCGACCGTGCCGGCCTGACGGTCGACGACATCGACCTGTTCGAGCTGAACGAGGCGTTCGCCTCGGTGGTTCTGAAGTTCCAGAAGGACCTCGACATCCCCGACGAGAAGCTCAACGTCAACGGTGGCGCCATCGCGATGGGCCACCCGCTGGGCGCCACCGGCGCCATGATCACCGGAACCATGGTCGACGAGCTCGAGCGTCGCAACGCACGGCGTGCGCTGATCACGCTGTGCATCGGCGGCGGCATGGGCGTGGCCACCATCATCGAGCGCGTCTAGCACGAGTCTGAGGGTTTAAGGAAAAAACATGGCAGAGAACACCATTCAGTGGGACAAGGATGCCGACGGCATCGTCACCCTGACGCTCGACGATCCGACCGGCTCGGCCAACGTGATGAACGAGCATTACAAGGAATCCATGCACAATGCCGTCGAACGCCTTGTTGCGGAAAAGGATTCGATTACCGGCGTCGTCATCACCAGCGCGAAGAAGACCTTCTTCGCCGGCGGTGACCTCAAGGGCATGATGAACGTCGGCCCGGACAACGCCGCCGAAGCGTTCGAAGAGGTCGAGTCCATCAAGGCCGACCTGCGCAAGCTCGAGACGCTGGGTAAGCCGGTCGTGGCGGCCATCAACGGCGCCGCGCTGGGCGGTGGCCTGGAGATTGCGCTGGCCTGCCATCATCGGATCGCCGCCGACGTCAAGGGCTCGGTCATCGGTCTGCCCGAGGTCACGTTGGGTCTGCTGCCCGGCGGTGGCGGCGTGACCCGCACCGTGCGGATGTTCGGCATCCAGAAGGCGTTCATGGAGGTGCTCAGCCAGGGCACCCGCTTCAAGCCGGGCAAGGCCAAGGACACCGGCCTGGTCGACGAACTGGTCAGCAGCGTCGACGAACTCGTGCCGGCCGCCAAGGCTTGGATCAAGGCCAACCCGGACAGCCACACCCAACCGTGGGATGCCAAGGGCTACAAGATGCCCGGCGGCACGCCGACCTCGCCTGGCCTGGCCAGCATTCTGCCGTCGTTCCCGGCGCTGCTGCGCAAGCAACTCAAGGGTGCGCCGATGCCTGCGCCGCGGGCGATCCTCAACGCCGCCGTCGAGGGCGCGCAGGTCGACTTCGACACCGCGAGCCGCATCGAGAGCCGCTACTTCACGCAGCTGGTCACGGGCCAGACCGCCAAGAACATGATCCAGGCGTTCTTCCTGGACCTGCAGGCCATCAACGGCGGTGCGTCGCGGCCCGACGGTATCGAGCCCGTCAAGATCAACAAGATCGGCGTGCTGGGCGCGGGCATGATGGGCGCCGGCATCGCCTACGTGTCGGCCAAGGCCGGGTTCGACGTGGTGCTCAAGGACGTCAGCCTCGAAGCCGCCCAAAAGGGTAAGGGTTACTCGGAGAAACTCGAGGCCAAGGCGCTCGAGCGGGGCAAGACCACCCAGGAGCGCTCCGACGCCCTGCTGGCCCGCATCACGCCGACGGGCGATCCCGCCGACCTGAAGGGTGTCGACTTCGTCGTCGAGGCGGTCTTCGAGGATCAGGACCTCAAGCACAAGGTGTTCCAGGAGATCGAGGACATCGTCGAGCCCAACGCGCTGCTGGGATCGAACACCTCGACGCTGCCGATCACCGGTTTGGCGACCGGTGTGAAGCGCCAGGAGGACTTCATCGGCATCCACTTCTTCTCGCCGGTCGACAAGATGCCGCTGGTGGAGATCATCAAGGGCGAGAAGACCTCTGACGAGGCGTTGGCCCGGGTGTTCGACTACACGCTGGCCATCGGCAAGACCCCGATCGTGGTGAACGACAGCCGCGGGTTCTTCACCAGCCGCGTCATCGGCACGTTCGTCAACGAGGCGCTGGCGATGCTCGGTGAGGGCGTTGCGGCCGCGAGCATCGAGCAGGCCGGCTCGCAGGCGGGCTACCCGGCGCCGCCGCTGCAGCTGTCCGACGAGCTCAACCTCGAGCTGATGCACAAGATCGCCGTCGCCACCCGCAAGGGCGTCGAGAGCACGGGCGGCACTTATGAGCCGCACCCGGCCGAGGCGGTCGTCGAGAAGATGATCGAGATCGGACGGCCGTCGCGGCTGAAGGGTGCGGGCTTCTACGAGTACGCCGACGGCAAGCGCGTCGGGCTGTGGCCGGGTCTGAAGGAGACCTTCAACTCCGGCAACACGTCGATCCCGTTGCAGGACATGATCGATCGCATGCTGTTCGCCGAGGCGCTGGAGACCCAGAAGTGCCTTGACGAGGGCGTGCTCACGTCGACCGCTGACGCGAACATCGGCTCGATCATGGGTATCGGCTTCCCGCCCTACACCGGTGGTTCGGCGCAGTTCATCGTCGGCTACCAGGGTCCTGGCGGTGTCGGCAAGGAGGCCTTCGTGGCCCGCGCCAAGGAACTCGCGGCCAAGTACGGCGAGCGGTTCAGCCCGCCGGCGTCGCTGACCTGACGCATAACTCCATCGCCGCTTTGACGGGTGGGTGATTCGCTAGATTGGCGTCAGTGTGAAGGTGAGGTGCCGCGTAGTGCGGTGGTTGAATCCTTTTCACCTGGTGTCTGGCTCTTAGATTGGCTGCCGCCTTTGGTTGGCGTTCACGCGTTTTGCCGGCATCAGGTGTGAAGGACCGGCCGGCGTGACTTGATAGGAGCGTGGCACCGCCCCCAACTGAGGTATGTCCGCCGACCGGCCCAACCGTCACCTCTCAGTGAATGGAGGCAACCACCATGGTTGTTGTTGGAGCCGATGTACACAAGCGCACGCATACCTTCGTCGCCGTCGACGAGGTAGGCCGCAAGCTCGGCGAGAAGACCGTCAAGGCCCTCACCGGCGGGCATACCGAAGCGGTGATGTGGGCCCGTGAGCATTTCGGAACCGATGTCATCTGGGCGATCGAAGACTGCCGGCATCTGTCAGCGCGTCTAGAGCGCGACCTGTTCGCGTTGGGGCAGAAAGTGGTGCGGGTCCCGCCCAAGCTGATGGCCCAGACCCGGGCCTCGGCCCGCACCCGGGGTAAGTCCGATCCCATCGATGCGCTGGCAGTCGCTCGTGGTTTCCTGCGTGAGCCCGATCTGCCGGTAGCCGCTCATGACGAGGTGTCGCGTGAACTCAAGCTGTTGGTGGATCGACGCGAAGACCTTGTGGCACAACGCACTGCGACGATTAACCGGCTGCTGTGGCGGGTTCACGAGCTCGATCCCGCCCATGCCCCCAAGGCGCGCTCGTTGAATCTGGCCAAGCACCGCAGACTGCTCGGCGACTGGCTGCACACCCAAACCGGCATCGTCGCCGAGTTGGCCCGCGACGAGCTGGCCGACATCAGCCGCCTCACCGAGACCATCGACGGGTTGGCCAAACGGATCGGTGCCCGTGTCCGCCAGGTCGCCCCGGTGTTGCTGGCCATGCCGGGATGTGGCGAGCTGACCGCGGCCAAACTCGTCGGCGAAACCGCCGGGGTGACCCGATTCAAGAGCGAGGCGGCCTTCGCGCGTCACGCCGGGGTGGCCCCGGTGCCGGTATGGTCGGGCAACACCCGCGGACGAGTCCGTATGACCCGCTCGGGCAACCGCCAACTCAACACCGCCCTACACCGCATCGCCGTCACCCAAATCCGCCTCCAGGGCCTCGGACAGACCTATTACCGCCACCGCATCACCAACGGCGACTCCACACCCGAAGCCCTGCGCTGCCTCAAACGCCGCCTGGCCCGCGTCGTCTACGGCCACCTGCACACCGACCACAACAATCGTCAAAAGCCTTGCCAAGCGGCAGCGGCTTGACATAGGAGAAACCCGTGCCGGAAAGCTTCACCGACGAGTTCGCGGCCGGGCTGGCCCGTTACGGCAGTAATCCCTGTATCGAGTTCGAGGGGCGCTGGTACAGCGGCGACGAGGTGACGGCGTACGGTCGTGCCATCGCGCAGGCGCTGCGGGATGCGAGCGTTCCCGACGAGGCCCCGGTCGGTTTGGTGGTCAGGAACCGGTTGCCGCACGCCGCGGCGATCATCGGCTTCCTCGCCGCGGGCCGCACGGTGTCGATGATCTACTCGTTCCAGTCGCCCGAGGCCATCGGCTGCGACATCGAGACGCTCCGACTCTCGGCCGTCGTCGCCGACGGTGAGGACTGGACCGCGCCGGTCATCGACGCGGCTCAGCGGGCAGGCAGCGCGGGCGTGGAGATATCGGCGCGCCAACCGATCGTCGCTGCGGTGCCCGGGCTGGATCGCCGAGACCCGCGACGCGCCCATGCTGAGCCTGAACCCGGTGTCGCACTGCAGATTCTGACGAGCGGCACGACGGGACCGCCGAAGCGCCAGTCGATCAAGACCCCGGTGCTCGAGCGTACGGTGTTCAGCGTCAC
The DNA here is from genome assembly GCA_900637135.1 of Mycolicibacterium flavescens. NCBI lineage: Bacteria > Bacillati > Actinomycetota > Actinomycetes > Mycobacteriales > Mycobacteriaceae > Mycobacterium > Mycolicibacterium flavescens. The sequence goes on from LR134353.1 coordinate 682,914, forward strand.
CAGCGGCGAGACCGCACCGGCCGACGCCCCGCCCGAACTCGCCTATTGGCAGTTCGGCGGAATCGGTGTATGTCAATTGATCGCCGGTGTGTACAACGGCAGGCGGATCGTGATGCTCGAGCGATTCAGCGTCGAAGACTACGTGAATCTCGTGAAACGGCACCGCATCACCCGTTCGGGTGTGCAGCCCGCCGTCATCCGGATGTTGCTGGACGCCGACGTGGCGAAGGAAGATCTCGCGTCGCTGGACTTCCTGATCAGCGCGTCCGGCCCGCTGGACCCCGAGACCCGCGACGAGTTCGAGGCGAAATACGGTATCCCGATCGTGCTGGCCTACGGCGCAACGGAATTCGCGGGATCGCTGTGCGCATGGTCTCCGGAGATGCAACGCGACTTCGGTTCGGCCAAGCGCAACAGCGTCGGCAGGGCCCTGCCCGACGTCGAGTTGCGCATCGTCGACCCGGACACCGGAGGCGAGCTTGCGGCCGGCGAGCAAGGCCTCCTGGAGGCCAAGGTCGCGCCGATCGGACCGGACTGGATCCGCACCACCGACATCGCCTCGATGGACGACGACGGGTTCGTCACCCTGCATGGAAGGGCCGACGGGGCGATCAACCGCGGTGGGTTCAAGGTCCTGCCGGAAACCGTTCGGCGCGTGCTGATCTCACATCCCGCCGTCCGCGACGCGTGCGTGGTCGGCGTGCGTGACGCGCGCCTGGGCGAGGTGCCCGTCGCAGCCGTCGAGGTGTCTCCGGGACTGCCGGTGCCCTCCGACGACGAACTTGCCGACCTGGTGCGGCGCTCGCTGCCCGTGTACAACGTGCCGGTGGCGTTCACGGTCGTCGACGAACTGCCGCGCAACCCGGCGCTGAAGGTGAGCCTGCCCGCCGTCGCCGCGCTGTTCGAGCCGCGCTAGAACGCCCCGAGGTCAGCCGACAACCAGTGCTGCGGCTTCATGAAGACCACCACGCTGGCGCCGTGCTCGCGGCGCGCGTATTCGAGGTACGCATCGACCTTTTCGGGCGGCAGATAGCGTTTGGTGACCTCGACGAGTCGCTCGTCGGTGCCGGGCTCGATGCGGCTGACCGGGCCGTCGACCGCCACGTACCGAACCGTCGGCTCGAGGCGCTGGACCATCAGCGTGAACTCGCCCTGGCTCTCGATCAGTCGATGCTTGCGAGAGCCGTCGCCGGTGAGCACCCACGGCTCACCGCCGGGCGAGTACTGATACCAGACAGGAACGGTCAGCGGGCCACGCTTGTCACCCGCGCCGACCGACAAGGCGGCGACGTGCGGTTCGGCCAGGAATTGCTCGCGTTCGTCTTTCGACAAAGCCATGACGTCAGGCTAACGCCGGCCGCCGACAGAATTCGGGGATCGAGCCTCAGGCGCCGATCCGGGAGAAGAACGCCATCGTGACGATGCCGATGGCGATCGCGACGGGAGTCTGGCCCATCGCCGCCGTGCTGACGATTCCCGCTATCGCGGCGATCGCGATGACCGCCAGCAGCAGGACAGTGAACCACCGAACGTGCACCGCGCCGCCGGGACGCACGGGATGCGCCCTGAACCCGTCTATCGGGTCACGACCCACGACCGCCTCCTCTTTCCTGTGCCTCAGATCACACGAACTGCTTGGTGTGAGCCACACCATACAACAGAAAACGCCGGTCAGCGAAGCGTGTCGAGCTTCTCGAGTGCCTCTGCGGTCGGCGGCGCACCTGGACTTCTCCGGCGCGAGAGGCTAACGCCCAGTACGGGACTCATGGTGAGTGGAGCTAACTGATACCTTCCGCGCCGCGGCGGCAATGCGGTAACGGCGTCGCGTCCTGAGGTCCGCACGCCGTGAATGGACGCGCTCTGCGACCTGCTGACCCCGGAGGCCCGGTAGGCCTAGAGTCGGGTGCCATGCGCTTCGGACTGTTCATCCCGCAGGGCTGGCGACTCGACCTGATCGACATTCCTCCCGCAGAGCAGTGGGCGGTGATGCGCGACCTCGCCGCGTATGCCGACGACAGCGACGCGTGGGACTCGCTGTGGGTCTACGACCACTTCCACACCGTGCCGGTGCCCACCACGGAGGCCACCCACGAGGCGTGGACCTTGATGGCCGCCTACGCCGCGACGACGTCGCGCATCAAGCTCGGCCAGATGTGCACGGCGATGAGCTACCGCAACCCGGTCTATCTGGCCAAGGTCGCCGCCACCGCCGACATCATCTCCGGGGGTCGCATCCAAATGGGCATCGGTGGCGGCTGGTACGAACACGAATGGCGTGCCTACGGTTACGGATTCCCGTCGGCTGGGGTGCGGCTGGGGCGCCTCGACGAGGGTGTGCAGATCATGCGTGACGCATGGCGCGACGGGAAGGTGAGTTTCGACGGCAAGCACTACCAGGTCGCCGGGGCGATTGTGCAGCCGAAACCCCTGCAGGAGAACGGGATTCCTCTATGGATCGCCGGCGGTGGGGAGAAGGTGACGCTGCGTATCGCGGCGAAATACGCCCAGTACACCAACTTCACTTCTGAGCCAGGGGGTTTCACTCACAAGTCACAGGTGCTGGCTGACCACTGCGGTGAGGTCGGCACCGACTACAACGCGATCGTGCGTTCGGCCAACTTCAACGCGGTGATCGGCGATTCGGAGTCCGACGTCAAGGAACGCGTGGCGAGGCTGCGCGCACGACAGGTCGCCAAGGCCGACGAGGCGGCGGTCGACGCGATGCTGAACTCCGTGTCCGCTCCCGAAGCAGCAAGTGGCACACCCGAACAAGTCATCGAGAAGTTGGACAAGATGCGGCAGCTGGGCTGCGAGTACGCCATCCTCTACTTCCCGGAAGCCGCGTACGACCGCTCGGGTATCGAGATGTTCGAACATCAGGTGATTCCCGCCCTCAGCTAGGCGCGACGATGTTTTCACAGCCGTAACCCGTCGGGACTTATTTCGGGTGCACTCGGTGTTGTGGTGGTCATCAGCGAGAGGAGCGCCGCCATGACAGAGAACATCACAGCCCTGGTGTCGGGGGCCAACCGCGGATTGGGACGCAGGCTCGCCGCCGAACTCGTCGCGCGCGGCGCGAAGGTGTACGCCGGGGCCAGAAAACCCGAGACCGTGGACCTGCCCGGCGTGTTCCCGGTACAGCTCGACATCACCGATCCGGAGTCGGTGCGCCGCGCCGCCGAGATCGCCGACGACGTCACGGTGTTGGTGAACAACGCTGGGGTGTCGACCCAGGCCGGCCTGCTGAGCGGGCCGATCGAGGACATCCGGCTGGAGATGGACACGCACTACCTCGGCACGCTGAACGTCACCCGCGCGTTCGTGCCTGTCATCGAGAACAACGGCGGCGGTTCGATCCTGAACGTCCTGTCGGTCCTCTCCTGGTATCACCCGCCGACGTCGGGCGCCTACTCGGCGGCCAAGGCCGCGGCGTGGGCGATGACCGATGCGCTGCGAACGGAGTTGGCGCCGCGCGGAATTCACGTCTCGGCGCTGCACGTGGGCTATATGGACACCGACATGGTCAGCTACATCCCTGCGGAGCAGAAGATGGATCCCTCCGTCGTCGCCAGTCAGGCGATCACGGGCCTGCTCAACGGTGATCCGGAGATTCTCGCCGACGAGCTGTCCCGCACGGTGAAGGCTGCGCTCTCCACGACGAACACCTGATCACGGCGTCGGTGGAATCGGCCCCTCGGGTGGAATCGCCGGGCCCGGCGGGGGAGTGTCGTAATACCCGGGTGGCGGTGGGCCGTCCAACGGGTAGTACCCGGGCGGCAGCGGTGGACCGCCTTCGGCGGGCGGTGCCACCGGCGGGCCGTTGGACTCGGGGGCGTTCAACGAGGTGTATCCCGGCGGTAGCTGCGGCGCGGGACCCGCGCCGGGCGGTGGCGGCGCCCCGACCGGTGCCTGGCCGGGCGGCAGTGCGGCGAACCCGTACGGGTCCTGGGCCTGACGCCACGCATCGCGAAGGAAGCCGAGCGGACCTGGGCTCGAACCCTGCCCGTACTGAGGGTTCGCAATCTCGGGCACCGGTGGTGCGCCGACGGGCGGAGGTGCGGGCGGCGGGTCGCCCGGGGCCACAGGAGCGGCGTAGGGCTGGCCCGGCGCAGGCGGCGTGCCGGGAGTTCCGGGGGCGGGGAGGGGCGGGACCTCGGGGTCTGCCGTCGCGAACCCGGCCGACGTCAGCGCACCCAGACCGATGGCGACGCCGACGAGTCCGACTTTGACCGCCTGAGCGGACGTGGCGCGACGGCGACTGGTCATGGGTAAGCAGGCTAGCGCCTCACCGCCTCGGACGCTCATTTACGACGGTCTCGATGCGGCCGCTTGCGGTGGATGGACCGTCACTAAGATTGGGATCTCTGCTGAATTTCCAATCGACCAGCCCTCGACAGGAAGCCCGCGATGAACAAGACCTCGCTGACCGCGCTCGCACGTGAGCAACTCGAGACGGCCCGCGCCGCCAGTAGCGGACGCAGCGCGCACACGGTCTACGGCGGCCACGAGCATTCGCTGCGTCAGACGCTGATCGCCTTGACCGGCGGCTCGGAACTGACCGAGCACGAGACGAACGGGGAGGCCACCCTGCAGGTCCTGCACGGCCGCGTACGGCTGACCCATGCGTCCGCCAACTGGGAGGGGTCCGAAGGCGACCACATCGTGGTACCCAAGGACCGGCACGGACTGCAGGCGCTCGAGGACTCCGCGATCTTACTGACGGTGTCGAATCCGGTCGGCCCGCACGTATAGCGGGCGCTTGCACGTCTAGATCGCGGGTCCCAACAGGTCGTCGGCGTCCTTGATGACGTAGCCGTAGCCCTGCTCGGCGAGGAACCTTTGACGGTGCGCGGCGTATTCGGCGTCGAGGCTGTCGCGGGAGACGACGGAGTAGAAGATCGCGCCCCCACCGTCGGCCTTGGGTCGCAGCAGCCGCCCCAGGCGTTGAGCCTCTTCCTGACGGGATCCGAAGGTGCCCGAGACCTGCACGGCGACACTGGCTTCCGGCAGATCGATAGAGAAGTTGGCGACCTTCGACACGACCAGCGTTGAGATCTCACCGCGCCGGAACTGATCGAAAAGCGCCTCGCGCTCCGCGGTTTTCGTCGAACCCTGGATGATCGGCGCGTCGAGTTCTTGGCCGAGTTCCTCGAGCTGGTCGAGGTAGGCGCCGATCACCAACGTCTGTTCGCCCTTGTGTTTGTCGAGGATCGACTTGACCACCGCGATCTTGGTATGCGCCGTCGAGCACAGCTTGTACCGCTCGTCGGGTTCGGCGGTCGCGTACAGCATGCGCTCGTTGTCGGTCATCGTCACCCGCACCTCGATGCATTCGGCGGGCGCGATCCACCCCTGGGCCTCGATGTCCTTCCACGGTGCGTCGTAGCGCTTCGGACCGATCAACGAGAACACGTCCCCCTCGCGGCCGTCCTCACGAATCAGTGTGGCGGTCAGGCCGAGTCGACGACGCGACTGCAGATCGGCCGTCATCCGGAACACCGGTGCGGGCAGCAGGTGCACCTCGTCGTAGATGATCAGCCCCCAGTCGCGGCTGTCGAACAACTCCAGGTGCCGGTATTCGCCTTTGGTGCGCCGAGTGATCACCTGATAGGTGGCGATGGTCACCGGCCGGATCTCCTTACGCTCCCCGGAGTATTCGCCGATTTCGTTCTCCGTGAGCGAGGTCCTGTTGATCAGCTCGCGTTTCCACTGCCGTCCGGCGACGGTGTTGGTCACCAGGATCAGCGTGGTCGCCGAGGCCTTCGCCATCGCGGCGGCGCCGACGAGCGTCTTGCCCGCGCCGCAGGGCAGCACGACGACCCCGGATCCGCCCTCCCAGAACGACTCGGTGGCCATCTGCTGGTAATCGCGAAGGTGCCAGCCGTTCTCCGCCAGGCTGATCGGGTGCTTCTCGCCGTCGACGTAACCCGCGAGATCCTCTGCGGGCCAGCCGATCTTGAGAAGCATCTGCTTGACTCGGCCGCGCTCGCTGTTGTGCACCAGGACGGTGTCGTCGTCGATGCGCGCGCCAAGCATCGGCGCGATCTTCTTGTTGCGCAGCACCTCCTCGAGCACGGCGCGGTCCAGGCTCACCAGCATCAGGCCGTGAGCCGGATGCTTGACCAGTTGCAGCCGCCCGTAGCGAGCCATGGTGTCGACGATGTCGACCAGAAGCGGCTGGGGCACCGCGTAGCGGGAGAACGACACCAGCGCGTCGACGACCTGTTCGGCGTCGTGGCCCGCGGCGCGCGCGTTCCACAGCGCCAGCGGGGTGATCCGGTAGGTGTGGATGTGCTCGGGGGCGCGCTCGAGTTCGGCGAACGGGGCGATCGCGGCACGCGCCGCGCCCGCTTGTTCATGGTCGACCTCGAGCAGCACCGTCTTGTCGGACTGCACGATCAGGGGGCCATCGGTCATCCCATCCATTATCCAGACCGCCCCGACCTCCCCACCCGCGAGAGACCGCGTCTGCCCGCCGACATACCCCATGAGCTGGGGGTGGCTCGGTCTACTGCTCGTCGGCGGCGACCACGGAAGTGATGCGGTGGATGGCGAAATCGCGCACCCGCCCCGACGCGGGATCGTATGCCGTCAACTGCCCGCCCCGCACATTGATCGGTGCGACGACCCGTTGGGTCGCCACCCCCGCAGGATCGACGTACCCGATCACGACCGAGGCCTGCATGTGCGCGGCCTCCTGCAACTGGTTGATCGCCACCGCCGGGTCCAAACGCATACCGCCGGTCGGGGCCGACGCCACCTTGCGCAGCACGGCGACGATTGCACCGAGAGTTTGGCTGGTGGGCGTCGGGGCGAGTCGGTACGTGCGCCGTCGTCCCGGCGGAGCGGGCACCCGCGCCCCCCGGGCTCGAATATCGACGATGGCGCCGGTCGAGTCCTCGGCCGCCGGCGCGAAGCCGGCCTGGCGCAGCGCCGCGAGCACGTCGGAGATCGGCGCCTGCGACACCGCGACCGTCGGCGCGAGCAGGCGCATCTCCAGCGAGTCCGTCGCCGGTGCACCCACCGCCTGCGCGAGCAGCGCTGCGTCCTCGCACCGCACGAACGACGCCGCCATGCCGACACGCAACTGACCGTGCCTGCGGGCCACATCGTCGATGAGATATGTCAAACCTTGCGGGACGGGAGTTTTCGAGTGGCGCTTGAAGAAGGCGTGCAGTTCGCCCGCGGTGCGGCCGGTGTCGAGCGCGCGGCGGATCGACGGCTCACTGATCCGGTACACCATCGCCGCACCCGCCGACTCCACGCTCGCCACGGCAGCCAGTTGTTCGGCCAGCTCGCGTTGCAGCGGGCCGGGGACGACCACCGTGAGGTCGGCCTGCAGCAGGAAATGGTCGATCGGTGCGGGCAGCACCTTGTCCATCGCCTTAACGACGTCGTCGGCAGGAGCGTCGGTGAGCAGCGTCCGAGCGGGGGTGGCCAGTGCGCCGCGACCCACCAGTCCCAGCGCATGCGCCTCGGTCAGCAGGTCGGCGACTGGCCCTGGTTGCAACCGGACCCCCCAGCGCGGCCTGCGCCAGATCATCGCGCGCGACGCCTCACCTGCGTCGACGCCCGCGCCGGGCGGCAGGCTCGCGAGCACCTCGAGGAGCAGTCGCCTGTCCAGCGGTGCGGCAGTGGAGAACAGCGAATCCGACAGTGCCGCATAGGGTTTGCCGTCGGGACCGCGGTTTCCGATCAAGCTCGGCCGGCCCGGGAGCTCCAGCCAGGTCGTCGCCAGCAGGTGCCATTTGACCGCGGTCGGGGATTCGACGAACCGGTCGGATGAGACCGTCGGCGCCCAGTACGGCCCGTCACCGGCCTCGGGTTCGGGTTCGGGCATGCCCGCCGAGATGAGGCCCGCACCCGCGGTCACTTCGAGGATCAGCCCCAGGCGGCGTTCGTCGATGCCGGTGGCCTTGGTCAGTCGTTTGACGTCACGCACGCCGAGCCCACCGCTGCGCAACTCCGGAACCGGTGTGGCGCCCAGGGTTTCGAGCACCACCCCGACCTCGCGGAGAAGGTCGAGCGCGGCGCCCGCGGCCACCGCGTCGGCGTCGGCCGCTGTCGTCGTCGACACCACCGGGTCGGGTTCGGTCAGCTGCAGGGGTCCCGGCAGCTCACCGCGCAGCACCTGGCCCACGAGTCGCGGCAGGATCACGGTTTCCGCGTCGACCTGGCGCAGTAGACCGGCGGCCAGCAGCCGCTGCACCGGGCGATCCGACGGGGTGCCGGGTGCAGCGTCGCGAGTGCGGCCCACCGGTGAACCCTCGAGCAACTTCTGCAGCAGCTCGGACTGCGCCTCGTCGAGCGATTCCAGTCGGGCGGCGATGTCCTGTGGACTCGCGGCGGTGTCTTCGACCGTGGCCTGTCCGGGGTACCACGGCAAGCCCGCGACGGCTTCGGCCGCCACCCGGACTGCTGCGTCACCCCACACCAGCCCCCGGTCGCGCAGATCGTCCACGGCGTTCGTGACGGCTGCTTCGGGCGCCCGGTCGCCGATGAGCTCCAGCAGTTTTGTAACCGGGACGGCGGTCGTGTCGGCGTGCAGCACGAGCAGCGCGTCGAGCACAGCGAGCCGCAGGAAGTCGAGGTCGTCGGTGGCGGCCTTGACCGACTGGCGGGCCTGCGCGCGGGCCGCCAGCGCAGCGACCGACCCCGGCGGCGGTTGGGTCAGGTCGGGCCGCAACTCCAGCAGCCGGACGAGCCGGTCGTCGGGGAGATCGGCCAACCAGGCGCCCAGAGGGAGGCCTGACGCGTTCTCGGTCATTGCTGACCAGCGTAAAGGAGTGTGGCGGTGTCGCCACCGGCCGGACCATTTGCCACAATGTGGGCGTGGCAGACAACAAGGGGAAGAAACGGTACGTCGATCCGGGCTGGCCCGAGGTCGACGGTGACGACGACCACGCGGTGAGCGAACTGGCCACCGACCGTACCGGCGCGCTGTCGCCCTTCGGCGAGATCACGTTCCCGCTGCCCGCGGACGAACTGCCGTACGTGCACGCGGTGACGGTCGTCAACAAGTAGGTGTCCGAGCCGGCCCGCCTCTCACACGTCGACGAGACCGGCGCGGCGCACATGGTCGACGTCACGGCAAAGGACGTCACCAAGCGCACCGCCGTCGCGGCCGGAACCCTTTGCACGACGGTCGACGTCGTCGCGATGATCGCATCGGGCGGCCTGCCCAAAGGCGACGCGCTGGCCACCGCCCGCGTCGCAGGCATCCTGGCCGCCAAGCGCACCAGCGACCTGATCCCGCTGTGCCATCAGTTGGCGCTGACGGGGGTCGACGTGGACTTCACGATCGACGACGCCGAAGGGCGGGTGGACGTCACCGCCACGGTGCGCAGCACCGACCGCACCGGCGTCGAGATGGAGGCGCTGACCGCGGTGAGCGTGGCCGCGCTGACGATCTACGACATGATCAAGGCCGTCGACCCCGCCGCCCGCATCGACGACATTCGGGTGCTGCGCAAAGAGGGCGGCAAGACCGGAACCTGGACCCGCTGATGCGGTCGGGTCGGGTCGTTGTCGCCTCCACGCGCGCCGCCGCCGGCGTGTACGAGGACCGCAGCGGGCCGATCGTCGTGGACTGGCTCACCGGCCGTGACATCGACACCCCGGCGCCCGTGGTGGTACCCGACGGCGACGCGGTGGCCGACGCCATCTCCGCCGCGGTCGCCGACGGCGTCGATGTGGTGATCACCTCCGGCGGCACTGGCATCTCGCCGACGGACCGCACCGCCGAGGGCACCGCCGCGCTGGTCGACTATCAGATTCCCGGCCTTGCCGACGCGATCCGTCGGGCCGGAGAGGACAAGGTGCCGACGTCGGTGCTGTCGCGCGGGGTGTGTGGGGTCAAGGACCGCACGCTGATCGTGAACCTGCCCGGGTCGCCCGGTGGCGTCAAGGACGGACTGGGCGTGCTCGACCGTGTTCTCGAGCATGCGCTCGATCAGATTCGCGGAAAGGACCACTCGCGATGACGGCGGTGGTGCTGCGTGCCGACCTCTGCGAGGAGACGATCGACTCCGCCGAGCATGAGGCACTGGTCGCCAATGCCTCGGCTGGTGCGGTGGTGAGCTTCTCCGGTGTCGTGCGCGATCACGACGGCGGGCGTTCAGTGCTGCGGCTGGAGTATTCGGCGCATCCGTCGGCGCCCCAGACGCTCGCGGAGGTGGCTGCGGAGATCGCCGCCGATGCCGACGGCGTCCGGGCCATCGCGGTCAGCCACCGCGTCGGGGCCCTCGAGATCGGCGATGCCGCGCTGGTTGCCGCGGTCGCGGCCGATCACCGCGCGGCCGCGTTCCAGACGTGCGCGCGCCTGGTCGACGTCGTCAAGGAGCGACTCCCGGTGTGGAAGCACCAGTTCTTCGCCGACGGCTCCGACGAATGGGTGAACTCCGCGTAGCGGTTCCTCCCGCCGAGTGTGGGGTTACGGCACGACGCAGCGCGGCAAGCGTGCGTCAACTCCACACTCGATCGCGCGGGGTGTGATCAGGCAGGCGGCAGCGGTGCGCTCGGCGCAGGTGCCGCGGGATCGACCGGCGCAGCCGGCAGGTTCGGCGCCTGGCCGCCCGGTGCGTCCGGCGTGGTGAGCGGCCGCTGGGTCAACGCGAGCAGCGCGTCCTTGCCGGTGATGTCCTGCGTCTGAATCGCGTGCCAGATCTCCTTGAGGTAGGAGACGTTCGGGCTGTCAGCCCCGGCCTGCGCGCGGTCGACGGTCGTCCCAACGGGCAGGTTGTCGGGGCTCGCGAGATGTGGAACACCGGCGTCGGTCGCGACCGGATCCACGACAGGCGCGGGCGCAGGGGGGACCTGCGGAGCGGGCTGCTGCGCCGCGTCGACGGGCAGCGACCACAGTTCCGGCTGCTGACCCGGGACCGGCGCGTCGGGTGCGACGTCCCAGTTGGCCACGGCCTGCGCGTCGACCGGAGGAGCCTCGGGCACCGGCGGGGCCAGCGGATCGAACGGCGCAGGCGGTGCCTCCGGAACGGGGGCGGCCAGCGCGTCGAACTCGGGTGCGGGGGGCGCTTCGGGTGCGGGCGCCGGAGCGGGCGGTGCTTCCGGAACCGGCGCGGCCAGCGCATCGACGGGCGGGGCTTCGGGAACCGGGGCGGCCAGCGCATCGACGGGCGGGGCCTCGGGAACCGGGGCGGCCAGCGCGTCGACGGGCGGGGCTTCGGGAACCGGGGCGGCCAGCGCATCGACGGGCGGAGCTTCGGGAACCGGGGCGGCCAGCGCATCCGCGGGAGCGGGCGGCGGCGGGGCGAGTGCGTCGCCCGGCGGCGGCAGCGGCGCGGGCGCGGCCAGCGCATCGACCGGCGGGGGCGGCGGCGCGAAGGGATCGCCCGGCGGCGGCGGTGGCGGAGGCGGAGGCGCGGCCAGCGCATCGACCGGCGGGGGCGGCGGCGGGGCGAAGGGATCGCCCGGCGGCGGCGGTGGCGGAGGCGCAGGTGCGGCCAGCGCGTCAACGGGTGCGGGCGGAGGCGGCGGAGCGAACGGGTCGAACGGCGGGGGTGGCGGTGGCAGCAGGTTGTTCACGGCCTCGACGGCGTCGTCGACGACATTGCGCGGCGTCGCACCCGACAATCCCTTACCGCACGTCGGCCACGCGCCCTTGCCCTGGCTGGCGAGCACGCGTTCGGCGACGGCGATCTGTTCTTCCTTGCTGGCCAGGTGTGCGGCGGGGGCGTACTCACCGCCGCCGTGACCGGTCCAGGTGCTCGGCGCGAACTGCAGACCACCCTGGTAGCCGTTGCCGGTGTTGATGGCCCAGTTGCCGCCGGACTCGCAGCTGGCCACCCGATCCCATTCGCCGTCGGTGGCGGCGTGGGCTTGGCCGGCGAGGGCAAGGCTTCCGGTTCCGAGCACAGCGCCCGTGAAGGCGACTTTCGCGACGCTTACAGCCGATGAAGCCGGCTTGCGGTGCCGTCCACTCATAGGTGCTTCCGGTCCTCTCTTCGGCGCCCACGAGGTCAGCTGTCGGGTTCGGGCTGGAGAGGTATTGCCCGGCCTTGTCGCACAATGCGATTCGGCTTCACCCCAAGGAACCGATCGGCTCCAGGTCCGTCTTTGACTCGGCGGACCGGTTGGGTCCCCCGCCTCCATCCAAGTTGTTCGTTGGTATCCCGTGCACCAACGGATGGAGCTCGGCGCGGTTGGGCACGGCGGGCCAGTCGGTTTGAGGTCGACCGGCTTGGGACTGAACCGTATCGGCTCGTTTTGGGCGCGTCATCTTTTGCCGATTACGGCGTTTTCGCCTTCGGCAAATCTTAAAAATCCTCTAAATGCCCAGCAGATTTCTGCGTTTCCGCAGGACTATCGCGCGCTAAATCGCGTCGTAGCCAGGTTGTGATCATTCCGTGATGTGACGGAAATCACCGTTATCCGCCGGCGAATGGGGGAAGAACATCGACGGTTTGGGCGTCGCGCAGCGCGACGGCGTCGTCGCGCACAGCGATGCCGTCAGTCAGAAAAGAGCAGCGTTTCAGCACTTTCGCCAGATTCTCGTCGCGCTCACTGAGCTGCCCGACGAGTTCGGCGAGCGTCGTTCCCGGCTGAAGCCGAATCGTCTCCCCATCGTTACCGGCGGCGGCCCGTGCGGCCGCGAAATAGCGGACGTTCACCGCAACCGTGGTCGTTGTCGTCGTCATTGCTTCCTTTGACTCATCCGCCGATCGCGCTCATCGGCCGATCGGGTTGTACGAAGTTCGGATCGTTGATTCCGTGGCCCGCCGCTTTCGCCCACATCGCCAGACGCCACGCGGCCTCGAGGGCGGCGTCGTCGGCGCCCGCGCGCATAAGGTGTCGCAGGTCGGTCTCTTGCTGCGCGAACAGGCAGTTGCGGACCTGGCCGTCGGCGGTCAGCCGGGTGCGATCGCAGGCGGAGCAGAACGCGTGTGACACCGAGGCGATGATGCCGACCTTGCCCACGCCGCCGTCGACGCGCCACAACTCGGCCGGCGCCGACCCGCGCGGGGCGGTGTCCGGGGTGAGGTCGAAATGCTGCTGCAGCGCGGCGAGAACGTCGTCGGCGGAGATCGCCTTGCCGCGTTGCCACGAGTGGCCGGCGTCCAACGGCATCTGCTCGATGATGCGTAGCTGGTAGCCGTGGTCGAGGCAGAAGCGCAGCAGCCCGACCGCGTCGTCAAGGCCGGTGACCGGGTCGAGGACGGCGTTGACCTTCACAGGGTCCAGGCCCGCCGTCTTCGCGGCCCGCAGACCGGCCAGCACATCGGGGAGCCGGTCCCGGCGGGTGATGGCGGCGAATCGCGCGGCGTCGACGGTATCCAGCGAGACGTTGATGCGGTCCAGCCCGGCCTGCCTGAGCCGTTCGGCCCGCTTGTCGAGGCCGATGCCGTTGGTAGTCAGCGTGATCTCCGGCCGGGGGCTCAGCGCAGTCGTCGCGGCGATGACGTCCTCGAGGTGGCGCGCGACCAGAGGCTCGCCACCGGTGAAGCGCACGCTTCTGACGCCGAGCCTCGTGACGGCGATGCGCAGCAGGCGGGTCAACTCCTCGGGCCGCAGCAGCCGCTCCAACGGCAACCAGTCCAGGCCCTCGGCGGGCATGCAGTAGGTGCACCGCAGGTTGCATCGGTCGGTCAACGACACCCGCAGATCGGTGGCGATGCGGCCGAAGGTGTCGATCAGCGGCCCGTCGGCCGGGGCGGGGGAGGACGGTGCGGCGGACGGCACGCCGAGGTGGACGACGGTCACGCGAATGCCCGCTCCGGGTTGTTCGCGGCGTCGACGGGCACGATCTCCTTGCCCAGCGGCATCAGCGACAGCGGGATCAGCTTGAGGTTGGCCAGTGCGAGCGGAATGCCGACGATCGTGATCGCCATCGCGATCGCGGTGATGATGTGCTCGAGGGCCAGCCAGACGCCGAACAGGATGACCCAGATGACGTTGCCGACCAGCGCGCCGGGCCGCGGCCCCGGCTTCTCGACGATGGTGCGGCCGAACGGCCACAGCGCATACATCGCGATACGAAGCGCGGCGAACCCGAACGGAATGGTGATGATCAGGACGAAACAGATCAGCGCCGCGAGCAGGTAGCCCAGCGCCAGCCACAGGCCGCCGAAGACCAACCAGATGATGTTGAGTATCAATCGCATATCGGCGCTTCTTCTCCTCCAGCGGTGGTCTTCAGCCTACCGATAAGGGGGTGCTGGCGAGTTAGAGGTCAGAGTAGGATCGAGCAGCACGCGTCCCGGCGCATCGGGGCGCTTTCCTTTTGTAGGTACAACGACGAGCGGGTGAGACCAGTGCCGACCGGCAGGGTTAAGTGGTACGACGCCGAAAAGGGCTTCGGGTTTTTGTCCCAGGAGGACGGCGAGGACGTCTACGTCCGATCCTCGGCGCTGCCCTCCGGTGTCGAGACCCTCAAGGCCGGGCAGCGCGTCGAGTTCGGCATCGCCGCGGGCAGGCGCGGGCCGCAGGCGCTGACGCTGACGCTCATCGATCCACCGCCGAGCCTGTCGCGCACGCGCCGGGAGGCCGCCGCCGCCGAGCGCAAGCACTCGCCCGACGAGTTGCACGGCATGATCGAGGACATGATCACGCTGCTCGAGAGCGCTGTGCAGCCCGAACTGCGTAAGGGTCGCTATCCCGACCGCAAGGCCGCCCGCCGCGTGTCCGAGGTGGTGCGGGCGGTCGCCCGCGAGCTCGAGGCCTAGTTTCTGGTCTTGGCGCCGAAGCCGAGGCCGAGCAGCGGGCGGACGGGGTACTGAAACTTCAGCCGAGTGTGGGGTCGCGTCACGCCCTCGACGGCCAAAGCGTGCTTCAATGCCACACTCGGCGGGCATGCTGAGTCGCATGGCATATGTGGCCGACAAATCCGACTCCGGTGGCGAGTTCAACCGCGACACCAAGTACATCGGCACTCGTATCACCGCCGATGGCCGCGACGGGTATCCCGTCGAACCCGGCCGCTATCGGCTCGTCGTCGCGCGGGCCTGCCCGTGGGCCAACCGCACGATCATCGTCCGACGGCTGCTCGGACTCGAGGACGCCCTGTCCATCGGCTTCTGCGGGCCCACCCACGACCAGGACAGCTGGACGTTCGACCTCGACCCGGACGGCGTCGACCCGGTGCTGGGAATCCCCCGGCTCAAAGACGCCTACCTGAAGCGTTTGCCCGACTACGACAAGGGCATCACGGTCCCCGCGATCGTCGACGTGCCAACCGGTGAGGTCGTCACCAACGACTTCCCGCAGATCACGCTCGACTTCTCCACCGAGTGGACGCAGTACCACCGCGACGGCGCGCCCGACCTCTACCCCGAGAAGCACCGCGACGAGATCGACGAGGTGGCCCACCGTATCTACACCGAAATCAACAACGGCGTGTACCGGTGCGGGTTCGCCGGATCGCAGGAGGCCTACGACAAGGCCTACGACAGATTGTTCTTCGCGCTCGACTTGCTCTCCGAGCGCCTGGACGGCCAGCGATATCTGGTGGGCGACACCATCACCGAGGCCGACGTGCGGCTGTTCACCACGTTGGCGCGCTTCGACCCCGTCTATCACGGGCACTTCAAGTGCAACCGCCAGAAGCTCGCCGAGCTACCCGTGCTGTGGGCCTATGCCCGCGACCTGTTCCAGACCCCGGGGTTCGGCGACACCATCGACTTCGTTCAGATCAAGCAGCACTACTACATCGTGCACACCGACATCAACCCGACGCAGGTCGTGCCGAAAGGACCAGATCTGGCCAACTGGTTGACACCGCACGGTCGAGAAGCCCTGGGCGGCAGGCCGTTCGGAGACGGGACACCGCCGGGTCCGACGCGCGAGGGTGAGCGGGTCGAAGAGGGCCACGGCGCCGGATGACGCCGACTCAGGACCAGACCGTGCGCACCGACCACTCGGCGTGCGGCGCCGGCACCTCCTCGTCGTCGATGCGCACCAGCGTGGGCAACAGCACGGCCAGCCCGGTGAGCTTGCCGCGCCGCGGGTCGACGGTCGGAATCGTCACCGCCAGTCGCGTCCCCGGGCGGAACTCCTCGACGACGTCGGAATCCTCATACTGGCGCAGCAACACCCACGGCGCCCTGGCGATCGCCGGTGGCACCGACAGCTGCACCGCGTCGCTCTCGGTGACGGGCAGTTCGCCCTGGTCTTGAAAGACCTCACACTTGGTGGGGTTGAGCACCTCGCAGTAGCGGTACGGGCCGACCCGCACGAGGTGTCCGTGCGAATACGCGCTGATCTCAGCGTATTTCGGTGAGTCGTCGTTGCCGCTGAGCCACCAGACGAGCACACCGGTACCCGCCGACGCGAGGATCACCACCGCGACGAGCGCGGCGATCATGCGTTTCACTCGTGCGCCACCGCCGCGGTCTCCGTGCGTCCGCCCTCCTGCTCGGCCAGCACGGGTCGGTTGCCGCCCAGACCCGGAATGAGCGAATCACCGCGGTAGCTCACCACGGTCTGCGCCAGACCGAGAATCAGCACCGAGGTGATCGCCGTGAAGCCCACCCACAGTTCGGTGTAGACGAGCACGCCGACCGCACCGCCGGCGACCCAGGCCAACTGCAGCACCGACTCCGAGCGGCCGAAGGCCGAGGCACGCGACTCCTCCGGGAGGTCGTCCTGCAGCGACGCGTCCAGCGAGGCCTTGCCGATCGCGCTGGCCCCCGACGTGAGCAGCGTGGCGATCGCGGCGACCAGCAGGTTGCCGGTCAGCGCTGCGGCCAGCGCCGCGAGGGTGACGACGATCGTGCAGCGCACCACCACCTGCGCCGGACGGCCCAGCTTGAGGCGCGCGCTGGTGAAGTTGCCCGCGAAGTTGCCGATGGCCGCGGCCGCGCCGATCAGTCCGAGTATGCGCAGCTGCTCCCACCCGCTGGCGTCGTGCGACTTGGCGACGAACGCCGGATACAGGAAAAGAAAGCCCACCATCACCTTGATGGTGCAGTTGCCCCACAGTGCGGCGATGGTGTTGCGGCCCAACGGCTGCCGCGCCGACTTCGGCGGAGGCAGATGCTCGGTGCCGCGCCGCAGTTCGCCCGTGCGACCGTGGTAGCTCAGCGTCGCAGGGACCTCGCCCTCGGTGACCTCGACCCATTTCGGGATCCGCATCGCCAGCGCCGCACCCGCCACCGACACCGCGACGATCACGTACAAGGCACCGGGCATCTGGAACAACTTGAACAGGTACTCCGCACCCGCGGCCACCGCGCCGCCGACCAGCGTGCCGCCGAGCAGACCGAACGTAGTCAGCCGCGAGTTCACCCGCACCAGGTCGATGGTCGGCGGCAACACCCGCGGCGTCACCGCGCTACGCAACACACTGAATGACTTGGACAGCACCATCATTCCGAGCGCGCACGGATACAGCACCCACGAAGGGAAGCTGCCGGTGACACCGTCGTAGTTGGCGATCAGCACCACCGCGAGCCCCGTGCGCAACGCGAACGACGTGGCGAGCGCGACGCGGCGGCCGTGTTGCAGCCGGTCCAGCGCGGGTCCGATGAGCGGGGCGATGACGGCGAACGGCGCGATCGTGATCAACAGGTACAGCGCGACTTTGCCCTTGCTCTCCCCGGAGGCCGCCGCGAAGAACAACGTGTTGGCCAGCGCGACGGCCATCGCGGCGTCGACGGCGAAGTTCGCCACCACCGGCCACGTCAACGCGGTCAGCCCCGACTTGTCGGCACCGTCCGCGGTCGCGGCCCTGTGCACCAGGCCGTACATCTTGGAGCCCATCTCGCGGCTGCGCTGCGCGGCCGCCCGTGTGACGGTGACCTTGTCGCCCTCGGCGCCGCCCATCCTGTGCGGCGGCGTCGTGGCACCGAATTCGCGGGTGGGCTCGTCGAGCGGAGGCAACCAGCGGTTGGCGCTGGGCGTCGGCCCGCTGCGCCGGGGACGACGGTAGTTCGGGTCGCTCGGGTAGTTCGCCATCCCCGGGTGCTCGTCACTCCACCGGTCGTCGCCCCAGCGGTCGTCGGCGGGCGGCCGTGGCGGGTAGTACCGAGGGTCACGCCGATCCGCAGAGTCTCGGGGGTCACGGCGCGGTCCGGTCACGATGTCGATTCTCCACCATCGAAGCGGTCGCGGGCGTGCAGCCAACCGGTGTGGCTGCCGGTTAGCCGGTCAGGCAGTATTGAGGGCGATGGACAGCGTGACCGAATCCGCCGAGCGGCCGGATCTGGAGGCGGTACTCCTGGGCGCCGTCGACGACGCGCGTGCGGCGATCGTCGAGTTCAGCGGCGAGGACACCGTCGGTGAGTACCTGGGTGCCAGCTTCGAGGACCCGACCGCGGCCACGCACCGCTTCCTCGCCGACATGCCGGGCTACCGCGGCTGGCAGTGGGCCGTCGTCGTCGCGGCGTGGCCCGGCGCTGACCACGCCACCATCAGCGAGGTGGTGCTGGTTCCGGGGCCGACAGCGTTGCTGGCGCCGAAGTGGGTGCCGTGGCAGGACCGCGTCCAGCCCGGCGATCTGGGCCCGGGAGATCTTCTCGCCCCGGCCCCGGACGACCCGCGTCTGGTGCCCGGCTACATGGCGACCGGCGACCCGCAGATCGACGACGTCGCACTCGAGGTGGGTCTGGGCCGTCGCCAGGTGCTCAGCCGATGGGGCCGCATGGACGCGGCGCAACG
This sequence comes from Mycolicibacterium flavescens, assembly GCA_900637135.1. Classification (NCBI taxonomy): domain Bacteria; kingdom Bacillati; phylum Actinomycetota; class Actinomycetes; order Mycobacteriales; family Mycobacteriaceae; genus Mycobacterium; species Mycolicibacterium flavescens. The sequence continues at coordinate 701,523 of LR134353.1, forward strand.
CTGGCACGACGGCGAGTACGGCCCGGGTTCGGCGATGGCGCGCTCGACGCGGCGGGTGTGCCGCGACTGCGGGTTCTACCTTCCGCTGGCCGGTGCCCTGGGCACGACGTTCGGCGTCTGTGCCAACGAGTTCTCCGCCGACGGGCACGTCGTCGACTCCGAATACGGTTGCGGCGCACACTCGGACACGCCCCAGCCCGCGGGCGGCGGATCCCCGCTCTTCGACCCGTACGACGACGGCGTGCTCGACCTGACCGAACCGGCCGACTAGCGGTTAGCTTTCGGCGGCGGCCTTGATCCGCGCGAGCGTCTCGTTCATCCCCTCGACGAGTTCACGTTCGAAGCTGGGCACGCCACCCATCACCGCGTTGACCAACATCGTCGACACCGGCTTGACCCCGTTCTCCGCGTGACGGGTCTCCACCAGACGGGTGCCGGTCTCGGTTGGCTCGAGCTCGTAGCTCCACACGGTGTTGTTCTCGTTGACCCGAAACGCCAGCTTCTTCTCCGGGACCACCTCGATGATCCGGCTCGTGGTGGGCCACATCAGGAACTTGCGCCGGTTGAGGTTGATCGTCCGCGCACCCGGCTGCAGCGGGCCGAACGTCTTCATGACCCGGCACTGCGGGCTCCACCGCGGCATGTTCTTGAGGTTCGAGACCAGCTCCCACACCTTCGCCACCGGGGCGTTGATTATCGTCTCGGCCTGCAACATCGGGGCTGCCATAGCCTTCTCCTGTCTGCTCATCTCGCGCTAGGTGAGTCCGCTCTGCGCCCCGCGCGATCCGCGACGCACGGCGCGACGTTGCCACAACCAGATCGCCGTGCCAAGGGCACCGACGCCTAGCCCGGCCACCGTGTACGGCCGCCATTCGTGTAGACCGGTCACCGTGAACGCCAGGATCGCAGCGACGACCCAACCGGCCGCGATCGCGACGATGACCGGAGCCGGCCTGAGCAGGCTGGCGGGCAACGGGGGCGGTTGCGGGGTCATCGCTATGAAAGGTAGCCCACCGCGCTGCGGTGCCGGCCGAGCGCGCCTGCCGTGACGCACACTGTGATCGACGTCGACGATCCCTCCGATCCGCGACTCGACGACTTTCGCGATCTCAACAGCGTCGACCGCAGACCCGACCTGCCCACCGGCAAGGGGCTCGTGATCGCCGAAGGCGTGCTGGTGGTGCAACGCATGCTGGCCTCGCGGTTCGCGCCGCGCGCGATGATGGGCACCGACCGCCGGCTGCAGGAACTCGCGGGCGACCTCGTCGGCGTCTCGGCCCCCTATTACCGGGTCCCCGCCGATGTGATGGCCGAAGTGGTTGGCTTTCACCTCAACCGCGGCGTGCTGGCGTCGGCATCGCGGCCGCGCGAGTTGACGGTCGCCGAGGTGTTGAACGGTGCCCGCACCGTCGCGGTCCTTGAAGGCGTCAACGACCACGAGAACCTCGGCTCGATCTTTCGCAACGCGGCCGGTCTCGGCGTGGATGCGGTCGTGTTCGGCACGGGCTGCGCCGACCCGCTGTATCGGCGAGCCGTTCGGGTGTCGATGGGCCATGCGCTGCTCGTGCCCTACGCATGGGCGCAGTCGTGGCCTGATGACCTGAAGTTGTTGCAGGACAATGGGTTTCGTCTGTTGGCGATGACACCCACGCCTACCGCAAGCACCCTGGCCGACGCGATGGCGGGCGTCGCCGACGACAAGGTGGCGATCCTCGTCGGGGCGGAGGGGCCGGGGCTCACCGAGCGGACGATGCGTGCGGCCGATCTGCGGGTGCGGATTCCGATGTCGCGGGGAACCGACTCGCTCAACGTCGCGACCGCTGCGGCCCTGGCGTTCTATGAGCGGGTTAGATTGGGCACCGGCGAGATTGAGCGGAGCGACGCGGAGTGAATGAGATGGCCGACGACTCGACGCCGTGGGCGATGGGGTTGACGGTGGCGGGGTTTGTCGCGGCGGTCGTCGCCGCCGCGATCGTCGTGCTCAGCCTCGGACTGTTGAGGTTGCACCCGCTGCTGGCGATCGGACTCAACCTGGTCGCGGTCGGCGGCCTGGCCCCGACGGTATGGGGGTGGCGCGACCGGCCGGTGTGGCGGTGGTTCGTGTTGGGCTCCGGCGTCGGCGTGGCTGCGGCGTGGTTGGTGGTGCTCGCCGTTGCGTTGAGCGGCTGACCTGGCGCGGTACGTCAGCGCTGGCCGCTGGACCGCACGCCCAGCAGAACGTCCTCCCACGCCGGGACCGCCGGCTTGGCCTTACCCCTGCGCGCCTTGGGCTGCTTCGGTGCGACCGCTTCGGCCTCCGCCTCGGGCTGCGGTTCCGGTGGACTGACCTGCACCGGGGGCTCAATCGGAAGCGTCGGCTTCTCGGCCTCAGCCGCAAACTCGGGCAGCGCGGCGACCGGACGCAGCGGGCGCGAGAAGTTCGGGTCGATCAGCTCGGAGGCCGCGTCGTCGAACGCCGTCACCGTCCCGCCGTGGGCGCCGGGGGTGAACCGGAAGTGGGCGACGTTGTCGGACATCCCCGCCTTCCACGCCAGCTGCACGGTCCAGCGGCCGTCCTCGTTGCGCCACGCATCCCATGCGGGGGCGTCGGGGTCGAGCCCGCGCGCGATCAACGCCGTCGTGACCGTCTCCAGCAGGGTCAGCACCGACGGACCGTCGGGAAGAACCGGGTGCGCGGCCGTCGCCAGCTCGGCGGCGCGGGAACGTTCGAGTAACACTGGGTGGGCGAACCGCTCGACACGGGCCACGTCGACACCCGACGCCTGGGCGACCTGCTCGATGGACGCGCCCGCCCTGATCCGCGATTGGATCTCTCTGGGGCGCAACACGTTGTGAACCTCGGCCTCGTCTCGTGTCTGGCTCGAACCCATCTGGTCACCTCGAACGGCGGCCCGCAACCGATCGTCGCGCCGCAGCGTGAATTTCTCGCCGGAGCCGTCGACCTCGCAGATGATTCGTTTGCCGTCCACATCGAGTCCGACGACTTTGAGTTCCCGCATGGCGACCTCCTCCGGGCTAGCGCAAAGCCCGATCAACCGGACACTACTGCGTTATCCGGGCGTTACCTGGTAGGACACGCCAGCTAAAGCCGCTCCCCGCCTGTTGGTCGCGGCTAAAGCCGCTCCACCACCCAATCGATGCACGCCGTGAGCGCGCTGACGTCGTCGGGCTCCACGGCCGGGAACATCCCCACCCGCAGCTGGTTGCGGCCGAGCTTGCGATAGGGCTCGGTGTCGACGATGCCATTGGCCCGCAGCGTCTTGGCCACGGCCGCGGCGTCGATGTCGTCGTTGAAGTCCACGGTGCCCACCACCTGCGAACGCAAGGCCGGATCCGCGACGAACGGTGTGGCGAACTTGGCCGCGTCGGCCCATCCGTACAGCCGCTGCGACGAGTCCGCCGTGCGCTTGACCGCCCAGTCCAGCCCGCCGTTGCCCAGCAGCCAGTCCAGCTGCTCGGCCAGCATGATCAAGGTGCCGATCGCCGGGGTGTTGTAGGTCTGGTTCTTGAGGCTGTTCTCGATCGCGATCGGCAGCGACAGGAACTCCGGCACCCAGCGGCCCGAGTTCGCGATCGCCTCGACGCGGGCGAGCGCGGCCGGCGACATGATCGCCAGCCACAGTCCGCCGTCGCTCGCGAAGTTCTTCTGCGGAGCGAAGTAGTAGACGTCGGATTCGGTGATGTCGACTTCAAGCCCACCCGCCGCAGACGTCGCATCGATCGCAATCAGCGCATCGCCCGACCCGTCGGGGCGCCGCACGGGGACCGCAACACCGGTCGAGGTCTCGTTGTGTGCCCAGCCGATCAGGTCGACCGACGGGTCCGAGGTCGGCTCCGGTGCGCTGCCCGGGTCGGCCTTGACGACGACCGGATCGCCAACGAACGGGTTCTTGGCGACGGCCGAGGCGAATTTCGCGCTGAACTCCCCGTACGTGAGATGCAGCGACCGCTTGTCGATCAGGCCGAACGCCGCCGCATCCCAGAACGCGGTGGTGCCGCCGTTGCCGAGGATCACCTCGTAGCCGTCGGGCAGCGAGAACAGCTGGCGCAGCCCTTCGCGCACCCGGCCGACCAGGTTTTTCACCGGCGCCTGGCGGTGCGAGGTGCCGAACAGGTCGCCCGCTGCGGCGAACGCACTGAGCTGTTCCGGTCGGACCTTGGAGGGCCCGCAGCCGAAGCGGCCGTCGCGCGGTTTGAGGTCGGCGGGAATCGTCAGCTGCGACATGCGGTCAACAGTAATGACCGGACCTGTGCCGTCGCCGTGGGGAGGGGCGGCAGAGAAAAGTCACGAAAGTGGGTAAACGGGCTTCATAGAGACCTCGCCGTGTCCATACTGTGACCTGTCGGGGACTGAAGCTCGAGCCCAGGGGGGCACGTGAACAGTCGTAGAAGAAGCTCGGTCCTGATATCTGTGTGTGCGGCCGCGGCGGCCGTCAGTGCCCCAATGCTCGCTCATGCCGACGGCGCCGACGACGGTGCGCTGCTCAACGAGATCAACGCTGCCCGCGCCGCGAACGGATGCGGTCCGGTCGCAGCGAACCCACAGCTGAGCGCGGCCGCGGCCCGGCAGGCCAACGACATGCTGGCCAACAATGTGCGAAGCCACACCGGTTCGGACGGGTCATCGGTCGGTCAGCGCATCACCGCCGCCGGCTACACGCAGTTCTCCAACGCCGGCGAGATCATTTTCTGGAGCACCGGGGTCGCCGCCGTTCCCGCAGAAGCCGTGAACTGGTGGATGAACAGCCCCGGCCACCGCGCGATCATCACCGATTGCGGCATGACCGAAGCCGGCGTCGCGGTCGTGCGCAACGGCGCCAGGGCCGCCGCTGTCGGCGAGTTCGGTAGCCGGTAACACCCGAACCGCCCGAAGGTCACCTCAGTGTGATCGCCATCACATGACACCGTATTTCAGGCGGTGTGACACATCGCGTTGAGGGGTATGTTCAGTAGGCGATACCTCCGGTACCGTTGTTGGACATCAGAGGCGCGAATGTAAACCTCATAGGGGAGGCTGAAGATGGCGCGGACTCGAATGGTCAGGCGATGGCGTCGCAACATGGAAGTCAGCGACGACGCCGATTACGTCGACACCCTCACCACACTGTCCGAGGGTTCGGTGCGGCGGAATTTCAATCCGTACACCGACATCGACTGGGACTCTCCGGAGTTCGCGGTCACCGACAACGACCCCCGCTGGGTACTGCCCGCCACCGACCCGCTCGGTGGACATCCCTGGTATCAGGCCCAGCCGCTGGAGCGGCAGATCGAGATCGGGATGTGGCGGCAGGCCAACGTCGCCAAGGTCGGGTTGCAGTTCGAGATCATCCTCATCCGCGGCCTGACGAACTACGCGTTCTGGGTGCCCAACGGGTCGCCCGAATACCGGTACTGCCTGCACGAGTCGGTCGAAGAGTGCAACCACACGATGATGTTCCAGGAGATGGTCAACCGCATCGGCGCGGACGTGCCGGGCATGCCGCGCATGCTGCGCTGGCTGTCGCCGTTCATCCCGCTGATCGCCGGGCCGCTGCCGATCCCGTTCTTCTTCGGCGTGCTCGCCGGCGAGGAACCGATCGACCACACCCAGAAGAACGTGCTGCGCGAGGGCAAAGAACTGCATCCGATCATGGAGCGGGTGATGGCGATCCACGTCGCCGAGGAAGCGCGCCACATCTCGTTCGCCCACGAGTATCTGCGCAAGCGCCTGCCGCATCTGAATCGCCGGCAGCGGTTCTGGCTGTCGTGGAACGTGCCGATCATCATGCGGGTGCTGTGCCAGGCGATCATCGTGCCGCCGAGGTCCTTCTGGCGGGAGTTCGACATCCCGCGCTCGGTGCGCAAGGAGCTGTTCTTCCGCGCACCCAAGTCGAGGCAGTTCCTGCGCGACATGTTCGGCGACGTCCGGATGCTCTGCCACGACACCGGGCTGATGAACTCGTTCGCCAAGCTCGTGTGGCGGATGTGCAGGATCGACGGTCCGCCCAGCCGCTACCGCAGCGAGCCGGCTCGCCAGCACGTGGTCGCTGCCGCGTAGGGAGCGCTTGTGCCCCATGTGATCACCCAGTCGTGTTGCAGCGACGGGTCCTGTGTCTACGCGTGTCCGGTGAACTGCATCCACCCGACGCCCGACGAACCCGGCTTCGCCACCGCCGAGATGCTCTACATCGATCCGGTGGCGTGTGTGGACTGCGGTGCATGCGTGTCGGCGTGCCCGGTCGGCGCGATATCGCATGATTCGAGGTTGACGCCCGCGCAGCTCCCGTTCGTCGAGTTGAACGCCGCGTTCTATCCCGAACCGGACGGAAAGCTGCCGCCGACATCGAAACTGGCGCCGGTCATCGAGGCACCGGTGGTGTACCCGAGGGCGGGTGGACCGCTCACCGTGGCGATCGTCGGCTCGGGACCGGCGGCGATGTATGCCGCCGACGAGCTACTCACCCAGAAAGGGGTGCGCGTCAACGTTTTCGAGCGGCTGCCCACGCCATACGGATTGGTGCGCGCCGGCGTCGCCCCCGACCATCAAAGCACCAAACGCGTGACCAAGCTGTTCGACAGGGTCGCGGCACAACCGGGATTCACCTTCTACCTCAACGTCGAGGTGGGCAACGACGTCACCCACGACGAACTGCTCGAGCATCACCACGCCGTCCTCTACGCCGTCGGGGCGCCCAATGACCGCCGGCTCGACATCGCGGGAATGGACCTGCTTCGCACGGGTACTGCCACCGAGTTCGTTGCCTGGTACAACGGCCACCCCGACTTCGACTCACTGCCCATCGATTTGAGTCACGAGCGCGTGGTCATCGTCGGCAACGGCAACGTCGCCCTCGACGTTGCTCGGATACTCGCCACACCGCCCGATGTCCTTGCGAGCACCGACATTTCCGATCACGCGCTCGCCGTGCTCCGCGCATCGAAGGTGACCGAGGTGGTGATCGCGGCCCGCCGCGGCCCCGCCGACTCGGCGTTCACGCTGCCCGAGCTGATCGGGCTGACGTCTGCGTGCGAGGTGGTGCTCTCGCCTGAGGACCACGCGTTGGTGGACCGCGACCTGGCCACCACCGAGGATCGGTTGACCCGCAACAAGTTGGAGATCCTGAGCAAGCTGGCGGATACCTCCGCGCCGGTGACGCGACCCCGTATCCAGCTGGCCTATTCGCTCACGCCGAAGCGCGTCGTCGGTGACGTCCGCGCCGAGGCGATGGAGTTCACGGTCACCGGCACCGACGAGGTGCGTTGGGTCGACGCGGGACTGGTGTTGACCTCGATCGGCTACCGCGGCAAACCGATTCGCGGGCTGCCCTTCGACGAGTCCGCCGCGGTCGTGCCCAACGACGGTGGTCGCGTCGTCGACCCGCCGTCGGGTACGCCCGTTGCCGGCAGCTACGTGGCGGGCTGGATCAAACGCGGGCCAACGGGCTTCATCGGCACCAACAAGTCGTGCGCCGCGCAGACCGTGCACAACCTCGTCGCCGACTACAACGAGGGCAGGTTGCGCGATCCCGTGTACAAGCCCGCGGCACTCGAGAAACTCATTCGCAGCAGGCGGCCCGACATGGTCGACTCCGCCGGGTGGAAGGCGATCGACGCCGCCGAAGTCGCCCGCGGCGGCGACGAACGACCGCGCGTGAAGTTCGCTGTGGTCACCGACATGCTCTCCGCCGCGGCCGACTCCCGCGGACCCGGGCTCGGCCGGCGCCTGCTGGCCGGCCTGCGCCGCTAGCTCCGTCACTGGTGCTGCTGCACCGCCTTCTCGATCTCCTCGGGGCTGACTTCACGCATCGGCTGCCCCATCGACCACACATGCCCGAACGGGTCGCGCAGCTCGCCGTAGCGATCGCCCCAGAACATGTCACCGAGCGGCATGACGACCGTCGCGCCGGCGTCGACGGCCTTCTGGAACTTGGCGTCGACATCGGTGACCGTCAGATGGATGGTCACCGGCGAGCCGCCGAGAGCTTCCGGCGTCGCAGACTTACCGTCGTTCATGTCCGGGAAGTCGTCGTTGAGCATCACGAGCGCCCCGTTGATGCGCAGCGCGGCGTGGAACAGCCTCTTGCCGTCGGGCCCCGGCACGCGGCCGAGTTCCTCGGCGCCGAAGGCCTTGACGTAGAAGTCGATGGCTGCGGCGCCGTCGCTGACCGTGAGCATGGGCGACACTGCTGGTTCAAAGTCGATGGCCATGTGGAGAGCTCCTCTCAAATTCGATGTGTCCCGCGGACGCGGTTGTCAGTACCGACCACGCGAGCGCGCTCAATTCATCGGTACGCGCTCATGCAACCACTGCCCACCGACAGATCAGAGGCTTCAGACGATCGAGAACGACGCCGGCAGAGCGTCGCGGCCCGTCAGCGCCATCAGCACCGTCTCGCCCTGCTGCTCGGCGGCGATGCGTGCCGCCAACACCAGCGCCTCCTCGAGCACAGGTGGCGGCAGCGTGAACGAAAGACCAACGGCGCGTGCGATGTCCAGGCTGTGCACGGCCAGCTCGAATGTCCGCGTCGGCAGATAGGTCCGCAACCGGATGCCCAGCCCGCCCAGCACCCGGATCAACGGGTCGTCCACCGTCTCCAATCGCGCGATCGCTCGGGAGACGAGGTCTGCCACTGCGGCCGCCGGGTCGTCACCGAGGTCGCGCCCCGCCTGCCTGCCGCGCTCGGCCACATCGGCGGGATTCAAGCCCAGCGCCGTTGGGTTCACCCGTGCGTAATACTCCTGCGGCGTGGCGATGTCCTCCGCCTCAGCGGTGGTCTCGAGGTACGTGAGCACCGTCGTCAGCGAGCGCGACGTGTGCCCGACAAGCGAGCGCAGGTCCCACTCGCCCAGACCAGGCCCGGACCACGCGTCGGCGGGAATGCGGCCGACCAGGTCCGCGAAACTGTGGGCCGCCGAGGCGAAGGTCTCCAGGGTCGAGGGCGCAGTCACGACCGGACGACTTGGTCCCAGCCCTCGACCGACTCAGGGCTGCGAGGCTCCGGCCCGACGTAGATCGCCGACGGACGCACCAGCTTGCCGAGCCGCTTCTGCTCGAGGATGTGGGCACACCAGCCCGCGGTGCGCCCGCAGGTGAACATCGCGGGCATCATCTTGGTCGGCACCTGGGCGAAGTCCAGGATCACCGCCGCCCAGAACTCGACGTTGGTCTCGATGGCACGGTCAGGTCGCCGCTCCCGCAGTTCGGCGAGGGCGGCCTGTTCGAGGGCGGCCGCGACCTCGTAGCGCGGCGCCTCGAGCCGCTTGGCCGTCGCGCGCAGCACCCGGGCCCGCGGGTCCTCGGCGCGGTACACCCGGTGCCCGAAGCCCATCAGCTTCTCGTTGCGGTCGAGGATGCCCTTGACGACGGCGCGGGCGTCGCCGGTCTGCTCGGCCTCCTCGATCATCGGGATCACCCGCGCCGGTGCCCCGCCGTGCAGCGGTCCGCTCATCGCGCCGATCGCACCGGACAGGGCGGCAGCGACGTCGGCGCCGGTGGAGGCGATCACGCGCGCGGTGAACGTCGAGGCGTTCATACCGTGTTCGGCGGCGCTGACCCAGTAGGCGTCGATGGCCTCGACGTGCCGAGGGTCCGGATCGCCCTGCCAGCGGGTCATGAACCGCTCTGTCACGGTTGAACATTCGTCGATGGTGCGCTGCGGGACCGCGGGCCGATAGATTCCGCGCGCTGATTGTGCGACGTAGGACAGAGCCATCACCGAGGCCCGGGCAAGGTGGTCGCGGGCGGTCGCGTCGTCGATGTCGAGCAGCGGGGGATAGCCCCAGATCGGTGCCAACATCGCCAATCCCGCCTGGACGTCGACGCGCACGTCGCCGCTGTGGATGGGCAGCGGGAACGGTTCGGCGGGCGACAGACCGTTGCCGAACTTGCCGTCGACCAGCAGCGCCCACACGTCGCCGAAGGTGACCCGCTGGTTGACCAGATCCTCGATGTCGACGCCGCGGTAGCGCAGCGCGCCGCCGTCCTTGTCGGGTTCGGCGATCTCGGACGTGAAGGCGACGACGCCTTCGAGGCCGGGGACGAAGTCTTCGGGCACCGCGCTCATGGCCAGATTCTCGCACCTGTGAAACGGCGCTCATCTGGCGGTTGCTGACACGACGGCAGCCGGTGTGGGCGTAGCGTTGGCGCGTGGCGGAGGTAGGCCCGGAACACTTGGCGAGGATGCGGGTGGAATACGGTTCGGTGGAAAAGGACGGCAGTCCAGACCTGGACGTGGATTGGCTGGCCGACGGCTGGGTTACGTTGCTGCGCAAGTGGTTAGCCGACGCCGAACGCGCCGGCGTGGCCGAACCCAACGCCATGGTCGTCGGTACGGTCGACAGCCGGGGACGGCCCGTCACCCGGTCGGTGTTGTGCAAGAGCGTCGACGACACCGGCATCACGTTCTACACCAACTACGACTCCGACAAGGGCGAGCAGCTGGCTGCGACGCCCTACGCGTCGGCCACCTTCCCCTGGTATCTGACCGGTCGCCAGGTCCACGTCCGAGGCCCCGTGACGAAGGTGTCGGCGGAGGAGACCGCTGGATACTGGTCGAAGCGGCCGCGAGGGTCGCAATTGGGCGCGTGGGCGTCGTACCAGTCGAAGCCGATCGCCTCCCGCGCGGCGCTGCTGGAGCAACTGGCCGAGGTGACGCGGCGCTTCGAAGGTCAGGAGACGGTGCCGGTGCCGCCGAATTGGGGTGGCTACCTGATCGCCGCCGACGTCGTGGAGTTCTGGCAGGGCCGGGAGAACCGTGTGCACAACAGGATTCGTCTCCAGGACGGGCGCATCGAGCGGCTCCAGCCGTAAGAGGCCGGGTTCGCTGCTAAGCGGCGAGGCTTCGAAATACAGACGTTGATCATGTTTCGAGGACGCCAATTTCTTAGCTCCTTCATAGGTTCTGCCGTTAGGATGCCAGTTGTGCCTGACGGTAGGGGGGCGCAGTCTGTCGGCCTGCGCGAGCGCAAGAAACAGCGCACGCGTGCGACCCTCATCGACGCCGCCGTGGAACTGTGCCACGGACAGGGTTTCGACAACACCACCGTGGACCAGATCGCCGCGGCGGCCGACGTTTCACCGCGCACCTTCAGCCGGTACTTCCCGACCAAGGACTCCATCGCGCTGGCTCTCGTCGATGAAATCGTCGACCAAGTCGCCCTCGAACTGGACCGCCAACCCGCCGAGCTGAACTACCTGGAGGCGATCCTGCGCGCCTACGTCGCGATGGGGGAGGCGGCCAAACACGCGGGACCCGACGATCTGCGCGCCGAGCGGGTGTTGTGCATCGCCCGAATCATCCTGTCGTCGCCGACGCTGCGACAGGTCACCGTCGAATTCCGGGGCAACGCGGTCGAACGCGCGCTCGCCAGGCGCATGGGCGTCGACCTCACCGACCGCCGGGTGCGGCTGGCCTCTGCGACGTGGAGTGCGGTGATCATGACGGCGCTCACCGATGTCGTGCAGGTCAACCGCGACTGGTCACAGGTGTCCATAGACGACCTGATCGAGCGCTTGGAGATGGTCTTCGCGGAGTTCACCGGCTTGTTGGGTAATCTGCGGCTGCCCGTCTGAGCAAGTGACCGCCCCCGGCGCGTCACGCGTGCCGATATGGGACTACCTTTTGTAGGAGCAATGTCCGAATACTCCCAGCAGCGACGAAGGGAACCTCGTGGCCGATAACGCGAAGAGTGGGGAAGGGCAAGCCACCCTCTCCTACCCCGGTGGCACGCTCGACCTTGACATCGTTTCCGCCACCGAAGGCGCTGATGGCATCGCGCTGGGTTCACTTCTGGCCAAGTCCGGCTACACGACCTTTGACGAGGGCTTCGTCAACACCGCGTCGACCAAGAGTGCGATCACCTACATCGACGGCGACGCCGGCATCTTGCGTTACCGCGGCTACCCGATCGAGCAGCTCGCCGAGAAGTCAAACTTCATCGAGGTGAGCTACCTGCTCATCTACGGTGAGCTGCCCAACAAGGAACAGCTCGCGGAGTTCACCACCCGGATTCAGCGGCACACGCTGCTGCACGAGGACCTCAAGCGGTTCTTCGACGGCTTCCCTGCCAACGCGCACCCGATGCCCGTGCTGTCGAGCGCGGTCAATGCGCTGTCGACCTACTACGAGGATTCGCTGGACCCGTTCGACGACAACCAGGTCGAGCTGTCGACCATCCGGCTGTTGGCCAAGCTGCCGACCATCGCGGCGTACGCCTACAAGAAGTCCGCGGGCCAGCCGTTCCTGTACCCGGACAACTCGCTGACTCTGGTCGAGAACTTCCTGCGGATGACGTTTGGCTTCCCGGCCGAGCCCTACGAGGTCGATCCCGAGATCGTCCGCGCGCTGGACATGCTGTTCATCCTGCACGCCGACCATGAGCAGAACTGCTCGACGTCGACGGTGCGGTTGGTCGGCTCGTCGCAGGCCAACCTGTTCACGTCGATCTCCGGCGGCATCAACGCGCTGTGGGGTCCGCTGCACGGCGGCGCGAACCAGGCGGTGCTGGAGATGCTGGAGAAGATCCGCCAGGCCGACTTCGACGTCCACGAGTTCATCAAGAAGGTGAAGAACCGCGAGGACGGCGTCAAGCTGATGGGCTTCGGCCACCGGGTCTACAAGAACTACGACCCGCGCGCACGCATCGTCAAGGAGCAGGCCGACAAGATCCTGGGCAAGCTCGGCGGCGACGACGAGATGCTGGACATCGCACGGACACTCGAGGAAGCCGCGCTCACCGACGACTTCTTCATCGAGCGCAAGCTCTACCCGAACGTCGACTTCTACACCGGCGTGATCTACCGGGCCATGGGCTTCCCGACGCGCATGTTCACCGTGCTGTTCGCGCTCGGCCGGCTGCCCGGCTGGATCGCGCACTGGCGTGAGATGCACGACGAGGGCAGCGGCAAGATCGGCCGTCCGCGCCAGGTGTACACCGGCTACACCGAACGCGACTACAAGGACGTCAGCAGCCGCTAGGTCTGTTGGCGCCTTCCGTCGAAGGTGGGTTACCCGCACGTTCTGAGCGTCCAGAGCGTGGCGTAATCCCACTTTCGGCGTCGCGTATCTCACTGCCAGGCGCCTTGCCGGACGAACAGTTGTAGTTTCACAATTGTTGGGTGAATGAAACCGTCGTCCGGTCATTGAGCGCTCGGCGCAAGGCCATCATTTTGGTGACCTGCTGCCTGAGCCTGCTGATCGTGTCGATGGACGCGACGATCGTCAACGTCGCGATTCCCAACATCCGCGCCGACCTCGACGCCAGCGGGCCACAAATGCAGTGGGTGATCGACATCTACACGCTGGTGTTGGCGTCGTTGCTGCTGTTGTCGGGCGCGGCCGCCGACCGGTTCGGCCGTCGAGGCACGTTTCAGATCGGGCTGACGGTGTTCGCGGTCGCATCGCTGCTGTGCAGCCTGGCGCCGAACATCGAGACGCTGATCGCCGCGCGCTTCCTGCAGGCGATCGGTGGCTCGATGATGAACCCGGTCGCGATGTCGATCATCACGCAGGTGTTCACCGGCAGGGTCGAGCGCGCCCGGGCCATCGGCATATGGGGTGGCGTCGTCGGTATCTCGATGGCCGCGGGGCCGATCGTCGGCGGTGTGCTCATCGAGTGGATCAACTGGCGCGCGGTGTTCTGGATCAATCTGCCGATCTGCGCGGTGGCGATTCTGCTGACCGTCGTCTTCGTCCCGAGGTCCAAGTCGCTGACCATGCGCGACGTCGACCCGATCGGCCAGTTGCTGGGCATGGCGTTCCTGTTCGGCCTCGTCTTCGTGCTCATCGAGGGTCCGGGGTTGGGTTGGGGAGACGTTCGTACGGTCGCTGTGGCAGTCGGCGCGGTCGCGGCCTTCGGCGGCTTCGTGGCGTACGAGGCGCGCAGGCGGGACCCGTTCGTCGATCTGCGGTTCTTCCGGAGCATCCCGTTCGCATCGGCGACCGTGATCGCGGTGTGCGCGTTCGCGTCGTGGGGTGCGTTCCTGTTCATGATGTCGTTGTACCTGCAGGACGCGCGCGGCTTCTCGGCGTTTCACACCGGCTTGATCTATCTGCCGATAGCCGTTGGGGCGCTGGTGTTCTCGCCGCTGTCGGGCCGGATGGTCGGGCGGTTCGGCGCCCGGCCGTCACTGTTGATCGCCGGGACGCTCATCACGGCGGCGACGGTCATGCTCGCCCAGCTGTCGGCGACGACGCCGGTCTGGCAGCTGCTGGTGATCTTCGCTGTCTTCGGTATCGGATTCTCGATGGTCAACGCCCCGGTGACCAATGCGGCGGTCAGCGGCATGCCGACCGACCGGGCGGGGGCGGCCTCGGCTATCGCCTCGACCAGCAGACAGGTCGGCGTGAGTATCGGTGTGGCGCTGTGCGGTTCGGTCGCAGGCGGTGCGCTGGTCGGGATGGGCCCGGACTTCGCGGGGGCCACCCGGCCGCTGTGGCTGATCTGCGCGGCACTCGGGGTGGCGATCATCGTGCTCGGCTACTACTCGACGTCCGGCAGGGCGTTGCGGTCGGCCGATCGACTGGAACCGTTGGTGACGGCCGATGTCCGGTAGTGCAGCCGACGAGGCGTGGCGGGCGATGGCGGCCTTCGTCGTCGAGAACCACGACAGCTGGAAGAGGGCGGTCGTCGAGCAGTCCGGGCTGCCGTTCAGCAGGGTGCGCATCCTGCGGCGGTTGAGCCGACGGCCGATGACCGTCAAGGAGCTGGCGCACGCCGCGACCATCGACGCGCCGGCCGCGACGGTCGCGGTCAACGACTTGGAAAAGCGCGGGCTCGTGGTGCGTCAGGTGGATCCGGCGAATCGCCGGTGCAAGCGGGTGTCGCTCACCGATGCGGGATGCGCCATGGTGGCCAAGATCGACGCGGTCGAGGACCCGGCACCAGAAGCCCTGGCGAACCTGGACGAAGCCGACCTCGAGGCGCTACGCGAGATACTCGCCAAACTGTCGGCGGATTAGCTCTCCAGCACTGCCATCGCGGCATTGTGCCCACCGATACCCGAGACTCCGCCTCCGCGACGTGATCCCGCGCCGCACAACAGGATTCGCTCATGTGCGGTCGCCACGCCCCAGCGTCGAGCCGGGGTGTCGAGTGGTTCGTCGTCCTCGGCGAACGGCCACGTCAACGCACCGTGAAAGATATGCCCGCTCGTCATGCCGAGCGAGTGTTCGAGGTCGAAAGTCGTCTTCGTCTCGATGCACAGTCGGCCTGCCGAATCTTCCATCAACACATCGTGAATCGGCTCGGCTAGAACCGAATTCAACGAACTGAGCACCGCCGACGTCAACGCGTCCCGCATCCGGTCCGGGCCGCCGGACGACACCAAGGGGTGGGGAGTATGCAATCCGAAGACCGTCAACGTCTGGGCTCCCGCGGCGCGGAGTTCGTCCGACAGGATCGACGGATCGGTCAGCGAATGACAGTAGATCTCGCACGGTAGTGGATCGGGTACCACACCGTCGTCCGCGCGCAGGTATGCCGAATCCAACTGGCTGAATGCCTCATTGATGTGCAACGTTCCGCCGAACGCCTGCTCGGGTGTGACGGCATCGTCGCGCAATCGCGGTAGGCGCCGCAGCATGAGGTTCACCTTGACCTGCGCGCCCGGCGTCGACTCCGGCGGTTTCTCACCCAGTAAGCCGGCGAGCACGCTCGGCGTCACGTTGGCCAGAATCACGCCGCCGTGGACCGTGTGATCAACACCGTTGCGGCGGTAGCGCACTTCGCCGTCGGGATCGATCGCGTACACCTCTGCACCGCAGGTGATTTCGGCACCATAGCCGGCTGCCGCGGCAGCAAACGCACCGCTGATCGCGCCCATCCCGCCGATCGGTACATCCCAGTCGCCGGTTCCACCGCCGAGCAGGTGGTAGAGGAAACAGACGTTCTGGATCAACGACGGATCGTCGAGGCGGGCGAAGGTGCCGATCAACGCGTCGGTGGCCATCACACCGCGGACGACGTCGCTGTCGACGGCCGAGGTGATCGCGTGCCCGATCGGCTCGTCGACCATCGACCGCCATGCGGTTTCGTCATCCACGAGAGCGCGCGCTTGTGTGCGCGTCAGAAGCGCTTCCAGCAGCGTCGGCCATAACCGCTCGACCAGCCCACCGCACCGGCGGTAGAACCCGGCGAACCGCGACTCGTCGTCGGCCGCGCCGATCGCGTCGAATGTCGACGTGGGGCCGATGAGCAGTCCGGTGCGGCCACCGGTAGTCGGGTCGGGCGTGTACGACGAATAGCGGCGACGCACCAGGCGAACCCGCGCGCCCAGGTCGTCGACGATGCGCCGGGGCAGCAGGCTGACGAGGTAGGAGTATCGCGACAACCGGGCGTCGACTCCGTCAAACGCGTGCGCGGAAACCGCCGCGCCGCCGACGTGGTCCAGTCGCTCCAGCACCCGAACCCGACGACCCGCCTTCGCCAGATACGCCGCCGCGACGAGACCGTTGTGCCCGCCGCCGACGATGATGACGTCGTAACTGGGGCTCAGTTGAGGTAGCCCTCGACCTCATCGGGCGGACGCACCTCGGCTTCGCGTGGATCGCCGCCGGTCTCCCGAAGCGCCCGGCGCTGCCGCAGCAGATCCCAACACTGGTCGAGCTGCACCTCGACGGCCTTCAGCCGTCGGTGCTCCTCGGATTCGTCGATCTCGCGATTCTGGAGCTGCGCGCGCAGCTCCTGCTCCTCGGCGACCAGCCTGTTGACCTGGTCGAGAATGTCTTGGTCTTTGGTCACAGCATCAGTCTGCCCGACTACCGTGAGTGCGGTGACTTCAAGCTCAGGGCAGAAGCCCGAAATCGAATTCCCCGACGGCCCTCCGCCTAGCGAAATGGTGATCACCGATCTGGTCGTCGGCGACGGCGCCGAAGCGGTGCCCGGCGGCAACGTCGAGGTGCACTACGTCGGCGTGGAGTACGACACCGGCGAAGAATTCGACAGCTCATGGAACCGCGGCGAGTCGATCGAGTTCCCGCTGCGCGGCCTCATCCAGGGTTGGCAGGACGGCATTCCGGGCATGAAGGTCGGCGGTCGTCGACAGCTCGTCATCCCGCCCGAGCAGGCCTACGGTCCCGCCGGCGGCGGGCACCGGCTGTCGGGTAAGACGCTGATCTTCGTCATCGACCTGCTGGCGACCCGCTGACCTGCCGTCGAAACTGAAGAACTGCGCGTTCGAACGGCAGATTTTCGCGCAGAGGCTCAGTTTCGGCGGCAAAGCTCACTGATGACCCGGCAGGCGCAGCAGCAGCCGAGCGCCACCCAGCGGGCTTTCCTCTAAAGAGGCTGTGCCGCCATGCAATTCGGCCTGCTGTGCGACCAGCGCCAGGCCGAGCCCCGAGCCCGACACCGACGCCGTCGATCCGCGAGAAAACCGTTCGAACACGACCGAGCGCTCCTCCTCGGGGATGCCGACGCCGTCGTCGTCGATCGCGATCTCCACGCCCGCTCGTGAACTGACCGCCGACAGTTGAACCCGCGTGGCTCCACCATGCTTCACGGCGTTGGCGATCGCGTTGTCGACCGCCAACCGCAGACCCGCGGGCAGGCCCACGATGATCACCGTCGGCGCAGGCACCAACGACACCTCCAGGTCGGAGTAGACGCGCATCGCGTCATGGGCGGCGCGGTCCAACAACTCCGTGATGTCGACGGGCACGTGGTCGTCGGCGGTCGACAACTCACCCTGTGCCAGGCGTTCCAGCGCGCCGAGCGTCGCCTCGATCCGCGACTGGGTGCGAATCACGTCGTTGACCACCTCTTTGCGCTGGTCCTCGGGCAGGTCGAGGGTCGACAGCACCTCGAGGTTGGTCCGCATCGCGGTCAACGGGGTGCGCAGTTCGTGGGCGGAGACGGATGCGAAATCGCGCGCCGACGCCAGCGCGGCCTTGGTCCGGTCCTGTTCCTTCCACACGCGTTCGACCAGGCCCTTGACCGCCTCGGCGATCTCGACGGCCTCGGTGGCGCCGCGCACCTCGACGTCGGGGTCCTCGTCGCCGGCATCGATCTGGCGGGTCTGTTGGGCCAGGCTCTTGAGCGGGCGCACCGCGAAAGCCGCCAGTACCCAACCGAACACCGACGCGGCGCCGACGGCGAACACGCAGATGATGATCACCCGCCGGTGCAGGTTGTTGGTGTCGGCAATCGTGGCCTCGTACGTGGCGCCGACGGCCACCGACATCGGCCCGGGGTAGTAGGGGATGTCGACGGTGCGGACGCGATAGCGCACGCCGTCGACGTAGGTGTCGGCGTATCCGGGTTCGAGTTGGGGGAGTACGACGTCGGAGTTGGACGTCACCTCGTCGCCGCGGTGCACGGTGATGACCGCGTCCTGGTTGGTCGGCGACTTCGGGATTTCGTCCAGGCCGCGGGGCAGGAACGGGATCGCGAAGCCGGCGGCCTCGTCGAGGCGGCGGTCGAGGCGTTCCTTACGGTCGTTGGTGATGCCGACCCAGACCACCGTTCCCACGATGATGACGACGATCGCCGCGCCGATCGCGGTGGCGAGCGCGACGCGGGTGCGCAGCGACGGGGTTCGGCGGAAGATCCGCGACAGCACGCTCATCACTGCGTCCGCAGGACGAACCCCACTCCGCGAACGGTGTGCAGCAGCCGGGGAGCGCCGCCTGCCTCGAGCTTGCGGCGCAGGTAGCCGATGAAGACGTCGACCACGTTGGTGTCGGCGGCGAAGTCGTAGCCCCAGACGAGCTCGAGTAGCTGTGCGCGTGACAGCACGGCGGTCTTGTGCTCGGCCAGCACCGCAAGCAGGTCGAATTCGCGTTTGGTCAGGTCGACGTCGACACCGTTGACGCGCGCGCGCCGGCCGGGGATGTCGACTTCCAAAGGTCCGACCTGAATGGTTTCCGAGGAGAAGGTCGCGGTGGACCCGCGCCTGCGCAGCAGCGCCTTCACCCGGGCGACCAGTTCCTGCAACACGAACGGTTTGACCAGGTAGTCGTCGGCCCCGGCTTCCAGACCGGCGACCCGGTCGTCGACCGAGCTGCGCGCCGAGAGCACGCAGACCGGCACGTCGTTGTCCATCGCGCGCAACGCCGTGACCACGCTGACTCCGTCGAGCACGGGCATGTTGATGTCCAGGACGATCGCGTCGGGCCGGGTCTCGGTCGCGCTGCGCAGTGCCTCGGCGCCGTCGACCGCGGTGGACACATCGAATCCGGACAGCCGCAATCCGCGCTCCAGTGAGGCCAGCACATCGGGATCGTCGTCGACCACGAGAACCCGGGGTGAGCCTGCGCCACTATCCATACAGCCAATATTGCCTGAAGTCCTCGTCGGATCGCGGGAAGCCGAGCGGACGGGAGCTGCGCCACCGCGCTGATGATGCGGAGCTCAATCGCGACGCCTCGCCGCCCCGACTGATGGCGGCGCGCGTCATCGCCTCGGATGCCGATTCGACATCTGGCGCACTCCCCGGCGATGAACGGTTTGCCGCACTCTTTTCCAATCTTTGCTGAGGCGGCCGGAGATTGCTATGGCGGCAAGCCGGTGCGCTGTGCTGGGAGCTCAGCGGTTCTGGGTTATCACCACATTGCCGCTCGTCGAACGGGCGGTCACCTCGGCGGCGTTCAGGTCGGTGGTTTGGGGCACAGTCACGACCACATTGCCGCGGGGTCCCGCGGACCCGCTTATGCGATACGGTGCTGGACCAGGCAATCCCAGAGTCACCTGGCCTGAGCCGATCGCTTCGGTGATGCGCGGAACTGCGCGAAATTCCACTGAGATGCGGCCGGATTGGGTTATCGCCCTGAATGATTCGGTGACCGCGATCCGTGTTCCAGTGTTGATATCTCCGTTTCGAATCGCGATATCAATCAAGCGTGCCGAACCGCTGAGCGTGACGGTGCCGGTATCGGTTTTGGCAATCAGTTGATCGACATCTGCCTCGCTCGTGATCGAACCGGTTCGGTGAGTGACCGTCACGCGCAGTTCTCTCGCGACGTCTGGCGGAAGGATGACCTTGATTTCCCGGGTGTCTGCGCCAATGGAGAAAGGGAATCCAGATCCGCTGCCGCCGAGAGCGACCCGGCTGCCAGAGGCATCATTCGCAATTGTCAATCGCGTGTCAGCGGCCCTCGTGAGTACGCGTAGATGCACGCGTGGCCGGTCGGCGTCGGCGTCGGTAATGAGGCGAACGCCCATTGGAACGTCACCCGTGTCGATGGTCAATGTCCGAAGGCCGGTCGGCAACTCGTGTGAATCGGTGACGACCCGACTGGCGCCGAGCCCGACCGCGAGCGTCCCCAAGCCGCCGACCGCAATGAACGCCACCAAAGCCGCGATAAGGACGAGTACCGCGCGCATCGCGGAGCGGCGCCCGCCCGCCCTCAGGGGCGGGCGGGGAGCCGACACATGGGGGTCTGCCATCGCTTAGGCCGGCGCGAAGGGTGGTATCTCCGTCCGACGCGGATGCTGGACGTAGCTGCTCCGGTCCACCGAGGTGGCGGCTCGCTTCAGTGTCAGCACAGCGTCGGTCTTGGTGGTGTGTGCATCATCGTTGTAAGCCTGCAGGCTCAACCACCCCGGCACATCGACGGCGTTGGCGATCTGCAGGAGAAGCCTCTCCAAGCGATCGATCTGTGCCTGCGCGGCGTGGGGCATCGCGGACTGCCAGTAGCCTGCCGCCACTCGTAGCGCCCCACCGAGACAGAAGCTGCACGGCCTTGCGCCGGGTTCGGTTCGTACGACATAGCCGCCTCCACCAACGTGCTCGGCGCGCTTCCGTACCCATCCGTCTGGAACGGCCGGGGTCGGGTGCACCTCACATCCCTCGGCGTCCCGGCAGTAGGTGCCTTGCGTCCACCCGCCTTCAACCTCGATGAGTGCCAAAGCGTCCTCGATAACCTCTCGGTCTGTCTTCATCGTGAGCCGATGATCGGCTGACGTCACTATCGTCGTCACGGTTTCTATCCCTTCTTGTTAAGACTCGAGGTAGCGCAGAACCGCAAGGACACGGCGGTTTCCGGTGTCGTCGGGCGCAAGCCCCAATTTCGTGAAGATGGAGGCGATGTGCTTCTCCGCGGAACCTGTCGAAATGTGCAGGGTCGCGGCGATGGCAGAGTTCGTCCTACCTTCGGCCATCAGTTGCAGGACGTCGCGTTCGCGAGGGGTTAGCTGATCCAGCGCGCTCCGGCGATGCGATCGCGCGAGGATCTGGGACACGACCTCTGGGTCGAGGAGAGTTCCACCGCCGCCCACGACGGACACTGCGTCCAGGAACGCCGGTACGTCAGCAACGCGGTCCTTGAGCAGGTAGCCGAAGCCGCGGGTGTCCGAGGTGATCAGCTCGGAGGCATAACGCTCCTCGACGTAGTGCGACAAGACCAATACGGGCGACTCTGGATTTTGGCTTCGCAGCTGCGCGGCGGCGCGAATTCCCTCATCGGTGAACGTAGGAGGCATCCTGACATCGACGATCACAAGATCCGGCTTTTCGTCGTTGACCAGGCCGAGCAGATTCGACGCATCAGTCACACTCGCTACCACCTCATGGCCGGCATCGACGAGTATGCGTTCGACACCTGCGCGCAACAACGCAGAATCCTCGGCGATCACGATGCGCATGGCAGCACCGCCGTGACAGTCGTGGACCCGGTGACCGGACTGGAAACCGTGAATGTGCCACGGACCGCGCGCACTCGATCGGCCAGACCACGTAAACCGGTTGCGGTTGCGCTGTCCGTGATTTGCGCGCCGCCGCGGCCGTCGTCGAACACCGAGACGTGGAGCTTGTCTTCGATCTCGTCGAGGCGCACCGTCACGATGGCCCGCGAAGCATGTGCGTGCCTGGCGACATTGGTGAGGGACTCGGCGACAACGAAGTACGCGACAGTTTCGGTCTCCTCTGGAATACGCCGCGGTAGGTCAATATCCAGCGTTGTCGGAACGGCGGCTCGATGTACCACCGCTGAGAGCGCGGCGTCCAGCCCTCGGTCGGAAAGGATCGTCGGGGCGATACCACGCACGACGTTGCGGAGTTCCAGCATCGCGTTTTTCGCGTCATCCTGGGCCTCTGCGATCAACGCCTTGGCAGCAGACGGGTCGTTGTCGAACTTGGTCTGTGCGAGGCCGATCGTCATCGCCAGCGAGACGAGGCGTGGCTGCACACTGTCGTGCAGGTCGCGCTCGATTCGGCGTCGCTCGGCGTGCGCCGATGAGACCGCTCCCATTCTGGCATCGGCGAGGGCGTTGACCTCGTCTTGCAACATCGTGGTTGGCGACGACGAGAGCAGCCAGCGGTCGAGTTGGGCGTCGAGGATGGGCGCAAAGACCACAATCGCTGCGGCGACCGCCAACGCGACCACGGCCAGCGGCCACGCCAGCGCCGGGGACAGGGAGTACAGGCCGGCGTCGTCGTCACTGTGACTGACGGCGATAGCCGCTGCCGGTGCCAGAAATCCGAACGCCAACAGTACGAATGCCAGGCCACCGGCGAGTAAGTCGTAGACCATCCGGAGAAGGTGATGCGCGCAGCCCTTCCAGAACTGAGCACTGCTGAGATCGAGCCACAATTGGTGGGCCCAGCGCTCAAAGCCCTTGTAAGGGGACCATTTTCGCGGCGGTGCGGGGATATTCATGCCGAATACGGCTTCGCTTCGCAGACGCTCCAGCCACTGCGCGCCGCGCATCAGATACACGAATGCGACCACGGCGACCAAAAGCCCGACCACCGATGGAATTGTCGCGATACCGACCAGCACGAGCATGCTCGGTAACCACAGCCAAACGATGGCGAGCACCGCGCCTACGATCAGCGACGCGCTGGGTAGGATACCGATCCGCCGACGCGCTGTTGGCGAGGTCGTATCAGCCGGGACCGGCTTGACCTCTGGATTCATGACTGTGACCACACCATCAACGTACGGAACGCCGAGGTGGGCCGAAACGGCGTTGACCCGACCAATTAGGGGGGGTTAACCCCCACATCGCCTCGCTGTGAGCGCACCGCAGCTGCCCTCCACCTTACGCCGGGAGGATAACCCGGCACGTCGCCGTAGTACCGTCCAATCGTGCTCGATTTGGCCTACGAAGACCGCGGCGACGGAGATCCGGTCCTGTTCATCACGGGTCAAGGTGGCCTCGGACGCACATGGGATATCCATCAGGTGCCGGCGTTCCGTGCAGCGGGTTACCGCGTCATCACATTCGATAACAGGGGGGTCGGCGCAACCGCAAATGCCGAGGGATTCACGACGGCGACCATGGTTGCCGACACCGCGAATCTGATTGAGAAGCTGAGTATTGCCCCCGTTCGGATCGTGGCCACCTCGATGGGCTCGTATATCGCCCAAGAACTGATGCTTGCCCGGCCCGATCTGGTGACTGAGGCAGCATTGATGGCCACGCGCGGACGTCACGACCGGGCGCGCGAGTTTTTCCGCGTGGCCGAACGCGAATTCGTCGATGCCGGTATAGAGCTTCCGCCCCGTTACGCGGCGAAACTGCGCTTACTCGAGAACTTCTCGCCGAAGACCTTGAACGACGACAGAATCGTTGGCGACTGGATCGATACCTTCACGATGTGGCCGACGAAGCCGACTCCCGGGGTTCGCGCCCAGTATGGGGTGGCGCCAGAAACCGATCGATTGCGTGTCTACAGGGTGATCACGACGCCGGTGCTGGTACTGGGATTCGCCGACGACCTCGTGATGCCGCCGTATTTGGGCGCCGAGGTGGCCGCCGCTTTCCCGAACGGACGGTACCTCGAAATCGCGGACGCCGGCCACCTGGGCTTTCTCGAGCGCCCCGAGGTGGTGAACTCGGCGATTCTGGACTTTTTCGCCGACGCTGGTCGGTGAGGCTCGAGCGGCTGGAACGCCAGACGCGGCCATGACTGCCAGCAGCCGTCACGCGCAAACGCGTAGTCCCGCAACCGATCACACTGATCGTCCGCTAAGTCGGAGGGCGCCAGATCGGTCGGCCCCCCATCTGGCCCTTCGTCAGAGTGCTGAACAAAGCGTGACCGGCGTAGCGCGGTTCCTCGAATTCGCTTCCGCATCAGACCGGCGGGAGGTACAGTCCGCAGCGCTCGCAAACGGCTGTGATGCGACTTGTCGGCCGGGGCGCAACCTGGATACCGTGCGGGAGCGCTGAAGGCGATGGATTACGATCGCGTATCGCGTTGGGAACGGGGAGATTGTGGAGGCCGACGGCATGCTTTACTCATCGAGATCGGGTTTTGCTCCCCGAGGCGCTTCAAGTTTGCCGTGACTCCGACACGGCGAGCGTGGGATCTTCCGGGTAATCCCAGGGTCGCCGTCTGGCGTGTCGCGGCAATGTGTAGTTGCATGTTCGAGCGGCTGGTAGCGACGGACATGGAGACGGACGGAGGGGATTCGCGATTTTCAGGATCTTTAAGAGGTTGTGGATCCCGCTGCTCATTCTCGTGGTGATTGTTGCGGGAGGTTTCACCGTGTCGCGGCTGCGTACGGTTTTCGGCTCAGAAAACCGTCCTTCGTACGCCGAGACCGCAATCGAGGAGCAAGAGCCATACACCACCAAAGAGCTGGTCTATGAGGTGTTCGGACCTCCCGGAACGACGGCGAACATCAGTTACTTTGATCCCGACGCCGAGCCTCAGTATGTCGAGGGAGTAAGTCTGCCCTGGTCGGCGACGTACGATCTCTCGGGCGCGGCGATCGTAGGCAACCTGGTCACGCAGGGCGACGGCGGCAGCATCGGCTGCCGCATCATCGTGGACGGAGAGGTCAAAGCGGAGCGGACCAGCCAAGGAGTGAATGCATTCACTTATTGCCTGGTGAAGGCCGCATGAAATGACGATCGCTCCGGTACGCCGCAAACCGCCATTCGTCGCACGGTGGATCTACCGGCTTGCGCCGGCCGTCATTCTCGGCTGGATCGCGATTGCCGTGATTCTCAGCACCGGCATCCCGTCGCTGGAACAAGTCGAGCGTGAAAACGCGATAACACTCACGCCGAATGACGCCCCGTCCTTCAGAGCTATGCAGCGAATGGGCGAGCTGTATGACGAGTCGCAGTCCGACAGCGTGGCGATGATCGTCCTGGAGGGCGAGGAGCCGCTCGGCGACGAGGCGCACGTCTACTACGACGAGTTGATCCGGCAGCTTGAGGCGGATCGGCAGCACGTTGAATACGTTCGTGACTTCTGGGGGACCCGCTGACCGCAGGCGCTGCGCAGAGCGCCGATGGTAAGGCCGTCTATGTCCAAGTAAATCTCATGGGCAACCTGGGGCAGGCGGAGTCGAACCAATCGGTTGAAGCCGTCCGGGAAATCGTCGATGGCTTACCAGCCCCGCCTGGCGTCAAGGCGTACGTCACCGGGCCGTCTGCGTTCGTCGCGGATCTGGGAACAAGCGGTAACAGGACGGTCTTCCTCGTCACCGCGACGAGCATCGCTGTGATCTTCTTGATGCTGCTGCTTCTCTATCGCTCGATAGTCACCGTCATCGTCTCATTGCTGATGGTGGGGATTCAGCTTCAGGTCGCCAGGGGATTCGTCGCCTTCCTCGGCGATATCGGGGCCGTCGACCTCACCACCTACGTGGTCAACCTGTTGGTGTCACTGGTGATCGCGGCTGGAACAGACTACGGTATTTTCTTTTTCGGGCGTTATCACGAGGCGCGTCAAGCCGGTGAGGATCGCGTCGAAGCCTTCTACACCACATATCGCAGCGTCGGTAAAGTCGTTTTGGCGTCCGGCTCGACCATCGCCGGGGCCGTTTTCTGCCTGAGTTTCACCCGTCTGCCGTACTTTCAACCATTGGGCATCCCCGGCTCAGTGGGCGTGCTGGTCGCGGTCGCCGTTGCCCTGACATTGGTACCAGCGGTAATCGCTCTGGGTAGCCGCGTGGGACTGTTTGAGCCGAAGCGAAAAGTCATCACCCGTCAATGGCGGCGAATCGGCACCGCTGTCGTTCGGTGGCCCGGCCCGATCCTCGTCGCGACATTTGCGTTGGCGCTCGTCGGGCTCCTGGCCCTACCGGGATATCGACCCAGCTACAACGATCAGGACACCATCCCCGATTACATCGATGCGAACCAGGGCTTCGAGGCCGCCAAGCGGCATTTTCCGCCCGCTCTCATGATGACGCCTGACGTAGTGATGGTCGAGTCAGATCATGACATGCGCAATCCCGCCGACTTCCTGGTGCTGAATAAGCTCGCCAAGGGAATTTTGGAGGTCCCCGGCGTTGCTCGTGTCCAGGGTCCGACGCGGCCCTCAGGAGAGCCCCTCGAGCACACGACTATTCCGTACATGCTGAGCATGAACCAGGCGAGCCAGATGCAAATGCTGCCATTCCAGAAGGCCCGCATGGACGACATGCTCAAGCAGGCCGAGGAAATGACCAAAACGATAGCGTTGATGAACCGCATGTTTGCCCTGATGACAGAGCTCAACGCTACTACTCACCGCATGATTGCTACCACGCACGAGCTCGAAGAGATCACGAACGAGATGCGGGACAACATTGCAAATTTCGACGATTTCTTCAGGCCCATTCGCAATTACTTTTACTGGGAACCGCACTGCTTCAACATCCCCATTTGCTGGGCGATCAGGTCGGTATTCGACGTGATCGACGGCCTCGACGAGATCACCGTCACGATGCGCGAACTCGTCACCAATCTTGATCAGCTCGATTTGCTGATGCCCCAGCTGCTCGCACAGTTCCCGCCGATGATCGCGACGATGGAGAGCACGCGGACGATGATGCTGACGATGCACAGCACCATGTCCGGAACGATATCTCTTATGGAGGAGGGCAGCGAGAACGCCACCGCCATGGGCAAGGCTTTCGACGCGGCCAAAAATGACGACTCCTTCTACCTCCCGCCGGACATATTCAAGAACAAAGATTTCAAGAAAGTCATGGATGTTTTCTTGACGCCGGACGGTAAGGCGGCGCGGATGCTCATCACGCAGCGGGACGACCCTGCGTCACCGGAGGGCATCTCGCGGGTGGAGCCGATAAAAACGGCTGCCGAGGAGGCGCTGAAAGGAACGCCGTTAGAAAGCGCCAAAATCTCTATGGGGGGCACCGCGGCGCTCTCCAAGGATCTGGTCGAGGGTTCGACATACGACCTGTTGATTGCGGGTGTGGCGGCTCTATGCCTCGTTTTCATCATCATGCTGATCATGACTCGGAGCTTTGTTGCGGCCTTGACCATCGTCGGCACCGTCGCGATGTCGCTCGGTACGGCGTTCGGGCTATCCGTCCTTATCTGGCAGCACATCCTCGGCATCCAAATCCACTGGGTGGTCCTCGCGATGTCGGTGATCGTCCTCTTGGCTGTCGGTTCCGATTACAACCTTCTACTGGTCTCCCGGATAAAGGAGGAAATAGGCGCCGGGTTGAACACCGGCATCATCCGGGCGATGGCCGGTACCGGCCGAGTGGTGACCGCCGCAGGACTGGTGTTCGCATTCACGATGTTCGCAATGTTGGTCAGCGATCTCCGAACGTTAGGCCAAGTGGGCTCCACCATTGGGATCGGTTTGCTCTTCGATACGTTGATCGTGCGTGCGCTGATGACACCGTCGATCGCTGCGCTGCTTGGACGCTGGTTCTGGTGGCCGCGCCGTGTACGCCCCCGACCATCCAGTCAAATGCTTCGGCCTTTCGGGACTCGTCCATTGGTACGTTCCCTGCTGCTGAAGCAGGACCGTTAGGGCTGGTGACCGTGAACGATCCGTCTTTGCGCGTGTCGAAGGCAGTATGAGCGACCCGCATACCGCCAACAGACCGCCGTTCATCGCGCGAGCGGTTTACCTACTCTCGGTGCCGATCATCGTTGTCTGGTTGGCGATCACTGCGTACCTGTTCTTCGGGATCCCTTCGCTCGAGCAGGTCGGCAAGGAACGCTCCGTCTCACAGGTTCCTGAAGACGCCCCGTCGTACCAAGCGATGAGGCATATGGGCGAGGTGTTCAAGGAATCCGATTCTGACAGCTTCGCGATGATCGTCCTGGAGAGCGACAAACCGCTCGGGCCCGACGCGCATGCTTACTACGACGAGTTGATCCGCCAATTGCGCGATGACCCGGAGCATGTGAACCATGTACAGGATTTCTGGGCGGATCCCCTAACGGCCCCTGGCGCGGAGAGTAGTGACGGCAAGGCCGCCTACGTTCAGGTCAATCTCGCCGGTGATCAGGGCGAGGCGCTGGCAAACGAATCCGTTCGGGCAGTCCGAGACATCGTCGATGGAGTGCCCACGCCGCCGGGCGTCGCCGCCTTCGTGACGGGTCCCGCGCCGTTGGTGGCCGACATGAACAGGGCCGGCGACGACTCCATTCTCAAGATCACCATAGTAACCCTCGTGGTGATCCTGGTGATGCTGCTTTTCGTCTACCGATCGATCATCACAGTCTTCTTCGTGCTGCTCAGCATGGGTATCCAGGTGCAGGTGGCCAGGGGGGTCGTCGCACTCTTGGCCATGCACGAGATAATGGATCTTTCAACGTTCGCCGTCAGCCTATTGGTGTCGCTCGGCATCGCGGCGGGCACGGATTACGGGATCTTCTTTTTCGGGCGATACCACGAGGCGCGCCAGGCCGGTGAGGACCCGGAGACCGCCTTCTACACCACCTACCGCAGCGTCACCAAAGTCGTATTGGGTTCCGGCCTGACCATCGCCGGCGCGATCTACTGCCTGAGCTTTACCCGTCTGCCGTATTTCGAGACGCTGGGCGTCCCCGGGGCGGTGGGCATGCTCATGGTGGTCGCCGTGGCTGTCACGCTCGTTCCGGCAGTGATCGCAGTGGGTGGCAGGTTAGGGCTGTTCGAGCCCAAGCGCAAGATCGCCGTTCGACGGTGGCGACGGTTGGGCACGGCTATCGTCCGATGGCCAGGCCCCATTTTGGCTGCGACTTGTGCCGTAGCGCTTGTGGGTCTGCTGGCGCTTCCGGCATATCGGAGCAGCTTCAACGACCGCGAGTATGTGCCGCAGGACATTCCCGCCAATCTCGGTTATGCAGCCGCTGAGCGGCACTTTCCGCAATCCCGGATGATGCCCGAGATCCTGATGATCGAGGCAGACCACGATATGCGTAATCCCGCGGATTTCCTGGTTCTGCACAAACTCGCCAAGAACGTGTTCGCCGTGCCTGGAATTGCGCGGGTACAGGGTATAACGCGGCCCGAGGGGACCCCGATCGAACGAACTTCGATCCCCTTTTTGATCAGCATTCAGATGGCCAGTCAAAAGCAGATGTTGCCATTTCAGCAAGCCCGAATGGATGGCTTGCTGAAGCAAGCTGACGATATGAGCAAGATGATCGCATTGATGCAGCGGAACTATGAACTGACGCGGCAACTTTACGAGATCACCCACCGCATGAACGGCCTTACTCACGAGATGGAAGATACGTTGAATGAGTTGCGAGACAACATCGCCGATTTCGACGATTTCTTTCGGCCGCTTCGTAATTACTTGTACTGGGAGCCGCACTGTTTCAACATCCCCATCTGCTGGGCGATCAGATCCATATTCGACACTCTCGATGGCGCCGATAGAGTCAGCCTAAAATTGCGTCAGCTGGTCACCGAAATGGATCACCTGGATCAGCTCATGCCGCAATTGCTGGCCGTGATGCCCGAGATGGTCGAGTCGATGAAAACGATGCGGATGATGGTTTTGACCATGCATAGCACCATGTCGGGATTCCTCAATCAAATGGAGGAATCGACTGAGGATGTGACCGCGATGGGCAGGGCTTTCGACGCCGCCAAGAACGATGACTCCTTCTTCCTGCCTCCCGAAGTCTTTGAAAACGAGGACTTCAAACGCGCCATGAATCTCTTCTTCTCACCGGACGGCAAAGCGATGCGTCTGATGATCTCGCATCGCGACGAGCCCGGGACACCGGAGGCACTCGCACGCGTCGATGCCATAAGAGTCGCTGCCGAGGAGGCGCTCAAGACGACACCACTCAAGAATGCGCAGATCTACCTCGGCGGAACTGCGGCGACGTATAAGGATATGCAAGACGGCGCTACCTTCGATCTCTTGATTGCGGGCGTAGCGGCGCTGTGTCTCATTTTCGCCATCATGCTCATCATCACGCGAAGCCTTATGGCCGCACTTGTCATCGTGGGGACCGTCGCGCTTTCGCTCGGCGCGTCCTTCGGAATCTCGGTTCTTATCTGGCAGCACATTCTCGGAATCGAATTGCACTGGCTTGTGCTCGCGATGTCGGTGATCATCCTCTTGGCGGTGGGGTCGGATTACAACCTTCTGCTGGTATCGCGGATGAAAGAGGAGATAGGCGCCGGGTTGAACACCGGCATCATTCGGGCGATGGGCGGCACAGGGAAGGTTGTGACGTCCGCGGGCATGGTGTTCGCTTTCACGATGATGTCCATGGTCGTCAGCGATCTTCGCATCATCGGCCAAGTGGGTACCACCATTGGGGTCGGTCTTCTGTTCGATACCTTGGTGGTCCGCGCCTTCATGACACCGTCGATCGCAGCGCTCCTGGGGCGGTGGTTTTGGTGGCCGCAGAGGGTGCGACCCCGGCCTGCAAGCCGAATGCTCGAGCCGTATGGTCCTCGCCCCCTAGTTCGTGCGCTGCTCGGTGAACAGCGGTAGGCAAGCCAGACCACACGCGCTCGCGCTTGCTGACTCGCTGTTTCGGTTGTCGGTGAACTGGTATCGTCGGCCGAGCAGCAAATGGATAATTTGACCAACAAGATCTGGCCAGCGTCTACGGCGGACCAGTCTTGGCGTCGGCATCCGACAGTGCATGAGGGGGCATGGGGACTTGGCTTGAGCGCGCCGATCTCAGGGTAATGAAACGTTCAGAGGCGGCCGAACGATCAAACGCAGTGGAATCTGGATCCATCCGAACGAGAGGTACACACATGATCAAACTGACGATGACCCGAGTGGCCGTTGGCATAGCGGGTCTGGCGTTGTCGGTGACCGCCGGTGCCGGCGTCGCGTCGGCAACTCCTGACCTCGGTCCGGCTGTCAACACCACGTGCACCTACCCGCAACTCATGGCGGCGTTGAACGCGGCAGATCCAGTAGCCGCATCTGTCTTCAATTCCAATAACGCAATGAAGGCCGGGCTGCAACAATTCTTAGCCGCCCCACCGGATACGCGTCAGCGGATGGCACAGCAAATCGCGGCATCGCCGGAGAATCAGCCGTACATCGGCCTCTACCAAACAGTCTTCAACACCTGTAACAACTTCTAGGTCACCTGGGCGACGAGCTTCGATTCAGGCCTGACCGGACGGGCAGCAGGGCGAGTGTGGCTCTTTGGTGGAACTGTTCGTTTTGTGCTAGGCATCGAAATCGAATGATCTAGTTCCGCCAGCGTGCGGGCTGACACACCTAATCAATGTGGCGTGTCAGTCCGCACGCTGTGTTTTCCCGCCGACTTCTTTGCGAGCCAATCGTGGCGGATCCTGCCAGTCGTTTGCCCATACAACGGCTCCGCACTTCCTGTGGGCCTGTGCTTTCGCAGGCAAGTATTCGCTCGCGCTACTGACACATGTGCATAATTTGCTGGCCTACGACCACCTTGGCCGGCGTGCGGGGTCGGTCGACAGACCAAGCGAGCGACGCGAAAGCTGGGCCGAGGCTTTCACACTCCGGTTTGTCCGATTGTAAAGGCCCCTAACGGCATCAGCTTTGTGGGCGACGATCGCTCTTGGGCCAAGCGCGGACATCGGCGGTCGCTCACGCGGTCGGTCACCGCAGCGCAGCTCTATCTTTCGTTGGCGGCTTCACGTCAGCGTTTGCTGAAACGCACCGCACCAGCGAAGACGTGGTCCCGAGAAAAACTTTGCCAAATGCCTGAACACGACGGCTCTCTTAAGTATGGTTTGGTGCGGTCGCACCCATTAAACGACGCGGTCAGGAGGACTGTGAGTACCAATCCATTCGACGACGACAATGGCACCTTCTTCGTATTGGTCAATGAAGAGGAACAACACAGCCTGTGGCCGACTTTCGCCGATGTTCCAGCGGGCTGGCGCGTCGTTTACGGAGAAGCGGATCGCGCGTCGTGTCTCGACTACATCGAACAGAACTGGCCCGACATCAGGCCCAAGAGCCTTCGCGACAGGCTCGCACAGGCCCGAAGTACTGAAGCCTAGACCGACTGGTTTTTGGGGGGCTGGTGGATAGCGACAAGGAAACACTTCAGCTGGCACGGGGGAATGCTTCTGCCTCGCTCGATGAGGCGCTTCAGCTGACGCGGGGACAACTCGATATATGGCTCGCACAGCAGATGGGCCAACTCGCGACGGAGTGGCATGTCGGCCTTTTCGTGAGGATCGACGGTCGGATCGACCGCGATGCTCTCGAGTGGGCGATCGCGCGGGCCGTGCGCGAAGCCGAACCCGGGCGAGCTTCGTTCTTCGAGGAGAACGGCCAGGTTCTCCAGAAAGCGGTCGATTATCCCGATATCGAGTTGCCGTTCTTTGACCTGACCGAATCCGACAACGCCGTGGAAGAGGCCTATCGGACGGCGTTGTCGATCCAAGAAACGCCGATGCCTTTCAGCGGCCCTTTGTTCAGATACGCCCTATTCCAGACGCGCGCGGATCAATTTCATCTGTTCGCCACGTGCCACCACATCGTCGCAGATGGAGCCGGGCTCGTCCTGGTAGGCCATCGGGTTGCATCTCTCTACTCGGCAATCGTTTCCGGGACACCGATTCCCCCCTCGGTGTTCGGCTCGCTGCAGGACTTGGTGAACTGCGAGTCGGAGTACCAAGCATCCGATGACTATCTCGAAGATCTGGATTACTGGACCAAGAACATCCCGGCGGAGAGCGGAAGCTCGTACCGACTTCCAGGGACGCTGCACGAGCAGGATCCGCAATCGTCCTCTTCGCCAGTGCCCTTGGCCCGGGCGCTGCTCCAGCGAGTCGATGAGATGGCCGACGCCTGGAATGTGCCCCGCTCGTCGGTCATCACTGCGGCGTGCGCACTCCTGGTTTGCCAGTGGAGCGTCGACGGCACAGAGGTGGTGCTCGACTTCCCTGTCAACAGGAGGGACCGTCCCGAGCTGAAGACTCTTCCCGGCATGGTTGCCGGGGTGGTTCCGCTGGTCCTGAACGTCTCGCCGAAAGCCACGGTGGCCGACTTCTGCGGGTATGTCGACACTCGGATCCGAGAAGCTCTGCAGCATCAGAGGTTTCCGGTTCGCTCCCTCGAGCGAAGGACCCGTGCAAGCGGGCCGTTGCAGTCGGGCGACCGGGTCACGGTCAATTTCCTTCCGTCCATATTCAATCTGTCCTTCGGTGGCATCGCAGCATCCGCGTCATTCACCAATCCTGGTGCCGCGGGCGACGGCTTCGGGTTGCTCTTTCTCAGCGAGGGCGACGGGCTTTCTCTTGGCGTCTCAGGTGCTCTGCAGCCATTCTCGAGTTTTGGCGTCTCGGACTTGACGGCCCGCCTGGAACAGGTGTTGACGGCCATGACCGTCAACCCGAATCGGCGGCTCTCGTCGATCGAACTGCTCGCGGGGAATGAGCGTGCAGATCTCGACGTGTGGGGCAATCGGGCACTGTTGGCGCGGACGGCGAGTTCGACGGTGTCGATACCGGCCATGTTCGCCGAGCAGGTTGCACGTGCCCCAGAGGCGGTGGCCATCCGTTGTGATGGTGAAACGTGGACCTATCGCGAATTGGACGATGCCAGTAACCGTCTGGCGAACCTGTTGATCGATCGTGGAGCGGGTCCGGGCCGATGTATCGCCGTGATGTTTCCGCGCTCGGCCGAGGCCATCGTCTCGATTCTGGCGGTCCTGAAAACGGGCGCGGCCTATCTGCCGATCGATCCCGCACACCCGCCGACACGCATCGAATTCATGGCCGCCGATGCGGCGCCGCTGGCGGCAATCACAATTTCGGACTTGGCTGACCGCCTGGCCGGCTGCGATCTACCGGTGATCGACATCGCCGATCCCCGCATCGACGCGTACCCCACCACGAGCGTGCCGGCGCCGGCCGCAGACGACGTCGCCTACATCATCTACACCTCCGGAACGACCGGCACCCCCAAAGGGGTGGTCATCTCGCACAGCAACGTCACCGAGTTGATTGGATCATTGGATCCTGCGTTGGCGGGGCCCGATCAGGTCTGGTCTCAGTGGCACTCCTATGCCTTCGACATCTCCGGCTGGGAGATCTTCAGTGCCCTTCTGCATGGTGGGCGACTCGTCGTGGTGCCCGAATTGGTGGCCAATTCGTCGGAGGACTTCCACGACCTGGTGGCGGCCGAGAAGGTCACCATTTTGTGCCAAACCCCTTCTGCCCTGGGGATCTTGAAGCCGGAGCTTCTGGACTCGGTCACCGTCATGGTGGGCGGAGAGGCGTGCCCCACCGAGGTCGTCGATCGGTGGGCCGCCGACCGGGTCATGATCAACGAGTACGGCCCGACCGAGGCGACGATGTGGGTGGCCCTCAGCGCGCCGCTCGCTCCGGGTACCGATGTGCCGCCGATCAGCCCGCCCTTGCCCACTGCCGCATACTTCGTGCTGAACAAGTGGTTGCATCCCGTGTCGGCCGGGGTGGTCGGCGAGTTGTACTTGGCTGGTCCCCAGCTGGCGTACGGGTACGTGCGACGCGCGGGGTTGACCGCATCCCGATTCATGGCCTGCCCCTTCGGGGAGTCCGGGGCCCGGATGTATCGCACCGGCGATCTGGTGTACTGGGCCGCCGACGGCCAATTGCGTTATCTGGGACGAGCCGACGAGCAGGTCAAGATCCGCGGATATCGCATCGAACTCGGTGAAATCCAAGCCGCGCTGGCCGGTCTCGATGGAGTGCAACAGGCTGTCGTGATCGCTCGGGAGGACCGCCCCGGGGACAAGCGTCTGGTGGGGTACTTCACCGGCACTGCAAATCCCGCCGAACTTCGTGCCGCGTTGGCCGACCGGCTGCCTTCTTACATGGTTCCAGCCGCTGTGGTGGCGATCGAGGCGCTGCCACTGACCGTCAACGGCAAGCTGGACAAGCGCGCCCTGCCCGCGCCGGAGTACAAAGCGGTCGATAACTACCGCGCCCCGAGCACCGTTACGGAGGAGATCCTGGCGGGGCTGTATGCGCAGGTGCTCGGTGTGGAGAGGGTCGGAGTCGACGATTCGTTCTTCGACCTGGGCGGTGATTCACTGTCCGCGATGCGGGTCATCGCCGCCATCAACACCAGCCTGGATGCCGGTCTCGCGGTGCGCGCATTGTTCGAGGCGCCCACGGTAGCCGAGCTGGCTCCCCGTATCGGGGGAGATGCGGGTCGGCGTAAGCCGCTGGTGGCCGGTGAACGGCCTTCGGTGGTGCCGCTGTCATTCGCCCAGAACCGATTGTGGTTCCTCAACCAGTTCGAGGGCGGCGCTGCCACATACAACATTCCGACCGCGTTCCGGATCACCGGGGCGTTGGATGTAGAAGCGCTGGGTGCGGCCCTAGACGACGTCATCGCTCGTCATGAAGCTCTGCGCACCACGTTCCCGGACATCGACGGAGTGCCGTTCCAGGCGGTGTTGCCCGCACGGCAGGGGATGTGGAGACGCGGGCCCGCGGTCGTTTCGTCCCGTGAAGGAGATGTGGCCGCCGAGTTGGTGGCGCTGGCGGGGTATCGATTTGATCTGTCAGCGGAGATCCCGATCCTCGCGCGGATCTACTCGGTGGGGCCAGAACAGTACGTCGTGGGAATCGTTGTCCACCACATAGCTTTTGACGGATGGTCGCTGGCGCCGATGGTCCGTGACGTGGCTGAGGCGTATCGCGCCCGCCAACAGGGTCACGCGCCTGAGTGGGCGCCGTTGTCGGTGCAGTACGTCGATTACACCTTGTGGCAACAAGATTGGCTGGGGGTCGAGTCCGATCCAGACAGCGTGATCGCGGGGCAGCTGCAGTATTGGCGACAAGAGCTGGCGGACCTCCCGGAACTCGTCACGCTTCCACCGGACCGAGCGCGCCCGCCGGTCGCCAGTTACCGCGGTGACGAAGTGGAACTCCGCATCGAACCCCAGGTGTGGGCCGGGGTCAAGCAGTTGGCGGCGGCGCATAACGCGACGCCCTCGATGGTGTTGCAGGCCGCCATGGCGATCGTGCTGCACCGCGCCGGCGCAGGCGAAGACGTGGTCATGGGTACCCCGATCGCTGGACGGTCCGACCAAGCGCTCGACGACCTCGTCGGATTCTTCGTCAACACCTGGGTTTTGCGGGTAGGCGTCAAGTCGGGGCAGCCGTTCGGCGATGTGCTGGCCGAAGTGCGCCGAAAAGCACTCGATGCCTATAGCAACCAGGATGTTCCGTTCGAATTGCTCGTCGAACAGCTCAACCCCGCGCGGTCGACTTCGCACAACCCGCTGTTCCAAGTGTTGATGGTCTTCCAGAACAACATGCGTCCCGAAGTGCTGACGTTGGACGAGGTCGGCATAGAACAGCAGGCGGTCACCACCCGCACGGCCCGGTTCGATCTCGACATCGAGTTGGGGGAGGTACCGACCGAAGATCCGGCGGCGCCGATGGCCGCCGGCATGGTGTTGTACGCCACGGACTTGTACGAGCGAGCCACCATCGAGCGGTTGGTCAGCTGGTTCGGTCGAGTGATCGAAGCAGCGGTCGCTGACGCTTCGGCAGTAGTCGGCGATGTGCCCCTACTCGACGACGACGAGCGTCAACTGGTGCTAGAGGAGTGGTCGGGTAATACGGTGACGGCGCCGGTGGGTGTGGCGCCACAGCTGCTGGCCAGTGCGGTGGCCACCGATGCGAATGCGGTGGCCCTCGTCGATGGCAACCGAGAATGGTCCTATCGCGAGCTCGACGAGTGGTCGACGCGTTTGGCGCGGGCACTGATCGAGGCAGGTGTGGGTCCCGAGCGCGCCGTGGGCGTAGCGATGGAACGCTGCGCGGAGTTGGTCGTGGCCTGGTGGGCGCTGATGAAGGCCGGTGGGGCCTACGTGCCGGTGGACCCCGCCTATCCAGTCGAGCGGATCACCACTGTGTTGAACGCGGTGTCCGCGGTGTGTGTTCTGACAGTCGGGGAGGGAACCATCGCCGGGACGGGTGACCGCCCCATTCTGCGTATCGACGATCTGGACTTGTCGGCGCAACCAGTCGATCCCATCACCGACGCGGACCGGTTGGCGCCGCTGCAGGCACACAACACGGCCCACGTGATCTTCACCTCGGGATCCACCGGCACCCCGAAGGGGGTGGCTGTCAGCCACGCCGGCTTGTTGGGAGTTGCCGCGCTCCACGAAGTCTACGGAATGGGTGCCGACACCCGGCTGTTGTTGGTGGCCGCGCCGACCTTCGACGTGTCGATCGGTGAGGTGCTTCTGGCGGCAGGGTCGGGCGCGGCCTTGGTGGTGGTGCCACCCGATGCATACGCCGGTGAAGCATTGACGAGACTGCTTGAAAGCCAACGGGTCAACGCCGCAACGCTCACACCGACAGTGCTCTCCACGCTGGATCGCGGTCGGCTCCACAACGTGGACACTCTCATCACCACGGGCGAAGCGTGCCCGACAGAATTGGCGGCCGCATGGGCTACGGATCGCCGGATGTTCAACGCGTACGGTCCCACCGAGACCACGATCTGGGCCACTTCCAGTTCCACGATCGAGCCGGGCCAGCCAGTGGGAATCGGCGCGCCCATCGCCGGGGTGTCCGCCCTGGTACTCGACGCGCGGCTGAACCCGGCGCCCGTCGGGGTGGTGGGCGAGCTCTACCTGGGCGGCCCCGCATTGGCGCACGGCTACATGGGTAGGCCGGACCTCACCGCGGATCGCTTCGTGGCAAACCCTCACGGGCCCACGGGAACACGCATGTACCGAACCGGTGACCTGGTGCGCTGGACCCGCACCGGGACAGTGGATTACCTGGGTCGCGCCGACACCCAGATCAAACTCCGCGGACAACGCATCGAATTGGGCGAAATCGAGAACTCGCTGCTCGCGTGCGATCAGGTCACGCAGGCCGCCGCGTTGGTACATCGCGGCAATACCGGTGCCCACCTCGTCGCCTACGTCACCTTCGATCGCAGCAGCGCGGGTGATCATGACGCGGAAATCGTCAACCAGTGGCAACACGTCTACGACGAGTTGTACGACGCCGAGGCCGATACTCGCGACTTCGGCAAGGACTTCCGGGGCTGGAACAGCAGCCTGACCGACGACCCGATTCCGCTCGACGAGATGTTGGAATGGCAGTCGGCCACCGTCGACCGGATCATGGCCCTTCGGCCGCAGCGGGTGTTCGAGATCGGTGCGGGCTCTGGGTTGGTGTTGTCTCAGATTGCTCCGCTCTGCGACGAATATTGGGCGACAGACTTTTCCGCGCCGACGATCCAGGCTCTCCAAACGGCCGTGACTGCTCAGCCGTGGGGCGATCGGGTGCGCCTGTTGGTGCAGCCGGCCGATGCGATCGATGAGCTCCCACAAGGTCATTTCGACGTGGTGGTGCTCAACTCGGTCATCCAGTACTTCCCCAGCGCCGCCTACCTGACCGAGGTGCTGGCGGTGGCGATGCGGTTGCTCGCCCCCGGTGGCTCCCTGTTCATCGGTGATGTTCGCAATCACACGCTGCAGGGTGCGCTCCAAACGGCGGTTGCGTTGGCCCGCGCGGAAACCAGCGACACCAACGAAATTCGTGAGCGCGTCCAACGCGCCCTGGTCAGCGAAGTCGAGTTACTGCTCGCGCCAGAGTTTTTCACCGCCTGGGTCGCCGATCAGCAGGAGGTGGCCGGACTCGATATCCAAGCCAAACGGGGGCGGGCCGACAACGAACTGACCCGCTACCGCTATGACGTCGTGATCCACAAGTCGCCCGTCGCGGTGCGCTCACTGGCTGACGTGCCGTCATGGGCGTGGACCGAATGTGCGGGCCTTCGTGGGCTGCAAGACCAGTTGACCACCCAACACCCCGTGATGGTCCGTGTCACCGAAATCCCGCGAGCCGGGCTTGTCACAGATGTCTACATCGAAAGGGCGTTGGCTGCGGGCGAATCCGTCGATGAGGCACTCGCCGAAGCGATCGCGGCAAACCAAGACGCGGTGACACCCGATCAACTGCACCGCATCGGTGAGGCTGCCGGTTATCGCGTCGTCGTCACCTGGGGCGCTGATCCCGGCACCGTCGACGCCGTTTTCCTCGAGGGACAGCAGGATTCACCACTGACCGACCTGTATCTGCCATCCAACAGCACGCGTCAGCGCATCACCACTGCCAACGACCCGGACACCAACACGAAACTCACCGCGGTCCGACAGCAGCTGACAGCGCGGTTGCCGGAGTACATGGTTCCTTCACAGATCGTGGTGCTCGAGGAGTTCCCCCTCACCTCTTCGGGAAAGATCGACCGGAAGTCGCTGCCGGAACCGGTGTTCGCCGCGACGCCCTTCCGGG
This sequence comes from Mycolicibacterium flavescens, assembly GCA_900637135.1. NCBI lineage: Bacteria > Bacillati > Actinomycetota > Actinomycetes > Mycobacteriales > Mycobacteriaceae > Mycobacterium > Mycolicibacterium flavescens. The sequence continues at coordinate 740,875 of LR134353.1, forward strand.
CGCCGCAGAGCGAAACCGAGGAGGTCATCGCCGGGGTCTTCGCGCAAGTATTGGGGTTGGACCGCGTCGGGGTAGATGATTCGTTCTTCGAGCTGGGTGGGGATTCGCTGCTCGCGATGCGGGTGATCGCTGCAGTCAACGCAAGTCTGGATGCCGGTCTTTCGGTGCGCGCGTTGTTCGAATCGCCCTCCGTGGCGCAGTTGGCGCCCCGCGTCGGTGACGAATCAACGCAGTTGGAGCCCTTGGTGCCGGTGCAGCGGCCTGAGCTGGTGCCGTTGTCGTTCGCCCAGAACCGGTTGTGGTTCATCGACCAGTTGCAGGGGCCGTCACCGATCTACAACATGGCCGTGGCGTTTCGACTGGATGGTCCCCTCGACGAAGGCGCGTTGGGTGAAGCGTTCTCCGATGTGGTCGCCCGCCATGAAAGTCTGCGCACGTTGTTTGTGGCTCCCGACGGGGTTCCGCAGCAGTTGGTCGTCCCGATCGAAGAGGCTGAGTTCGGCTGGAGCGTCGTCGATGCCGATGGATGGCCGGAGCACCAGCTTGCCGACGCCATCGATGCCGCGGTGCAGCACCCGTTCGACCTGGCTGGTGAACTCCCCCTGCGGGCAACGCTTTTCCGCCTCAACGACCGGGAGCGCGTGCTGGTGGCGGTGGTGCACCATATTGCTGCTGATGGCTGGTCCATCAGGCCACTGGTAACCGATATCGCGGTCGCATACGCCGCCAGGTGTTCAGAGCGGCCTCCGAGCTGGGAACCGTTGCCGGTGCAGTATGTCGACTACACGCTCTGGCAACGGGCGCAGTTGGGTGATCTGACCGATCCGCACAGCCGAATCTCTGCGCAGTTGGCTTACTGGGAGCAAGTGTTGGCCGGCCTGCCGGAACGCTTGGAGTTGCCGACGGATCGGCCCTATCCGCCGGTAGCCGATTACCGCGGCGCCACAGTCGAGCTGGAGTGGTCGGCGGAGCTGCAGCAGCGAATCGCCGTGGTGGCGCGTGAGTACGACGCCACCAGCTTCATGCTCGTGCAGGCGGCGCTGGCGGTGTTGTTGGGCAAGGTCAGCGCCACCAGTGATGTCGCGCTGGGCTTCGCGATCGCCGGACGCAGTGACCCGGCGCTCGACGCCCTCGTGGGTTTCTTCGTCAACACGTTGGTGTTGCGCGTCGACTTGGCGGGTGACCCCACGTTTGCCGACCTGTTGACGCAGGTGCGAGGACGCGGTCTGGCGGCCTATGAGCACCAGGACGTGCCGTTCGAGGTGCTGGTCGATCGGCTCAACCCCGCCCGGTCGCTGACGCACTCGCCGCTGGTACAGGTGTTGTTGGCGTGGCAGAACTTTACCGGTCAGGACAACGACATCGCGGGCTTGGGCCTGGGTGACGCACAAGTCACGCCGTTGGCCGTGGATACTCGCACCGCGCGTGTGGACTTGACCTTCACGCTGGGCGAGTATTGGAGCCAGGCCGGCGAACCAACGGGGATACGCGGCGAGGTGGAATTCCGCACCGATGTGTTCGACCCCGCCAGCATCGAGACGCTGATCGAGCGGTTGCAGCGGGTGTTGGTGGCGATGACCGTCGAACCGATGCGACGACTTTCGTGGGTCGACCTGCTAGACGAGACTGAGCATGCCCGTATCTACGGGTGGGGAAACAGCGCGGCACTGGCGCGGCGCGTACCTGCGTCGCTGTCGATTCCGGCGCTGTACGAAGAGCAGACGGCGCGCACCCCCGAAGCAGTGGCGCTGAGTCATGGGCAGCAGTCGTGGACCTACCGGGAGTTGGACGAGGCGTCGAACCGGTTGGCGCACTTACTGGTTGAATATGGAGCGGGTCCCGGGCAGCGGGTCGCGTTGCTGTTGCCACGTTCGGCCGAGGCGATCGCGGCGATCCTCGCGGTGCTCAAGACCGGGGCGGCCTATCTGGCGATGGACCCAGCGCACCCAGACGCACGGATCGAGTTCATGCTCGGCGACGCTGCGCCGATCGTCACGATCACCGCTACCGAATTGGCATCGCGAGTGGCGGGTCACGGGTCGGTCACCATTGATGTCGGCGATGCCAGGATCGACGACCAGCCCAGCACGGCCCTGCCGGCCCCGATGCCCGACGATATCGCTTACCTCATCTATACCTCGGGCACGACGGGGACTCCAAAGGGCGTGGCGGTACCCCACGAAAACGTGATCCGGCTGCTGGAGACGTTGAATTCCGAGGTACCCGCCGCCGGTGTGTGGTCCCAATGCCATTCCCTCGCCTTCGATTTCTCGGTGTGGGAGATGTGGGGCGCATTGCTGGGCGGGGGACGGCTGGTGGTGGTGCCCGATACGGTCGTCCGCTCACCAGAAGATCTGCATGCCTTGTTGATCAGTGAGAATGTCAGTGTTCTCAGCCAGACGCCCTCGGCGTTCTATGCGCTCCAAGCCGCTGAGGCCGTCTCGCCCGAAGCGCGGTATCGAAACACACTCGAGACGGTTGTGTTCGGCGGCGAGGCGCTCGAGCCACATCGCCTCCGGGCTTGGCTGCAGACACATCCGGGCGAACCGCGGTTGCTCAACATGTACGGCATCACCGAGACGACGGTGCACGCCTCGCTGAGGGAAATCGTTGCCGACGACGTGGGCAGCGCGGTCAGTCCGATCGGAGGGCCCCTCGCCCACCTCGGCTTCTTCGTGCTGGACGGCTGGCTCCGAGCGGTGCCCGCCGGCGTGGTCGGCGAGTTGTACGTGGGCGGCGCCGGACTCGCGTACGGGTACGTGGGCCGTGGCCCATTGACCGCCTCGCGGTTCGTGGCCTGTCCGTTCGGTGGTTCGGGTGCGCCAGGCCAACGGATGTATCGCACCGGCGATTTGGTGCGGTGGACTTCGGAAGGCGAGTTGCAGTATCTGGGCCGTGCCGATGAGCAGGTCAAGATACGCGGATATCGCATCGAGCTCGGTGAGATCCAGGCCGCGCTGAGCGCTCTGGACGGAGTGGAAGACGCGGTGGTCGTCGCACGGGAAGATCGCCCGGGCGACAAGCGTCTCGTCGGCTACGTGACGGGTACAGCGGAGCAGACCGAGATTCGGTCCGCGCTGGCCGAGCGGCTCCCGGCGTATATGGTTCCGGCAGCGGTGGTTTCGATGGCCGCGATACCGCTGACAGTCAACGGCAAGGTCGACAAGCGAGTCCTGCCCGCACCGGAGTACGCCGATGTGGACCGGTACCGCGCGCCGGCGACGTTGACCGAGGAGATCCTGGCCGGCATCTATGCCGAGGTGCTGGGGTCGGACCGGGTCGGAGTCGACGACTCGTTCTTCGATCTCGGTGGGGACTCGCTGTCGGCGATGCGGGTGATCGCCGCGGTCAACAAGGCGTTCGATGCCGGGCTTTCGGTCCGCGCGTTGTTCGAGGCTCCCTCGGTGGCCCGATTGGCGTCTCGGGTGGGTGAAGGCGGCGCGTTAGCGCCGTTGGTACCAGGGCAACGACCTGCGGTGGTGCCGTTGTCGTTTGCGCAGAACCGCTTGTGGTTCATCGACCAGTTGCAGGGCCCCTCGGCGATCTACAACATGGCGGTCGCGCTGCGGTTGGCGGGGCGTCTGGACACCGACGCGCTGGGTGCGGCGTTGGCGGATGTGGTGGTCCGCCACGAGAGTTTGCGCACGATGTTCGTGGCTCCCGAGGGAGTCCCGCAGCAACTGGTGCTGCCGGTCGCGGAGGCTGACTTCGGATGGCAGGTGGTCGATGCCAGCGGTTGGCCGTCAGACCGGCTGGCCGAGGAAGTTGATGCGGCGCGGCTGTACACGTTCGACTTGGCGAATGAAATCCCGTTGCGTGCAGCGCTTTTCCGGCTCGCAGCGGATGAGTACGTGCTGGTGGCGGTGGTGCACCATATTGCCGCGGACGGCTGGTCGGTCACGCCCCTGGTGGCTGACCTGGGCGTGGCCTATGCGGCCCGGTGCTCGGGTGAGGAGCCCGGCTGGGATCCGCTACCGGTGCAGTACGTTGATTACACGCTGTGGCAGCGCGCCCAATTGGGGGACATCAACGACCCCGATAGCCGGATGGCCGCGCAGTTGGCTTACTGGGAGCAGGCACTGGCGGGTATGCCCGAACAGTTGCAGCTACCCACGGATCGCCCCTACCCGGCGGTGGCCGATTATCGGGGAGCCTCGGTGGGCCTGGAGTGGCCGCCCGAGTTGCAGCAACAGGTCGCCCGCCTGGCTCGGCAGCACGACGCGACGAGTTTCATGGTTGTGCAAGCTGCGTTGTCGGTGCTGTTGGCCAAGTTGAGCGCCAGCAGCGATGTGGCCGTTGGATTTGCGATCGCCGGACGCGGCGACGCCGCCCTCGAGCAGTTGGTGGGTTTCTTCGTCAACACCTTGATCCTTCGGGTCGAGATGGCCGGTGACCCGACCGTCACCGAGCTTCTCGCGCAAGTCCGCGCACGGAGTCTCGCCGCTTACGAGCACCAGGATGTGCCGTTCGAGGTGTTGGTGGAGCGCCTCACCACCACGCGGTCGCTGACGCACTCGCCACTGGTCCAGGTGTTGTTGGCCTGGCAGAACTTCGCGGGGCAGGACTCCGACCCCGCGGCCGGGTTGAGTTTAGGCGATCTGCAGGTCACGCCCCTGCCGGCGGATACGCGCACTGCCCGTATGGATTTGACCTTCTCGATGGCTGAACGGTGGAGCGAAGATGGCGAGCCCGCCGGGATCTCGGGGGCAGTGGAGTTCCGCACCGATGTCTTCGACGCGACCAGCATCGAGGTATTGATCGAGCGGTTGCAACGGGTGTTGGTGGCGATGACCGCCGCACCGAACCTGAAGTTGTCCTCGATCGATCTGCTCGATGAGCTCGAGCACGCGCGTCTGGACCAGCTTGGTCATCGAGCGACGACGAGCCCTCCGGCGTCGGGGTCGATTCCAGTGGCGTTCGCCGAGCAGGTGGCTCGGACGCCTGCGGCGGTGGCACTCACCGACGGCGGACGATCGTGGACATATCGCGAACTGGATGAAGCCTCGAATCGTCTGGCGCACTTGTTGGTTGAGTACGGGGCCGGTCCGGGTGAGTGTGTGGCGCTGTTGCTGTCGCGCTCGGCTGAGGCGATCACATCGATTTTGGCGGTCCTCAAGACCGGGGCGGCGTATCTGCCGATCGACCCCGCGCTGCCGTCGACCCGGATCGAGTTCATGGTCGGCGATGCCACCCCGGTCGCAGCTATCACCACCGCCGGATTGGCCGGCCGGTTGGAGGGGCTTGACATACGGGTCGTCGATGTCGACGGCCGCGTCGTGCAGGAACAATCGGCAACGGCTTTGCCGGCTCCTGCTGCCGATGACATCGCCTACCTCATCTACACCTCGGGCACTACCGGCATGCCGAAAGGGGTGGCCGTTGCTCATCGCAACGTGACCCAGTTCGTTGCGGGCGCAGATGCCGACGTGCCGGTGGCGGGAGCTTGGTCGCAGTGGCATTCATTGTCTTTCGACGTCTCGGTGTGGGAGATATTCGGGGCGTTGTTGCAGGGCGGCCGGCTGGTCGTGATCCCCGAGCAGGTGGCTGGTTCACCCGACGACCTTCACGCTCTGTTGCTAGCCGAACAGGTCAGTGTGTTGTGTCAGACGCCGTCGGCGGTGGGCATGTTGTCGACCGAGGGGCTGGGGTCGACCGCGTTGATGGTGGCCGGCGAGGCCTGCCCCACCGAGGTGATGGACCGCTGGGCGCGGGATCGGGTGATGATCAACGCCTACGGCCCGACCGAGGCCACGGTGTACGCGGCGATGAGTGCGCCGCTGATCCCGGGTTCGGGTGTCGCGCCGATCGGTGCGCCGGTGGCGGGGGCGACGCTGTTTGTGCTCGATGGATCGTTGCGGCCGGTGCCCGCGGGTGTGGTCGGCGAGTTGTATATCGCCGGCGGGGGCGTCGCGGTGGGCTATTGGCTACGCAGCGGGTTGACCGCCTCACGTTTCGTGGCGTGCCCGTTCGCCGGTGAGGGCCAACGGATGTATCGCACCGGGGATTTGGTCCGGTGGGGTGCTGACGGGCAGTTGCAGTACCTGGGGCGTGCCGATGAGCAGGTCAAGATCCGCGGGTTCCGCATCGAGCTCGGCGAGATCCAGGCCGCGTTGGCCGCCTGTGAGGGTGTGCAGCAGGCCGTGGTGATCGTCCGCGAGGACCACCCAGGTGAGAAGCGACTGGTCGGCTATGTGACCGGATCCGTTGACGTGTCCGCAATCCGGGCCGCAGTGGCCGAGCGTCTGCCGGCATATATGGTGCCTGCGGCGGTGGTCACGATCGACTCGTTGCCGCTGACCCCCAATGGCAAGCTGGACCGGCGGGCACTGCCGGCGCCGGAGTACCAGGACGCCAAGGATTATCGGGCACCGACCACGCCTACCGAAGAGATCTTGGCCGGTATTTTCGCCCAGGTGTTGGGGTTGGAGCGGGTTGGGGTCGATGACTCCTTCTTCGTACTGGGTGGCGATTCGCTGTCGGCGATGCGCGTAATCGCGGCGATCAACACAAGCCTGGATACCGCCGTTTCCGTGCGTACGTTGTTCGAAGCTCCCACGGTGGCGCAGTTGGCGCTCCGTCTCGGCGAGGAGTCGACGCGACTGGAACCGTTGGTGCCGGTGCAGCGACCTGAGGTGGTGCCGCTGTCCCTTGCGCAGAACCGGTTGTGGTTCATCGATCAGCTGCAGGGGCCATCGGCGATCTACAACATGGCGGTGGCGCTGCAGTTGGTGGGGCGTCTCGATGCCGAGGCGCTAGGCGCAGCGTTGACCGATGTGGTAGGCCGTCACGAGAGTCTGCGCACGGTGTTCCCGACCGTCGACGGTGTGCCCCAGCAGGTGGTTCTCCCGGTCGGGGAGATCGAATTCGGTTGGGGCGTAGTCGATGCCATCGGCTGGTCCGAACACCAGCTTCACGAGGCCATCGATCAGGTCGCCGGATACACGTTCGATCTGGCGGATGAGATCCCGTTGCGCGCGCGGCTCTTCCGCGTCAGCGAGGATGATCATGTGTTGGTGGCGGTGGTTCACCATATCGCCGCCGATGGCTGGTCGGTCACCCCGTTGATCCGGGACTTGGCGGTGGCCTATGGCGCCCGCTCTGTCGACCAGGTGCCGGGGTGGGATCCGTTGCCGGTCCAGTACGCGGATTACACATTGTGGCAGCGCTCGCAATTGGGTGATCTGACGGACAGCGGTAGCCGCCTCGGCACCGAGGTGGCGTATTGGGAGCAGGCGTTGGCCGGGTTGCCGGAGCGCTTGGAGTTGCCCACGGATCGTCCGTATCCGGCGGTTGCCGATCACCGCGGGGACACAGTGGAGCTGCGCTGGCCGGCGCAGCTGCAGCAGCAAGTGGCTGCGGTGGCGCGTGCGCACAATGCGTCGAGTTTCATGGTGGTGCAGGCGGCGTTGGCGTTGTTACTGGGCAAGGTCAGCGCGAGCAGTGATGTGGCGGTGGGATTCGCGATCGCCGGACGGCGCGACCCGGCGCTCGAAGAGCTGGTGGGTTTCTTCGTCAACACGTTGGTGTTGCGTGTTGACCTGACGGGCGACCCCACGGTGGGCGAGTTGGTGGCGCAGGTGCGCTCACGCAGCCTCGAGGCTTATGAGCATCAGGATGTGCCGTTCGAGGTGTTGGTGGAGCGGCTCAATCCCACGCGGTCGTTGACGCATCATCCGCTGGTGCAGGTGATGTTGGCGTGGCAGAACTTCGCCGGACAGCGCAACGCTCCGGCAGAATTGAGTTTGGGCCCGGTACAGGCTACGCCCCTGCCGATCGAAACCCACACTGCCCGCATGGATCTGACGGTGTCGCTGGGTGAGGAATGGACGGAGACAGGCGAGCCCGCCGGGATCGCTGGGGTCGTGGAGTTCCGCACGGACGTGTTCGATGCTGCCAGCGTCGAGGCGCTGATCGAACGGTTGCAGCGAGTGCTGGCAGCGATGACGGCCGAACCGGCGCAGCGGGTTTCGTTGGTGGATCTGCTCGACGAGCCCGAGCACGCGCATCTGGATCAAGTCGGTCATCGCGCAGTACTGACGGAACACCCGGCGCGGGGGCCGGTGTCGATAACCGCGTTGTTCGATGATCAGGTGACGCGCATCCCCAAAGCGGTAGCGCTTCGATGCGGGGACCGCTCGTGGACTTACCGGGAATTGGACGAGGCCTCGAACCGGTTGGCCCACTTGCTGGTCGGTCTTGGTGTGGGCCCCGGTGAATGTGTTGCACTGCTGTTGCCGCGCTCGGCGGAGACGATCGTGGCGATTATCGCAGTGCTCAAGACCGGAGCTGCTTATCTGGCGGTGGATCCGGCGCATCCCGACGTGCGGATCAAGTTCATGATCGACGACGCCGTACCAATCGCGGCGGTCACCACCGAAGGCTTGCGCGCACGCTTTGACGGTTACGACCTGCCGGTCGTGGACGTCGAGGACCCCCATATCGACGCGGAGCCCAGCACTGCGCTGCCGGGTCCAGCTCCCGATGACCTCGCCTACATCATCTACACGTCCGGCACCACCGGTGTGCCCAAAGGGGTGGCTGTCAGCCATCACACCGTGACGCAGATGTTGGGGTCGATGCCCGCGCATCTTCCGCTGTCCGGCGTGTGGACGCAGTGGCATTCTTACGGTTTCGATGTCTCGGTCCAGGAAATCTGGGGCGCACTTCTTCACGGCGGTCGGCTCGTGGTGGTGCCAGACTCTGTGGTGCGCTCGCCGGAGGACTTCCACGCTCTGCTGATCGCTGAGCAGGTCAATGTCCTGAGCCAGACCCCCTCTGCTTTGGGTGTGCTCTCGCCGCAAGGCCTGGATTCGATCGAGTTGCTGATCATGGGCGGCGAGGCCTGCCCAGTGGAACTGGTGGAGCGGTGGGCGCCGGGCCGACTGATGATCAACGTCTGCGGTCCCACCGAGACGTCGATGTTCGCGGCGATGAGTGCACCACTGACCCCGGGTACAGGTGCGCCGCCGATCGGGTCCCCCGTGCCGGGCGCGGCGTTCTTTGTATTGGACCAGTGGTTGCGGCCGGTCCCGATGGGTGTGATCGGCGAGCTCTACGTGGCAGGGCGACTGGGGACCGGTTATGTCCGGCGGCCCGCGCTGACGGGTTCGCGGTTCGTGGCGTGTCCGTTCGGTGGCGTGGGCGAGCGGATGTATCGCACCGGGGACTTGGTGCGCTGGGATCCCGACGGTCAGCTGCAGTACCTCGGACGGGCCGACGAGCAGGTCAAGATCCGCGGATACCGCATCGAGCTCGGTGAAGTGCAGGCGGCGTTGGCGGGATGCGACGGGGTCGAACAGGCCGTGGTGCTCGCCCGAGAGGACCGCCCTGGCGACAAGCGGCTTGTTGGGTACGTCACGGGCACCGCCGACGCGGCCGAGATCCGCGGCGACCTGGCCGAGCGGCTCCCGGCCTATATGGTGCCGGCCGCGGTGGTGGTGTTGGCCGCGTTCCCGTTGACTCCCAATGGCAAGCTCGATAAGCGCTCGTTGCCGACACCGGAATACACCGACGGCGAAAATTACCGTGCGCCAGGCACTTTGAGCGAGGAGATTGTTGCAGGCATCTTCGCCCAGGTGTTGGGGCTGGAGCGCGTCGGTGTTGACGATTCGTTCTTCGATCTGGGTGGCGATTCACTGTCGGCGATGCGAGTGATCGCCGCGATCAACAAGTCTTTCGATGCCGGACTCTCGGTGCGGGCATTGTTCGAGTCACCTTCGGTGGCCCAGTTGGCACCGCGAGTGAGTGAGGGTGGTGGGCTGGAGCCGTTGGTACCCGTGCAGCGGCCCGACGTCGTGCCGTTGTCATTTGCCCAACAACGGTTGTGGTTCATCGATCAATTGCAGGGACCATCGGCGATCTACAACATCGCGGTGGCACTGCGACTCGGTGGGCCTCTTGACTCCGGTGCGTTGGGTCATGCTTTAGTCGATGTGCTCACCCGACACGAGAGCTTGCGCACGTTGTTCGTGGCTCCCGATGGGGTTCCTCAGCAGTTGGTGATGCCGGTCGAGCGTGCCGAGTTGGGGTGGCACGTTATTGACACCACCGGTTGGACTGAAGGTCGGCTGGAAGAGGCCATCGACAACGCGGTGCGCCAGCCTTTCGACTTGGCGACTGAGATTCCGTTGCGGGCGTTGCTATTCCGCGTCAACGAGGACGAGCATGTGTTGGTGGCGGTGGTGCATCACATCGCCGCTGATGGTTGGTCGGTCAGGCCGCTGGTGGCTGATCTCGCGACGGCTTATGGCGCCCGCTGTGCGGGACACGCTCCCGACTGGGCAGACCTGCCGGTGCAGTATGTCGATTTCACGCTGTGGCAGCGCGCGCAACTGGGCGACATCAAGGATCCCCAGAGCCGTATCGCCGCGCAGCTCAGCTATTGGGAGCAGGCGCTCGCCGGGATGCCTGAGCGATTGGAGTTGCCGACCGATCGTCCGTACCCGACGGTGGCGGATTACTCCGGTGCCCGAGTTCCTGTTGAGTGGTCTGCAGAGTTGCAACAGCAGGTCGCTCGCGTGGCGCGTGAGCACAATGCGACAAGCTTCATGGTGCTTCAGGCTGCCCTCGCGGTGCTGTTGGGCAAACTGAGTGCGACCAGCGATGTGGCGGTTGGGTTTGCGATCGCCGGGCGCGAAGATGCCGCATTGGATGCGTTGGTGGGCTTCTTCGTGAACACGTTGGTGCTGCGGGTGGATCTGAACGGGGATCCCACGGTCGCCGAGGTTCTGAGCGACGTGCGCTTGCGCAGCTTAGCTGCCTATGAACATCAGGATGTGCCGTTCGAATTGCTGGTCGATCGCCTCAACCCGACTCGGTCGTTGACGCATGCTCCCTTGGTTCAGGTGCTGTTGGCATGGCAGAACTTCGCCGGTCCAGCGGGCGACCCGGCCGCGGGTGTAGCTCTGGGCGAGCTGGAGGTGACACCGCTGCCGGTTGACACGCGCACTGCGCGAATGGATCTCACGTTCTCGTTGGGCGAGCACTGGAGCAATGACGGCGCCCCTGCAGGGATTCGCGGGGAGGTGGAGTTTCGTACCGATGTGTTTGACGCAGTCGGCATCGAGGCGTTGATCGGGCGGTTGCAGCGGGTGTTGGTGGCGATGACCAATGAGCCCTATCAACGGGTTTCGTCGATCGAGCTGCTCGATCAATGCGAGCATGCTCGATTGGATGAGATTGGTAACCGGGCCGCGCTGACCCAGCCGATGCCAGAATCGGAATCAATCCCAGCTTTGTTTGCAGCCCAGGTCGCGCGCACGCCGGAGGCGGGCGCAATCAGTTGCGGGGAGCGCTCGTGGAGCTACCGCGAGCTTGAGGAAGCGTCGAATCGGCTGGCGCACTTGCTGCTTGGGCTCGGGATAGGTCCCGGCACATGTGTGGGGTTGTTGTTGCCACGCTCAGCGGAGATGGTCGTGGCGATCTTGGCGGTCTTCAAGAGCGGCGCAGCGTATTTGCCGATCGATCCCGCGCTGCCGAGTGCCCGCATCCAATTCATGGTGGCTGATGCAGCGCCGATCGCCGTAATCGCCACTGGCGGCCTGGCCGATCAGCTCACGGGCGACATAGCGGTCATCGACATCGATGACCCGCGCATCGCGTCCCAACCCGCAACCGCGGTGCCGGGCCCGGATCCCGATGACATCGCTTACCTGATCTACACCTCGGGCACGACCGGAGTCCCTAAAGGGGTGACTACCACCCACCGCAACGTCACTCAGCTGCTGCGAGTGCTTGGTAATTATCTGCCTGTGACAGGGGTTTGGACGCAGTGCCACACTTACGGTTTCGACACCTCGGTGTGGGAAACCTGGTCGCCACTGCTGCATGGCGGTCGCGTGGTGATCGTGTCGGATGCGGTGGTGCGCTCGCCGGAGGACTTCCAAAGCTTGTTGATCGCTGAACAAGTCAGCGTGCTCACTCAGACGCCCTCGGCGGTGGGAATGTTGTCCCCGCAAGGCCTGGGTTCGATGGCGCTGGTGGTGGCCGGTGAGGCCTGCCCAACTGAGCTGGTGAACCGGTGGGCGCCGGGGCGGGTGATGATCAACGCCTACGGCCCTACCGAGACCACGATGGTGGTGATGCTCAGCGCGCCGCTGACCCCTGCCGCGGAGGTGGTGCCGATCGGATCGCCGGTGCCAACCGCTGCACTGTTCGTCCTTGACGCAGCGTTACGACCAGTAGCTCCCGGTGTGGTCGGTGAACTGTATGTGGCAGGTGTCGGGCTGGCCTACGGTTATCTGCGCCGACCGGGATTGACCGGATCGCGCTTCGTCGCTTGCCCGTTCGACGGTGCGGGAGAACGGATGTATCGCACCGGGGATTTGGTGCGATGGGGCGCTGACGGACAACTGCAGTATCTCGGCCGTGCCGATGAACAGGTCAAGATCCGCGGGTATCGCATCGAGCTCGGCGAGGTTCAGGCCGCGTTGAGCGCAGTTGAGGGTGTACATCAGGCGGTGGTGATCGCCCGGGAGGATCAGCCGGGGGACAAGCGGCTCGTCGGGTATGTGACCGGAAGCGCGGACCCCATCGAGGCACGCGCCGAACTGGCTGAGCGGTTGCCGGCGTTCATGGTGCCTGCGGCGGTGGTGATGCTCGAGACGTTGCCCCTGACGGTCAACGGCAAGTTGGACGTGCGCGCCCTACCGGCGCCGGAATACCAGAGAGCCGAGCGGTATCGGGCGCCGAGCAACGCCATCGAGGACATCTTGGCCGGCATCTATGCCCAGGTGCTCGGGTTGGACCGGGTCGGGATCGACGACTCGTTCTTCGAACTCGGTGGGGACAGCATCTTGTCGATGCAGGTGGTGGCCCGCGCTCGAGCGGCCGGCGTGATGTGTCGTCCGCGGGACCTCTTCGTCGAGCAGACGGTGGCGCGCCTGGCGCGGGTCGCCCGGGTGTCAGACGGCGAGGCGGGGCCGGTCGACGAGGGCACCGGAGCGGTTGTCGCGACCCCGATCGTGCATTGGCTGGAAAGCGTCGACGGCCGAGTGGATCAGTTCAACCAGACAATGGTGGTGCAGGCGCCGGCCGGGGTGGCCGAGGACGACGTGATCGTCATGTTGCAGGCCTTGATGGATCGACACGCAATGCTGCGGTGCCGTGTCGAGGTCGACGGTGCGGGCCGGTGGTCGCTGCAGGTGCCCGAAGTCGGGTCGGTGGATGCGCGCGAGTGCGTGCGGTCGGTCTACGCGTTGTCCGAGGAAATTCTGGTGGAGGCGCGGTCGCGGTTGAATCCAGCCGCCGGGTCCATGGTGAGCGCAGTTTGGGCGCAAACCAGCGGGGAGCTCGCCTTGATCGTTCACCACCTCGCGGTCGACGGGGTCTCGTGGCGAATCCTGTTGGAAGATCTGAACATTGCGTGGGCACAGCATCACAGCGGCCAGCCCATCGCACTGCCGGCGCCGGGAACGTCGTTCGCCCGGTGGTCCGCGCTGCTGGCCGAACATGCGCAGACGTCGGAGGTAGTCAAGCACGCCGAGGTGTGGCGGCACGTCTCGTCGACCCCGGCGGCGTTGCCGGCTGTGCAGCCGGCGGTGGACACATTTGTCACGGCGGGGCGGCTATCGTCGGAACTGGACGTCGAAACTACGCGGATGCTTCTCGGTGAAGCCCCGGCGGCGTATCGCGCCGGAGTGCAGGACATCTTGTTGATCGCGTTCGGGATGGCGTGTGCGCAGATGTTGGGCATCGGCAACGCACCGCTGGGCATCGACGTCGAAGGCCACGGGCGCGATGAGGACTTGGCTGTCGGTGTGGACCTGACGCGCACGGTCGGGTGGTTCACGACGAAGTACCCGGTGTCGTTGACGGTCGGTGGGCTGGACTGGACGCAGGTGGTCGCTGGCGACGCGGCGCTCGATACGGCGATCAAGGCGGCCAAGGAACAGCTGCGCGCGCTGCCTGATGGGTTGACATACGGCCTGATTCGTTATCTGAATCGCGATGTCGACCTGAGCGGGTCCGACCCGGTGATCGGGTTCAACTATCTGGGCCGGCTGGGTGCGGCGGCAGCTGAGCTGTCTGAGGATCTGTGGCGAATCAGTCAGGAAGGCTCGTCGTTGACCGGCGCCGTCGCCGCTATTCCAATGCCGTTGGCGCACACCGTCGAGCTCAACGCCGCCACCGTGGAGACAGACAGCGGTCCACAATTGCACGCCAACTGGTCGTGGGCGACCTCGGCGGTTGACCGCCCGCAGGTGGACCGGCTGAGCCGCCTGTGGTTCGAGGCCCTGTCCGGTATCTGCGCACGCGTGCGCGCCGGCGGCGGCGGGCTGACCCCGTCAGACATCTCCCCGGCTCGACTGAGTCAGCCGCAACTCGATGAGTTGCAGCAGCTTTACCCGGTCGCCGATGTGCTGCCGCTGACCCCGCTGCAGCAAGGTCTGCTCTTCCACGCGGGTACGGTCGAAGATAACGATGACCTGTATGCGGTGCAGCTGGACATAACCATTACCGGCCGGCTCGACCCGCAACGGCTTCGCGATGGCGTGTACAACGCCGTGGCCCGGCATCCGAATCTGGCCGCCCGCTTCTGTACTCAGTTCGATGAACCGGTACAGGTGATCCCCGCCGATTCCGCCGTGCCGTGGCGCTATGTCGATCTCCGTACGGACGGCGGTGATTTGGACCCCGAGGAACAGGTTGGGACGCTGAGTGCTGCCGAGCGTGCTGCCGTCTGCGATCTCGATGGGGAGCCGGCCTTCCGCGCGCTGTTGATCCGGACTGCCGAAGACAGTCATCGGTTCGTGCTTACCAATCATCACATCGTGATGGATGGGTGGTCTTTGCCGATCCTGCTGCAGGAGATCATCGCCGGATATTACGGGCAGCGGCTGCCGGCCCCCGCGTCCTACCGCAGCTTCGTCAGTTGGCTGGCCGAACAGGATCGCGCTGCGGCGCAAGCGGCGTGGAGTGAGGTCTTCGCCGGATTCGAGACTCCGACGTTGGTGAGTCCGCCTGGACGCGTAGGTCTCGGGCAAAGAGGAGTTGTGTCGCATCGACTTCCTGCCCAGACCATGCAGGCTCTCAATGAGTTGGCGCGCTCTCAACACACCACGGTAAACATCGTGCTGCAGGGTGCTTTTGCGCAGTTGCTGTGTCAGTTGACCGGTCAGCACGATGTCGCTTTCGGGACCGCGGTCTCGGGACGGCCGGCCGAGGTGTCAGGCGCGGAATCGATGGTGGGCCTGCTGATCAACACGGTGCCAGTGCGGGCGAAGCTCACGGCAACGACCACGACCGCCGAGCTACTCGAAAGCTTGCAACGCGCTCACAACCAGACTCTCGAGCATCAGCACGTCGCACTGCCGGACATCCATCGCATCACCGGGCACGACGAATTGTTCGACACCCTATTCGTGTACGAGAACTACCCGATTGACACGACGGCGTTGGCCGGTGACCACGAGCTGTCCATCACCGACTTCAACACACGGGAATACAACCACTACCCCCTGACGGTAGCGGCGCTGCCGGGCGACGAACTGAGTCTGCGCGCAGAGTTCGACACCGATGTGTTTGATGCGGGCAGTGTGGGTGGGTTGATTGGTCGGTTGGAGCGGGTGTTGGTGGCGATGACTGCTGATTCGGGTGGGCGGTTGTCGTCGGTGGATGTGCTTGATGGTGGTGAGCATGCTCGGTTGGCTGAGGTGGGCAATCGGGTGGTGTTGGGTCAGGGTGTGTCGGCGGGGTTGTCGATTCCGGGGTTGTTCGCTGAGCAGGTGGCTCGTGCTGCGGATGCGGTGGCGATCAGTTACGGGGTGCGGTCGTTGACGTATCGGGAGCTGGATGAGGCTTCGAATCGGTTGGCGCATTTGTTGGTTGGCCGGGGTGTGGGTGTTGGTGCGCGGGTGGGGTTGTTGTTGCCGCGGTCGGCGCAGGCGGTGGTGGCGATGTTGGGGGTGCTTAAGGCGGGGGCGGCGTATGTGCCGTTGGATCCGGGGCATCCGGATGCGCGGATTGGTTTTGTGCTTGCTGATGCGGCTCCGGTGGCGGTGATCAGTACGCAGGGTTTGCGGTCGCGGTTGGATGGCCATGCGGTGGTGGTCATTGATGTTGAGGATGCTGGGTTGGCGGGGCAGCCGTGTTCGGCGTTGGCGGGTCCGGGTCCTGATGATGTGGCGTATTTGATTTACACCTCGGGCACGACGGGGACTCCGAAGGGGGTTGCGGTTGCCCATCGCAATGTGACTCGGTTGTTGGAGACGTTGGATGCTGACGTGCCGGGTGCGGGGGTGTGGTCGCAGTGTCATTCGTTGGCGTTTGATTTTTCGGTGTGGGAGATCTTTGGGGCGCTGTTGGGTGGGGGCCGGTTGGTGGTGGTGCCCGATGCGGTGGTGCGTTCGCCTGAAGAGTTGCATGCGTTGTTGGTTGCTGAGCAGGTCAGTGTGCTTAGTCAGACTCCGTCGGCGTTTTATGCGTTGCAGGCTGCTGATGGGTTGGCTCCGGAGTTGGGGGATCAGCTCAAGCTGGAGACGGTGGTGTTTGGTGGGGAGGCTCTTGAGCCGCATCGTCTTCGGCCGTGGTTGGGTCATCATCCGGGGTTGCCGCGGTTGTTGAATATGTATGGCATCACCGAGACCACGGTGCATGCGTCGTTGCGTGAGATCGTGGCCGCCGATGTTGAGGGCACGGGCAGTCCGATCGGGGTGCCGTTGGCTCATTTGGGGTTTGTGGTGCTCGATGGGTGGTTGCGGCCGGTGCCGGTGGGGGTGGTTGGTGAGTTGTATGTCGCTGGTGCGGGGTTGGCCTATGGGTATGTGGGCCGGGCGGGGTTGAGCGCGTCGCGGTTTGTGGCGTGTCCGTTTGGCGGGGCGCACGCTGGTGGGCAGCGGATGTATCGCACTGGGGATTTGGTGCGGTGGGGTGCTGATGGCCAGTTGGTGTATGTGGGTCGTGCTGATGAGCAGGTCAAGATCCGCGGGTATCGCATTGAGCTTGGTGAGGTTCAGGCGGCGTTGCAGGGTCTTGATGGGGTTGATCAGGCGGTGGTGATCGCTCGTGAGGATCGTCCCGGCGATAAACGGTTGGTGGGTTACATCACCGGCAGCGCTGATCCCGCCGATGCGCGCGCCCGACTGGCTGAGCGGTTGCCGACCTACATGGTGCCGACCGCGGTGGTGGTGTTGGCGGCGTTGCCGTTGACGGTCAACGGCAAACTCGATACCCGGGCCCTGCCGGCACCGGAATACACCGACATCGATCACTACCGCGCCCCGGCCAACGCCATCGAAGAAATCCTGGCCGGCATCTACGCCCAAGTCCTGGGCCTAGACCGCGTCAGCGTCGACGACTCCTTCTTCGAACTCGGCGGCGACAGCATCTTGTCGATGCAAGTGGTCGCCCGGGCACGCGCGGCCGGTGTGGTGTGCCGCCCACGGGACGTCTTCGTCGAGAAGACGGTCGCTCGGTTGGCAAGGGTGGCCAGGGTGGCCGACGGTGCGGGTGAGCCGGTCGACGAGGGTATCGGTTCCGTGATCGAGACGCCGATCATGCGTTGGCTGCACGACATGGAAGGCCCGATCGAACAGTTCAACCAGACCATGGTGGTGAAGGCTCCCCCCGGGGTTGCTGAGGCTGACGTGGTAATCGTGTTGCAGGCCTTGCTCGATCGGCACGCGATGCTCCGGCTGCGCGTCGAGGACGACGACAACGACGGCTGGTCGCTCTCAGTGCCTGAAGCCGGGGCGATAGACGCGCGTGATTGCCTGCGGTCGATCGACGTGTTGTCCGATAATGCGGTGCTGGCGGCACGGTCGCGGTTGAACCCGGCCGCCGGCGTGATGGTCAGCGCGCTGTGGGTGACCACGACGGGCGAACTTGCGTTGATCGTCCACCACCTGGCCGTCGACGGGGTGTCGTGGCGAATTCTGTTGGAAGACTTGAACATCGCCTGGGCTCAGCATCACAGCGGACAGCCAGTGGCGCCGCCAGCGCCGGTGACGTCGTTCGCCCGATGGGCGGCGCTGCTGGCCGAACGCGCCCACCGTCCAGACGTGGTGCTGCAAGCCGAGGTGTGGCAGCAGGTGGCCGCGACGCCGGCGCTGTTGCCACCGGTGCAACCCGCGGTGGATACCTTCGCCACGGCCGGCCACTTGTCTGTGTCGCTGGACGCCGAAACCACCCACCTCCTCCTGAGTGAGGTGCCGGCGGCATTCCACACCGGAGTCAACGACATTCTCTTGATCGCCTTCGCCATCGCATGTGCGGAGTTCCTCGACTCCGGCCGTATGCCGATCGGTATCGATGTCGAGGGTCACGGACGTCACGAGGAACTGGCAGGCGATGTGGATCTGTCGCGCACGGTCGGCTGGTTCACCACCCTCTATCCGGTGTCCTTGACGGTCGGCGGGCTCGATTGGGGTCAGGTCGCGGCCGGCGAGGCCGCGCTGGGAACGGTGATCAAAGATGCCAAGGAACAGCTGCGCGGATTGCCGGATGGTCTGACCTACGGCCTGCTGCGGTATCTCAATTCCGATGTCGACGTAAGCGGGTCGGACCCGATGATCGGGTTCAACTATCTGGGCCGGCTGGGCGCGGCGGCCGCCGACCTGTCAGGTGATCTGTGGCGGGTCAGCGAGGAAGGGCTGGCACGGACCGGTGCCGCTGCGGCACTGCCCTTGCCGCTTGCGCACACCCTGGAGCTCAACGCCGTCACCGCAGACTCCGAAGCGGGCCCGAAGCTCCACGCCAACTGGCGGTGGGCGCAGTCAGCATTCGCGCACGAGCAAGTGGACACGTTGAGCCGGTTGTGGTTCGAAGCTTTGGTGGGCATCTGCGCGCACGTCCGATCCGGCGGCGGCGGCCTGACCCCTTCGGATATCAGGCCTGCGCGGCTCACTCAGAAGCAGCTGGATGAACTGCAGCACGAGCACCGCGTCGCTGACGTGCTGCCGCTGACGCCGCTACAGCAGGGACTGCTGTTCCATACCAGCACCGCACAGGGTCACGGCGACGATGTGTACGCGGTCCAACTCGATATCACGATCACCGGCGCTCTGGATGCCGACCGACTGCGCGATGCCGTGCGCACGGTTGTCCATCGGCACCCGAACCTGGCGGCACAATTCTGTGATTGGTTCGACGAGCCGGTCCAGATCATCCCAGCAGACCCCGCGGTGCCGTGGCGATACGTCGACCTGACCGTCGGTGACCTGGACGTTGGTGCGCAGATTCAGGAAACGGCCGCCTCCGAGCGCGCGGCCGTGTGTGACCTCGCAGGCCAGACGGCATTCCGCGCGGCGCTGATCCGGACCGCGAAGGATGAGCATCGGTTCCTGCTGACCAATCACCACATCCTGCTGGACGGCTGGTCCACCTCGATACTGCTGCGGGAGATCATCGCGAGTTACTACGGGCAGCGGTTGTCCGCACCCGCTTCATACCGGAGCATTGTCGAGTGGCTGGCCGCTCGGGACCGCGTTGCCGCACAGGATGTTTGGCGCAAGGCATTCGCGGGATTCGAAAACCCCACTCTGGTGGGTCCGCCGGAACGGGCGGGCATGGGACGGCGAGGCGTCGAATCGTTCCGGGTTTCTGAGGAGACGACGCGTGCACTCGGAGAACTGGCCCGCTCCCGCCACACCACCGTCAACATCGTTCTGCAGGCCGTGTGGGTCCAGCTGCTCGTGTGGTTGACCGGTCAATACGACGTCGCCTTCGGAACCGCCGTCGCGGGACGACCGGCGGAGGTGGCTGATGCGGAATCGATTGTGGGCCTGTTGATCAACACGGTTCCGGTTCGGGCATACATAACCCCGGCAACCACTGTCGCGGAGCTCCTCGATCAGCTTCGTGACACGTATAACGACACATTGGATCACCAGTACGTCGGGTTGAGCGAAATCCACCGTGTCACTGGACATGACCAATTGTTCGACACCCTCTTCATCTACGAGAACTACCCGATCGACAACGTCGAATCGTCAGGAGTCAACGAGTTGGCCATCACCGAGATCACTCCGCGCGAATACAACCACTACCCACTTTCGGTGCAAGCCGCTCCCGGCCGCGAACTTGAGCTGCGGATTGAATTCGACACCGACGTGTTCGATACCGCCCGCATCGCCGCCCTCGTCAAGCGCTTCAAGCGGGTTTTGATGGCGATGACCGCCGATTCGGGTCAGCAGTCATGACCGCCGATACCACGAGGCGGTTACTGGCCATCGATCTCGTCGACGACGACGAGCATGATCAACTCGATGAGTGGGGTAACCGGTCTGCGCTGACGGCGCCGCTGACCACAGCCGTTTCGATTCCGATGATGTTCGCCCAGCAGGTGATTCGCACGCCTGAGGCGGTTGCGCTCAGCGACGGCCAGCGGAAGTGGTCGTACCGGGCGCTCGATGAGTCCACCAACCGGCTGGCGCATCGTCTGGCCGAAGTCGGGGCATGCCCGGGACAACGTGTAGCGCTGCTGTTTTCGCGCTCCGCGGAGGCGATTATCGCAATATTGGCGGTTCTCAAGACCGGGGCGGCATATGTGCCGATCGACCCGGTGCTGCCGGAGGCACGGATCTCCTTCATGATTGCCGATGCCGCGCCGGTCGCTGCCGTCACGAGTACTGGTGCAGCAGACCGGCTCGACAGCGGCGATCTGCTGGTCATCCACGTCGAAGACGCCGCCGTGACATTACAGCCCAACACCGCCCTCCCGGGACCTGCGGCCGATGACATCGCCTACCTCATCTACACATCGGGCACTACTGGCGTGCCGAAAGGCGTTGCAGTCGCCCATCGCAACGTGACCCGACTAATGGCATCGGTGGATGTCGCGCTGCCGCCGGAGAACCGGCGGGTGTGGTCGCAGTGGCATTCGTTGTCGTTCGACGTTTCTGTGTGGGAGGTATTCGGAGCCCTGTTGACCGGTGGACGGTTGGTTGTGGTGCCGGAAGATGTGGCGGCCTCGCCCGACGACCTCCACACTCTGCTGCTTGCTGAGCAGGTCAGCGTCTTATGTCATACCCCATCCGCGGCCGGGATGTTGTCGGCGGAAGGCCTCGAGTCCACGGTGTTGATGGTGGCCGGTGAGGCTTGTCCGATCGAGTTGGTGGATCGGTGGGCACCTGGACGGAAGATGATCGACGCCTACGGGCCGACAGAGGCCACGGTGTATGCGGCGATGAGTGCGCCGTTGCAGGCCGGCGAGGATGCCGTGCCGATCGGGTCTCCGGTGGTGGGGACGGCGCTGTTCGTGCTCGATGCAGGATTACGCCGGGTGTCGCCCGGTGTGGTCGGCGAGTTGTACATCGCCGGTAGCGGTGTGGCAGTTGGGTATTGGCTAAGGGCCGGGTTGACGGCAACACGATTCATCGCCTGTCCGTTCGGGTCTCCTGGAGGGCGGATGTATCGCACCGGCGACCTGGTGCGCTGGGGTCCTGGTGGGCAGCTGCAATATCTCGGCCGCGCCGATGAGCAGGTCAAAATTCGCGGGTTCCGCATCGAACTGGGCGAGGTACAGGCCGCGTTGGCCGCCTGCGAAGGCGTGGATCAGGCGGTGGTGATCGCTCGCGAAGATCGCACAGGCGACAAGCGCCTGGTGGGCTACTTCACCGGAACCGCGGACCCGGCCACGGCCCGCGCGGCGCTGTCCGAGCGGTTACCGGCCTACATGGTTCCCTCTGCGATCGTGCTGATCGACGCGTTGCCGCTCACCCCGAACGGCAAACTCGACAAGCGGGCTCTTCCCGCGCCGGAGTATCAGGCCGCCGATCGTTACCGTGCGCCCGCAACCCCGACCGAGGAGATCCTCGCCACGATCTACGCACAAGTGTTGGGGTTGGAGCGAGTCGGGGTCGACGACTCGTTCTTCGAGCTCGGCGGCGACAGCATCCTGTCGATGCAAGTGGTGGCCCGTGCCAGGGCAGCTGGTGTGCTGTGTCGGCCGCCGGATGTCTTCGTGGAACAGACAGTGGCCAAGCTTGCCCGGGTTGCGAGGCTGTCCGACGGTGACGAGGGGCCAGAGGATCCAGGCACCGGGCCCGTTGTGCCAACTCCGATCATGCATTGGCTGCATGGCATGGAAGGCCCGGTCGAGCAGTTCAACCAGACGATGGTGCTGCAAGCTCCTAGCGAGGTGACCGAGGCCGGCGTGGTGGCGGTGTTGCAGGCATTGCTGGATCGGCATGCCATGTTGCGCCTGCACGTTCGTGATGACGACGCCGGCGATTGGTCGCTCGAGGTGCCGGAGGCGTTGACGATCGACGTCGGTGAGTGCCTTCTCACAGTGGATATGCTCTCCGATGATGCGCTGGTGGCGGCGCGGTCGCGGCTGAACCCGGCGTCCGGCGTGATGCTCAGCGCGCTGTGGGTGACCTCCACGAGCCAGCTGGTGATGATCATTCACCATCTCGCCGTTGACGGCGTCTCCTGGCGAATCCTGTTGGAGGATCTGAACATCGCTTGGGCCCAGCATCACAGCGGGCAACCCGTGCTGTTGCCGGCGCCCGGAACGTCGTTCGCCAGGTGGTCATCGCTGCTGGCCGAATACGCGTACTCCAGCGAGGTCGTGCAGCACGCAGATGCGTGGCGACGTATTGCGGCGACCAGGCCTGCACTGCCGGAAGTGCAGCCGGCTGAGGACACGTTCAACACGGCCGGATTCCTATCGGTTGAGCTCGACAGCCATACGACCCGGATGCTGACGGGTGAGGTCCCGGCGGCGTTCCATGCCGGCGTACAAGACATTCTGCTGATCGCGTTCGGATTGGCGTGCGCGGAGTTCTTGAGCACCGGCAACGCTCCCGTCGCCATTGACGTCGAGGGCCATGGTCGTCACGAGGAACTGGCCGTCGACGTCGACCTGACACGCACGGTGGGCTGGTTCACCACCAAATACCCGGTTTCGTTGGCCGTCGGTGGGCTGAACTGGGCTCAGGTGGTCACGGGTGAGCCTGCGCTGGGGGCGGTGATCAAGGAAGCCAAAGAGCAACTGCGGGCGTTGCCCGAACCTATGACCTACGGACTTTTGCGCTATCTGAATTCCGAAGTCGAACTGCCGGAACAGGATCCAGCGATCGGGTTCAACTATCTCGGGCGGCTGGGCGCGGCTGGCGCCGAGCTTTCCGAGGACTTGTGGCGGATCAGTCCCGAGGGCTTGTCGCTTGCCGGCGCAGCCGCCGCCATCCCTGTGCAGCTGTCGCACACCGTCGAGCTCAACGCCGGTACCGCCGACACCGACACCGGTCCGCAGCTGCATGCCAACTGGAGGTGGGCGCGGTCGGCAGTCGATCGGTCACAGGTACGCAAGCTCAGCCGGATGTGGTTCGAGGCTCTGAAAGGTATCTGCGCACATGTTCGCGCCGGCGGCGGCGGTTTGACGCCGTCGGATCTGGCGCCGACCCGATTGACTCAACAACAGCTGGACGAGTTGTGCCGAAAAGACAACGTCGCCGACGTGCTGCCGTTGACCCCCCTTCAGCAGGGTTTGTTGTTCTACACAAGCAGTGCCGCGGGCAGTAGCGACGATGTGTACGCGGTGCAACTCGATGTGACCGTGGCCGGGCCTCTGGATCCGGACCGGTTACGTGACGCGGTGCAGACGGTTGTCGGCCGGCATCCACATTTGGCGGCCCGCTTCTGTGCACAATTCGACGAGCCGGTGCAGGTGATCCCGGCCGAACCAACAGCGCCTTGGCGGTACGTCGAGCTGAACGTAGAAGCCGTAGATGCCGAGGATGAGGTTCAGAAGGTGTGCGCCGACGAGCGTTCCGCCGTTTGCGATTTCGCTAATCCGCCGGCGTTCCGCGCGGCGTTGATCCGGATCGCGCCGGATCGACACCGCTTCGTGCTGACCAATCACCACATCGTGATGGACGGCTGGTCGCGTCCTGTTCTACTGCAGGAGATCATTGCCACTTACTACGGTCGGCGCCTCCCAGAACCAGCCTCTTACCGCAGCTTTGTCAGCTGGCTGGCCGCTCAGGATCGGGCTGCCGCGCAGATGTCGTGGGCCTCATTGTTCGCCGGGTTCGAGACGCCGACACTCGTCGGTCCGCCCGGCGGTGCGGGCCTGGGGCGGCGAGGTGTGGCTTCGCACCTGATTTCGGAACAGACCACGCGGGTGCTGGGCGACCTGGCGCGTGCACACCACACCACCGTGAACGTCGTGTTGCAGAGCGCATTTGCTCAAGTGTTGTGTCAGTTGACCGGTCAGAGTGACGTCGCATTCGGGATGGCGGTGTCGGGCCGGCCGGCTGAGGTGCCCGGCGCGGAACTGATGGTCGGCATGTTGATAAACACCGTGCCGGTGCGCGCGACAATCACAGCGGCCACCACGACGGCCGACATTCTCGACCAGATGCAGAGCGCGCACAATCGAACCGTCGAGCATCAGCACCTACCGTTGAATGAAATCCACCGTGCCTCAGGGCACGATCAGTTGTTCGACACCCTTTTCCTCTACGAGAACTATCCGATTGACACCGAGGCGCTGTCGGGCGATCACGAAATGACGATCCCCGAAATCAGGGCCTACGAGTACAACCATTACCGGTTGACGGTCGCGGCGCGCCCCGGTCGCGAGTTGGGTCTTCGCGTCGAATATGACACCGATGTGTTCGACGCGACCAGTGTCGAGGCGTTGGTAGGGCGGTTCGAACGGGTATTGGCAGCCATGGCAGTCGACCCGAAGCGGCGTCTGTCGTCGGTGGATTGCCTCGACGCCACCGAGCACGCCCGGCTGGATGAGCTCGGTCACCGGACGGTGTTGAGTGAGTCTGCAGATTCGCCGATGTCGATTCCGGCGATGTTCGCCGCGCAGGTCGCCCGCGCTCCAGAGGCGGTGGCGCTGAACGACGCCCAGCAAGCCTGGACATATCGCGAGCTGGATGAGGCCGCTAACCGGTTGGCTCACCTGCTGGCTGCCCAAGGTGTGGGTCCGGGCGAGTGCGTGGCCCTGCTGTTGCCGCGGTCGGCGCAGGCGGTCGTGGTGATCCTGGCCGTGCTCAAGGCTGGTGCGGCATATCTGGCGATAGATCCGATGCATCCTGATGCGCGTATCGGGTTCATGCTCTCCGATGCTGCGCCAGTGGTAGCGGTCAGCACGGCGGGGTTGGCCGAGCGGCTGGGCGGGGCATTGCCGGTCATCGACATCGACGACCCACGCATCGCGGATCAGCCGACCGAGGCCCTGCCCGGTCCATCGCACGACGATTTGGCCTACATCATCTACACGTCGGGTACGACCGGTGTGCCCAAGGGAGTGGCGGTTGCACATCACGCGGTCACTCAGATGTTGGGGGCATTGCCTGATCATCTGCCGGTGACCGGCGTTTGGTCGCAGTGGCACTCCCTGGGCTTCGACGTCTCGGTCCAGGAGATTTTCGGGGCGTTGCTGCACGGGGCACGGCTGGTCGTGGTGCCCGACGAGGTGGTTCGTTCGGCCGAGGATTTCCATGCGCTGTTGATCTCTGAACACGTCACCGTGGTCAGCCAAACTCCTTCTGCTCTGGCAGTTTTGCCGCCCCACGGGTTGGAGTCGGTGCAGTTGCTGATCATGGGCGGCGAGCCGTGCCCAACCGAGCTGGCCGATCGGTGGGCGCCCGGACGGGTGATGATCAATGTCTGCGGCCCGACGGAGACGTCGATGTTCGCAGCGATCAGCGACCCGCTGGTCGAGGGGTCGGATGTGGTGCCGATCGGTACTCCGGTCCCCGGCGCCGCGTTCTTTGTTCTGGATCAGTGGTTACGCCCGGTGCCGGCGGGCATAGTCGGCGAGTTGTATGTCGCCGGCCGTCTCGGGTGCGGTTATGTGCGACGGGCGGGCCTGACCGCCTCGCGGTTCGTAGCGTGCCCGTTCGGCGGGGTCGGGGAACGTATGTATCGCACCGGCGATCTGGTGCGTTGGGGCGCTGACGGCCAGCTGGAGCACCTGGGCCGCGCTGACGAGCAGGTCAAGATCCGCGGTTACCGAATCGAACTCGGTGAGGTACAGGCGGCGTTGGCCAGTTATCCCGGGATCGAACAGGCGGCGGTGATCGCGCGCGAGGACCAGCCTGGCGACAAGCGGTTGGTGGGGTACGTGACCGGAACCGCGGATCCGTCGGAACTCCGCGACGCGTTGGGGGAACGCCTGCCGGGCTACATGGTTCCCTCGTCGGTGGTGTTGATGGATGCTCTGCCGTTGACGGCCAACGGCAAACTCGACAGGCGCGCCCTGCCGGCGCCGGAGTACGCCGATGTCGATCGGTATCGCGCGCCCAACTCTCCGACCGAAGAGATCTTGGCCGGCATCTTCGCCCAGGTGCTCGGCGTGGAACGCGTCGGCGTCGACGACTCGTTCTTCGAGCTGGGTGGGGACAGTATCTTGGCAATGCGAGTCATCGCGATGGCCAACAAGTCTCTGGCGGCGGGTCTCGCGGTTCCCACCTTCTTCGAGGAGCCGACCGTCGCCCAATTGGCGTCCCGGGTCGGTGTGGACGGTGGCGGGCTGGAGCCGCTGCAGCCGATGGAGCGGCCCGCAGCCGTGCCGTTGTCGTTCGCCCAACAGCGGTTGTGGTTCATCGACCAGTTGCAGGGTCCGTCCGCGATCTACAACATCGCGGTGGCCTTCGGCATTCGTGGCCGGCTCGACCTGCGGGCCTTGGGTCAGGCCCTGGCCGATGTGGTTAGCCGCCACGAGAGCCTGCGCACACTGTTCGTCGCACCCGAGGGAACGCCGCAGCAACTCATCGTGCCGGTCGACGACGTCGACCTCAGTTGGGAAGTGGTCGATGCCGCGGGATGGCCCGAGGCCCGCCTCGCTGAGGCCGTCAGCACCGAGGTGCGTCGCCCGTTCGACTTGGCGACCGAGATTCCGTTGCGGGCAAAGCTTTTCCGCCTGGCCGACGAAGAGTTCGTTCTGGCGGCCGCCGTGCACCATATCGCCGCCGACGGCGTATCGATCGAACCGCTCGTCAGTGATCTGGCGGTTGCGTACGCTGCGCGATGCGTCGGACAGGCCCCGCAATGGGAGCCGCTGCCGGTGCAGTATGTCGACTACACGCTGTGGCAGCGAGAGCAATTGGGCGATGTCGACGACCCAGAAAGCCGTATCGCCGCGCAGGTTGCCTACTGGGAACAGGCGCTGGCCGGAATGCCCGAGCGATTGCACCTGCCGACCGATCGCCCGTATCCGCCGGTAGCGGACTACCGGGGAGCGTGGGTCACTTTGCACTGGCCGGTCGAGTTGCAGCAGAAGGTGCGTGAAGTGGCCCGGGCGCACAATGCGACCAGTTTCATGGTCGTGCAGGCCGCCCTGGCGGTACTGCTGTCGAAGCTGAGCGCCAGCAATGATGTGGCGGTCGGCTTTCCGATCGCCGGGCGGCGCGATCCCGCGCTCGATGGTCTCGTCGGATTCTTCGTCAACACGCTGATACTGCGGGTCGATGTCGCCGGTGACCCGACGGTTGCCGAGTTGTTGGGGCAGGTGAGGCAACGCAGCCTGGCGGCGTATGAACATCAAGATGTGCCGTTCGAGGTTCTGGTCGAGCGACTCAACCCGGCACGATCGTTGACTCACCACCCGCTGGTACAGGTGATGCTGGCCTGGCAGAACTTCGCACGGCATGTCACCGATTCATCTGCCGAACTGCCATTCGGTGATGTACAGGTGTCGCCGCTGCCCGCCGACACCCAGACCGCACGCATGGACCTTACCTTCTCGTTGGCCGAACAGTGGACGAAAGACGGTGAGCCCGCGGGGATTTCGGGAGCGGTGGAGTACCGAACCGATGTGTTTGATGCGGGCAGTGTGGGTGGGTTGATTGGTCGGTTGGAGCGGGTGTTGGTGGCGATGACTGCTGATTCGGGTGGGCGGTTGTCGTCGGTGGATGTGCTTGATGGTGGTGAGCATGCTCGGTTGGCTGAGGTGGGCAATCGGGTGGTGTTGGGTCAGGGTGTGTCGGCGGGGTTGTCGATTCCGGGGTTGTTCGCTGAGCAGGTGGCTCGTGCTGCGGATGCGGTGGCGATCAGTTACGGGGTGCGGTCGTTGACGTATCGGGAGCTGGATGAGGCTTCGAATCGGTTGGCGCATTTGTTGGTTGGCCGGGGTGTGGGTGTTGGTGCGCGGGTGGGGTTGTTGTTGCCGCGGTCGGCGCAGGCGGTGGTGGCGATGTTGGGGGTGCTTAAGGCGGGGGCGGCGTATGTGCCGTTGGATCCGGGGCATCCGGATGCGCGGATTGGTTTTGTGCTTGCTGATGCGGCTCCGGTGGCGGTGATCAGTACGCAGGGTTTGCGGTCGCGGTTGGATGGCCATGCGGTGGTGGTCATTGATGTTGAGGATGCTGGGTTGGCGGGGCAGCCGTGTTCGGCGTTGGCGGGTCCGGGTCCTGATGATGTGGCGTATTTGATTTACACCTCGGGCACGACGGGGACTCCGAAGGGGGTTGCGGTTGCCCATCGCAATGTGACTCGGTTGTTGGAGACGTTGGATGCTGACGTGCCGGGTGCGGGGGTGTGGTCGCAGTGTCATTCGTTGGCGTTTGATTTTTCGGTGTGGGAGATCTTTGGGGCGCTGTTGGGTGGGGGCCGGTTGGTGGTGGTGCCCGATGCGGTGGTGCGTTCGCCTGAAGAGTTGCATGCGTTGTTGGTTGCTGAGCAGGTCAGTGTGCTTAGTCAGACTCCGTCGGCGTTTTATGCGTTGCAGGCTGCTGATGGGTTGGCTCCGGAGTTGGGGGATCAGCTCAAGCTGGAGACGGTGGTGTTTGGTGGGGAGGCTCTTGAGCCGCATCGTCTTCGGCCGTGGTTGGGTCATCATCCGGGGTTGCCGCGGTTGTTGAATATGTATGGCATCACCGAGACCACGGTGCATGCGTCGTTGCGTGAGATCGTGGCCGCCGATGTTGAGGGCACGGGCAGTCCGATCGGGGTGCCGTTGGCTCATTTGGGGTTTGTGGTGCTCGATGGGTGGTTGCGGCCGGTGCCGGTGGGGGTGGTTGGTGAGTTGTATGTCGCTGGTGCGGGGTTGGCCTATGGGTATGTGGGCCGGGCGGGGTTGAGCGCGTCGCGGTTTGTGGCGTGTCCGTTTGGCGGGGCGCACGCTGGTGGGCAGCGGATGTATCGCACTGGGGATTTGGTGCGGTGGGGTGCTGATGGCCAGTTGGTGTATGTGGGTCGTGCTGATGAGCAGGTCAAGATCCGCGGGTATCGCATTGAGCTTGGTGAGGTTCAGGCGGCGTTGCAGGGTCTTGATGGGGTTGATCAGGCGGTGGTGATCGCTCGTGAGGATCGTCCCGGCGATAAACGGTTGGTGGGTTACATCACCGGCAGCGCTGATCCCGCCGATGCGCGCGCCCGACTGGCTGAGCGGTTGCCGACCTACATGGTGCCGACCGCGGTGGTGGTGTTGGCGGCGTTGCCGTTGACGGTCAACGGCAAACTCGATACCCGGGCCCTGCCGGCACCGGAATACACCGACATCGATCACTACCGCGCCCCGGCCAACGCCATCGAAGAAATCCTGGCCGGCATCTACGCCCAAGTCCTGGGCCTAGACCGCGTCAGCGTCGACGACTCCTTCTTCGAACTCGGCGGCGATTCGCTGTCGGCTATGCGGGTGGTCGCCGCCATCAACAGAGCGCTCGACACCCATCTCGCCGTTCGCACGTTGTTCCATGCCCCTTCCGTCAGGAGCCTGAGCGAGCAACTCGAAAGCGCCGACAGCGGGGTGGAACTGGTTCCCGTCGAAATATTCAAGGAGGGAACGGGCGTCCCGCTGTGTTGCATTCACGAAGGTAACGGGCAGAGTTATGCGTACCGCGGTCTGCGCGAGTATCTCGAGTGTCCGATCATCGGTATCAACCAGATCCCACAGGATGGTGAGGTAACACCTCGATCGATCCGAGACATGGCGAAGAACTACGCCGACCGGATCCAAGCTATCTATCCCGAAGGTCCCTACAACCTCCTCGGATGGTCTTTCGGAGGTCCGGTTGCGCACGAAATCGCCGTGGAGCTTCGCCGACGAGGATGCACTGTCAACAACCTCATCATGCTGGACCCCGTGCTCAGCGCCGATGGACCTGGAGAAACTGTTGAAGACGAGAATCCCGCCGAGGATCGTCTGCTGAACCTCTTCTTACGGTCGAGCGGTATCGATGTCTCCGAGGAGTCCGAGCGGCTGACATACCGGCGGGCCGAAGAGCTGATTCGCCAGCAGGGGCAAGTGGTGGAATTCGTCCTGCCGCCCAAACCGATCTTCGAGTTCGCGGTCTATAACCACAACACCAATCTCTCGTATCTACGCGAGCATGTACCTGACGTGTTCGATGGCGACATGGTCGTGTTCTCCGCAACCCGGGGCGAGATTGTGAACAACCCGCAAGATTGGCGGCCATACGTTTCCGGCGACCTCACTGTGCACTCGGTCGATTGCGGGCACGACGAGATGACATCCGACGAAGCGATACGTATGTACGTCGAACAACTCAAACTCTCGTTAGAAGCTTGAGGTGTCGCGGTGGGAGATTCGAGGGCTCGTGTTCCTTGTGGCAAGACCTTCGCGGACCCATCTCGTCGAAACTCGGCTGTTGCCGTCTACCGCCCCACAGGTGGGCGATAGGCGGGCATGCCGAACATCAAGCCTCGCTTGGCGATTGACTCACTCGGTGAGGGCAAGCACGCGGACCTGATGGTTGGGGGGGACCAGGGGGTGTTGATTGAGACCGCAGATCATGCGGACAGAAGGCTCGGGGTCATCCAGTCGTACTCTGACGCCGCTCGCAGAGTCCGTTTTTGCGCTCCGTCCCTACGCATTGGCAATCGCAACCTGATGGACGCCGAGCACCGCACGGCCCGACGGGTCAGCGTTCTTCGCAAAGCTCATATCCCAAGCGATCGCGGCCGGAGTGCTGCACGCGATACTTGGCCCTCCAGGAACGCAGGCCGCTGCGGCGCGACCGGGAAAGTGCGATTCAAATATCTCCCGGTACATGTACGCCTCTTTGGTTGCCGGGGGATTGTCCGGGAAACGGTATCGCGCACTTTGCATCTGGCTATCGGACACTTGAGCCTCTGCGGTCGCCTTCAGCGAGTCGATCCACCGATAGCCCACGCCGTCGGAGAACTGTTCCTTCTGTCGCCAGAGGATCTCATCGGGCAGACGTCCTTCGAAGGCTTTGCGCAACGGCCACTTCTCCATTCTGCCCTGGCCGACCATCTTCTCGCTGGGATCGAAAGACATTGCGATGTCGAGGAACTCGCGGTCAAGGAACGGCACCCGGATTTCGACGCCCCACGCAGCCGCGGCCTTATTGGCTCGGAGGCAGTCATACTTGTGAAGCAGATCGAGTTTGCGGATGGTTTCTTCATGGAATTCTCGGGCGCCGGGAGCCTTATGGAAGTAGAGGTATCCACCGAAGACCTCGTCGGCGCCTTCGCCCGAGAGGACCATCTTGATCCCCATCGCCTTGATCCGTCGCATCATCAGATACATCGGAGTCGAAGCGCGGATGCTCGTGACGTCGTATGTCTCGATGTGGTAGATCACATCCCAGAGCGCATCAATGCCCTCTTGCACCGTGAACTGGAACTCATGGTGCACGGTGCCGATCGCCGTCGCGACCTTTCGGGCGGCGGCGAGGTCGGGAGAGCCTTCGAGGCCGATGCAGAACGAATGCAACCGAGGCCACCAGGCCTGCGTCCGGTCGCCGTCTTCGATTCGGTTCTCGGCGAATCCAGCGGTTACCGCCGATATGACGGACGAGTCGAGCCCCCCCGAGATCAAGACGCCGTACGGAACGTCGGACATCAACTGCTGATGAACGGCGGCTTCGAGTCCCGTTCGCAAACCAGCGATGTCGAGGGGCTGCCCGGAGACGGCCGAGAAGTCGCGCCAATCGGGATCGTAGTAACGCCGGGGCTGGTCGAGGCCGCGTGTCAGGTAGTGGCCGGGCGGAAAGTCTTCGATGTGCCGGCAGTATCGGATCAGCGCCTTCATCTCCGAGGCGACATACAGGTTCCCATGTTCGTCCCGACCGGTGTAGAGCGGGATGACACCGATGGGATCTCGGGCGACGAGGAAATCGCCGGTTCGCTTGTCGTAAAGGACGAAGGCGAAGATTCCGCTGAGGCGATTGAGGAAGTCGGTTCCGTACCGCTTGTAGAGCGGGATGATCGACTCACAATCCGACGCGGTCTTGAACGGGTAATCGCGGAATTCAGCTCGCAGGCTTCGATGGTTGTAGATTTCGCCGTTCACTGCGAGCACGAGCTCGACGGCCTGATCCGTCAAGGGCTGGGCACCGTGCTCCACGTCGACGATCGACAACCGCTCATGGGCGAGGACCGCATTCTCGTCGGCGTAGATCCCGCTCCAGTCCGGACCTCGATGGCGCAGCAGGCGAGCCATCGTAACGGCCCGTTCACGCAGTACACGGGGATCACCTTGGACGTCGAGAATAGAAGCGATTCCGCACATGAGCCCCCCAATCTGAGCCGGCCGCAAACACGACCAGCAAAAGCGTACTGTGCGAGCTGGCTCCCTGAGTTGTCGATTTCGGAAATGCCGGCCCTCCGGAGCAAAGAAAATCGTCGGCAGGGTTCCGCGTCGGACGCCAAATGCTGCGTGCAGACGAACGCGCGATCTTCTCAGACGACTTCCGTTCAGCAATCTTGCATGCTCGCCGGTGTCGCAACATGCCCCCAACGCGATGTCGATCCGGTCGAGTCCTCTCCACTGACCGAGACATCGAAGTCGCGGCTCGCATCGACCGTGCTGGTTGAAGGCTTGCACGACGGCTCAATTCATCGAACTCCGCAGAAGACGCCCGCTGAAGGAGGACCGAGGTGACGGACAGCGTTGTTGAGGGGCTCGTATCGGTCGAACTCGTTTCGGCTGATCCGGAGAAGCTCGTTGATTTTTATCGTCGGACTTTGGGCATCAGATTTCATCGGGAGGTCTACGGATACCCGCGTCCCTATTACCTGAGCACGGGCGCTATCGGTCGTGGGCTGGTGATTCACGACGTCAATAGTTTTCGACCCGGTTCCGCCAACCCGGGGACGGCTCGCTTCCTCCTGCAAATCCAGGACATGGAGGACTTGAAAGAACGACTGAGGCGGCACGACATCCAACTTGAGGAACCGCCGAGGAATTTGGGATTCGAGCGCCTTCCGTGGTTCAGCTACTGGGGAAGATGGCTTCTCTCGATAAAGGATCCCGAGGGAAACGTCGTGATTTTTCGTCAGTTTCAAGAGGAGCTCCCGGAATCCCGGCGTGGAATGATTCGGCACGCAATGGCATCAACGTTCACCGATTTCAAGACCGTTCTGAACTTCAAGATCGTCGACCGCCTGGTGTATCGCCTGGGTTCGATACGGGTGCGCAACAGGGATCTCACGGACTACACCCACATCGTGGCGTCCCGGGAAGGGCTGTACGCAGTCAACGGGCGGGAGTGGATGAAGATCATGAGCGGGGTGTTCTTCGGTGTGACCATCAAGAACGGATCCATCTACTGCTACCAAGCGCATGACATCTACGACACCGGAATCCTTCTGAGTCGCATACAGCTGCGGGGCAAACCGTTACAACTACGAGGCAAACTGCTTGGCCGCGTAATCAAGTTGGAGGTCGAGAACAATCGAATTCGTCGCGAATCGGTTGTCATCGAGGGTCTGCACACCAATTGTCACCAGATGGATTTCATCGGCGACAAACTGCATGTCATAGATACTTTCTGCCAAAGAATCCTGCGCTTCAATGAGGACTTCGAGTTGGAGGAGGAGTTCTACCCCCTTGGCGACGAATTCGCCAGCTACAAAACCGGACCCGATCGTTACATAATCCCGGGGGGGAAGTACGTCCATATCAACTCCATCGTCGCTGAACAAGGGTCCATCTATCTCCTGTTGCAGAACGGGTTGGCGAACGGCAAATTCAGTGAGTTGGTGCAAACGGACGAAAACTTCGAGGTGAAAAACAGATTCACCGTTCCCGGTGCGGGCTGTCACAACGTTGTTTTCCTCGAAGACGGTGAATGGCTGATTTGCGATTCACGCGGGGGCAATCTCGTCAACCGTCACGGTGTGGTGGTCCACGTGGGCGAACTGCTCACGCGCGGACTTTCGGTGGACAAGCACGTTGTGGTTGTCGGAGAGTCCGGATACGCAACCAGATTAGGCAGACGCTATGTCCCTGGCAATGTGCACTTCTTCGATCGAAGCTACAACCACTTGTCGAGTCTGCGCTTACCGGCAGCGCCAACCGATATCCGCCGGATCGACGGTCAAGATCTGTCGCTGTCGAACGTCACCGAGCTCTAGGCCCGACTCTGTCTAGAGGTGTGAGAACCGGAACGCAGCTAATCACCAAGGAGGCCGATATGCGAAAGAGTCCATCCGGTAACTACCGGTTGGTGGCGAGATTCGGGGACGTCGGGAAGTTGCTGAAGACAATGGGGGGACCAAGGTGGAAGAAGATCTGAAGATGGAATACCCGGCACCTGTAGAAATGAAGGCGCGTCGGGTAGTTCTCTTCGTGTTGGGCCAAGGCCGGTCGGGAACCTCGGCGCTGGCGCGGGTGCTGTCGCTGTGCGGAGGTGCGCTCCCAGCCGACGTAAGGCCCGCTGATGATCACAATCCGCGGGGCTATTGGGAGCCCCGCGCGACACTCGTTCTCAACGAGACGATCTTGCGCCGACACGGCAGCGCGGGGTTTGATCCGTCGCTGCGGCTGCTAGAGGATGGTGCCTTCGACGCAGCCGAGAAGGCTGGCTGGAAGGCCAAGATCGGTGCGTTTCTCTCTGAACTGCCGGATGGGCCGCTCGTGGTCATCAAAGACACACACATAACCGCACTCTGTGATCTGTGGTTCGAAGCAGCCCGTGCACAGAATCTGGACGTTGCGGCGGTGATTGCATTGCGCCACCCGCAAGAGGTGATCGCGTCGCTAGCGGCAGCGGGTCCGACCACACCCGAGCTCGCAAGCGCCCTGTGGCTGAAAAATTGCCTCTTGGCTGAGCGGAACACGCGTGGCGTAGCGCGAGTGTTCGTCGACTATGCCAACCTCCTCGAAGACTGGCGCCGGGAGGTGTCGCGGATATCGGCGGCCATCGGCTGTGAACTGAAGGCCGGTGACGACGAGGCAATAGACGAGTTCCTCGCACCAAGTCTTCGGCGCCAGCGTTACACCGGGCCGGTGACCGAGCGCTTCGGCGCAGACTGGATGTCTGCGGCCTACGACGCGATGTGCGCGGCTGCCCGGGATGAGGTCTGGGACAGCGCTGTGCTGGACCGCGTTTTCGAGGCTTTCCGGGCGAGCGAACATGACTTCCGGACGGCATTCGAGAATTCGCGCGATCTATGGGCGATCGGCGCCGACCGCGCCTACTCGAATTCCTTGCTGTACCGCTTGTCGGTTCTGAGAATGCTCCGCGCCCCCCGAGCGATGGTCAACCGGCACAAGGGCCCTCACACTTGACCGGTCTGCCGCGGCACACAGATTAGCTGTAGGGTGATCGACTATGGCGTCTCTCAACGATGGAGAGCGGGTAGCTACGCACTCAAATGACGAGAGCGCAGTACATCTGGGCTCGACCGCCATCGATCCAACGACGCCGAGCGGCGGGAAAAGATTCGTTCCTGCTTTGCTGAGGTCCCGACGATTCGTCGCCGTCATCTTAGCGATCGGCGGCACCCAACTGATGGCGTCAATGGACGGCCCGGTGGTGATCCTCGCCCTCTTCACGATCCAGAATGAGCTGGGCCTTTCAGACGGTATGCGCAGCTGGGTGATCACAGCCTACGTACTCACGTTCGGCGGCCTCATGCTGGTCGGGGGCCGGCTCGGCGACACCATCGGCCGCAAGCGAACATTCATCATCGGGGTCGCGCTGTTCACGCTCGCCTCAGGCATGTGCGCTGTTGCCTGGAACGGGGGGGTCCTCGTACTCGCCCGTCTGGTGCACGGCGCGGCGGCTGCGATCATCGCGCCGACCTGTATGGCCCTGGTCGCGACGACCTTCCCCAAGGGGCCGGTACGCAATGCTGCGACGGCGGTGCTGGGCGCAATGATCGGAATCGGCTCGGTAATGGGCTTGGTGTTGGGCGGAATGCTCACCGACATGTCGTGGCGACTGGTGTTTTGGGTCAACGTGCCCATTGGACTGGTTGTGATTTTCGTGGCCCGCGCGATGCTGCAGGAAACGCAGAAGGAGCGGATGAAGCTTGACGTCGCAGGAGCGGTACTGGCCACGCTGATATGCACCGCGGCAGTCTTCGGATTGTCGATGGGACCGGAAAACGGGTGGCTGTCGGCCTTGACCATCGGCTCCCTTGCGGTGGCTCTTGCCGCTCTCCTGGTGTTCGTCGTGGTCGAGCGCAACGCCGAGACTCCCGTCGTACCTTTCAGCCTGTTTTCCGATCGCAATCGGCTGGCGACCTACGCATCAATGTTTCTCTCCGGCGGGACGGGCTTTACGCTGGCCGTGCTCATCGCGCTGTATGTGCAGGACGTCATGGGCTACAGCCCGCTGCAGGCAGGCATCAGTTTCATTCCGTTTGCCCTCGCACAGGCAATCGGTATGGGGGCATCGTCGCAGGTGGTGAAGTGGTTCCCACCGCGGGTAGTGGTGACAGCGGGCGCCATCTTGCTGTTGGGTGCGATGCTGTATGGCTCCACGCTCAATCGCGACGTGCCGTATTTTCCGAATCTGGTGGTACCGCTCGTAGTCGGGGGGATCGGCTTGGGCCTGCTCGAAATCCCGCTCATGCTCTCGCTGATCGCCAGTGTGGGCTCGGACCGGATAGGGCCCGCTTCTGCCGTCGCCGTGATGGTGAGGATGATCGGAGGCCCACTTGTGCTGGTTGGCATCCAGGCCGTCATCACATTGCGCACGCTGCACTACGGTGGGGTCACCGGGCCGGCGGTATCCATGAACGACGCGCAGTTGAGTGCGTTGGATCGCGGCTTTACTGATGGTTTGCTGGGAATAGCCGTGGTTGTGATCCTGCTGGCGGCGGTGGTGATGTTCGTCGGTTACACCGCGGAACAAGTGGCGCGGGCGCAGGAAGCGAAGAAGGCGAACGACGCCGCCAAACCCTAGGGCGTCTGCCGGGTTAGCTGGTGGTGCGGTTGCCAGCGGGAGCCGAAGACGTCACCGCTATCTCCGGGACCAAGGTTCTGCCATGCCGACCACGATCTTGCGGGGCGGCTTGTACGTGTCCCGGCTGTGGGCGACGAGCATGTTGTCGAGCATCATGATGTCGCCTTCCTGCCACGGTATCGAAACCGTTTCTGCGTCGTAGGCGGCGCGCAGTTCATCCAAGGCCTCCGGCTCGATTTCCTCGCCGTCACCGTAATAGGTGTTGTTCGGCAGGTTCTCTTTCCCCATCGACAGCAACGCCTCGGCAACCAATGGATCCAGCGTGGAGACGTGGAAAAAGGTGAGGTGGTTGAACCACGTCTTTTCGCCCGTCTCGGGGTGTGTTGCGGACACCGGTCGGCGCTGCCGAGTAGTCAGTTCGTCGGCCGCGCCCCACGTGAGGTCGATGTCGTTGTCGGCGCAGTACCGTTCGACGTCAGCGCGGTCCGATGTCTGGAAGGCTTCCTGCCAACTGACGCCGAGTG
This sequence comes from Mycolicibacterium flavescens, assembly GCA_900637135.1. Lineage (NCBI taxonomy): Bacteria > Bacillati > Actinomycetota > Actinomycetes > Mycobacteriales > Mycobacteriaceae > Mycobacterium > Mycolicibacterium flavescens. Next base: position 778,424 of record LR134353.1, read on the forward strand.
TCGGCGTGAAGTGGCGGACGTACAGGTAATCCCGCTCCTCCAGCCTTTGGCGCAGTTCGGGTGAGATCCGCCGGTAGATGTTGCGACTGTCGGCTATCGGCGTGGCGCCTCCGCTGGCCGGTGGTATCACGCAATGGAAGAAGAGGCGCAGCGGCCAGGTCTTGCTGTACGACGACTCGTTATGGAGCGGGATCCGCGTGTGCGGGGGGTAGTCGGTCGAAGTGTAGACACGGTCGGCAACTTCGTGCCGAGGCGATGTCCTACCGACGTAGGGAAGTGGCTCGCCCGACACAGCAGCGATGAACTTGCGGAAAGCCTCGACCGATGCTCCGGTGAATCCTCGAAAGACGATGCCTCCGTGGCGAAGTAGGAGTTCGTGCAGTGGGCCTCGTTGTGCCTCCGCCCAAGCCACGACGTCCAAGCCATCCTTCGTTGGCTCTATGAGCAGCGGAAGCGGCGGTCCCGGAACAATCCTTGCGTCCGGCAGCGTCAGAACTTCGGACTCCACGTCGATCCCTCCCTCGCTCGATCGTTGACGTCGAAGTTACTGCACACCCCCCGTTCCTCTCGCGAAAACGCGACAGGCGCGCGACGCCGAGTGGCCCGTCCGCGCCAGGTTACTACGGCGAAACCCCCATCACTCGACTTTGCCGGTTAAGTTGGGATCTCGGCAGGTTTAACCATCGCGGTCGCCCGCTCTATTGGAGGCTCGCACCACGCAGGAGCAGATCTGTCAACGCCTCACTCCCGTTGACGCGTGCCGTCGAACGCGGGTTTACCTCTGCTGCCCGAGGGATATACATTTGCACGACTCGGGCGGACAGGGTCGGCGGGAAGAAAAAAGTGTTCGGTCTGCCCCGCGACTCGGGTGCCGCAAAGGCTGGGAATCGCAGTGGCTGCACGGGGGTGTGGTAGTTTGCCACGATTGCGGTGCGAGCCTCACCGTTTGGTAGGAGGAGACGCTTGTTCGACGTCAGTAGCACCTTTGAGGTGCCCAGAGTGGAATGCCCCAGCCGCGAGGAGTTGGAGGAGCGCTTCATCGTTCCTCAGCGCCCGGTCGTCATCTCCGGCGCGATGGAGGGCTGGCCCGCGCTCGAGCGGTGGACCAATGAATACCTTACGGAGAAAGTCGGTGCCCGCACCATCAGCCCTTCGAAGGTCACTAACGCTGGCACCCACATCCCGGACGCGAAGAATGGAGCGATCGCCACCGCATCCGAGATGACGTTTGCGAAGTACATCGAAATGATTGCAGGCGGCACGATTTCCGACGGCCAGCTTTACGCGGTACAGCTCCCCATCAAGACTGCCCTGCCCGAGCTATGGCCCGATGTTCAGTTTCCTGCGTTCGCCGATGAGGACAAATACGCCGCCGTCAACCTCTGGCTCGGCGCCGGTAACAACTTCACCGGCCTTCATTACGACTACGCCGACAACTTCCTCACGCAAATTCGCGGGCGAAAGCAAGTTTTGCTCTGCCCGCCTCGGGAGATCGCCCGCGTTTACCCCTTCCCCTTCAATTACGTGGGCAACAACATCGCACAGGTCAACGTTGCCCATCCGGATCTGACTCGTTTTCCCGATTGGGCCGACGCCCACCGAACTGTTGTCGATCTGAGCCCGGGCGACATGCTCTATATCCCCCTGTTCTGGTGGCACGCAGTGTGGGGCGTAGGCGAGAACATGTCGATCAACTACTGGTGGCAGTCCAGTTATGCCAATTTCTTGAAGCATCCTCGCCAGACGGCTCGTCGCCTCGGCAGCTTCGCTATTGGCCTTCGCGGTGCGGCCGGCCAGATGGTGCAGAGTGTAGCTACCAGCGCTGGGCTCCAATCCGTGCGTTGAAATCGAGGTGTCGGGGATCCGAGAGTCGGACATCGGCTCCACAGCGTCGACTAGGTCCCTCCGACCTCCGTACGGGTTAGGAGTTGCAGAGATGATCAAGGCATTGATCTTGCCGCTGGGGCGCCGGTACATGCGACTTCTTCATACCGATAGGGAACACGTCGGCGTTGCAGGGCGCTGGATTCGAGCGTTGCTGATGATCGTCCCGTTCTTCGCGGTGGCTTTTCCATTGTGGATTCGCGCCGCATTATGGGGACCGTTGGTCGTTGAGACCACCACCGAAGATGGCATTCGTATTCGATGTCGGCTCCAAGACGGTCTACAGATCTACATCTACCTTTTCGGTACGGCGTGGGAACCTGATCTTGCGGCGTTTCTGCGCCGCCGGTTGCGGCCGGGTGACACCTTCGTTGACGTCGGTGCACACATCGGTTGCGTAGCCGCACTGACCAGCAGATTGGTCGGGCCGCGCGGTACCGTTGTGGCGATTGAACCTTGTCCCGTGGTGATCCCCTGGCTGCGAGAGACAGTGGCGAGGAACGAACTCACGAACGTACGCATGGTTGACGCCGCAGTATCGGACCGCGATCACGAACTTCCGCTGTTCTTGGGCCCAAACTGGAACCTCGGCGAGACCTCTACGGTCGCCCGCCCCAAGCTCCGCGAAGAGGGCCGAGTGCGGGCAGCGCCGCTCGCTTCGCTCTTAACCCGCGAAGAGCTGATGTCAGCGCGCATGATCAAGATCGATGTGGAGGGCGGCGAGGACCGCGTGCTCGCCGGAGTATCGGCGTTCGTGGACGTGCTCGCCGCCGACGCAGAATTGGTGGTTGAACTATCACCAAGTTGGTGGAGCGATCCGAATCTGCGGCCCATTGACGTGCTGCAACCCTTTCTCGATCGCGGCTTCCACGTCTACCTACTGCCCAACGACTATTTGCCGTGGCGGTACCTGTGGCCGAAGGATGTCGGCGCGCCGCGACGGCTGCACGACCTTACGGAACTCGAGCGGCGCGTATTTCGGCTCGATATCGTGCTGTCGCGCATCGACGCCGATACCTTGTGACAACGGCAAAGTTCGACGCGCGTCATCGGGGCCGAATCGAGTTCTTTCTGCAGACTCAACGACGTGTCCTCGGCGTTGTCGGCTGTCGTGGCTGCGGTACATGCGCCACATGCCGTGCGATCGACCCTCCGGGTGCCACTCGGCGGGCTACGGCAAGGCGACGCGGTTCAGGTTGCTAATTCGACAAACGATTTCAAACGCCTCAGCGGGTGGCGGAGGACCACCGCAGCCGCCCACTACCCGTTACGGCCTCGTCTCGCGCCACTCGGCGTGCCCGAGCCACTGCCAACTCCGCAGGCCTTTCGCCAGGAACGGCGATGCACGACCTTTCCGATGGTTGCTGTAGCGTAGGCCGATATGACGGCCGGCATTGAGGCAGCGCAACGTCATGGACGGTAGGGCAGTAGAGCAGAGCGATCCGACAGCCTGCGAACCGGCGACGCAAGATACAAACGGGTTTCTCCAGACCTCGATGTCGCGCCGCCGCTTCATCGCGGCGGTTGTGGCAATCAGCGGTATGGGGCTGGTAGCGGCGATGGACGGCACCATCGCGGTCTTTGCGCTACCCAAGATTCAGAACGAGCTCGGCCTGTCCGATGCGTCGCGCGCGTGGGTGATCACTGCCTACGTATTGACTTTTGGCGGCCTCATGCTGTTGGGCGGCCGCCTCGGGGACGCTTTTGGGCGCAAGCGCATCTTCACGATTGCGGCCGCACTGTTCACCGTCGCATCAGCGATATGCTCGGTTGCTTGGGATGCGCCCAGCCTCCTCTTTGGCCGACTACTGCAGGGTGTCGCCGCGGGAATTCTTGCGCCGACCTGTCTTGCACTAGTCGCGACGACATTCCCCAAAGGCCCCGGACGCAACGCCGCGACTGCAATCTTTGGGGCGATGAACGGGATCAGCGGGGTGCTGGCCCTGACGGTGGGCGGAGCACTCACGGATGTGTCATGGCGGATCATCTTCATGGTCAACGTACCGATGGGTTTGGCAGTGATCTGGCTCGCACGGATCGCGCTGCAGGAAACCCGCACGGAGCGAATGAAACTTGATGCCACTGGCGCTCTGCTGACCACGTTGATCTGTGTCACGGCCGTTTTCGGTCTCTCGGTAGGGCCACAGGAGGGCTGGCTCTCGGTTATCACTGTCGGTTCAGGCGCGCTGGCACTTGGCGCCATTGCCGCGTTCGTCGTGGTTGAGCGACGGGCAGAAAATCCGATCGTGCCGTTCGACTTGTTCTTCGACCGCAATCGGGTGGCTACATTCGCGACCATCTTCTTAGCTGGTGGGGTCCTGTTCAGCCTGACCGTCCTCGTCGCTCTATATGTGCAACAAGTACTGAAGTACAGCACCCTCCACGCCGGCCTTGGATTTATCCCGTTTGTCATTGCCGTTGGAAGCGGGATGGGCGTCTCGTCGCGGCTGGTGATGCGGTTCCCTCCGAGGGTCGTGGTGATTGCTGGCGTTCTACTCGTGCTGAGTGCGGTCGTCGCGAGCAGCATGACACTGCATATGGGTGTCCCGTATTTCCCAACACTCGTGGTGCCACTCGTCGTCGGCGCGTTCGGTATTGGGTTGGCCAACCTCCCGCTCATGCTTTCGGCCATCGCCAGTGTCGGGGATGACCGCATTGGGCCCACCTCCGCAATCGCGCTGATGCTCTCCACCCTCGGGGGACCCGTAGTGCTGGCCGTGATCCAGGCGGTGATCACCTCGCGCAATCTGTCTCTGGGCGGGATCGACGGCCCCGCGGAATTCATGAACGCCGCTCAGTTGCACGCGTTGGACCAGAGCATCACTTTCGGCTTGCTGTGGTTAGCGGGGCTATGCGTTATCGTCGGCGGAATTGCGTTATGTATCGGTTACACCGCGCGGCAGGTGGCGCACGCACAGGAGGTTAAGAAAGCGATCGATGCCGGGGATGTTTAGCCAGCTCAAATCGGATGGCGCTCTTCCCCGCTGGGGTGTGCGTCGATAATGTTCTGTCGGTGTCATTTTTGACGGTAGAGGCACTCGTGACCGGCTGAGTTGAGCACGCAAGCGAGTCATTCGAAGTCAGGCGCGGCCCTGCTCGGCTATTCGCTGATAGGGTGCGGCAATTCCCGGCTCGCACGCCTCTTGGGCCCAGGCTCATAGCGTCGGTCGAATCAAGGTGGTAGCCATCGCCCGCCTCAGGGCGTTTCCGCTACCCCTCGACCAACCGGCCGCGTTGGTCAGTCCCAAACCCTTTGTGCCACAACAGTCTTCGCGATACGCCGCCGATCTGCCGGACATCAGTGGCCACGTCTCAGCCAGCGGATTCCGGTCAGCCGCGACGGGATGATGATCGTCGCGACGAAGCGCGAGTACCCGGGCGGCCATCGCTAACACCGGTAACGACCTCGGCGCGCGGCGTGATCCGGCACGACTCGCTCCGGAAGACCACAGATCGCTCGGCATCGCCGAGGAGGCAGACGTTTCCCTCGACCAGTGTCACCAGAACGTGGTGCTATCGATGCGCGTGGGTGGGATCGTGGATTTCTTTGGGGGGTTCTCACGGAACACGGAACGCGGACACCCTAGACAGTCCGCTGATGACGTCGGCCATTGAGGGTCGCGCCAATGAACGTGTAGCGCACGAAAGCCTGATAGCTCAACAGCAGTACCGTCACGGTGGCGGCTATCGTTATCGAGTACTTCACGCTCCAATGCCAAGCGAGTGGACGCATGAGCGCCACGAAGAGAGCGATTGGCGCTAGATGCATGAGGTACAGCCAGTAAGACGAATCCGCGACGTAGCGGCGAACTGGACTGGCATTCGAGAGGAAGCGCAACGCCAACCCGATCAGCGCGAAGCTCAAACACCAGCTGGCCGTCAAATACGCCACCGCATAGAGGTACAGCTCCCACCCGTGGAGGTAGTGCGACCACTTGGGTGTCGGGCCTGCGATCAGATAACTCAATACCGCGAGCGCGGCACCTGCGAGCAGGTACTGCACCCACCGGGTGCGCTGCTGTATAAGCAAGTCGTTTTGCCGATGCAGCAACCAGCCCACAACGAAGAAGAATCCATAACCAAGCAACGCGGGAGCGAACGGAACGACCGACACTGGGGCAGGACGCCCCGTCCACTCTGGCCATTCGGTCCACACGAAGGAGTACCAGGTGGCGACCAGCAAGGCGAACGCAACGACGACGAGCCCAGTACGCATGAAGAAGCCAAGAATCCTGTCGATGCCACGAAGCACCTCGCCCCCGCGGTCTAGCGCACAGACCCGCCGCAAAATGAGTGCGGCGACGTAAAACAAGAGCAGGTAGTACAGGAACCAAAGGTGCCCCAGGATCTGTAGGACGGGAGGGCCGTAGGTGGCACTCGGCGCCTGGCCGGTCACAGCTCTTGCAAACGCCGTCAACTCCGCGACGCTCATTCCCGAAGCCAGCGAACCTAACGCGAAGCCCACCAACGTCAGAGGAGGGATCAACGGGATGCCGACGACGAGTGGGAGCGCAATACGCTTCGCGCGGTCCTTGGTGAAACCCTTCGTGCCGCGCCGTTCTGCTGCCAGACGCCCGAAATACCCGGCGATCAAGAAGAACACTGGCATACGGAACATGTGCAGGAAATACCAGATCGCCGCGGCCGTCGCGCTCGGCGGCTCGAAAGCGACTGCCCACCCGTCCTCTATCCAGGGTGCGGTCGCGTGAAAAGCGACGCCGGCCAACAACGCGAAAGCGCGGACAGCGTCAAGCGAGTGAAGACGTTCTGTAGCTGGTTGCATTTAATTCTCCCCCGAGGCTCCCAATTTCCACGCTAACATCTTCGAAAGATCGGCCTCAGCGTCGCATGCTCCATACGCCGCCGCCCTGGGGAGCAGCATGGCATGACCATTCGGGTCTATGCGAGACCAAGACTCCTTTTCGTCTATTTACTCAAGGCGCCTCCCCCAATTGCGATTGCTAGCCATGCCGCGCGCTTTGGAGGTGTGCGACTCGCTAGGGCCAACAACAGCTTTCGCGTCAACGCGCGCACTAAACGTCGCGGATGTCAAAATCCCGCCGAGTTGCTGGAGACGGTCAGCCTGCTGATCACTCCTTCGGAGGCCGCGCGACTCAGGCATGTGGCCTGTCCCGCCGACGGCCGCCCTCACCTGCCGACAACTGATCAAGATTCAGCTGCCGTTGACGTCACCCGGGATGCCGAATCATCGAACGATGTGACGCGAGCCGGACGCACATCGTCAGCTCTGCGAGATGGGCGCTCTTGTTGGCGCGTGTCCTGACACGAAATGCGGTTCGAAACAGCGCTAGCGTGCACCGTGTGGATCTGCGAGCGATACCGGGGGAGCGCATTCTCTAAATCGAGTTACTGAAATATGACTGTGTTCTTTTGGGTGATCGGCCCTAACGCCTCCTACACCGAGTCTCTCTACTCGATCCTTCCAGTAAGGCCGAATTCAGCAAGCGTTTCCGCCGCCAACTTGCGCAAAGCGGGCTTTGTATTCTCAAAACCCGGCTGGTATGCGTCGACACTGATGATGATGCTGCCGGGGATGCGCAACGACTGCAGAATCAACTGACCGCCGGTGCGCTCAAGCCATTGCCGCGTTTCGTTTTGTGCAGTCACTCGTGCGGTGGCGTACTCGGCGTCAGTACCGTCGAGACGGTTCACTACCGAACCGACGTCACCGAGATTGGAACAGAACACCGGGTGGTCAGGGTCTGCCACCGTCGCATCGTCCATTCGTCGCAACGTCCGCTTCGGCATGAACGAGAGAAGCCAAGCAAGCTGCAATGACTCGTCTTGGTTTTCCCGCAGGGCGTTCAACTCCTGCCTGATCGCCGCGCGGATGTCATGCAGATTTGTCGTCACCCCGGTCGGGTCGATGCTGACGCGTGGTATCAACATCGCATTCGCCCGTGTATCGCCTTCGACACGGTCGCTCACGGGGAGCTGCAACGTCACGGCACCGTCGCCGGCACGTCTGCGCCCTAGGTGTTCACCGAGTTTGGCAGCGAAGCCGGCAGTCAATGTGTTACTCGTTCCGCCGAGAGCCTTCGCACGAGCATCCCAGGCTTCCAAATCAATGCGGATCGTGATACCCGGCACGACAAGAGCGTCATCAAACGCGGCCTTACGGACAGGCGGTGGCGGCGGTGGTGGTGGGGATTGCGCAGTATCTCGTCTGCGCTGACGAGCAAGTCTCGCGGCCAAACCAACCGCGCGGGCAACCTCGGGCGCGTCCTGCACCGTTTGTCGCATGTCTTGCGCCAATGCGCGAAGGTGACTACGTGATTTCGGCAATGGATATTGAATTTCGCGCGGGAGGCCTAAGAGCGCATCAACTAATACGACGACAAGCCCGAGGCCGTCGACCAGGTAGTGGGAAACTACGAGGCTGACCGCGGTGGAGCCATCTTCCAGGGGAAGAACTCCGAGATGCCAACCCGGCCCCTCCACGGGGTCGATAGTCATTTGGGAGCGTTCATCGATCCAGTCGCCGAGGTCGGCGCGTGGACGAGGGCGCTCTTCGACATCGAGGGCCCAGGGTCCACGATCTAAGACCCACCGATGCCAGCCGAACGGCAGCGGCGATCTCTCGATGCGCCGTCCCAACAGGCCGTCACCCAGGTTCCGGTGGAAACTTCTCACGCGGTCAAAGTTGATGGCGTGTTCGTAAACCCACACCCCCTGGATGACTAGATTGCGGCCGATGGCGTGATGCTGCGTGAATAAGCCGTGGTCCAGCAGCGCGAGCCGATTGTCGGACCGCGCAGGACTTGTCGTTTCCGGGCTATCGATTGATGTCCTTGGGCGACGCATACGAGCCCGCGTCATCAGCCTTCAACCACGCGCATCGATGGACGTTCTTGTGATTGGTACGCGTCATAACGGAGCACGACACAGCACGGGAAAATGCGGGCTTCGATAAATTCGTACCAATTCATGACCTGAGAGTACCGATTGCTGTAGTGATACATCCACGGACGCAGCGTCAATGCGAATCTGCATATACGCCGGATGTCAGTCCGCGTGCACAGCAGACAACTGGCCTGAGGACTTTCGACGAGCGCGATCAACGCTCTTATTGGATGTGAGGGACCATGCCACAGACTTGAGGCACCTCGCGACGGCTAGGTCGGCGTTCCTTGAAGCCCTCGGTCAGGCGCCGGTATTGTCGACGCATTGTCTTATGCGGCGCGGACATGTCGGGTAGCCGGCGTTGCACGGCCGAGATGCCTGGTGCCGCAGCAGTCCGAGAAGTACGGAACTTGGGGTACGAGACTGCGATAGCGCGCAGCAGGGCGACTCATGAACGCTTGTCTTACGAGGCAAACAGAGCCACGGCTCTCGCCTCGGGCGCGGAAGTGTCCTGAGCAGTGGCTAAAAGGGAGCCGTCGAAAACAGGCGCGTTATATCGGCATAGTGGCAAGCGCGGTGACGCCGATTCGAACAAAGGGGCTCTGACGGTAGGAACACGTCACATCGATCAGGTGATAGTCAGTCAATCCCGCTGCCGAGATACCAACGCAGCCAACTCCCGCAGCAACGCCGTCACCCCCGGCGGGAAGAAACGTTGCATCGAGGAGAGTCGCCGGGCATCGGCCAGCGCGGTGTTCATGTCCCGCTCACATGCCCGGTACTCGGTCAGTATTGCATCCAATGCCGGGGTGTTGACCGGCGCATCGTAGACAGCAGCATCGTGGAGCATTCGATAAACCGTCTCAATCCAGTCGGTTCCGCACAGTTGAGGCAGGCTTACATGCTCAGCGGAACTAGGACTCAGAAACTCGTCTACCGCATCGGTGTCGGGTCGTAGATCAATGTCCAGCCGGCTGGCAATCCGTTTCACTTCGCTCCGCCAATCATTAAGCAAGTTGCCGTAATTGACGAACAGCCGGGGCAGGTCCCGGGTGTGCCGTTCGGCGAGCAGTGTGTACTTCAGCCACAATGCTGCCGCCAATTCCGGCGACGGTTTGACGTCTAGCTTTGTCATTGAGGAGATCACCGGGGCTGGATGCCGGATTGGTAGCACCGCCACTGGTCGATACCCGGCCTGACGCGCGGCCGTCACCCAGGTGCTGGTGAGGGTGATGATCTGGGGGTCTTTGATTACCAACAATGGTGTGGCGGGCAACGTTTCAAGGTAACGGCGCACCGCAGACATACCCTTGTCGGTGGTCGGTACGTCATCGGCGGCCAGGCTGTGGAACGCGACTCGCTGCCGGTGCAGGATCCGCGCATTCAGGTGCAGTACACGGCGGGATTCGAAGTAGCCGCGCGGATTGTGTTTGTCGGCGACTACTAGGGCGGGGGGCAGGGAGGCCCCGCACAGAGACAGAACCCGTGTCAGCGCCGAGGTACCCGATCGGGCCACCCCCAGCACTAGGATCAGGTCCCGGTTCACCGCGGTATCTGAGTCGTCATTAAATAGCATAGCTTCAAGATCTCCCCCGTTACGCGACCAGAAGCGATCTGATCTTATGAGATAATTTGGCCTTGCGAGCGAGTTTTCTAAGACGAATATATTTGTGAAGCGAAAAATATTAAGACAGGGCTCTGACCCTTACTGCACGACAGGGCGATTCAACGTACTGAGTGGCGAATTAATTGCTCTCGAGACCTCTGCTGGGGAGACTGGCTGTTGGTCGGCCCGTTCGGGATCGCCGCCGCGATCTACCAAATTCGCTGACATTATGCCGTCACGCATGCCCATGATCCTTGCTGGATCGAGACCCTTGTCGTGCCGTGCGGGCAGATGACGACTTGACCCAATCTTTCGTGAGGCCGCGATATTCGCGCTTCCGGTCGCAGACAGGTTTTGTCGCTCGTGGTGATTACACACCGCACGAAGCGCAAGACCTTCGCGTGTGTGGAAAGCGGCCAGCGGGTGGAGCGCTTATAGGCCGGGCGAACCCTCGCGTGGTCCTTCGATGGCCCACACCCAATCAGCAAACAGAGTCCAAACGAGCGAACTTCTCGACTAAGTCCGCAGCGGCCGAGATGCTTTCGGTCGGATCGGTCATCTGGGCCGCCATCTCGCGGGCGCGCGAAACGCACCGAGGATCGAGAACGGCGCGTAAATCCGCTAGTAATGAACCCGAGGTGGTAGTCGAAAAGCGCCGCTTTGAACCGACTTTCAGTCGCTTGATCCGGACTCCCCAGAGAGTCTGATCGAGGTCTGTGGAAAGGATCAGCTGCGGGATTCCGGCGCGCAGAGCCAACGCCGTCGTGCCCGCGCCCCCGTGGTGGACGACTGCGCGGCACGCGGGGAAGGCGGCTGCGTAACTTGTCGCGCCCACCACTTTGACGTCATCCGGATGCGCGACTCGGGAAGCATCAATTCCAGCGGCGCATATCAGCGCCCGCTCGCCCAACTGCGTGCAGGCGGCGGTGATCATGGCGAGCGTGTCGGCGGCAGATTCCACCGGCACGCTGCCGAACCCGAAGAAAATGGGTGGCCTGCCTGCGCCAATCCACGACGCAACCTCCTGATCGGTATCGGTCGGCTGGTTCATCGTCAGTGCTCCGACGAAGGGGCGCTGGCCGTCGAGATCCGCCCACTCTTCCGCCAATCCAGGAAAGCAAGCCTCCTCGTAGGCCTGGATTTCCAGCGATCCACGTTCGGTGATCTGTCGCGTGTAGGGCAGTACTGCCTCGGGCAATCCCAGTGCGCGGCGCTGCGCGTTTACTACCTCTTTGGCACCGCGCCAAATCATGCGTTCGTGCGCCAGCATGGTTGAGCGGCGAAATCGTGCCGGCAGGAACGAGAGCAGTTCGCCGTTGGGTCGTATCGGGAAGTAATGAAGCGTAGCCAACGGAATGTCGTAATACTCCGCGACGTTGCCAGCAACCTCCTCGAAAACCAGACCAGTGAAGAGCAGGTCGACGCCCTTCGCAAGTGAGGTCAGCGTCCTGCTCAGCTCTTCCCACGCTCGAGCCTTGGGTTCCCATGCCTCGCGCGACAATCTGCTCACTTCGCGAATGCGCCAAGGCGTGCGAAAACACGTTCTGTAGAAAGCCCAGTGCGCGTCGAGCATCTCCCGTGGATCGGGACCCAGCGCGGTCGCGTTGAGCCCCGCCGACTCGACGAAGCCAACCAGGTTAGGAGGAACGGCCATGTGCACTTCGTGCCCGCGGTGCATTAGTTCGCGGCCAACCGTGGCGCAGGGTTCCACATCGCCGCGCGTCCCGTAGCAGGCCACCAAAAACTTCATCGTGTCCTACCCTCTCATCTTTTTCGCGGAGCCTTTCACTGTTGTTGCTGAGGCGCAATGCGCCGATCCGTCTGGAGGCAGTCGGATGGGTGAAAGCCGACAAAGGGCAGCTGCGTCATGTGTGGCTGGTATCGCCCTCGGGCGCTCCGGCGACACAAGCTGTAATCTCTGTCCACGCACTTGAAGGGGGCAGTGGATGGCTAAATCCCTAAGATTCGTGCTGGCAAGCTACGGAAGTCGTGGCGATGTGGAGCCCTGCGTTGCCGTCGGGCGGGAGTTGCTGCACCGCGGACACCAGGTGTATTTGGCAGTAGCGCCGGACATGGTGGGGTTCGTCGAGTCCGCCGGGCTTGAGGCGGTCGGATACGGCCCGAACGCGCGTTTGTGGCAGGACGTCCATCGTGAATTCCAGGCCCGAATGTCCCATCCCTCGAAGGTTGCGGACCTGCGGAGACTGTGGCAGGAGGATCGTGCGCTCTTGGCCCAGTACCTTGAAGAGGCGGACTCCACATTGATGGGGCTGGCCAAGGACGCCGACCTGCTGCTAACCGGCCCTCTCGGGGAAGATGTCGCGGCCAACGTCGCTGAGTATCACGGTATCCCGCTGGCGGTGATGCATTTCGTCCCTATGCGAGCTAACGGGCGAGTGTTCGAGCGCGCGGTGACGAAGTTCGGTGAGTGGGTCCAGTGGAGGGTGCTGTACAAAAAGGCCGAAGACAAGCAACGCGGCGAACTCGGTCTGCCCAAGGCGACGGCGCCTGCCCCACGCAGGATCGCCGGGTCGCTGGAGATTCAGGCGTACGACGAGGTTTGGTTTCCCGGATTGGCGGCCGAGTGGGGCCAAAGGCGGCCGTTTGTCGGCACGCTGACGATGCAGTTGCCGACCGACGCCGACGAGGAGATCGCATCGTGGATAGCCGCGGGAAAACCGCCCATATATTTCGGGTTCGGCAGCATCCCAGTCGACCTGGTCGAGTCCGCCGACAATGTGTTCGCGATGATCACGGATGCGTGCGCGGAGCTAGGTGAGCGGGCGCTGATCTGCTCTGGATGGAGCGGCTTCAGCGAGATGCAGTCCGACAGCGTCAAGGTTGCTTCCGCGATGAATCATGCGACGGTCTTCCCGGCCTGCCGTGCGGTCGTTCACCACGGTGGCTCAGGGACAACGGCTGCGGGCTTGCGTGCCGGAGTCCCGACGCTGATTCTTTCGACGTGGCCTGAGCAGGCGCGCTGGGGCGCTCTGGTGAAACGCCTGAAAGTCGGTGCAGCACGGCCCTTTGCGGACATCAGCCGCGAATCATTGGTTGAGGACTTGCGGACAATCGTCGCGGGGGAATACGTCACCCGAGCCCGCGAGATCGCTGCGCAGATGACCAAACCTGCGGAAAGCGTTGCCATCGCTGCCGATCTTCTGGAGCGCGAAGCGCTGTCGGAGGCGACCAATGCTGAGGCAGACGAGGTGGCTGGGGCTACTGACGCTCGCAATGTCGACAGTGCAGGGCAGCGTACCGGTGAACAAAGTTGAAGTGTGATGGGGTAGGGGCTGACACGCATCCAGCGCCTTGCGCAATGATTGCGTCTCGTAGCTTTTGCGTCAGAGGAGGGAAACTCGATGAGCAAGCCAACGGTGCCCGTCGTCGCTGACTATGTCACCTCGCGGATTGTGCGCCGGATTCGTCGGATGGACTCGCGCCACAAGTTCGTTGATCTGGATGAATCCACACAGGACATCATCCGCAGGGTCGACCCGTACACTCTGACCTCGAGCGATCGCGTTGCCGCCTTATGCGGGAGCGTCGATTACATTGTCGACAACGACATTCCGGGGGCCTTCGTCGAGTGCGGAGTTTGGCGCGGCGGAAGTCTGCTGGCGATGCTGTTGCGGCTCCGTCAACGTGGCATCGTCGACCGCGACATCTACGGGTATGACGTGTGGGCCGGCATGGGGCCGTCCGGTTTCCCGTACCAACCTACCGACGAAGATGTGCTCTTCAACGGCACATCGGTTCAGAGTTCTATGAACCCGGGCCGGATCGGTAAGGCACTGTACGACCGCGTAGTGCCGAAGGTGACCCATTTCAAGCCTTCGCGCGATGACGTCTTCGCTCTCTTGACCTCCACCGGATATCCCGCAGAGCGGATCAATCTCGTAGCTGGTCCCGTGGAGGACACTATTCCTGCGCAAGCGCCTGAGACGATAGCTCTGCTGCGCCTCGACACCGACCTATACGAGTCAACACGCCATGAGCTCGAGAATCTCTATCCACGAATTCCGGTCGGCGGAGTGTTGGTCATCGATGATTACGGGTACTGGAAGGGTGCCCGCAAGGCTGTCGACGACTATTTCGAGGGGCACCGCATTTTGCTGCACCGCGACGGCCCCTCAGTTCGATTCGCCATCAAGCAGCAGGAGCGCTGAACCTGGCTCAGTACTTTGCCGATGTGAGGGTAAATCGGAGTCATCCAGCACCAATGACGTCCGCCATGTAACGGCATGCAGTGCAGCTCGAGAATTCTGCACTGTTCTCTCCGCTGTTTCGAACCGCAGAGTAGTTCAGCAAACTGCCGCCACAGCTGAAGGCGCCCAAACGCCACCTGTAAGGGCATACTTCGATCATGAAGAGTTGATGCCAACATTTTCGGATGCCGACAATGACAGCGTCAGAGGTGCGTGGAGGGCGAACGACGGCTAACTGCCCCATTTGAGAACGCGCCGTCAATAATGGGTCGATTCTGATCGAGCGGTTTCGAAACGTCATTTCCAAATAGCTCCTCCGCGTCATTGCGGGAGTCGCTTCGTGAGTCAAACGGCACCTGCGCACGCATAGCGGGATCAGTCCGTTGGGAGACCTCGCTCGGCCAATCCACGGAACCCGTTGAGTTCACTGAGCCTAGAAAAATCGGGACGCGCCAAGCCGCCGGCACGCAGTCCGAGCTGGCCCATCACCGCAGGCGATAGCGTTTCGCGGCCCGAGCGCTCCGGATGCTAAGCTGTGAAGCGCATAACACCTAGAGACTTTGCTGAATCGCATCACAGATCTGGCTCGGCTTAGTATGGTTCGGAACAGTCCCACTCGCAAAAGTAAATCTGGAGAGCTGTGAGCATCGACCCGTTCGACTGCCCCAACGGTGGTTTGTCGTTTCGACCAGCGGTGAGCGCTGCAGCCTGTTCCTTGTCTTTGGGTGTGTCACAACCTGCTGATGAGCGGTTCACGGCAAAGTCTAGCGCCCTGCGTCTTGGACTGCTTCCGACAGGACTTCGCACGCGAATCAAAAGGTCTGCGCGAGAGGCTCGGCGGGGGCCAGACTCCGATGAGCAAAGCGCCTGACGTACTTGGCCGATTGAGGGGAACCAATGGAACTCGATGACCGGGTCTATCCGGTTACGCCGAGACAGTTCGAGATGTGGCTTGCGGAAGAAACGGGCCGCGCCGACGCGACGCTACATCTCGGCGGACTCCTGCGGATCGAGGGTTCCATAGATCCCGATCTCCTTGAATCGGCGATCTGTCATGTGGTGGGTGAGGCTGAACCACTTAGAGCCGAATTCTTCGAAATGGCTGGGCAAGTTTTCCAGAAGCCGGTTGATCACCCGTTGGTTGAGCTACGCCGCTATGACTTGATGCGCTCGCAAGATCCCGTCGAGGAAACGCATCGCTTGGCATCGAGTATCCGCCGCATGCCGATGCCTCTTTCTGGGCCACTATTCAAGTTCGCACTGTTGCAGACCCGAATAGACGAAAACTACTTGTTCGCATGCTGCCACCATATCGCGGTAGACGGAATCGGCCTTACTCTGGTTCTGCATCGAATCGCAGCTGTTTACTCTGCCTTTGCCGTTGGCGACGAGATACCCCCGGCTTTCTTCGGCTCCCTGCAAGACCTGGTTCAGTGCGAGCTGGAATACGAAACCTCCACGGACTATCTCGATGATCGTGCCTATTGGGCTAGCAATCTTCCTGCCGAAAGGCCGCTGACTCTCCCCTTAGCGCACGCCACAGCGACCCCCAGTGATGCAGACGAGTTCTCCCCACCGCTTCCACTGGAGCCGCAGATTGTGGAACGCATCGACGCTTTGTCGAGCCACCTGGGCGTACGTCGGTCGTCCGTGATCACTGCCGCCTGCGCGCTATTGGTGAGTGAGTACGACGCTGAGCGTTCGGAAGTTGTACTTGATTTTCCTGTTAGCAGGCGAGTGCGTCCAGAATCACAGGCTGTTACCGGGATGGTTTCTGGCGTTGTGCCACTTGTGTTGAAAACTCCGGCCGACTCTTCGGTTGCGGGGTTTTGTCGACACGTCGACACCCGAATCCGGGAAGCTTTGCAACACCAGCGGTTTCCGGTGCAGACGGTCGAGAGTGCAACGCGCCTCAACGACGCTGGGCGTGCGTCCAATCGGGTCGTTGTGAATATCATTCCCGCTGCGCATATGGGCCACTTCGATGGCGCCCTGGCGACAGGCACACTGACCAATGCCGGGTTCGGCGACCAGGCCGCGCTGGTCTTCTTCAAAGATGGCGATCAGCTCCATCTAAGCTCTTTGGGCGCCGGCCATCCGCTCGTGGAGCTTGATGTCTCCGACTTGGCGGACCGGTTGAGTCGCCTTCTACTGGTGATGTCTACTGATCCAGAGCAGCGGTTGCCGTCAATTGACTTGCTCGATGAGCGCGAACAGGCCCGAGCTGACGGGTGGGGTAACCGGGCCGTGCTGACCGCGCCGGCGCCAGACGCCGTCTCGATCCCGTCAATGTTCACCGCACAGGTAGCTGCCGTTCCAGACGCGGTTGCGCTGACGTATGCCGGTCGTTCGTGGACCTATGCCCAACTGGATGCGGCATCGAACCGAGTGGCGAACCTGTTGGCTGACCTGGGGGTAGGCCCGGGCAAGACTGTGGCGCTTATGTTCTCGCGTTGCGCAGAGGCGATCGTCGCCATGTTAGGAGTGCTCAAGAGCGGGGCGGCGTACCTGCCGATCGATCCAGCACACCCGTGGCCGCGCATCGAATTCATGATTGCGGACGCGGCGCCCATGGTGGCACTGACCACCACGGGGCTTGCCGAGCGGTTGGCCGATAGCGCGTTGGTGGTCATCGACGTCGCCGATCCGTCGATCGAGGGCTATTCGGTCTCACCCTTACCGGCGCCCGCCGCGGATGATGTGGCCTACACGATTTACACCTCGGGCACGACCGGTGTACCGAAGGGGGTGGCGATCACCCACGCCAACGTCACCCAGCTGATCGGCTCTTTGCATGATGAGTGGGCCACGGCGGGGCAGGTGTGGTCGCAGTGGCACTCGTATAGCTTCGACATCTCGGGGTGGGAGATCTACGGCGCCTTGCTGCGTGGGGGGCGGCTGGCGGTGGTGCCCGAGTCGGTCGCCACTTCGCCGGAAGCTTTGCGCGTCTTCTTGATTGACGAGCAGGTCAGCGTGCTGTGTCAGACCCCGTCGGCGGTGGGGATGTTGTCGCCGCAGGGGCTGGATGCGGTGACATTACTGGTCGGTGGCGAGGCTTGTCCGCCCGAGGTGGTGGATCGCTGGGCCCCTGGCCGGGTGATGATCAATGAGTACGGCCCGACCGAGGCCACGATGTGGGTGGCGTTGAGTGCGCCGCTGCAGGCGGGCTCACGGGTGGTGCCGATCGGCGCACCGGTGGCGGGCGCGGCGTTTCTTGTGTTGGACAGTTGGTTACGCCCGGTACCGCACGGGGTGGTCGGAGAGCTGTATGTGGCCGGGCCGCAGTTGGCGGTCGGGTACGTGCGAAGGGCTGGGCTGACGGCCGCGCGGTTTGTCGCGTGTCCGTTCGGCGGACCCGGCAACCGGATGTATCGCACCGGAGACCTGGTGTGGTGGGGCGCAGATGGACAGCTGCGTTATGTCGGTCGCGTTGATGAGCAAGTCAAAATTCGTGGGCATCGCATCGAGATCGGCGAAATACAAGCCGCACTCAGCGCGCTGGAGGGGGTGGACCAGACAGCGGTGATCGTCCGCGAGGACCGTCCGGGTGACAAGCGCCTCGTCGGCTATCTCACGGAGTCGGTTGAGGGCGCAGTGGATCCCACCACTATTCGTGCCGCCCTGGGTGAGCGGCTACCCAGCTATATGGTGCCTTCGGCGGTGGTATTGATCGATGCATTGCCGTTGACGGTCAACGGCAAGCTCGACAAGCGCGCTTTGCCTGCGCCGGAATATAGCGATGTCGATCGGTATCGTGCTCCGGGCACGCCGGCCGAGGAGATTCTGGCTGGCATTTTCGCCGAGGTGTTGGGTGTCGAGCGGATCGGCGTGGATGAGTCGTTCTTCGAGCTTGGTGGCGACTCGCTGCTGGCGATGCGGGCGGTCGCCGCGGTCAATACGCGCCTGGACTCCGGGCTTTCTTTACGTGCGGTGTTTGAGGCGCCCACGGTGGCCGAGTTGGCGTCTCGCATAGGCGAGGGAGACGGGCTAGAGCCGTTGGTTGCCGGTCCGCGTCCTGCGGTGGTGCCGTTGTCGTTTGCGCAGAACCGGTTGTGGTTCCTGGATCAGTTGCAGGGTCCCTCCTCGGTTGACAACTTGGCGATGGCGTGGCGGTTGGATGGGCGCTTGAACGCTGAGGCGTTGGGTGCGGCTGTTGTTGATGTGGTGGGTCGTCACGAGAGTTTGCGGACGTTGTTTCCAGCCCCAGGTGGGGTTCCGCAGCAGTCGGTGGTGCCTGTTGAGCGCGCTGATGTGGGTTGGCAGGTGGTTGATGCGACCGGGTGGCCGACGGGTCGGTTGGATGAGGCCGTCGGGGCAGTGGCGCGTAAGCCGTTTGAATTGGCCGGTGAGATCCCTTTGCGGGCAACGCTTTTCCGGCTCAGCGAGGATAAGCATGTGTTGGTGGCGGTGGTGCACCATATCGCCGCTGACGGTTGGTCGGTCGCTCCGTTAATGGGCGATTTGAGTGCGGCCTACGCCGCCCGCTGCGCGGGCCAAGCCCCGGACTGGGCGCCGCTGCCGGTGCAGTATGTCGATTACGCGTTGTGGCAGCGCGCGCAGTTGGGTGATCTCAATGATCCCGACAGCCGGATCGCTGCGCAGCTGGCCTACTGGCAGGACGCGTTGGCAGATCTGCCCGAGCGAGTGGAGCTGCCGACTGATCGGCCGTATCCGCCGGTGGCGGACTACCGCGGTGCCAAGGTGGCGGTGCAGTGGCCGGTGCCTGTGCAGCAAGCGGTTTCAAGGCTGGCCGGCGAGCATGGCGCGACCAGTTTTATGGTGATGCAGGCCGCTCTGGCGGTGCTGTTGGCCAAGCTCAGCGCGAGTTCCGATGTGGCAGTGGGCTTCCCGATTGCTGGGCGGAGAGACCGGGCACTCGAAGAGTTGGTCGGTTTCTTCGTCAACACGCTTGTGCTGCGTGTCGATCTCGCCGGGGACCCGACGGTCGCCGAGGTGCTGGAGCAGGTGCGGCACCGAAGCCTGGCGGCATTCGAGCACCAGGATGTGCCGTTTGAGGTGCTCGTCGAGCGGCTCAATCCCAGCCGCAGCCTGAACCACCATCCGCTGGTGCAGGTCCTGTTGGCCTGGCAGAACAACGCCGCCGGGGAACTGAGACTCGGTGATGTAGAGGTCGCCTCGATGCCGGCCGACACGCACACCGCACGCGTGGATCTGACGTTCTCATTGGCAGAGCGGTGGAGCGCGGCCGGGCAGCCCGTCGGTATCGCCGGGGATGTTGAGTTCCGCACTGACGTGTTCGACGCCGCGAGCGTTGAAGCGTTGGTCGAGCGGTTACAGCGGGTGGTGGTCGCGCTGTGTGCTGACCCGACCCGCCGGGTGTCGTCGATCGATCTGCTCGACGAGCGTGAACACCTTGATGTGCAGACGTGGGGCAACCAAGAAGCATTGACCCTGCCGGTGTCCGCGACCTGGTCGATCCCGGCGTTGTTCGCTGCCCAGGTGGCCCGTGCTCCGGAGGCCATCGCCATCACTTACGGCGCCCGTTCGTGGACGTATCGCGAACTCGATGTGGCCGCGAACCGGATGGCGCACCTGCTGCGCAGTCACGGGGTGGGACCCGGAGAACGGGTGGCCCTCCTGTTGAAGCGGTCCGCGGAGGCCGTGGTGTCGATCCTCGCCGTGCTGAAGACTGGGGCGGCTTACCTGGCGATCGACCCGAGTCAACCGGGTACGCGCATGCACTTCATGCTCTCCGACGCCGCTCCGGTGGTCGCGATCACCTCTGCCCGCCTGGCCGACCGCCTGGACGGCCATGATTTGCTGGTCGTCGACATCGGTGACCCCGCCGTCCATGCCCAGCCCAGCACCGCACTGCCGGCACCCAGCCCGCACGACGTGGCCTATCTGATCTACACCTCGGGCACGACCGGTGTGCCCAAAGGCGTGGCCGTCCCACACGTGAACGTGACCGAGCTGCTGGACTCGCTGGACGCGGATCTGCACACGTCGCCCGGCCAGGTGTGGACGCAATGCCACTCCTTGGCCTTCGACTTCTCGGTGTGGGAGATCTTCGGTGCGCTGCTGCACGGCGGCCGGCTGGTGGTGGTGCCCGATTCGGTGGCCGTTTCGCCGCAGGACCTGCACGCCTTGCTCGTCAGGGAAGAAGTGAATGTCCTAAGCCAGACCCCGTCGGCGTTCTATGCCTTGGAAACCGCGGATTCGTTGGCGCCCGAGCTCGGCCAACAGCTCAAGCTGGAGACGGTGATCTTCGGTGGTGAAGCGCTTGAACCGCACCGCCTTACGTCGTGGCTTCGCAACCACCCCGGTCTGCCCCGGCTCATCAACATGTACGGCATCACCGAGACCACGGTCCATGCCTCGTTCCGCGAGATCGCCGACATCGACGCCGAGAACGCCGTGAGCCCGATCGGATCGCCGCTGGCCCATCTCGGCTTCTTCGTGTTGGACAGTTGGTTGCGACCGGTTCCACGTGGCGTGGTCGGAGAGTTGTACGTGGCCGGTCAAGGTGTCGCTTTCGGATACGTGCGCCGGGCCGGGCTGACCGCGACGCGGTTCGTCGCCTGCCCGTTCGCTGGCGTCGGCACGCGGATGTATCGCACCGGTGACCTGGTGCGCTGGGGTGCCGACGGGCAGCTGCAGTACCTGGGACGTGCCGATGAGCAGGTCAAGATCCGCGGCTACCGCATCGAGCTCGGCGAGATCCAGACGGTGCTGAGCACCGTCGACGCGGTGCACCAGTCGGCGGTGATCGTCCGCGAGGACCGCCCGGGTGACAAGCGGCTGGTGGCTTACGTCACCGGCACAGCAGACTCCGTCGACTTGCGTAACACCCTTTCCGAACGTCTGCCGGCTTACATGGTGCCCGCGGCGGTGGTGATCGTGGAGGCCCTGCCGCTCACCGGAAACGGCAAGCTCGACAAGCGCGCACTGCCGGCACCGGAATACGCCGACGGCGACCGCTACCGGGCGCCGGCTGACGCCCTCGAGGAGATCCTGGTCGGTATCTACGCTCAGGTGCTGGGTGCGGAGCGAGTCGGGGTCGACGACTCGTTCTTCGAGTTGGGCGGTGACTCGCTGTCGGCCATGCGGGTGGTCACCGCGGTCAACGCCACCCTGGGCGTCGATCTGGGCGTACGGACCCTGTTCGAGGCGCCGACGGTGGCCCGGTTGGCACCGCGCATCGGAGCAGCCGAAGGGCTGGCGCCGCTGCTGCCAGCGGAGCGCCCTGCGGTGGTGCCGTTGTCGTTCGCGCAGAACCGGTTGTGGTTCATAGAGCAGCTGCAGGGCCCGTCCGCGGTCTACAACCTCGCGGTGGCGTTGCGCCTGGATGGGCGGCTGAACACCCAAGCGCTGGGCGCTGCCTGGGGTGACGTGGTAGGCCGACACGAGAGCCTGCGCACGCTGTTCCCGGCGCCCGACGGTGTTCCCGAGCAGTTGGTGGTGCCTGCGGAGCGGGCGGACGTGGGTTGGCAGGTTGTCGATGCTACCGGCTGGCCGCAGCGCCGGCTGGAGGAGGCCATCGGGGCGGCAGCGCATCGACCCTTTGACTTGGCTACCGAAATCCCCTTGCGCACAACGGCTTTCCGTGTCAGTGACCACGAGCATGTGCTGGTCGCGGTGGTGCACCACATCGCCGCTGACGGGTGGTCGATCACTCCGTTGGTGCGTGACCTGGGTGTGGCTTACGCAGCCCGCTGTGCGGATCGAGCTCCGAGCTGGGCGCAACTGCCGGTGCAGTACATCGACTACACCCTGTGGCAGCGCGCGCAGTTGGGTGATCTCGATGATCCCGACAGCCGGATCGCTGCGCAGCTGGCCTACTGGCGGGACGCGTTGGCAGATCTGCCTGAGCGAGTGGAGCTGCCGACTGATCGGCCGTATCCGGCCGTGGCGGACTACCGCGGTGCCAAGGTGGCGGTGCAGTGGCCGGTGCCTGTGCAGCAAGCGGTTTCAAGGCTGGCCGGCGAGCATGGCGCAACCAGTTTTATGGTGATGCAGGCCGCTCTGGCAGTGCTGTTGGCCAAACTCAGCGCGAGTTCCGATGTGGCAGTGGGCTTCCCGATTGCTGGGCGGAGAGACCGGGCACTCGAAGAGTTGGTCGGTTTCTTCGTCAACACGCTGGTACTGCGGGTCGACCTTGCGGGCGACCCGACGGTCGCCGAGGTGCTCGAGCAAGTGCGCCAGCGCAGCCTGGCGGCATTCGAACATCAGGACGTGCCGTTCGAAGCGTTGGTGGAGCGACTCAATCCGACTCGAAGCCTGAACCACCATCCACTGGTGCAGGTGCTGTTGGCCTGGCAGAACAACGTAGCCGGCGATTTCCGGTTGGGTGACGTCGGAGTCACGCCCTTGCCCGCCGACACCGACACCGCCCGCGTGGATCTGACGTTCTCGTTGGCAGAGCGGTGGAACGAGGCCGGGGAGCCCGTCGGTATCGCCGGGGATGTTGAGTTCCGCACCGACGTGTTCGACGCCGCGAGCGTTGAAGCGCTGGTCGAGCGGCTGCAGCGGGTAGTGGCCGCGCTGTGCGCTGATCCGTCCCGCCGGATGTCGTCGATCGATGTCGTCGACGAGCATGAGCATGCCCGGCTGCAGGACTGGGGCAACAGGGCCGTGTTGACCCGGCCCGTCCCTACGCCGCCGGGGTCCATCCCGGAGGCCTTCGCGGCGCAAGTCGTCCGCAGCCCGGAAGCGGTGGCGGTCAGCAGCGGCGGGCGGTCACTGTCCTATCGCGAGCTCGACGAGGCGTCGAATCGGTTGGCAAACCTGCTGATCGCCCGCGGCGTCAGTGCTGGCGGACGGGTGGCGCTGCTGATGGAGCGCTCGACCCCGGCGGTCGTGGCGATGTTCGCGGTCCTCAAGACCGGGGCGGCGTACGTGCCGATCGACCCGGCGCATCCCGATGCGCGCATCGAGTTCGTCCT
This sequence comes from Mycolicibacterium flavescens, assembly GCA_900637135.1. Taxonomy (NCBI): domain Bacteria; kingdom Bacillati; phylum Actinomycetota; class Actinomycetes; order Mycobacteriales; family Mycobacteriaceae; genus Mycobacterium; species Mycolicibacterium flavescens. The sequence continues at coordinate 801,892 of LR134353.1, forward strand.
GGCCGACGCGGCGCCGACGGTCGTCCTGACCACCACCGACCGTCGCTCGCGGCTGGCCGAGCGCGACGATCTTTTGGTCGTCGACGTCAACGACCCGGCGGTCAACAGCTATCCGGGCACCGCGCTGCCCTCACCGGTACCCGGCGATATCGCTTACCTGATCTACACCTCGGGTACCACTGGCACCCCGAAGGGCGTTGCGGTCGCGCACCGCAACGTGATCCAGCTCCTGCAGACGCTCGGCAACAATGTGCCGGCGGCAGGCGTATGGTCGCAGTGCCATTCGTTGGCCTTCGACTTCTCGGTGTGGGAGATCTTCGGGGCGCTGCTGAGCGGCGGCCGGCTGGTCATGGTGCCCGATGCGGTGGTGCGTTCCCCCGAGGAGCTACGTGCGTTGTTGGTCAGCGAGCAAGTCAGCGTCCTCAGCCAGACCCCGTCGGCGTTCTATGCCCTGCAGGCCGCTGACGGGCTGGCGCCAGAGCTGGGTGATCAGCTGATGCTGGAGACGGTGGTCTTCGGCGGGGAGGCGCTCGAACCGTCGCGTCTGGGTGGCTGGTTCGATCGGCATCCGGCATCGCCGCGGCTGCTGAACATGTACGGCATCACCGAGACGACGGTGCACGCCTCGGTGCGCGAGATCGTCCCCGCCGACACCCAGGCCACGGTCAGCCCGATCGGGGTTCCGTTGGCCCACTTGGGCTTCTTCGTGTTGGACGCGTGGTTGCGCCCGACGCCCGTCGGGGTGGTCGGCGAGTTGTACGTGGCCGGCGCCGGTGTCGCCGAGGGCTACGTCGGCCGGGCCGGGCTGACCGGCTCGCGGTTTGTGGCGTGCCCGCTCGGGGCGCCCGGGGCGCGTATGTATCGCACCGGGGACCTGGCGTCGTGGGGCGCTGACGGGCAGCTTCGGTACGTGGGCCGCGCCGACGAGCAGGTCAAGATCCGTGGATACCGCATCGAGCTCGGCGAGGTGCAGGCCGCGCTGGCCGCCCTCCAAGGGGTTGATCAAGCGGCGGTGCTCGTGCGTGAGGACCGCCCCGGCGACAAACGCCTGGTCGGCTACATCACCGGTTCCGCCGAGGTGAGCGGGATTCGGGCGAAGCTCGGTGAGCGGTTGCCCGCGTACATGGTGCCGGCGGCGGTGGTGGCGCTGGACACGTTGCCGATCACGTCCAACGGCAAGCTCGACAAGCGCGCGCTACCGGCGCCCGAGTACACCGATGTGGACCGCTACCGCGCCCCCGCCAGTGCCACCGAGGAGGTTCTTGCGGACATCTTCGCCCAGGTGCTGGGGCTGGAGCAGGTCGGCGTCGACGAGTCGTTTTTCGAGTTGGGCGGCGACAGCATCCTGTCCATGCAGGTGGTGGCACGCGCTCGAGCGGCCGGTGTGGTGTGTCGGCCCCGCGACATCTTCGTCGAGCAGACGGTGGCTCGGCTGGCGCAGGTGGCCACGATCTCGGACGGCGAGACCCAAGAGTTCGACGACGGCATCGGACCGGTTACGGCCACCCCCATCATCAGCTGGCTCGAGAGCGTGAACGGGCCGATTGACCAGTTCAATCAGACTGTGCTGCTGCAGGCTCCCGCCGGGGTCGGTGAAGCCGATGTGGTGGCGTTGTTGCAGGCGTTGTCCGATCGGCACGCCATGTTGCGCCTGCGCGTCGCCGAGACTGCCGACGGATGGTCGTTGCTTGTGCCGGAGGCCGGGTCGGTGGACGCCCGCGAGTGCCTGCACACCGTCGAAGCGCTATCGGACGAGGCGCTGGTCAAGGTGCGGTCACGGTTGAGTCCCGTCAGCGGGGCGATGTTCGGTGCGCTGTGGGTGGCCTCGACCGGCCAGCTCGCGCTGGTTGTCCACCACCTCGTCGTCGACGGCGTCTCATGGCGGATTCTGTTGGAGGACCTCAACATCGCCTGGCGGCAACATCGCGCCGGACAGCCGATCGATCTACCGGTGGGCGGGACGTCGTTCGCCCGATGGGCATCGATGCTGGCCGAGCACGCCAAGGATGCGGAGGTGGTCGCGAAGACCGCCGCATGGCGGCAGGTGGCCGCAGTCCCGTCGCGCTTGCCCGCGGTGCAGCCGGCGGTGGACACGTTCGCCACAGCCGGCCGCTTGTCGGCGGTGTTGGACGTCGAGACGACCCGGATGCTGCTGGGTGAGGTTCCGACGGCGTTCCACGCCGGAGTCCACGAAGTTCTGTTGATCGGGTTCGGGCTTGCGGTCGCGGAGTTTCTGGGAACCGGTCTCGCGCCGGTCAGCATCGACGTCGAAGGCCACGGACGCGACGGGGATCTGACCGAAGAGGCGGACCTGTCCCGGACGGTGGGCTGGTTCACCACCAAGTACCCGGTGGCGTTGAGCGTCGGTGGACAGGACTGGTCACGGGTGAGCGCCGGAGGCCCGTCGCTGGGGGCGCTGGTCAAAGATGCCAAGGAGCAACTGCGCGAGCTGCCGGACGGTCTGTCCTACGGTCTCCTGCGTTATTTGAATCCCGACGCCGAGTTGCCCGATTCCGACCCGGCTATCGGCTTCAACTACCTCGGTCGCCTCGGCGCGGCGGCCGCCGAAACCTCCGACGACCTTTGGCGGATGAGCCACGACGGCATGTCGCTGACCGGTATCGCTTCGGACATCCCGATGCCACTGCTGCACACCGTGGAGCTCAACGCGGCAACCGTAGACACCGACAGCGGCCCTCAGCTGCACGCCAACTGGACGTGGGCTCCCTCAGCGTTGGGCGAGGCGGACGTTATTCGGTTGAGTAGCTTGTGGTTTGAGGCTCTGGACGGAATCTGCAAACATGTCATGGGCGGCGGAGGCGGGTTGACCCCCTCCGATATCGCCGTCAACCTCAGCCAACAACAGATCGAGGAGCTTCAGCGGCAATATGCAAATCGCTGACATACTGCCGCTTACCCCTCTACAGCACGGTTTACTCTTCCATGCCGGCGCAGCGCCGGACCTGGGCGACGACGTGTATGCCGTGCAGTTCGACATCACCGTGCGCGGTGCTCTCGACGAGGACCGGCTGCGTAATGCCGTGAATAAGGTCGCGGCCCGGCACCCGAATGTGTTGGCCCGCTTCTCAGAACAATTCGGCCAGCCGGTGCAGATCATCCCGGCCGACCCCGAGGTGCCTTGGCGCTACATCGACCTTCGGGACAGCGACACAGACCTGGATGTGGAGATCGAAGCAATCTGTGCGAGCGAACGCGCTGCGATCCGTCACCTCGCCGACGACCCGGTATTCCGGGTGGCATTGATTCGTACCGCACCCGATCAGCACCGGTTCGTGCTCACCAATCATCACATCGTGCTCGATGGCTGGTCGATGCCGATCCTGCTGCGCGAGATCTTCGCGAGCTACTACGGGTGGCGCCTGCCCCCGGCCACGCCGTATCGCAGATTCGTCACCTGGCTGGCCGAGCGGGACCGCGAGGCAGCCCTCGCAGCCTGGCGTGATGTGTTGACCGGTTTCGAGACCCCGACATTGGTGGGTTCTCCGGATGGGTTGGAGCTTCGCAGTCGCGGTGTGTACGAGCACCGGCTGTCGCAGGCGACGACACAGGCCCTGACCGAGCTGGCACGCTCGCGGCACACCACGGTCAACGTCGTGCTCCAGGGCGCTTGGGCGTTGCTCCTGGGCTCGCTGACCGGTCAGCATGACGTGGCCTTCGGGACGGCGGTTTCGGGTCGGCCGGCTGACGTGCTCGGCGCGGAATCGATGGTGGGGTTGTTGATCAACACCGTCCCGGTTCGGGTGAACGTCACGTCGACCACCACCACAGTCGAGTTGCTCGACCAGCTGCAGAGCACCAATAACCGCACGCTCGAGCACCAGCACTTGGCGCTCAACGAGATGCACCGAATCGCCGGTCACGACAAACTCTTCGACACTCTTCTGGTCTACGAGAATTACCCGGTCGACACGGCCGCGTTGGCCGGCGACAACGGGTTGGCCATCACCGAGTTCAACACCCGGGAGTACAACCACTACTCCCTGACGCTGCAAGCCGTCCCGGGCGACGAGCTCGCTCTTCGGGTCGAATTCGCCGCTGACGTATTCGACGACGAACGAATCCAGACGCTGATCGAGCGGTTCGGCCGCGTGCTGGCGGCGATGACCGCCGACCCGACGCGGCGGTTGTCGACGATCGACTTGCTCGATGCCCAAGAGCACGCCCGGCTGGAACAGATTGGTCACACCGCGGTGTTGACTCAGTCCGCGACCACGGCCTCGATCCCGGCGCTGTTCGCCGCTCAAGTGGTCACGGCGCCGGACGCGGTGGCGCTGACTTGTCAGGGCCGCTCGATGACCTACCGGGAGTTGGACGAGGCATCAAACCGGTTGGCGCATCTGCTGGCCGCTCACGGAGCCGCTCCGGGACAGTGCGTGGCGTTGCTCTTCAACCGGTCGCTAGATGCGATCGTGGCCATTCTGGCGGTACTCAAGGCCGGGGCGGCTTATCTGCCGATCGACCCGAAACTGCCTGCCGCCCGGATCGGGTTCATGATCTCCGATGCCGCGCCGATCGCCGGTGTGACCACCGCCGAATTCGCCGACCGGCTGACCGCACACGCGTTGCCCGTCGTCGACGTCGACGATCCTGGCGTCGAAACCTGTCCTGGCACCGCACTGCCGGCGCCCGCTGCCGACGACCTCGCCCACATCATCTACACGTCCGGCACCACCGGCACGCCGAAGGGCGTGGCCGTCACCCACTCCAACGTCACCCGGCTTTTCGACGGAATGGACGTAGGGGTGCAGATGGCGCCCGAACAGGTCTGGACACAGACTTCGTCCCTAGTCTTCGACTTCTCGGTGTGGGAGATCTGGGGAGCGTTGCTCCACGGCGGTCGGCTCGTGGTGGTGCCCGAGGACGTGGCCCGCTCGCCGGAAGACTTTCACTCGCTCCTGGTGACGGAGCGGGTCAGTGTCCTGAGTCAGACCCCCTCCGCGGTGGCGGCGCTGTCGCCGCAGGGGTTGGTGTCGGTCGCGCTGATGGCGGCCGGGGAGGCCTGCCCCCCCGCGGTGGTGGACCAGTGGGCGCCCGATCGGGTGATGGTCAACGGGTACGGCCCAACCGAGACCACCGTTTACGCCACGATCAGCGCGCCGCTCCGGGCGGGGTCGGGCGCGGTGCCGATCGGCCTGCCGGTGCCGGGTGCGGCGCTGTTCGTGCTCGACGGCTGGTTGCGGCCGGTGCCGCGCGGCGAGGTCGGGGAGTTGTATGTGGCCGGTCGCGGCGTGGCGTGCGGGTACGTGCGCCGGGCGGGTCTGACCGCGTCGCGGTTCGTGGCTTGCCCGTTCGTCGGTTCCGGCGCGCCCGGCCAACGCATGTATCGCACCGGGGATCTCGTGCGCTGGGGCGCCGACGGCCAGCTGGAATACCTGGGCCGCATCGACGAGCAGGTCAAGATCCGCGGGTATCGCATCGAGCTCGGGGAGATCCAGGCGGCCCTGGCCGCGTTGGCCGGTGTGGCGCAGGCAGCGGTCATCGTGCGCGAGGACCGGCCCGGTGACAAACGTCTGGTCGGTTATGTCACCGGGACGGCCGATTCGGCCGAGCTTCGCAACGCCCTTGCCCAACGTCTGCCCGCCTACATGGTGCCGACGGCGGTGGTGGTGCTCGAGTCGCTGCCCTTGACGGTCAACGGCAAACTCGACAAACGCGCCCTGCCCGCACCGGAATATCAGGGCAGCGACACTTACCGTGCGCCCACCGACGCGGTCGAGGAAGTCTTGGCCGACATCTATGCCGAAATACTCGGAGTCGAGCGGGTCGGGATCGACGAGTCCTTTTTCGAACTGGGCGGAGACAGCATCCTGTCGATGCAGGTCGCAGCCCGAGCACGCGCAGCGGGGTTGAAGTGCCGACCGCGTGACATCTTCGTCGAACAGACCGTGGCCCGACTGGCCAGGGTGGCGCGCGCCACGACCGGCGACGTAGAGGTCGTCGACGAGGGCTTGGGCCAGATTCCTGCGACGCCCATCATCCACTGGCTGGCCGGCGTCAACGGTCCGGTCGATCAGTTCAACCAGACGGTGGTGGCCCAAGCCCCGGCCGAGGTGACCGAGGCCGACGTGGTGGCGCTGTTGCAGGCGCTATTGGACCGGCACTCCATGCTGCGGCTGCGCGTCGACCACGATGGAGCCGGCAACTGGTCACTGAACGTGCCGGAGGCGGGGTCGGTCGGCGCCGCCGCATGCCTGCGCACCGTGGACTTCTTGTCTGAAGAAGCTCTGGTCGCAGCGCGCTCACAATTGGACCCGGCTGCGGGCGTCATGCTCAGGGCCTTGTGGGTAACGTCCACTTCTCAGCTGGTGCTGGTCGCACACCACCTGGCCGTCGATGGCGTGTCCTGGCGAGTCCTGCTGGAAGACCTCAACATCGCTTGGTCACAGCGTCGCGGCGGCAAGCCGGTGCAGTTGCCCGCCGGGGGGACGCCGTTCGCCCGGTGGGCCTCCCTCCTGGCGGAGTACGCGCAAGACCCGGACGTGGTGCAGCAGGCGCAGATATGGCGTCAGGTGGCGGCCGCCCCTGCGGTGCTACCGGCCGTGCAGCCGGCGATCGATACGTTCGCGACTGCGGGGCGCATTTCGTTGTCGCTGGACGAGCCGACCACGCGCATGCTGCTCGGGGAAGTGCCGTCGGCATTCCATGCGGGCGTGAACGACATCCTGTTGATCGCGTTCGGCCTGGCGCTGGCGGAGTTCTTCGCCGCTGACGGCGACCCGATCGGTATCGACGTGGAGGGGCATGGTCGGCAGGAGGAGATCGCCGCCGACGTCGACCTGTCGCGAACGGTGGGGTGGTTCACCACCAAATACCCGGTGGCGCTGACGGTCAACGGTCTGGACTGGGCGCAGGTGACCGCCGGTGAGGCATCGCTGGGGGCGGCGCTCAAGGCCGCCAAAGAGCAGCTTCGCGCAGTGCCGGACGGGCTGACTTACGGCGTATTGCGGTATCTGAACGCCGACGTCGAGCTGGCGGGTCCCGACCCCACCATCGGCTTCAACTATCTGGGCCGGATGGGCGCTCCGGGCGCGGAGACTGTCGGCGGAACATGGCGGATGAGCCAGGACGGCTTGTCAGCGACCGCCGCGGCCGCAGACATCCCGATGCCGTTGATGCACACGCTCGAGCTGAACGCCGCCACCGTCGACGCCGAGACCGGCCCGCAGTTGCACGCCAACTGGACGTGGGCAACCTCGGCGCTCGATGAGGGCCAGGTCAGCCGGCTGAGCCGACTGTGGTTCGAGGCGCTGTCCGGCATCTGCGCGCACGTCAGTGCAGGCGGCGGCGGACTGACGCCCTCCGATATCGCACCCGCGCGCCTGACCCAGCAGCAGCTGGATGAGCTCCATAACCAGTACAGGATCGCCGATGTTCTACCGCTGAGTCCCCTGCAGCACGGGCTTCTGTTCCATACCGACAGTGCGCAGGTCACCGATGATGTGTATGCGGTGCAGCTGGACATCACCGTTACTGGGCCCCTCGATGCTCGCCGCCTGCACGAGGCGGTGCTGACGGTGGCCAACCGGCATCCGAACCTGGCTGCCACGTTCTGTGCCCAGTTCGAAGAGCCGGTACAGATCATTCCGGTCGATCCCGACGTGCCCTGGCGGTATCTCGATCTCGTTACGGGCGATGTGGGCATCGACGAGCAGCTCGACACCGTGTGCGCCGCGGAACGCGCCGCGGTCTGCGATCTTGCCCACCAGTCGGCCTTCCGGGGGGCACTGGCCCGGACTGCCGAAGACCGCCACCGGTTTGTGCTCACCTTTCACCACATCGTCGTGGATGGCTGGTCGCTGCCGATCCTCCTGCAGGAGATCTTCGCCAGCTACTACGGTCAGCCGTTATCGGCCGCAGCTCCGTACCGCAACTTCATCAATTGGCTGGTCAGTCGAGACCGCGAGGCCGCCCGGATGGCCTGGGGCGAAGTACTGGCCGGCTTCGAGAACCCGACCATGGTGGGTCCCCCTGATCGGTTGGGGCGCGGCAAGCGAGATGTCGCGTCGTTCCGGGTGCCAGATCCGACCACGCGAGCCGTCGGCGACTTGGCGCGCGCTCACCACACCACGGTCAGCACGGTGTTGCAAGGCGCATTCGCGCAGTTGCTGAGTTCATTGACCGGTCAGCACGATGTCGCCTTCGGGACAGCGGTTTCGGGGCGTCCGGACGAAGTGGTCGGCGCGGACTCGATGGTGGGTCTGTTGATCAACACGGTCCCGGTGCGGGCGACGATCACGCCGGCCACCAACACAGCAGATTTGCTCGAACAATTGCAGAACGCTCACAACCGCACCCTGGAACACCAGCACCTCGCGCTCAACGAGATACATCGGCTCACCGGGCACGACCAGTTGTTCGACACCTTGTTCGTCTACGAGAACTACCCGGTCGACACCGCTGCGCTGGAAGCGGACCACGAGTTGGCCATCCCGGATTTCGCGAGTCGCGAATACAACCACTATCCGCTGACGGTGCAAGCGATTCCGGGTGACGAGCTGGGCCTTCGCGTCGAGTACGACACCGACGTGTTCGACGCTCAGGACATCCACGTCCTCATCGACCGGCTCGAACGGCTCTTGGTGACGATGACGGCCGATCCCAAACGGCCGCTCTCGTCGGTGGACTTGCTCGCTTCCGGTGAGTACGCCCGCCTCGACGAGATCGGTAACCGGGCTGTCTTGACCAAACCGGTAGGCCGGGGATCGTCCATCCTCGACGTTTTCTCAGCGCGCGCGGGGGAGACGCCAAACGCGGTCGCGTTGGTGTGCGGTGACCGATCGTTGACCTATCGAGAACTCGAGCTCGCGGCCAACCGGTTGGCGCACCTGCTTGCCGACCGGGGGGCGGGTCCGGGACAGTACGTCGCGCTCTTGTTCAACCGGTCCGCTGAGGCGGTCGTCGCGATCCTGGCGGTGCTCAAGACCGGCGCGGCGTATCTGCCGATCGATCCGACATTGCCGTCGGCCCGCATCGATTTCATCGTTGGAGATGCGGCACCGTTGGCCGCCGTCACCACCGCCGACTTGGCTGATCGGCTGGAAGACCACGATTTACTGGTAGTGGACTTCAACGATCCGGCCGTCGCCCATCAGCCCAGCACTGCGCCCCCTCCACCGGCGCCTGACGATGTCGCATACGTGATTTACACGTCCGGCACCACCGGCAATCCCAAGGGTGTGGCAGTCACCCACCGCAACGTCACCCAATTGCTGGCGTCTCCGGACGTGGGCCTACCGCCCGTTGGAGTGTGGGCGCAATGCCACACCCTGGCCTTCGACGTCTCGGTGTGGGAGATCTTCGGTGCTCTTCTGCGCGGAGGGCGCCTGGTTGTGCTACCCGAAGACGTAACGCGAGCTCCGGAGAGCTTCCAAGACGTGCTGACGACGGAGAAGGTCGACGTGCTTACGGAGACTCCGTCTGCTGTCAGTGTGCTCTCTCCTGAAACGCTGGAATCAGTCGCGCTGGTGGCTGTCGGCGAGGCTTGTCCACCCGAGGTCGTGGATCGGTGGGCTCCGAACCGGCTGATGATCAACGCATACGGCCCGACCGAGACAACGATGTGTGTCGCGATCAGTGCACCGCTGACGCCTGGGACGGAAGCGGTGCCGATCGGCTCACCGGTGGCCGGGGCTGCACTATTCGTTTTGGACAACTGGTTGCGTCCGGTGCCGCAAGGCGTGGTCGGTGAACTGTATGTGGCAGGCGCTGGCCTGGCTAGTGGGTATGTGCGACGCCTGGGGCTGACTGCATCGCGATTTGTGGCGTGCCCGTTCGGAGCACCGGGCACACGGATGTACCGGACCGGCGATCTGGTGTATTGGCGCCCCGACGGGCAACTGGTTTACCTGGGGCGCGCGGATGAGCAGGTCAAGATCCGCGGTTACCGCATCGAACTCGGTGAGGTGCAGGCGGCATTAGCTGCACTCGATGGCGTCGAGCAGGCTGCGGTGGTCGCCCGCAAGGACCGTCCGGGCGACAAGCGCCTGGTGGGCTATGTGACCGGCACCGCCGATCCGACCGCCATCCGTACAGCTCTGATCGACCGGTTGCCGGCCTACATGGTGCCCGCAGCGGTCGTCGTGCTGGACGCCCTGCCGCTGACGGTCAACGGCAAACTCGACACCCGCGCCTTGCCGGCGCCCGAATACAGCGACTCCAACCGTTACCGCGCCCCAGCCACCCTCACCGAAGAGATCTTGACCGGCATTTATGCCCAAGTCCTCGGTGTGGATCACGTGGGAGTCGACGACTCGTTCTTCGATCTCGGTGGCGATTCGCTGTCGGCGATGCGCCTGATCGGTGCTCTCAATACCAGCCTGGATGCCAGTTTGTCGGTGCGCACATTGTTCGAGGCGCCCACGATTGCTCAACTGGCGCCGCGCATCGGCGTCGAGCAAACGGGGTCAGAACCGCTGACGGCAGTCGAGCGACCCGCTATGGTCCCATTGTCATTCGCCCAGAATCGGCTGTGGTTCCTGGATCAGTTGCAGGGTCCGTCACCGGTCTACAACTTGGCGGTGGGGCTCAGGCTGGGCGGACGCCTTGACGCAGAAGCACTGCGGGAGGCGCTGACAGATCTCGTAGGTCGTCACGAATCGCTGCGCACGGTTTTTCCCGCGGCGGACGGGATACCTCAGCAGTCTGTGGTTCCAATTGAGCGCGCCGATTTCGGATGGCAGATCGTCGATGCCGTCGGCTGGTCGGCGGAGCGGCTGGACGAGAGCATCGCCGCGGTAGTGCGTGCCCCGTTTGACCTCACCACTGATATTCCGTTGCGGGCGAGGCTCTTTCGCATCGACGAGGATGAGCACGTGCTCGTGGCGGTGGTGCATCATATCGCCGCCGACGGCTCGTCGGTCACGCCGATGGTAAGTGATCTGTCGGTGGCGTACGCCGATCGGTGTGCGGGCCGGGCCCCTGCGTGGAAGCCGTTGGCGGTGCAGTATGTCGACTACACACTGTGGCAGCGAACGCAACTGGGTGATATCGATGACCCGGAGAGTCGCATCGCCACTCAGGTCGATCACTGGGTGGACGCTTTGGCGGGGATGCCCGAGCGGCTCGAGTTGCCCACCGATCGACCCTATCCTCCGGTGGCCGATTACCGCGGTGCCCGAGTGAGGATCGAATGGCCGGCGCAGCTGCAGCAGCAGGTTGCTTCGGTGGCTCGCGAGCACAGCGCGACCAGTTTCATGGTGATGCAGGCGGCGTTGGCCGTCCTCCTGTCGAAGGTCAGCGCGAGTTCTGATGTGGCCGTAGGGTTCCCGATCGCCGGCCGCCGAGACCCGGCTCTTGACGGCTTGATCGGCTTTTTCGTCAACACCTTGGTACTGCGGGTGGACCTTGCCGGCGATCCGAGCGTGGCTGAGTTGCTCGACCAGGTGCGGACGAGGAGCCTCGTGGCGTTCGAGCACCAGGATGTGCCCTTTGAGGTGCTGGTGGATCGACTCAAGCCGACCCGCTCCCTGACTCACCACCCGCTGGTACAGGTCATGTTGGCATGGCAGAACGACAGTGCGGAAACCGAGTTGCGGTTGGGTGATCTGGATGTCACGCCGCTGGAGACGGACACTCAAGCAGCTCGGGTCGACATGACCTTCTCGCTGGCCGAACAGTGGGACAAAGCCGGTGAGGCCATGGGGATCTCCGGCGTAGTGGAGTTCCGTACCGACGTATTCGATGCGGCCAGCATCGAGGTGCTCATCGAGCGGTTCGAGCGCGTGTTGGTGGCAATGACCACCGACCCCACCTGTGCTCTGTCGTCGGTTGATGTGCTCGGCCGCGCTGAGCAAGCGTGGTTAGACGGGGTCGGCAACAGGCCGGTGTTGACCGCGCCGGAGACGGCGTCTGTGTCAATACCGGTTCTGTTTGACGCGCAGGTTGCACGTAGCCCGGAAGCGTTGGCTCTCAGCTGCGAGCACCGGTCGATGACTTACCGGGAACTCGACGAGGCAGCGAACCGGTTGGCACACGTGTTGGTCGGCCGAGGGGCGGGACCCGGTAAATGTGTTGCTTTGTTGTTGTCGCGGTCGGCCGAGGCGGTCGTCGCAATGTTGGCGGTTCTGAAATCCGGGGCGGCGTATCTGGCTATCGATCCGGGCATGCCGGAGGCGCGGATCAGGTTCATGATGGAAGACGCGGCGCCTCTGGCCGTGATCATCAACGCCGAATCTGCCGATCTCCTCTTGGGATTGGACGTGCCTGTCATCGATCTGAATGATCCTGTGATCGGCACGTACCCTTGCGATGGCTTGCCGGCTCCGGCGCCCGAGGACGTCGCCTACGTTATTTACACCTCGGGTACGACGGGGGTGCCCAAGGGCGTCGCCGTCGGGCATCGCAACGTGTCCCGCTTGCTGGAGTCCCTCGACGCCGGAATGGAACTCGCGAACCAGGTGTGGTCGCAGACTCATTCGTTGGCGTTCGACTTCTCGGTCTGGGAGATCTTCGGTGCGCTGCTGCGTGGCGGGCGCCTGGTGGTGGTGCCCGATGCGGTGGTCCGCTCACCAGAAGATCTCCACGCTCTGCTGGTCGCTGAGCGAGTCAGTGTGTTGAGCCAGACTCCTTCGGCCTTCTATGCGCTACAAGCCGCTGATGCATTAGCGCCCTCTACGGGGGATCAACTACAGCTTCAGACAGTCGTGTTCGGTGGAGAAGCGCTGGAGCCTCAGAGGCTTCGGGCCTGGCTTGATGATCACCCGCAATCACCTCGGCTGATCAACATGTACGGCATCACAGAAACGACGGTGCATGCCTCCTTCAGGGAAATCGTCGCGAACGACGTCGATGGCGCGATCAGCCCGATTGGGGAGCCGTTGGCGCACCTGGGCTTCTTCGTGCTCGACGGTTGGTTGAATCCCGTGCCGCCGGGGGTGGCCGGCGAGTTGTATGTAGCGGGCGCCGGGCTGGCGTACGGGTATGTGGGCCGCGCGTCGTTGAGCGGAACGCGCTTCGTGGCGTGCCCGTTTGGCGGACTAGGTACGCGGATGTATCGGACCGGGGACCTGGTGCGGTGGGGGGGCGATGGGCAGCTGCAATACGTGGGGCGTGCCGATGAGCAGGTCAAGATCCGGGGGTACCGGATCGAGCTCGGTGAGGTCCAAGCCGCGTTGGTCGGCTGTGATGGGGTGGACCAGGGGGTGGTCATCGCCCGTGAAGACCATCCCGGAGACAAGCGCCTCGTCGGATACATCACTGGGACCGCAGATTCAGCCCAGGTCCGCGCCGCCCTCGGCGAGCGGCTGCCTGCCTACATGGTTCCGGCGGCGGTGGTGGTGCTTGACGCGCTGCCGTTGACACCCAACGGCAAGCTCGACAAGCGGGCCCTGCCTGCACCCGAGTATTCCGAGGCAGATCGCTACCGCGCCCCCTCGAGCCCGACCGAAGAGATCATGGTCATTGCTTTTGCCAGCGTGCTCGGTTTGCCGAGAGTCGGAGTCGATGACTCGTTCTTTGAACTCGGCGGCGATTCGTTGTCAGCGATGCGGGTGATTGCTGCGGTCAACAAATCCTTGGGTGCTGGTCTCGCGGTGCGTGATTTGTTCGAGGCCCCCACCGTCGCACTGTTGGCGTCCCGTGTTGCCGGCGGTTCCGCCGGGTTGGAGCCGGTGTCGGCCGTCCAGCGACCGGCGGTGATTCCGTTGTCGTTCGCGCAGAATCGGTTGTGGTTCATCGACCAATTGCAAGGCCCCTCACCGGTTTACAACATGGTGGTCGCGTTGCGGCTATCTGGGTCCTTGGATGTCGAATCGCTGCGGCTGGCGCTGAACGACGTGGTGGGCCGGCATGAGTCGCTTCGCACGTTGTTTCCGACCGTTGACGGCATACCCCGGCAGGTGGTCGTGCCGCCCCAACAGGCGCAGGTGGGTTGGCAGCTTATCGATGCGGTTGGGTGGCTTGACAGCCGGTTGGGCGACGCCATCGACTCCGTGGTGCGTCAACCGTTTGACCTGAAGGCTGAAATTCCCTTGCGAGCAACGCTTTTCCGTCTCGCCGACGATGAGTATGTCATGGTGGGCGTGCTACACCATATCGCCGCTGACGGTTGGTCGATCACGCCGTTGGTGACTGACCTCGGGGTGGCGTACAACTCCCGGTGCGCGGGTCAGGCGCCCGCCTGGGCAGATCTGCCGGTGCAGTATGTCGATTACACACTGTGGCAGCGGGCGCAGTTCGGCGATCTCGAGGATCCTGACAGCCCGATCGGCGCGCAGCTGGCCTACTGGGAAGAGGCTTTGGCAGGGATTCCTGAGCGGGTCGATCTTCCTACGGACCGGCCCTACCCGCCGGTGGCGGATTACCGCGGGGCCAGCGTGTCCGTGCACTGGCCGGCTGAGGTACAGCAACGGGTCAGCGCGGTTGCTCGTGAACACAACGCCACCAGTTTCATGGTGGTGCAGGCTGCGTTGGCGGTGTTGTTGGGCAAGCTCAGCGCGAGTTCTGATGTGGCCGTCGGGTTCCCGATCGCTGGACGGCGGGATCCGGCGCTCGAGAGCCTGGTTGGTTTCTTCGTCAACACGCTGGTGTTGCGGGTTGATCTGGCGGGGGACCCCACGGTGGGCGAACTGCTGGGGCAGGTACGGCAGTGTGGCCTGGCTGGATTTGAGCATCAGGACGTGCCGTTCGAGGTTTTGGTCGATCGGCTCAATCCGAACCGGTCCCGCGCTCATGAGCCGTTGGTCCAGGTGTTGTTGGCCTGGCAGAACTTCGCTGGGCCACATCGCGGCCGTGGCACGGATCTGGCGTTGGGGAATGTGAAGGTCACCCCGCTGCCGGCCGAGACTCACACCGCGCGTATGGATTTGACGTTCTCGCTGTCGGAGCACTGGAGCGAGGACGGTCAGCCGGCCGGGATCAATGGGGCGGTTGAGTTCCGGACCGACGTGTTCGACGCCGCCAGCATCGACGCTCTCATCGAGCGATTTGAGCGGGTCCTGTTGGCGATGACCGACGATCCGGCTCGCCGACTGTCATCGCTCGATGTTCTCGATTCGGCGGAACACGCTCAACTTGACGCGCTCGGTCATCGGGCGGTCCTGAGTGCACCGTCACCGCCGGCAGTGTCGATCCCGGTGTTGTTCGGCGCGCAGGTGGCGCGTCATCCAGAGGCGTTGGCGTTGACCTTCGAGGGCCGCTCGTGGACGTATCTGGACCTCGATGAGGCCGCCAACCGCTTAGCGCATCTGTTGGTGGCTCACGGTGCTGGACCCGGTGAGCGGGTGGCGCTGCTGGTGAACCGGTCAGTTGATGCGGTTGTTGCGGTGTTGGCGGTGCTCAAGACGGGGGCGGCCTACGTGCCGATCGACCCGGCCCATCCTGATACGCGCATCGCGGTCATCCTCGCCGACGCAGCGCCGGTCTCGATGGTCACCACGACCGACCTGCGCCCGCGGCTGGACGCGGGTGCGGTGCCAGTCGTCGAGGTCGACGACCCTCGCATCAACACCTACCCCAGCACCGGTCTGCCGGTACCGACCGCGGACGACTTCGCCTACATCATCTACACCTCAGGAACCACCGGGGTGCCCAAGGGCGTTGCAGTCACTCACCGCACCGTGACTCAGCTGTTCGAGTCGCTGGATACCGACCTGAAGCTGACGGATCAGGTTTGGTCGCAATGGCATTCGTTGGCGTTCGATGTCTCGGTGTGGGAGATCTTCGGGGCGCTGTTGCACGGTGGACGCTTGGTGGTTGTGCCGGAGTCGGTAGCAGGTTCGCCGGATGACTTGCACGCCTTGCTGATTGCCGAACGAGTCAGTGTCTTGAATCAGACTCCATCGGCGGTGGCGGTGCTGTCGCCCGACGGTCTGGAGTCGGTTGCACTGGTGGTGGCCGGTGAGGCGTGCCCGCCCGAGGTGGTGGATCGCTGGGCGCCCGGCCGGTTGATGATCAACGGCTACGGGCCAACCGAAACGTGGTACACGTCTTTCAGCGCACCGTTACGCGCGGGTTCGGGGACGGTGCCCATTGGCATCCCGGTGCCCGGCGCTGCTTTCTTCGTTCTCGATGCGTGGTTGCGCCCAGTTCCCGTGGGGGTGGTCGGCGAGTTGTACGTAGCCGGGCGCGGTCTGGCGTGCGGTTACGTGGGCAGGGGTTCGTTGACGGGGTCGCGATTCGTCGCGTGTCCGTTCTCCGGCGCCGGGGAGCGGATGTATCGCACCGGAGATCTGGTGTCGTGGGCACCCGATGGGCAACTGCGGTATGTCGGCCGCGCCGATGAGCAGGTCAAGATTCGCGGCTATCGCATCGAGATCGGCGACATCCAGGCCGCATTGGCCGACTGCGATGGGGTCGAACATGCGGCGGTCATCACCCGCGAGGACCGCCCTGGTGACAAACGGCTGGTTGGCTATATCACCGGGGGCGCTGAACCGGCACAAATCCGCTCGGTGCTGGCCGAGCACTTGCCGGACTACATGGTGCCGGTCGCGGTGGTGGTGCTTGACGCGCTGCCATTGACGGTCAACGGCAAACTCGACCGACGCGCCCTGCCCCCACCCGATTACACCGATCTCGATCGGTATCGCGCCCCGTCCACGCCGAACGAGGAGATCCTGGCCGCCATCTACGCCCAGGTGTTGGGGTTGGAGCGGGTCGGTGTGGATGACTCGTTCTTCGAGTTGGGCGGGGACTCGTTGTCGGCGATGCGGGTGATCGCCGCTGTCAACAAGTCTTTGAACGCAGGTCTCTCGGTGCGTGCTTTGTTTGAGGCGCCCACGGTGGCGGGGTTGGCGCCACGAATCGGGGCTGACGAGGGGTTGGCGCCGCTGGTGCCCGTGGAGCGTCCGGCGGTGGTGCCGTTGTCGTTTGCCCAGAACCGGTTATGGTTCCTGGACCAGTTGCAGGGGCCCTCTGCGGTCTACAACTTGGCAGTCGCGTTGCGGTTGGACGGACGCTTGAGTGCAGAAGCGTTGGGCGCCGCCCTGATTGATGTGGTGGACCGCCACGAGAGTTTGCGCACGCTGTTCCCCGCCCCGGACGGGGTTCCCCAGCAGTCGGTGATGCCGGTAGAGCGGGCCGAAGTCGGCTGGCAGGTCGTTGATGCCACCGGATGGCCGGCAAGCCAGCTGGAGGAGGCTGTCGGGGCGGTGGCGCGTCGCCCGTTTGATCTAGCCGCTGAGATTCCGTTGCGGGCAACGCTTTTCCGGCTTGCCGAGGATGCGCATGTGTTGGTGGCGGTGGTGCATCATATCGCCGCTGACGGCTGGTCGATCGCTCCGTTGGTGGGTGATTTGAGTGCGGCGTATGCCGCCCGATGCGCGGGTGAAGCCCCGGGCTGGGCACCGCTACCGGTGCAGTATGTCGATTACTCCCTGTGGCAGCGCGCCCAACTCGGTGAGTTGACCGATCGGGATAGCCCGATCGCTGCGCAGTTGACGTACTGGCAAGAGGAATTGGCCGGTATGCCTGAGCGGGTGCAGTTGCCCACGGATCGGCCTTATCCGCCGGTGGCCGATTATCGCGGCGACAAGGTGGCGGTGCAGTGGCCGGCGCAGGTGCAGCAGGGTGTTTCGCGGTTGGCCGGTGAGCACGGCGCGACCAGTTTCATGGTGATGCAGGCGGCTTTGGCGGTGTTGTTGGCCAAGCTGAGCGCGAGTTCTGATGTGGCGGTGGGTTTCCCGATCGCTGGGCGGCGTGATCGGGCGCTTGATGAGTTGGTGGGCTTTTTCGTCAACACGTTGGTGTTGCGCGTCGAGATGACCGCCGACGCGACGGTCGCTGAGGTGTTGGAGCAGGTGCGTGCGCGCAGCCTGGCCGCGTTCGAGCATCAGGATGTGCCGTTCGAGGTGCTGGTAGAGCGGCTCAACCCGGTCCGCGCGCTCAATCATCACCCGTTGGTGCAGGTGTCGTTGGCTTGGCAGAACAATGCTGCCGGTGATCTGCGCCTCGGTGATGCGGAGGTCACCCCGATGTCTGCCGACACCCACACCGCCCGCATGGACCTGACGTTCTCTTTGGGTGAGCAGTGGACCGAGGCCGGTGAGCCCGGCGGTATCAGCGGACACGTCGAGTTCCGTACCGATGTGTTCGATGCGGCCAGCGTCGAGGCGTTCGTTGAGCGGTTGCAACGGATATTGGCGGCAATGACGGCTGACCCGTCACGGCGGTTGTCGTCGATCGATGTGCTCGATCGGGACGAGCACGCCCGGTTGGAAAGCTGGGGGAATCGCTCGGTGCTGGCGGCCCCGGGACCGTCGGCGGTGTCAATTCCTGACTTGTTCGCTGCTCAGGTCGACCGTACGCCGGAGGCGGTGGCATTGACCTGCCAGGGCCGTTCGTGGACGTATCGCGAACTCGATGAGGCTTCGAATCGCTGGGCACACCTGCTGGCCAGTCGCGGGGTGAGGCAAGGACAGCGGGTGGCGTTGTTGGTGGAGCGCTCGGCCGAGGCGGCCGTGGCGATGCTGGGGATGCTCAAGTGCGGAGCGGCTTACGTGCCGATCGACCCGGCGCACCCGGACGCGCGGATCGAGTTCGTGCTCGACGACGCCGCCCCGGTCGCCGCGCTCACTACCGCCGAGCTGGCTCACAGATTGGCCAGCCGTCAGCTCGTGGTGATCCGTCTCGACGACCCCGCCGTCGATAGCCAGCCCAGCACCGCAGTTACAGCGGATGAGCCGGCGCCGGACGATGTCGCGTACCTGATCTACACCTCGGGCACCACCGGTGTACCAAAGGGTGTGGTCACCACTCATCACAACGTCACCCAGCTGCTGCTGCAGTTGGGCCGCTACCTGCCGGTGACCGGGGTGTGGACGCAGTGTCATTCCTATGGGTTCGACACTTCGGTGTGGGAGACGTGGGGTCCGCTGCTGAACGGCGGCAAGGTGGTGGTGGTGCCCGACACGGTGACCCGCTCGGCGGAGGACCTGCACTCGGTGCTTGTCGCCGAACAGGTCAATGTGCTGACCCAGACACCATCGGCGGCGGGGATGCTCGCAGTCGAGGGGTTGGAGTCCACGGCGTTGGTGGTCGCCGGTGAGGCGTGTCCGCCGGAGTTGGTGGATCGGTGGGCGCCGGGGCGGGTGATGATCAACGCTTTCGGGCCGACCGAGACGACGATGGTAGTGATGCTCAGCGCGCCGCTGAGGGCGGGGCAGGGGGCGCCGCCGATCGGTGCGCCGGTACCGGGGGCGGCGTTGTTCGTGCTCGATGGCTGGTTGCGAGAGGTGCCGGTCGGGGTCGTCGGTGAGTTGTATGTGGCTGGCGAGGGTCTGGCGTGCGGGTACCTCGGCCGGGCTGCGTTGACCGCATCGCGGTTTGTGGCGTGTCCGTACGGGAATCCGGGGGTACGCATGTATCGCACCGGGGATCTGGTGTCCTGGGGCCCGGATGGACAGTTGCGATATGTGGGCCGTGTCGATGAGCAGGTCAAGATCCGCGGGTATCGCATCGAGCTTGGCGAAGTCCAAGCGGTGCTGGCCGGATGTGGCGGAGTAGATCAGGCGGTGGTGATCGCCCGTGAGGATCGTCCCGGCGGCAAGCGTCTGGTGGGCTATGTAACCGAGTCGGCGGGCGGGGTGGTGAATCCGAACGATGTCCGAGCGACCTTGGCCGAGCAGTTGCCGCGTTATATGGTGCCGGCCGCCGTCGTCGTTCTCGACGCGTTTCCGTTGACAGTCAACGGGAAGCTCGACACCCGCGCGCTGCCGGCGCCTGAATACACCGAAGCCGATCGCTATCGCGCGCCGGAGAGCGCAGTCGAAGAAGTTCTGGCCGGGATCTACGCCCAGGTGTTGGGATTGGAACGGGTCGGGGTCGATGACTCGTTCTTCGAACTCGGCGGGGACAGCATCTTGTCGATGCAGGTCGTGGCCCGCGCTCGGGCGGCGGGTCTGCTGTGCCGCCCACGGGACGTGTTCGCTGAGCAGACGGTGGCACGCCTGGCCCGCGCGGCCCGGGTCATCGAGGGTGAGACCGCGGGGGCCCTCGATGCGGGTGTCGGTCCGGTGGTGGCAACCCCGATCATGCGATGGCTGCAGGGCATGGATGGTCCTGTCGATGAGTTCAACCAAACCATGGTGGTGCAAGCCCCCGTCGGACTCGGCGAGGCTGACGTGGTGGCGGTCTTGCAGGCCCTCCTGGATCGACACGCGATGTTGCGGCTGCGGGTCGACGACGATGGTGCAGGTGGCTGGGCGCTCACGGTTCCCGAGCCTGCGGCAGTGGATGCGCGAGACCACCTGAAAACCGCGGACGAATTGTCCGAGTCGGCGTTGGTGTCGGCACGGTCGCAGTTGAACCCGGCGGCCGGGCAGATGCTCAGTGCGCTGTGGGTCGCCCGTACCGGTCAGTTGGTGCTGATCATTCATCATCTGGCAGTTGACGGGGTGTCGTGGCGAATCTTGTTGGAAGACCTCAACATTGCCTGGGCCCAGCACCGCGCAGGGCAGCCGATCATCCTTCCGGAGGGTGGGACATCATTTGCCCGGTGGTCGGCGCTGCTGGCCGAGCTTGCCCGTGCGCCTGAGGTGGTTGCTCAAACCGACGCGTGGCGGCAAGTGACCGCGACCCCCGCCGCGCTGCCGACGGTGCAACCGGCGCTGGATACCTACGCGTCCGCCGGACGCTTGTCGGTGTCACTCGATGTCGAGACCACCAAGATGCTGTTGGGTGAGGTCCCGGCGGCCTTCCGTGCCGGAATCCAGGACATCTTGTTGATCGCGTTCGGGCTGGCGGCAGCGGAGTTCTCCCGTCCCGGTAATGCAACGGTCGTCATCGACGTGGAGAGCCATGGCCGCGCTGAGGAACTCTCGGCCGATGTGGACCTGTCACGCACCGTTGGCTGGTTCACGGCGCTTTACCCGGTCGCATTGGCCGTGGACGAGTTGGACTGGGACGACGTCATCGCCGGTGAGGCGGCGTTGGGGGGAATGGTCAAGGGCGCCAAAGAGCAGCTGCGTGCCCTACCCGACGGTGTGACCTATGGTCTGCTTCGCCATCTAAACCCGGACGTCAATCTGACCGGGTCAGACCCGGTGCTCGGGTTCAATTACCTGGGCCGGTTGGGTGCGTCGGCCGGCGACACCTCAGACGATATGTGGCAGATCGATCCCGAGGGATTGGCGTCGACTGGCGCGGTTGGGGCGATACCTCTGCCCTTGGCGCACACCGTGGAGCTCAACGCCGCCACCGCCGACACGGATGCCGGGCCCCAATTACACGCGGACTGGACGTGGGCCCCGTCGGCGCTGGACGCCGGTCAGGTCGGCAGACTTAGCAGGTTGTGGTTTGAGGCGCTAGCGGGCATTTGCGCGCATGTGCGCGCTGGCGGCGGCGGACTGACACCGTCCGACATCGCGCCTGCTCGGCTGAACCAGCCCGAGCTCGACGAGCTGTGCCAGCGCTATGCGGTCGCCGACGTCTTGCCGTTGACTCCGCTGCAGCAGGGGTTGCTCTTCCACGCCAGTGCTGCGCAGCGTGACGGCGACGATGTGTATGCGGTGCAACTGGATATCACCATCACCGGGCCGCTGGAGTCGCTGCGATTGCGTGACGCGGTGCAAACCGTGGTCGCCCGCCATCCCAACGTGGTAGCCCGCTTTTTCGCCCGGTCCGGCGAGCCGGTCCAGGTGATCTCCGCTGACCCGACGGTCCCGTGGCGCTATGTCGATCTAAGCGAGGGTGCGGTCGACGTCGGTGAGCAGATCCAGCGCTTATGCGCTGCGGAGCGCGCCGCCGTCTGCGACTTGGCGGATCAGCCGCCCTTCCGGATGGCATTGATCCGCACCGCCGCAGAAAGCCACCGGTTGGTGCTGACCAATCACCACATAGTGCTCGACGGTTGGTCGATGCCGATTCTGCTGCACGAAATCATTGCCATCTACTACGGTCAGCGACTGCCAGAACCCACGCCGTACCGCAGATTCATCACCTGGCTGGCCGAGCGAGACTTGCAGGCCGCGCGCGCGGCGTGGACTCAGGCGTTGGCCGGTTTTGACACCCCAACACTGGTGGCTCCCCCGGACCGGTTGGGGGTAGGGCCGCGCACAATCGCAGAGTTCCGGGTGCCGGAACAAACTACGAAAGCCCTTGGCGAGCTGGCCCGCTCACACCACACCACCCTCAGCACCGTGCTGCAGGCTGCGTGGGCCCTGCTCTTGAGCTCCGTGACAGGCAATCAGGACGTCGCGTTGGGCGCCGTGGTTTCCGGGCGGCCCGCCGAGTTGACGGGCGCGGAGACGATGGCGGGACTTCTGATCAATACGGTGCCGGTGCGCGCGCATCTCACGCCGGCTACCACTACCACCGACTTGCTAAAGCAGCTGCAGCGAACCCATAACAACACCTTTGAGCATCAGCACCTCGGGCTGTCGGATATTCATCGCCTCGCGGGCCACGAGAAGTTGTTCGACACGGTCTTCGTGTACGAGAACTACCCCATGGACAGCGCGACGTTGTCGAGCGGCCATGACTTCGCCATCACGGAGTTGAGGGCCCGTGACTACTACCATTACCCCCTTGCGGTGCAGGCTCAACCAGGGCGCGAATTGGGGCTTCACGTCCAATTCCGCACTGACATCTTCGACTTGGCCAGCATCGATGCGATGATCGAGCGGTTGCAAGGGATATTGCTGGCGATGATCGCCGATCCGGCACGGCGCCTCTCGTCGATTGACCTGATCCGTGCGGGTGAGCGCGACCGCCGCGGCCACGCTCAGCCGATGTCTACTGGTACATCGACACCGGAATACTCCGACGCCCTAGCAAACGACTCGCTGCCGACCAACCCGGTCGAGCGGCTTCTGTCGGACGTTTTCGCGGAAGTGCTGGGTGCGGACCGCGTGGGCATCGACGAGTCATTCTTCGACATGGGCGGAGATTCGCTTTCCGCGATGCGGCTGATCGCGGGCATCAACGCAGCCCTTAGCATTCAGTTGCCGGTTACCAGCCTGTTCAATGCTCCATCGGTAAGAAGCCTGCGAAAGCAGCTTGCGGATATGTCCGGCACACCGGAATAGATGGTCACCCGCGGAGACGCGGATGACTTCAGCCTTCAGTTGCGCGGAACAGGTAGTACCAGGCGGGTGAAACGCCGAACTTCTGCAACTCCGGGTTGCTGTACTTCGGCTCAACGGTGTGCAAGTGGTAGCCGTGTTGGGCGAGTATCGGTGTGTAATCAAAACCATTGACAAGATGGATGGTTTCTTCGCCCGCGCTGTCGTTGGGAACGATGAACAGGTACTCGATTTCGAGCTCTGCACACCGTCCGATCCAGTACTCGATGGCTTCGATGGCGCACTCGGAAAAGCTGTGGATATTGATCGCCAACTTGATGGTCCCTGGGGTCAGATATTTTTCTTGCTCATCGAAGGGGACGACGCATGCGCGTTCCGCGCCCTTCTTGGACAGGTAATAGGAGCAGATGAACGTCGACTCGGGAACGGCGTCGATGCAGTAGTACGTGTCTATGTTGCTCAAGGCGGTGACTGCCCGGTAGGCGAGACGGCCATAGCCGGCACCGATGTCGAGCACCTTCAATCCGGGCAGGCTTGAGACCTTCAACGTGCGCTCGAGCCACAACAACTCATTGACCGAATCCAACAGGTCACGGCTGACGACCCGCTTGTTTCCGTCGTTGTCGAAATCGCCTGTGGGATAGGTGAATACGCCGAAGTCGCCGTCTTCGGTGAATAGATCAAGCAACCCTAACCAGTCAATGGTCCTGAGAAAGAAATACGTCAGAACGTACTTCTCCGGTGTGTTGTTGGCCTGGTTCTGGAAGACATAGCAGTTGTCGCCGCGGAAGTACAGTAAATCCTCTTGCCTGACGAACCCGGGACGCCAGACGGTTGATGTGCCGATGATGTCTTGCATCGCGGCGTAGCGGTGACGCAGCGACTGCAGCTCCGAGCTGCGCTCATCGAGTGCGGCCGCGTCGCCAGGTGTCGTGCCTTGTCCTGAGTGGCTTCTGTTGCTTTGGAGCCACGCGCGTACCCACCCCCTAGCTGCTTCTCTCGGCTGCCGCGACCAGTACGAGATCAGCCATTTAGTCGCTTTCACGCGCTCACCGATGGTGATGTTCTCGCTCAACCTGGCCCCCCAGCCATCGATCTATGAATTGGCAACGCGATGCGAAGAGCACGCGTTACATCGCCTGGGGTCTCCAAAACCTTTCACCGCTGCATAGTTGCGAGCGGTGCCCCCGAGCCCGTTCGAAGCAGGTTAACTGAAAGTGACGCGGGACGGAGAGCAAACTGAACCACCGCCCTACCGCGAAAGTTTGCTCGAGTCCTGATCGGAGATTCATTCAGACTATCGATGTCGTGACTTCACCAGACACAGGGAACCAGGCGGTAGCGGACTTTCTGTGTGTAGTCGAGGTATCCATCCAGTTCCTGCTGCAGCAGCTTCTCCTCGTCCTGGATCCGAACACCGAGTGATATCCCCGCGAGGACGACGGCCAGGAGTCCCCAGTAAGACCCGAGCGCGAGGGGTGTACCAACCAACATGATCATGCTGCCGGTGTACATCGGGTGCCGCACCATCCCGTACAGACCGGTAGAGACGATCTTCTGGTCTCCCTCCACTTGGACGTTCGCTGCCGCGTAGCTGTTCTGGATCACGACCACTGTCACCAAAATCAGTCCACCGGCTACGAGGACGTTGCCGACCACACAGACCGCAGTTGGTACATGGGACCAACCAAAGCGATGGTCAAAGCCGCTGACCAGGAACGCTGCGGGCACGGACGACAACCAGCCGACGATGAGAACCTTTTGAACTACTCGGGTCTCTGCGGTCGCCCCACGCATACGACGCTCGAACGCATCGGGGTTCGTCCTCAACAAGTAGATGCTCGGAATCCATCCCGCAAGGTTGAATACCGCCAGGAAGATCCACGCTTCCCAGTAGTCGAACGTGCCTGCTGCCAGAAAGAGGAGCAACCCGAGCGCCACGGATTCAGCAAACTTAATCGCCAACCTTCTGGAAGTGAGTTTCACAGGCCCTCCTCGACGTGCGCACGTTACCGTACGCTACAGCGAACTTCGAAGCCGGCCGAAGCAGCTACTGCAAGGGGAGTTGGGGCGCCGGTCGGATATCCCACCGGTTCAGCAGCAGCAGGAGCGGTTCTGGTTCGGGTAATCCGTTAGCGGTCGTCGCAGGCGCAAGGTGTGACGGGTTGCTGCCATTGCGAGACCAAGATCAGATTCGAGTCCGTACGTTTTCCCCCTCGGCCTAACCTAGGGTGCGCGTTTCAGTAGTGGTTGACACCTGCCGCTAAAGTTTGCCAGTTTGACCACGCCATGTATGTGAAGATGCATGACGTGATGGAAGCTTCAAATCGGCGCGGTGGCGTGACCTCGTATGACGCCGTAGCCGTTGATCCTGAAGGAGGGCTGCTGAGGCGGCGGCCCGTAAAGGCAGGGTTTCGCCAAGACGTCGAGGGTTTGCGTGCTGTCGCAGTGTTGGCCGTTGTCCTCTTCCACGCTGCGGTGCCCGGTGTAGGTGGTGGCTTCGTGGGCGTGGACGTGTTCTTCGTCATCTCGGGCTTCCTCATCACCGGGCTGTTGTGGCGCGAGGTGAGTTCCAGCGGCAAGGTCCGGCTACGCCGTTTCTACGGAGCGCGCGCCCGCCGACTACTACCAGCCTCGGCCGCGGTAGGTATTGTCACCGCGATTGCATCGGCCTTTTTGCTTCCACCCTTGCAGGTCCAGGGCGTCATGCTCGACGGCATCGCGAGCGCACTCTACGTCAGCAACTTTTGGTTCATCCTGCAATTGCAGAACTACTTCGACCCCAACCTCCTGACGCCGTACGAGCATTACTGGTCGTTGGGCGTCGAGGAGCAATTCTATTTTGTGTGGCCGGCTCTAATCGTAGGTACGGCCTGGGTCATGCGGCGTGCACGGCGACGCCTGAAGGGTCCCGCCAAGGCGTCGACGAAACCGTTTCTGGTCGTCCTCGTCCTTGTCGCGGCAGCGTCGCTTGCGTTGGCGGCGACGACCACGTTCCTGCTGCCGTCGGTGGCATTTTTTTCGCTGTTCACGCGTGCATGGCAACTTGCAGTGGGCGGATTAGTAGCGCTTACGGTCAGTCAATGGCGCCGACTACCAAGGAAGTTCGCGGCCATCGCTGGATGGGGCGGGCTCGCCATGATCCTGCTGGCGTGCACCCTGCTCAGTAAGAACACTCCCTATCCTGGTGTCGCCGCGCTGTTGCCGACGCTGGGCACGGCCTTGGTGATCGGTGCTGGCTGCTCCGTGCCCTCTCAGGGATGCGGTCGATTCCTGGCGTGGTCGCCGATGCAAGCGATCGGCAGAGTGTCTTACTCCTGGTACCTCTGGCATTGGCCTGTGTTGCTGTTCGCTCCGCTCCTCATGGGTCATCCACTCGGGCTGGCAGGCCGGCTGACAGCGGTGCTGGTCTCCGGCGGGCTGGCGGTGCTCACACTGCATCTGATTGAGAATCCGTTGCGGTTTGCCGCTCCCATGCGCAGATCTCCCGCTAAAAGCCTCGCGCTCGGCGGTGTCGCCACCGCGGCCGCGGTGACGGTCTGCGTGGCCGTGATGGTGTCGGTGCCTTCGCCGGTTGGCCGCGGTTCACCAGCCGCACCCCTGACCGATACTGTGGCGTTTCCTCCCGCCGGCCAGAACAGACAAGCGTACGACGCGGCGGTAGATGAGACGTTCGCGAGAGTTCAGGCCGAAGTGGCTGCAACTGCCGACCTGAAAGCCGTTCCGTCGAACCTCAATCCGCCGCTTGCCGACGCGGTAGACGAGGCTCAAGGCATGATCCGTAGCGGCTGCTTGCGCACATTCTTCCAAGTCGGACAGCCGGACTGCGCGGCCGGCGACACCGCCTCCACGACAACGGTTGCCCTGGTTGGCGATTCGAACGCGACGATGTGGAGTCCAGCGTTCGATGAGGTTGCTTCGCAGAAGGGTTGGCGGCTCGAGACTCTGAGCACACAGGGCTGCCCACCGATGGAGTTGCCGATCACTGGACCCGTCCGTCAGATGCTATACGCCAATTGCACGCAATGGCGCGGCGAGGTCATTGACCAGTTGAGCGCCAAGCATCCAAGGCTCGTGATATTGAGCATCTGGCGGGGTTACGGCGGTTCTGGACTGGGTTGGGAACCCGGGTTCACCTCATATGCTCCGGAGTGGATGGAGAGCATGACTCGCCTCGTGCGGCAGCTTCGTAGTAGTACGGGTGCGGAGGTTCTGGTGCTCGGCCCCATCCCGAACCCGCACTCGATGGTGTCGATCTGCCTGTCCGGCCATCTCGATGATGCGACGGCCTGCTCGGCTCCTCGGTCGAGCGCGGTGAACGAAGTCGGCATCGCCGGTGAATCTGCCGCCACCAGAGCTGGCGGAGGCCACTATGTCGACGTCACGGACTTGTTCTGCACCGCTGACCGCTGCCCTGTCATCGTTGGCGACACCCTCGTGTACTCCGACCAGACCCACGTCACAGCTGCTTATTCGCGGTTCTTGGCACCGGTAATGGGATTGCTTGCCGACCGCGCGCTTGCGCCCAGTTGAGCGTCCGCCATGACAGCGACCGCCAAGAAGACGAACCGTAATCTCTCGACCACGAGGTTGGCTATGTTCACCTCAATTCGGCCGCGGATTGTGTCGGCAAGAATGCCACCTATACGGGTGTGAACTCGGTCGGCTCAGTGGTGAGTATGCTTTGGGACGGTTTTACTGATATCGATCTATATTGACTGGGAGAACTATGAGCGTCAATCCTTTCGACGACGAGAACGGCAGCTTTTTCGTCTTGGTCAACGATGAGGAGCAGCACAGTCTTTGGCCGACTTTCGCCGATGTGCCGCCGGGTTGGCGTGTCGTTTTCGGTGAAGCGGATCGGGCTGCCTGCCTGGACTATATCGAGCAGAACTGGCCTGATATCCGTCCGAAGAGTCTGCGCGACAGGCTGGCGTCAGGCGGCACGTCTGATGACTGAGCCGGTCGGGCTGAAGCCGACCGACGTCCAACCTGTGAAGACCAGGTTCTAGGGAACGGCGGACCGATAGGAGCAGAGCCGACGCCGCTTTCGACCCTTTGAATCCGGCGTTTGCAGAGATTCCGAGGTTTGAAATCTCTGTTCGACCACGGCGACGCACCGTCGCCGATGATTGGACAATGTCCTGCTTCTTCGGCGATGGCAAGCGCCATCGAGCGACTGAACTATCCGGCGGAAAGTAAGCGGATCGCCCATCACCCGCAGAGGCTAACGACCCACGGCCGAGTTGACCCTCGTTCCCGAGCGCAATCTCTCCGATCGATGTTTTCCCACACAGGAGCCGACATCACCTCCGTCGCAACGCTCCGAAGCAAGCAACCGAGATCGGATCAAGCCGACACTTTGACCTCTTTGGGTTCCGCGGGCGTCAGCTTCTCGGACAGCATGGTCGCCAAATCGCGAATGGTCGTCGTCATATTCGTCGACGTGATGCGAAGCCCCGTTTCGGTCTCGATCCGCGTGCGCAGTTCGAGGGCCCCCAGCGAGTCCATGCCGTACTCGGCAAGCGGACGGTCTGGGTCGACGTTGCGCCGCAGGATCAAGCTGACCTGATCGGAGATCAAGCGCCGCAGCAGGGCGGGCCACTCCTCAACGGGGAGCTCGTCGAGTTCTGCACGGAACTTGCTTGAGCCCGCGGTGCCTTGTCCGGTGTTGCGGAACGCCTCGGCGAACGGGCTGTGCTGCGCGAACGCGGTCAACCACGGGGTCCCCATGATGGGCGCGTAGCCGGTGTAGGCGCGGTCGTGACGCAGCATCGCCTCGAACGCGTACGCCCCTTCGTCGGGTGTGATGGCAACGCCCGTGCCCTCCGCCAGTGCGGTGGCCGCACCGATTTCTCCCCAGGCGCCCCATGCAATCGCCGTGGCCGGAAGACCTTGTACATGTCGCCAATGGGTGAACGCATCGAGCCAGCTGTTGGCCGCGGCGTACGCGCCCTGGCCCGGCGAGCCCACCAGCGCGGCTGCCGACGAGAACGAGCAGAACCAGTCCAACGGTTGATCCGCGGTCGCCGCGTGCAGATTCCACGCGCCGTATACCTTTGGCGCCCAGTCCCGTTCGATGAGCTCCTCGGTGATGTTCGTCAGCGTGGCGTCCTCGATGACGGCGGCGGCATGCAGCACCCCGCGCACCGGCAGCCCGGTCGAAATAGCTGTTGCCACTACGCGTTCTGCCGTTTCGGGTCGGGTGATATCCCCGCACTCCACCACGACGTCGGCACCGATCGAACGGATGAGCTCGATGGTTTCCAGTGTCTTCCGGTTGGGTTGCGAACGCGAGGTGAGCACGATGCGCCCGCAGCCGCCGGCGGCCATCTTCTCGGCCAGGAACAACCCAAGACCGCCCAGACCGCCTGTGATGATGTAGGAGCCGTCATCGCGGAAGGCCTGAGCCTGCTCCGGCGGCAACACCACGTTGCTGCTTCCCGCCCGCGGAATGTCGAGGATGAGCTTGCCGGTGTGCTGCGCGGCGCTCATCACCCGAATTGCGGTGGCGGCGTCGGCCAACGGATAGTGGGTGCTCTCCGGGATCGGAAGCACGCCGTCGACGGTGAGCTTGTACACCGTGTTCAACAGGTCCCGCAGCCGGTCAGGATGGCTGAACGACAGGAGCGCCAGGTCGAGGGCATGGAACGTCAGGTTGCGTCGGAACGGGAACAACCCCAGCTTGGTGTCACCGTAGATGTCACGTTTGCCGATCTCCACGAATCGTCCACCGAATGCCAGCAATTCGACGCCTGCCCTTTGGGCGGCCCCGATGACCGAGTTGAGCACGATGTCGACCCCATAGCCCTCGGTATCGCTGCGGATCTGATCGGCGAACTCGGTGCTGCGGGAGTCGTAAACATGCTTAATACCCATGTCGCGCAACCGCTGCCGACGCTGCTCACTGCCTGCCGTGGCGAAGATCTCGGCGCCTGCCGCGCGGGCGATCGCGATTGCGGCCTGGCCGACCCCGCCGGTAGCGGAGTGGATCAGCACCTTGTCTTCACTCTTGATGCGGGCCAAATCATGCAGGCCGTACCAGGCGGTTGCGGTCGCCGTGGTCACCGCGGCGGCGTCAGCGTCGGTCAACCCGGTGGGCAGAGTGACCGCGAGGTTGGCGTCGCAGGTGATGAATGTCGCCCAACAACCGTTAGGGGAGAGGCCGGCAACGTGATCGCCGACCTTGTGAGTCGTGACGTCGGGTCCTACGGCGGTCACCACCCCGGCGAAGTCGGTTCCGGGCTCTGGAAGCCGACCCTCGAACGACGGGTAGCGGCCAAATGCGACCAGCACGTCGGCGAAGTTGATACTCGACGCGGTGACCGCGACCTCGATTTCTCCGTGCCCAGGCGAAACCCGCTGGCAAGCAACGAGTTCAGCGGACTCTAGGTCCCCTGGTGTACGGATCTTCAACCGCATCCCGTCTTGCTCATGATTGACGACGGAGGTCTTCCGGTCCTCTGGGCGCAACGGAGCGGGGTATAAACGCGCCACGTACCATTGACCGTTCCGCCAAGCTGTTTCGTCTTCTTCGATCTCAGAGAGCAATTGCTGCGCCAACTGGTCAGGCTTGATGCTGGCGTCCACGTCGATCTGAGTGGCTCGCAGGTGCGGATGCTCTGTGCCGATCACTCGCACGAGCCCTCGAAGCCCGCCTAGTTCGAGGTTGGGCCGGTCCCCGGTCCCCACAGCCTGGGCGTCTCGGGTCACAACGTACAGACGCGGCGGCTCGCCAGACAGGTCCGGGAGTTCGCGGGTGATGCGGACGAGATGCTCCACATACTCGCGACTCAAACGCGGAAGCTCATTCTCGGCGCCGCCGTTCTCGGAGCCCGTGAAAACCACTACGCCCGTGAACGATCCGCCACGCAGCTGACTTCTGAGCTCTTCGGCGCTCGAGGTGTGGTCCGCATTCCGCGGCCAACACATGGCAGTGCATTGCGCACCATGCGTCTTCAGGATATCGGCCAAATTTGTAGCAACTTGGTCTGTGTTGGTTGTGCTGACCAGCAGCCAATTCCCGGCCTCGGCGTACTCAACCTCTGGCAGTGTTCGCGGTTGCCATTCGATCGTCAGCAGCCGGTCGGCCAGTATCCGTGCTTTGTTGCCCTTCTCGTCTGCTCCGGTGCCCAACTGCAGGCCCTCGACAGAGATCATGATGGTGCCGTGCTCATCGAGCACGTCGATGTCGGCCTCCACTCCGGAGACGTCGACTCTGGTCACGCGCGTCAAGCAGTAGTGCGCGTCGCGCGCAGCGGTGTACGAGCGCAGGCGACGTATACCGAGCGGGAGCCCGAGCATGCCTTCACCCAACGCCTGGACGTCGGGGTGAGCCTCGACAGATTGGAAACAAGCATCGAGCAGCGCCGGGTGCACGCCGTAAGCGCCCTGCTGCGATCGGATCTGGCGGGGAAGTGCGACCTCGGCGAGCATGGTCGCGGACTCGCCGGTGTGTACGGCGCCGAGACCGGCGAACGCCGGACCGTACTGGACACCCCGCTGATCCATGCGTGCGCGCACCGCGTCTCCATCTTCGCGGTGCGGATGCGCCGCGAGCAGCGCAGACGCGTCATGCGCAGGAGGCTGCTCGAGCTCGGCGGCCTGAAGGATCGCGGTAGCTTGTCGCGTCTGCTCGCCTCCTTGACTGGTCTCCACGGAGAATTCGAAATTGCCCGGCGACGACAGCGATGCCGAGGCGCCGACGGTGGTCTGCTCGTCGAGAAGCAGTGCCTGTTCGAAGCGGATGTCGCGGATCTCGGACGCCTCGCCAAGAACGGCATGCGCGGCCGCCAGCGCCATCTCGCAGTAAGCAGCTCCGGGGAGCACAGCCACATTGCGAATCTGGTGATCGCCCAGCCAGGGATGGACCGTGGTGCCGACCTCGCCCTGCCAGACGTGGCGCTCGGGCTCCTCCTGCAAGCGCACATGGGAACCCAGCAAGGGATGAACCGAAATGGTGCGAGCGCCGTGCGTCGGGGAGCTTGCCTGACCGTCCTTGCTCAGACGGAGTTGGCGATGTGTCCATGTCGGCAGGGGCGCATCGATCAACCGTCCATGCGGATAGAGCACGGAGAAGTCGACCGCGGCACCTGCGGCATGCAGGTCTGCCAAGAAACCGCGCAGTCCGTGCGGCAGCTCTTGTTCGCGACGCATGCTCGCCAAGGCAGCCATCGGCACGTCGAGGCTGCGGGCGTTCTGCTCCAGCGGGTGTGTGAGCAGGGGGTGGGGTGCCAGTTCGGCGAAGACCCGGTAGCCGTCCTCCATAGCGGCCTGCACCGCCGCGGCGAACCGCACCGTGCGCCGCAGATTGTTCACCCAGTAGCGGGCATCGCACACCGGCACGTCGCGCGGGTCGAACAAACTCGTTGAATAAAACGGGACTTCCGGTGTGCCAGGGGACAACTCGCCCAGTGCCTCGGACAAGTCGCCGAGTATGGGTTCGACTTGGGGAGTGTGCGATGCCAGGTCGATCTTGACTTCGCGGGCCATCACGTCGCGCTGCTCCCACTCAGCGAGCAGTTCCCGTACGCGCTCGGGAGCCCCGCCGATCACAGTGGACTCCGGTGAGGCGACCACCGCGATAACGACGTCGTCGATCCCTCGGGCGGTCAGTTCGGAAAGCACTTGCTGCGCCGGCAGTACCACCGATCCCATCGCCCCGGAACCGGCGATGCGGGCCATTAGCCGCGAGCGGCGGCAAATGACGCGGACGCCGTCCTCGAGCGACAGCGCACCGGCGACCACCGCTGCGGCGGTCTCGCCCAGGGAGTGTCCGATCACCGCGCCCGGGCGCACACCGTAGGACTTCATGGTTTCTGCGAATGCGACCTGCATCGCGAACAGCGTGGGCTGGACGCGGTCGACGCCGGACACCATCTCAGGGGCGGTCATCGCCTCGGTCACCGAGAAGCCGGATTCCTGCGCGATCAGCGGTTCGGCAGCGGCGATGGTGGCAGCGAACACTGGCTCGTTGGCCAGCAGGTCGGCACCCATTCCCGCCCATTGCGATCCGTGGCCCGAGAACACCCATACAGGACCACGGTCATCGCGTCCGACTGCTGCCTCGTACGGTGTATCACCGGCGGCTACCTCGTGCAGAGCCTCGATCAACTCCGGTCGGTTGCTCGCGATGACGCCGGTGCGCACCGGGCGGTGTGCACGCCGGCGCGCCAACGTGTAGCCCAGGTCCGCCAGGGTCACGTCCTCATGCGTCTGAACCCAGTCGGCCAGCCGTGCGGCGGTTCGGCGCAGTTCGTCGGCTGAGGTCGATGACAGCGTGAACAGTTGCGGTTGCTCAGTCGCCGCGTCACCGCTTCCGTTGCGTTGCGGATCGACCGCGGAAGTGCCGGGAGCCTGCTCCACGATGGCGTGGGCATTGGTTCCCGAGAACCCGTAGGCTGAAACTGCAGCCCGCCGGGGTGCCGCACCGTTGGTCGGCCAGGGCGTGTTCTCCTTGGGCACAAAGAGATTGCTCTCGACACGGGCGAGTTCGTCGGGCAGCTGGGTGAAGTGCAGGTTCTGTGGCACCACTCCGTGCTGAACGGCGAGGACCGCCTTCACCAGTCCCAAAGTTCCCGAGGCCGATTGGGTATGCCCGAAGTTCGTCTTCGACGCTGCGAGCGCACACGGCCCTTCGAGTCCGTAAACCTCTGACAGGCTGCCGAATTCGATGGGATCGCCGGTCGGGGTTCCCGTTCCGTGTGCCTCGACCATGCCGACGGTGCTCGGGTCCACACCGGCCGCCGCCAATGCGGCTTGGTAGGCCTTGACCTGCAGGGGCTGCGACGGTGTGGTGATGTTCACCGTGCGGCCGTCGTTATTCAGAGCCGTACCGCGCACGACGGCCAAGATTCGGTCACCATCGCGCAGCGCGTCGGGCAAACGCTTCAGAAGCACCATGACGGCACCCTCGCCGGACGCGAACCCGTCCGCCTCTACGTCGAACGCATGGCAATGCCCGGTGGGGGACAGCATGCCGCCGGCCGATCCCGCAGACGACTTCCGCGGATCAAGCAACAGCGTGGCACCGCCGGCGAGTGCGACGTCGCATTCGCCGTCATGCAGGCTGCGACAGGCCATATGCACAGTGACGAGGCCGGACGAACACGCAGTGTCCACCGTTATGGCCGGACCGTGCAGGTCCATGGCGTACGCGATTCGGCCCGACGCCATGCTGTAGTTGTTGCCCAAGAATCCGTATGGCCCCTCCAGGGCATGGGCATCCGCCGCGAGCAGAATGTAGTCGCCGTGCGTCAGACCGACGTAAACGCCAGTCTGCGAACCTGCCAACCGCGCAGGGCTGTAACCAGCGTGTTCCACTGCCTCCCAGGAAGTTTCCAGCAAGAGGCGATGCTGAGGGTCCACCGCGGTGGCTTCCCGTTCGCTGATGCCGAAGAAGTCAGCGTCGAAACCGCCGTACTCGTCGAGGAACGCGCCCCACTTCGACACCGACCGACCGGGCACACCCGGCTCGGGATCGTAATACTCCTCGGCGTCCCAGCGGTCCGGCGGGATCTCGATGATCAGGTCTTCGCCCCGAAGTAAGGCCTCCCACAGCTGTTCTGGAGAGTCGATGCCCCCCGGAAGCCGGCATGCCATGCCGATAACGGCAACTGGGGTGACAGGCGTGGTGCCCGTTGTGGATGGCGTCGCGGCTGCCATAGAGCCCGACTGTGAATCATCCACAGACTTGAATGACGTCATTTCCCCTCCGCGTAGAAATGGTTGCTGTGGCCTCGGCCGCCGCACGGCCCCACACCGTGCACTCGAGAGGTCAGCGGGACACCGACGGCGGCGCCGTCGCGTGCTTCCTCGGTGGCAGTGGTTTGCCTCGGCAGGCGGTCACAAACGACAACGCTAGGTTCACACAGGGGCTGTTGTCTCGAAATCGGAACAATCGATCCGTAAAGCGGCACAAGCCGGCATCGGAACGACGATTAGGCGTGCTTCATAGCGAGCGCCGGGTTCTGCTCACGTCGGTTTCGGTCCCTTCGAGCGGCCGGGTGGACGTTGCTAGCGGTCGTCAAGTCGCCATGCCGAACGGAGGTGGACAAAGTCGAGCCCTTCCTGCCGGCCATCGACCGGCTCGCTATCATCTTTGCCGGTATTAAACGTCTGTTGTCGAACGGAAGCACATGACTGCACACGTCGAACAGTTGGAGTTCCAAGCGGAGGCGCGCCAACTTCTTGAGTTGCTGATTCACTCGGTGTACTCCAACAAGGACTCCTTCCTGCGAGAGTTGATCTCGAATGCGTCCGACGCGCTGGACAAGATGCGCCTGGAGACGCTGCGCAATAAGGACCTCGATGTCGACGCATCCGATCTGCACATTGAGATCGATGTGGACAACGACGCTCGCATCCTGACCGTCCGTGACAACGGCATCGGTATGACGCACGACGAGGTTGTCGACCTCATTGGCACGCTGGCGAAGTCCGGTACCGCTCAACTGCGGCAGCAGTTGAGAGAGGCCAAGAACGCCGCCGCCTCTGAGGAACTGATCGGTCAGTTCGGTATCGGCTTCTACTCGACGTTCATGGTGGCCGATAAGGTTGAGCTGCTCACCAGGAAGGCCGGCGAAAGTCAGGCCACCCGATGGGTATCGACCGGTGAGTCCACCTACTCCATCGAGACAGTCGAACACGCCCCGCAGGGCACGTCAGT
This sequence comes from Mycolicibacterium flavescens, assembly GCA_900637135.1. Taxonomy (NCBI): domain Bacteria; kingdom Bacillati; phylum Actinomycetota; class Actinomycetes; order Mycobacteriales; family Mycobacteriaceae; genus Mycobacterium; species Mycolicibacterium flavescens. Next base: position 837,538 of record LR134353.1, read on the forward strand.
GACGCTGCACCTCAAGCCCGAAGACGTCGAGGACCAGCTGCACGACTACACCTCCGAGTTCAAGATCAAAGAACTCGTCAAGAAGTACTCCGACTTCATCTCCTGGCCCATCCGTATGCAGGTCGAGCGGCGAACTCCCCCAGCCGAGGAAGGGGGTGAGGAAGCCGTCACGATCGAGACTCAGACGCTCAACTCGATGAAGGCGGTGTGGGCCAAGTCCAAGGATGAGGTCTCCGCTGAGGAGTACAGGGAGTTCTACAAGCACATCGCTCACGCCTGGGACGACCCGCTCGAGGTGATTGCGATGAAGGCCGAGGGCACCTTCGAGTACCAGGCACTTCTGTTCATCCCGTCGCAGGCCCCGTTCGATCTGTTCTCGCGAGACGCCAAGGTGGGGATACAGCTCTATGTCAGGCGTGTGTTCATCATGGGTGACTGCGATGAACTGATGCCCCGCTACCTGAGATTCGTCAAGGGCGTCGTGGATGCACAGGACATGTCCCTCAACGTCTCTCGCGAAATCCTGCAGCAGGATCGACAGGTCACCGCGATCCGCCGTCGGCTGACCAAGAAGGTTTTGTCGACGATCCAGGATCTGCAATCCGAGCGTCCGGAGGACTACCGCACGTTCTGGACCCAATTCGGCTCAGCCCTCAAGGAGGGCCTGATGTCCGACTTCGACAACAGGGACACCCTCCTGCGCATCTCGTCGTTCGCCTCGACTCACAGTGACGAGGAGCCGACCACTCTCGCCGAGTATGTCGAACGCATGAAAGAGGGTCAGGAGCAGATTTTCTATGCCACAGGACAGTCACGCGAGCAGCTTCTGAAGTCGCCACATCTCGAGGCCTTCCGAGCCAAGGGCTACGAGGTGCTGCTGCTCACCGATCCAGTTGATGAAATCTGGGTGGGATCGGTGCCCGAGTTCGAAGGCAAACAGCTCCAGTCGGTGGCAAGGGGCGAAGTCGACCTTGAAACGGAGGAGGAAAGGAGCGAGGCCGAGCGCGAGGAGCAGCAGAAGGACTTCGCCGATCTACTGGCCTGGTTGAAGGAAGTCCTCAGTGACCATGTCGCAGAAGTACGCTTGTCCAAGCGACTGACCGAGTCGCCGGCCTGCTTGATAACCCCCACCTTCGGCATCACACCGGCGCTGGCGCGCATGTACCGGGCATCTGGACAGACAATGCCAGTCACCAAACGGATCCTCGAACTCAACCCACGACATCCGCTCGTCAACGGCCTGCAGCAGGCACAGAAGAACAGCGCTGACGAGTCCGCGTTAGCGGAGACAGCTGAATTGCTCTACGGCACAGCACTTCTCGCGGAAGGTGACATTCCCGACGATCCGGCGAAGTTCGCGGCGCTGCTCGCGGAACGATTGGCTCGCACGGTGTGAGTGCGTCGCTGTACCCTCCCCGCAGTGCGGTGTTCGGCAAACGCGGTCATCACCAGTTCCGGCGGCACCTACACGTCTTCCAGGAGCAAAACGGCAGGTCGTCAGATCTGTCCACGCAGGACTTTCTACCGTGATGGGTTTGTCGGCTACCGAATCTCTCACTTTCGGCCTGCACTGGCGACGGCGACGGTAACCTCTGGCTGGTGACGGGGACCTCCCTCTTGACGGTGCTGCGCGAGCGCGCCAGCCTGCAGCCGAATGACCGGGCACTCACGTTCATCGACTACGAGCAGGACTGGGACGGCGCGGCCGAAACGCTGACGTGGTCGCAGCTTTACCGGCGGACGACCAATGTTGCACGGGAGCTTGTCCGTCACGGGTCGACCGGCGACCGCGCCGTGATACTGGCACCGCAGGGCCTCGAGTACATCGTCGCGTTCTACGGCGCTTTGCAGGCGGGCCGGATCGCGGTCCCGCTTTCCGTTCCACTGGGGGGCGTCAGCGACGAGCGCGTTGATTCGGTGTTGCGGGACGCGTCGCCGACAGTCGTTTTCACGTCATCTCGTGTCGCCGGCCCCGTGGCCGATTACGTCAACTCTCACTCGGAAGCATGTGCGCCCGAAGTCGTCGCGGTTGATTCGCTCGACCTCGACGCGCCGCCGGATTCTGATGCCGCGTGTGAGGACGGACCCGACATCGCGTACCTGCAATACACGTCCGGGTCGACCCGTACTCCGGCCGGCGTCATGATGTCGCACAGGAACGTTCTGGCCAATTTCGGTCAGGTGTCGGCCGACTACTTCGCCGCCTCCGGTGGTGTCCCCCCGCCGGAGACCACGCTTGTCTCGTGGCTGCCGTTCTATCACGACATGGGTTTATACCTCGGCGTCTGCGGGCCCGTTCTGACGGGACTTCACGCCGTACTCACCAGCCCGGTGGCGTTCTTGCAGCGGCCGGCTAGGTGGATGCAACTGCTGGCAAGCAACAGCAAGGCATATTCGGCCGCGCCCAACTTTGCGTTTGAAATCGCTGCGAAGAAGACGTCCGACGAGGACATGGCCGGCCTTGATCTTTCGGACGTGCTCGTCATTGCGACCGGTAGCGAACGGGTGCACCCGGCGACGCTCGAGCGCTTCACCACTCGGTTCGCCCGCTGCAATCTCCGCTCGGCGGTGATACGACCGTCGTACGGCATGGCGGAAGCGACGGTGTATGTGGCGACCGACCGGCCCGGTCAGGAACCGAAGGTTGTGCGTTTCGACGCCGACAAGCTGACTGCCGGAAAGGCGGAGCGCTGCCAGAACGGGGGTGGCACACCGTTGGTCGGTTATGGGGTGCCGCACTCGCCGACGGTTCGGATCGTGGATCCCGACACGATGACCGAGTGCCCGGCGGGGGTGACTGGCGAGATCTGGGTGTACGGGGACAACGTGGCGCTGGGGTATTGGCAGAAGCCGGAGGAGACCGATACCACGTTCGGGGGCAGGCTTGTCGCTCCGTCGGAGGGTACGCCGGAGGGGCCGTGGTTGCGGACTGGGGATCAGGGCTTTTTGTTCGATGACGAGTTGTTTGTCATCGGCCGTATCAAGGATCTGTTGATCGTGTACGGGCGTAATCATTCGCCTGATGACATCGAGGCCACGGTGCAGGAGATCACGCGGGGGCGGTGCGCGGCGATCGCGGTGCCGGACCGTTCGGTCGAGAAGCTGGTCGTCATCATCGAGGCCAGGAAGCGTGGCTCCGATCAGGAGGCTGCCGAGACCCTGGCTGAGGTCAGGCGTGAAGTCACCTCGGCGATATCTCAGTCGCATGGCCTTGGCGTCGCTGATCTTGTTCTGGTGTCGCCGGGTTCGATCCCGATCACCACGAGCGGCAAGGTCCGGCGCGCAACCTGTGTCGAACATTATCGGCAGGGTCAGTTCGCACGCATAGACGCATAGGAAGCTTTTCGATTGAAGGGGAGGAAATGGAAACACTGAGCGAGCGCGGTGCATCGCCCGAGTCGATTCAGCACCACTACGACGTGAGTAACAAGTTCTACTCACTGTGGCTCGATGAGTCGATGACTTATTCATGCGCATTGTGGGATGGCGAGAGTGATGATCTCGCGGAGGCGCAGAGACGGAAGATCGATTACCTCGTGACCGAGGCCGGGGCGACGGGGTGCAGCCGCGTACTGGACATCGGATGCGGGTGGGGTTCGGTCATGCAACGAATGGTCGCCGAACATGGCGTTCAGCAAGTCACCGGACTGACGTTGAGCGAGGCGCAGGCCAAACACGTCGAGGGGCTGGGCGATTCCCGATTTCAAGTGCTCATCCAAGACTGGGCGGATTTCGTTCCCGAGGAACGCTATGACGCCGCCGTTTCGATAGGCGCGATGGAGCACTTCGTCAAGTTCGGCCGGAAGAGATCAGACAGAGTAGATGCATATCGGCGATTCTTCGAGAAGTGTCATGAAATCCTTCATCCCGGCGCGGGTCTGGCTCTGCAGACAATTGGCAAAGGTAACGTCGCAATGGACCAACAAGGGCTGGAAGATTGCCTATTCATAGCCGAGCACATATTCCCGGAGTCGGATCCGCCAAGGCTGGCAGAGATAGCACACGCCGCCGAGAAGCTATTCGAGATCAGATCGGTGCAGAATCATCGGGAGCACTACGCATTGACCTGCTCAGCATGGCTCGAGAGGCTACGGAGCAATTGGACGGAGGCGGTAGAAATTGTCGGTCCGGAAAAGGTGTCGGTCTACGAGAGATATCTCGAGGCATCGATCAGGCAGTTCCGGCTCGAACACGCAAACCTCTACCGAATTTCGCTCCGGAGGGTGTGAATCCGCGTGAATGATGCTTCCCCCGCCGCGATGATCCGGGAGCGCGCCGGTTTCCAACCCAACGACACAGCGTTCACGTTCATCGACTATGACCGGGACTGGAACGGTGTCCCCGAAAGCCTGACCTGGTCCCAGCTGTACCGGCGAACGACGAACGTCGCCAATGCGCTCGAACGCTGCGCGTCGCCCGGCGATCGGGCGGTGATCTCGGCGCCACAGGGGCTTGACTACATCGTCGCCTTCTACGGCGCACTGCAAGCCGGACTCATCGCCGTTCCGCTCTCCGTCCCGATGGGTGGCGTCACCGATGAGCGCGTCGATTCGGTGCTGCACGACTCCTCGCCGGCAGTAGTTCTCACGACGTCTGCAGTCGTGGACAGCGTCACGCAGGCCGTACAGTCGCAAAGCGGCGGGGCTCCTGTGGTGATCGCTGTTGATTCGCTGGATCTCGATGCACCGCCGGGATCCGATGCCGGGTGCGAGGACGGTCCCGACATCGCGTTTCTGCAGTACACGTCCGGGTCGACCCGTACGCCGGCGGGCGTCATGGTGTCGAACAGGAACCTTCTGGTGAATTACCGGCAGCTGATGTCGGATCTGTTCGCCGACGACGGAAACGTGCCTCCACCCGACACCACTATCGTGTCGTGGCTGCCGTTCTATCACGACATGGGCTTGATGGTCGGAATCTTCGTTCCTGTCCTGGCCGGCCTCCACGCTGTGCTCATGAGCCCGGTGGCGTTCTTGCAGCGGCCGGCGCGGTGGATGCAATTGTTGGCGAGCAACAAGCACGCATTCTCGTCGGCGCCGAACTTCGCGTTTGAAATCGCCGCGAAGAAGACGTCCGACGAGGACATGGCCGGACTCGACCTCGGTCAGCTGCGTGGAATAGGTAGCGGTAGCGAGCGCATCAATCCCGCCACCATCGAGCGCTTCACCAAGCGGTTCGCTCCCTACAACCTCGCCGAGACAGTGTTACGTCCCGGATACGGGTTGGCGGAAGCGACGGTGTATGTGGCGACCGGCCGGCCGAACCAGGTGCCCAAGGTTGTGCGTTTCGACGCCGACAAGCTGACTGCCGGCAAGGCGGAGCGCTGCGAAAACAGGGGCGGCACACCGTTGGTCAGTTACGGGGTGCCGCACTCGCCGACGGTTCGGATCGTGGATCCCGACACGATGACCGAGTGCCCGGCGGGGGTGACTGGCGAGATCTGGGTGTACGGGGACAACGTGGCGCTGGGGTATTGGCAGAAGCCGGAGGAGACCGAAGCCACGTTCGGGGGCAGGCTTGTCGCTCCGTCGGAGGGTACGCCGGAGGGGCCGTGGTTGCGGACTGGGGATCAGGGCTTTTTGTTCGATGACGAGTTGTTTGTCATCGGCCGTATCAAGGATCTGTTGATCGTGTACGGGCGTAATCATTCGCCTGATGACATCGAGGCCACGGTGCAGGAGATCACGCGGGGGCGGTGCGCGGCGATCGCGGTGCCGGACCGTTCGGTCGAGAAGCTGGTCGTCATCATCGAGGCTAGGAAGCGTGGCTCCGATCAGGAGGCTGCCGAGACCCTGGCTGAGGTCAAGCGCGAAGTCACCTCGGCGATATCCAACGCACACGGCCTGAACGTCGCCGATCTTGTTCTGGTGTCACCGGGATCGATCCCCATCACCACGAGCGGCAAGGTCCGGCGCGCAACCTGTGTCGACCAGTATCAGCAGCGTCAGTTCGCCCGGATAGACGCCTAGCCGGTCTCAGGCCGCGGACGCCGGCGTCCGACAGGAGAGTGCGGCCGAAATCCCGGGTATCCCGTAGGTGCCCGGTCAGCGGCACGGGAAGCCGTTGACCTCATTCATTGTTGAGGTTCTACGGTGATTTCATGAGCATGGAAACGGTCGCGCGGCAGACGCTGTACCGGCAGTCGCATGCCCGCGGCGGCGATCTGCGGTCGCTGCTGAACACGGCGTTGCTGCGTCGCATCTGGCGTTTCGCTGCCCGCCACCATCCTCGGTTGCGCGCGTTCGTCGCGGTCAGCGTGGTCTCCGCGCTCCTCGGCGTCGCTACCCCCGTGCTGGCCGGCAAGGTCGTCGACGCCATCACGGCAGGATCGGCACGCACGGTTCTGCTGCTTGCGGCTGTCATCGCGGCGGTGGCCGTTGCCGAGACTGCCGCCTCGCTGGTAACGAGGTGGTTGTCGTCGACGATCGGTGAGGGCCTCATTCTCGATTTGCGCACCGCGGTCTTCGACCACGTGCAGCGGATGCCGGTCGCCTTCTTCACCCGCACGCGGACCGGCGCGCTGGTGAGCCGGCTCGGCAACGATGTGATGGGGGCGCAACGCGCCTTCTCCGACACCCTCTCCGGTGTGGTAGCCAACCTCGTCACGCTCACGCTGACATTGGTGGTGATGCTGTCGATCTCGTGGCAGGTCACCCTGCTCTCGCTGGTGCTCGTGCCTCTTTTCATCGTTCCCGCCCGCCGGATCGGTCGCACGATGGCTCGGCTGTCCCGCGAGGCCGCCACCCACAACGCGACCATGAATACGCAGATGACCGAACGGTTCTCGGCGCCCGGCGCCACGCTGGTCAAGCTGTTCGGCGATCCGGCGACCGAATCGCGCGAGTTCGCGCTGCGGGCGGGCCGCGTCCGCGACATCGGCGTGAAAACCGCGATGCTGCAGTCGGTCTTCATGAACTCGCTGACGTTCATGTCGGCGTTGGCGCTCGCGCTCGTCTATGGGCTCGGCGGCGCGCTGGCCATCGGCGGCCACTTGCAGGCAGGCGCGATCGTGTCCCTGGCACTGCTGTTGACCCGCCTGTACGCGCCCCTGACCGCACTGGCCAACGCCCACGTCGAGATCGCCAGCGCGCTGGTGTCCTTCGAGCGGGTCTTCGAGGTGCTCGACCTTGAGCCGCTCATTGCGGAACGGCCGGGCGCCGTGCCGGTTCCCGCCGGTCCGGTGGCGGTGCAGTTCGACGATGTGCGGTTCTCGTACCCGTCGGCGGACAAGGTGTCGCTGGCCTCGCTGGAGGAGGTCGCCGAACTCGACATCCGCGGCGGTGACGAAGTGCTGCACGGCATCTCGTTCACCGCGCGACCCGGGCAGATGGTGGCTCTGGTGGGTTCGTCGGGGGCGGGCAAGTCGACGATCGCGTCACTGCTCGCCCGCCTCTACGACGTCGACTCCGGCGCGGTCACACTCAACGGCGTTGATGTCCGCGACGTGTTGTTCGTGTCGCTCAAGGACACCGTCGGCGTGGTGACTCAGGACGGCCACCTGTTCCACGAGTCGATCCGGGCCAACTTGAAGCTTGCGGCGCCCGATGCCACCGACGACCAACTGTGGGAGGCGCTCGACCGGGCGCGACTCGCCGATGTGGTCGCGGAGATGCCCGACGGACTCGACACCGTGGTCGGTGAGCGGGGCTACCGCCTGTCCGGCGGACAGCGCCAGCGGTTGACGATCGCGCGGCTGCTGCTGGGTCGATCCCGGGTCGTCGTGCTCGACGAGGCCACCGCATCGCTGGACTCCGAATCGGAGGCCGCCGTTCAGCAAGCCCTCGGCGAAGCGCTCGCCGGTCGGACATCGATTGTGATCGCGCATCGGCTGTCGACCGTGCGCGCGGCCGATCTGATCCTGGTCGTCGAGGACGGTCACATCGTCGAGCGGGGCACCCATTTCGAACTGCTCGCCAACAGAGGCCGGTATGCCGAGTTGTACGAGACACAGTTCGGATCCCAGGAATCGGCAGCGGCATGACCACGCGATATCCGATTGCCTGGCATGGGAAGATGGACTAAGTGGTCGCCCCCGAAGCCCAGGCCCTGCGCTCCGCGCCAGCCATCGCCCCGCCACCGCAACGCCGACGCGCGAGCTCGGACCTGTGGCGGATGCTGCCGTACCTGATGCCGTATCGGGCGCGCTGGATCGCAATGGTCACGGTCGCCATCGCCAGCCTCGCCGCCACCGTGTCCATCCCACTGATGACCAAAGCCGTCATCGACGGTCCGGTGCGCCACCAGGATCAACAGGGGCTGTGGCTGCTCGGCACCGCCGCGATGGGCATCGGCGTCACCGAAGCGGTGCTGTGGTTCGTCCGCCGATGGCTGGCTGCCCGCGCCACCTTGGGTGTCGAGGCCGATATCCGCACGGACCTCTACGCGCGGCTGCAGGTGCTGCCGATGAGCTTCCACGGACGCTGGCAGTCCGGCCAGCTGCTCTCGCGAATCATGAACGACCTCGGCACAATTCGCCGCTTCATGTCGTTCGGCTTGCTCTTCCTGCTACTCAACGGACTCCAGATCACCGTCGTCACGGCCATCCTGCTGGCGATGTACTGGCCGCTGGGCGTGGTCGTGGTGGTGTCGATCGTGCCGATCACACTGACCGTCCTGCACTTCCAACAGGAATACACCCGCTTGTCGCGGCTGGCCCAGGATCAGGCTGGTCACGTCGCCACCCACGTCGAGGAATCGGCGCTGGGGTTGCGGGTGATCAAATCCTTCGGCCGCGAGGGCTACGTCTACGACCGGTTCGACGACCAACTCACCGATCTTTATGGCACGCAGATCGATCGCGTGTCGGTCTCGGCGAAGTTCTGGACGTTGCTCGAAGTCATCCCGAACCTGACGTTGATCGTGGTCCTCGGTTTCGGCGCCTACGCCGCCGGCGAGGGTCACGTGACCCTCGGCACGCTGGTCGCGTTCATCACGATGATGCTGTCGCTGGTCTGGCCGATCGCTTCCCTGGGCTTTTTGTTGTCGATGACGCAGGAGGCGTTCACCGCCGCGAACCGGATCACCGAGATCTTCGATACGCCAATCGATATCGTCGACGGCGCCGTTGACCAACCGCCGAGCGGCGGACGCCTGGAACTCATCGACGTCGGCTTCCGATTCCCCGACTCGGACGAGTTCGCGCTGCGCCATGTCACGGTCACCGTCGAACCGGGGGAGACGCTCGCGCTCGTCGGGTCGACGGGGTCGGGAAAGTCGGTGCTGGCCGCCCTCGTGTCTCGCCTGTACGACGTGTCCGAGGGTTCCATCCGCATCGACGGGCGCGACATTCGCGAATTCACCCTGCCCGCGCTGCGTGAAGCCGTGGCCACGGCCTTCGAAGACCCGACGCTGTTCTCCATGTCGGTCGCCGAGAACCTGAGGCTCGGACGACCGGACGCCTCCGATGACGACCTGGCCGAGGCGATCGACGTCGCGGCCGCGCACTTCGTCTACGACCTGCCCTTCGGCCTCGAGACCCGCATCGGCGAACAGGGCATGAGCCTGTCCGGTGGGCAACGGCAGCGGCTGTCGCTGGCGCGCGCGATCCTGGCGGCGCCCAAGATCCTCGTTCTCGACGACACGCTGTCCGCGCTCGACGTCCACACCGAAGCAGTCGTCGAGGAGGCGCTGCGCCGGGTGCTGCACTCCGTCACCGGAATCGTTGTGGCGCATCGCGCGTCGACGGTCCTGCTTGCCGACAAGGTGGCCCTGCTAGAGGGCGGCACCATCACCCATGTCGGCACCCACGCCGAGCTGCTCGCCGAGGTGCCGCAGTACCGGTACCTGCTGGCCGCCGATGACGAGCTGGCCGACGGCACCGAGCGCGCGTGCGCGTGGGAGGACGATCGGGACCGCAGCCGCCTCGACCACGCCGTCGAGGAGCAGGAGGCGCTGCACCGCGACCCCGCACAGCGACGGTTCGCGGCTTCGGAGGCCGAACGCCGATGACCGCCACCGACACCACTGATACCGCGACACCAGAATGGCGCGGCAAGTTCGAAGAACACCAGGACGATCTGCCGATCGACGAGACCATCGACCGACGCCGCGAGGCCCGTTCGCTTCTCGGCGACCTGCTGCGCCCCTACCGCTTCACCGTCGGGCTGCTCGCCCTCGTAGTGGTCGTGGAGAACGCGGCGCGTCTGTCGGTTCCGATCCTCGTGCAGCGCGGCATCGACCGGGGCATCCCGCCGATCGTCGAAGGCGGGCCGGCCCACACGCTGCTGATGATCGTCGGCACCCTCGCCATCGTCGTGGCGGTGCAGGCCACCAGTCGGATGTTTTTCCTCCGCCGCTCCGGGCGCATCGGACAGAAAGTGCTTCTGGAGTTGCGCCGCAGGGTGTTTCGGCACTTCCAGCGCCTGGACATCGCCTTCCACGACCGGTACACCTCGGGGCGGGTGGTGAGTCGGTCCACCAACGACGTCGAAGCCATCCAGGACATGCTCGAGACCGGCTTCGACAGCCTGGTTACCGCGGTGCTCACGCTGTTCGGCACGGCGGTCCTGCTCGTCGTGCTCGACTGGCGGCTCGGGTTGATGTGCCTGGGCGCCTTCCCGGTCTTGATCGGGCTGGTGTGGTGGTTCCGCAACGAGTCGGCGAGAACGTATCGGCGAGTACGCGAAAGCGCCGCGTTGGTGATCGTGCAGTTCGTCGAGACGATGACGGGCATCAAGGCCGTGCAGGCCTACCGCCGCGAACCGCGCAACCAGCAGATCTTCGAAGACATCGCCGACCGCTACAAGGCCGACAACGAGCGCACCTTCCAACTGCTCGCGATCTTCATGCCGGGGGTCAAACTCGTCGGCAACCTCACCACCGGCGTGGTGCTGCTGTACGGCGGCTACCGCGTCCTGAACGGACAGATGACCATCGGCACGCTGACCGCGTTCCTGCTGTACCTGCGCATGTTCTTCGAACCGATGCAGGAGATCTCGCAGTTCTTTAACACGTTCCAGTCGGCGGCGTCGGCGCTGGAGAAGCTGGCGGGCGTGCTCGCCCAGCGCCCGGGAATCAAAGACCCGAAGCACCCCGTGGCGCTGACCGGCGTGCGCGGCGAGATCGCCTTCCACGATGTGCGATTCCAGTACGTCGCCGACCGCCCGGTCCTGCCTGGGTTGATGCTCGAGGTGCCTGCCGGCCAGACCGTCGCGCTGGTCGGCACCACCGGTGCGGGCAAGACCACGATCGCCAAGCTGATCGCGCGGTTCTACGATCCGACCTCTGGCTCGGTGACGCTGGACGGCGTTGACCTACGCGACCTTTCGCAGAGCGAGCTGCGCCGCCACGTTGTGATGGTCACCCAGGAGAACTTCATGTTCGACGGCACCATCGCCGACAACATCCGGTTCGGCCGGCCCGACGCCACCGACGCCGAGGTCGCCGCTGCGGCCGAAGCCGTCGGCGCCGACCGCTTCATCGCGGCGCTGCCCGACGGATACGACACCGATGTCGCCAAACGTGGCGGCCGGCTTTCGGCGGGGCAGCGGCAACTCGTCGCGTTCGCGCGGGCGTTCCTCGCCGATCCCGCGGTGCTGATCCTCGACGAGGCGACGTCGTCGTTGGACATCCCCAGCGAGCGGATGGTTCAGCGAGCGCTCGAGACCGTGCTCGCCGATCGCACCGCGTTGGTGATCGCGCACCGGTTGTCCACCGTCCAGGTCGCCGACAGGGTGCTGGTGCTCGAGCACGGCAGGATCGTCGAGGACGGCACACCCGCCGAACTGATCGCCCGCTCGGGCGGTCACTACGCCGCACTGCACCGCGCGTGGGTGGAGTCGCTGGCGTAGCCGTTGCCGCCGAAACTGAAAATATGCGCGAGAATCGCGCGAAATCTCGTGCACAAGCTCAGATTCGGCGCAGGGAGCGGGATTGGGGGCGGCGCGGTGCTAAGCCTGCGCCAGCAGTGCTTCCAACTTCTCGTTGACCGCGGGAAGCTCCGAGGTGAGCATCGAGATGATCCGGTCGCGTGCCCGTTCGCTGACGTTGGCGGTCACATGGTGCAACGCGTTGAGCCGCGCCGCGTCCACCCACTTCATCATGTCCGGGTCGGAGAACCACTGCAGCTGGTTCTCGTTGAAGATCAACATCATCCGCAGCCAGTCGACCGGGACGTGCGGGTAGGGCACCGGCCGGCACAACGCATTGCGGGCGTCGTCGTCGGCATACGCCGTCTCGACGTGAGCGATGACGGCCGCACTGAACGCCGGCTGACACGTGCGCACCGTCTGCAGCGCGATGTGGTCGCCGTCGAAGATCGTCGTCACCGGCTCCTTGCCCAAACCGTCTGCGGTGCAGTCGATGTAGAGCACCGAGTCGCCGACCTCACGCACCCCGTCGTCGAGCGTGATCCGCCCGGGCTCGATCGCCCGGACGTGGCCCATCCGCACGACGTCGGTGATGCGGCGCAGCTCGGACAGCTCGGCCTGCGACAGGATCGCGCACCGGTACATCGTCGGTTCGACGGACCGGTCGATGCGTTGCAGGCAGCCCTTGTCCTCGAGTCGCTCGAACAGGTCGGGAAGCGACTCCGCCTCGCGCACCGCGGCCAATTGGTTGGCGAAATCCCCGATCGTGTGCTTTGCGAACTGCCGGCCTGGTTGAATGGCCGCCCGGTCCAGCACCCACGACTCGCGGGGCTTGATCCACGTCATCCGCTCCGGCGCGATGCCGTGCCGCAACAGCCACAGGCACGAGTCCATCGCCGTCTTCCCCCCTCCCACAACGACATAACGGTCACGCGGGTCCGGCAGCCGCGGCAGGCTGTTGGGCGGCACGACATGGACACCGTCTGCGATGTCATAGGACGGGCGCCGCATCGACGGCACGACGACCTCGACCCGCGTCGTGACCACCCGCCGCGCCGTCACCTCGATGTCCTCGCCGCCGAATGTGCGCACCCGCCCGTCGCGGAGATACTCGCTCATTGGCAGATACGTCACCCGACCGGTCGGCAGCAGGTGCTGGGTCATCACCGCGTCGAAGTACGCGCACACCTCGGCACCGCTAGCCAGCTCGTAATAGCCTGCGTTGAGCCCGAATTGGTCGACAGTGTCGCTGCCCAGCCCCCGCGAGTTCACCCCGTAGTAGGCCGACGGCTGGTGCAGCCGCACGAACGGGTACGCCGTCGTCCAGTGACCGCCGGGCTGGTCGTTGCGGTCGACCACCACGACCGTCGCATCCGACTCGTGGACCAACGTGTCGGTGAACGCGAGCCCCATCGCGCCCGCCCCCACGACCAAGTAGTCGGCCTCCAGCGTCCTGCCCATCTATCGCACGCTATCGAAGAACTTCGCGACGTCGTCGACGTACAGGTCGGGCTGCTCGAACGCCGCGAAGTGACCACCGCGCGGCATCGTCGTCCAATGGGTGATGTTGTATCCGTTCTCGCACCAGTCGCGCGGGGCCTGCAGGATCTCTTTGGGAAAGGATGCGACGCCGGTCGGGAGTTCGACGCGGTCGAACCCGCCGAACGCGTTGAAGCTCTCCCAGTAGAGCCGGGCCGACGACGCGCCCGATGCGGTCAGCCAGTACAGCATCACGTTGTCAAGGAGTTCGTCTTTGGTCAGCACATTCTCCGGATGGCCGTCGCAGTCCATCCACGACCAGAACTTCTCCACGATCCACGCCAGCTGCCCGACCGGGGAGTCGACGAGGCCATAGCCGAGGGTCTGCGGACGGGTCGACTGCTGTTTGGAATAACCCGAATCCCACTTCTGGTAGTACGCGCCACGTTCCAGCGCCCGCTTCTCCTCTTCGGTCGGATTCTCGAGCTTGCCGGGTGGGAACCCGAGCGGCATGTTCAGGTGGATCGCTTTGCAGCGGCCCCCGTTGCGGCCGATCTGCGTGGTGACCGCGGCACCCCAGTCGCCGCCCTGCGCGCCGAACCGGTCATAGCCCAGCTCGCTCATCAGGGTGTCCCAGGCCGAGGCGATCTTCTCGATGCCCCAACCTGTTTCGGTGGGTTTTCCGGAGAAGCCGTAACCCGGCAGCGACGGGCAGACGACGTCGAAGCCGCGCTCGGTGAGCGGTTCGATCACCTTGTGGAACTCGACGATCGACCCCGGCCAGCCGTGGGTGATCAGCAACGGGAACGCATCGGCCTGCGACGAGCGCTGATGGATGAAGTGGATGTCGAGCCCGTCGATCTCGGTGGTGTAGTGGTCGAACCGGTTCAACGCCGCCTCGCGGGCCCGCCAGTCGTAACCCTCGGCCCAGTACTCGGCCAGCTCGCGGGTGTAGGCCAGCGGAATGCCCTGGCTCCAGTCGTCGACACATTCGGCCTCGGCCCACCGCGTTCGGCGCAACCGCGACTGCAGGTCGGCGAGGTCGTCGTCGGGAATCGCGATGCGGAACGGGCGGATGGCTGCCATGTCCGGATCCTGTCACGGGATGAATTCCTGCGACCGCCGGAGTCGGTATCTACATGACGACGATCGGAACGGTCGGGCGACGGGCGTGCGCCGTACTCGCGGCGGGATCGGCCCTGTTACACGCGGCCATGCTCGGCCACGCGGAACGTCCGTTCACCGCCGCGGTGTTGGCCGCGATGGTCGGGGCATGCCTGTACTGCGCGCGTGACCTGTGGCGCGACGGGCGACAGCGCACCTGGGTAGCCGTCGCGCTGATGAACCTGGCGATGATCGCGCTGCATCTGCCCGGGCCCGGCCATCACCACGGTGCGGCGGCGACCAACGGCCCCTCGACCGTGATGGCCGTGGCCACAGTGGTCGCCATGGTCGAGGCGGGCATCGCCGCGGCCGTGCTGTACGGGCACAGCCGGGCCACGGCGGTGGAGTTCAGCGGTAGACCAGACCGCTGAACCTGCGCGCCAGGCCGCTGCGCACCGCGGGCACGAGCCCGGCCAGCCGGATCGCCGTGTTGCGGATCGGGCGCGCGGCGCGGGGGAGGGTGGCCAGCCGGGTGAGGCGATCGGTCATCTCCACGACCTCCTGCGCGATGGGGCGCCGCGACTCGCTGTAGTCGTCGAGCCGGGCGTCGGGTTCGCCTGCGAGAACAGCGGTCAGCGCGTCGGCGAGTGCCACCGCGTCCTGGATGCCGAGGTTCATGCCCTGCCCGCCGGCGGGACTGTGCACATGCGCGGCGTCACCGGCCAGCAGCAGCCGGCCCGCGCGGAAGGTGTCGGCGACCCGGTGGTGAACGCGGAAGCGTGAACCCCAGATCACCGCGTTCACCGTCGGCGCCGCGGCGCCGATACGGGCGTCGAGGATCTGCTGAACGAACGCCTGCGATGGCTCCTCGGGCGCGTCGGCGACCGGCGCGACGATCCGATGAACGCCGTCGGGCAGCGGTGCTACCACGGTCAGCCCCTCCTTGGCCCAGTACAGGATGACCTCGTCGGAGGGCGCGCGGCCGGTGAGCCGGGCGTCGGCGAGCACGAACGACTCGTCGTACACGCTGCCTTCGAAGCCGATGTGAGCCTGCTCCCGCACGAGGCTGCGGATTCCGTCGGCGCCGACGACGTAGCGTGCGCGGAGGGCGTCGCCGTCGTCGAACGTCGCGGTGACTCCGGTCCGATCCTCGGCGAGCGTGGTCAGGGTCTTCGGGCGCAGCACACGACCGCCAATTTCCTCCAGTCGCTCGAGCAACAGGCGTTCGGTGGTGGCCTGCGACACCATCAACGAATACGGATACTCGGTCGGCAGCCCGCTGAAGTCGACCGGGATCAGCGTGCGGCCGCGGTCGCGGATCGTGAACCGTGACGCCTGCACCCCCTCCTTGACCAGCCGCCTGGCCACGTCGAACGCTTCGAGCACCTCGAGTGTGCGGGCATTGACCACCGCTGCGCGCGACGTATTGGCGCCCGCGGCCTGGCGATCGACCACCGTCGTCGCCACGCCGTGCGAGACCAACGCCACCGCTGCGGCCAGTCCGGTCGGGCCCGCCCCGACGATCAGGACATCGGTGTCGTGGGTGTTCATCGTCTTCTCCTTCCGCCGGCCGTCTATGCCAACGCTTGTTGACATCACTATGTACTCTGGTTCAGCCTCTTGTCAACACTTGTTGGCCTACACTTGTTGGCATGCGGAGATCCTCGGAGCAGACCAAGGCGGTCATCCTGGCGGCAGCACGCGACCGGTTCGCTCGATCGGGTTTCGAACGAGCCACCATCCGGGCCATTGCCGCGGACGCCGGCATCGACCCGTCGATGGTGATGCGGTACTTCGGCAACAAGAACCAGTTGTTCGCGGCGGCCGCCGACTTCGACCTGCAGATCCCCGACCTGTCCGGTGTCGATCCCGGTGACGTCGGGGCCAGCCTGGTGTCCCACTTCATGAACCGGTGGGAGCGCGATGAGGCGCTGATCGTGCTGCTGCGGTCGAGCGCGACCAACAACGATGCCGCGCAACGGATGAGCGACATCTTCACCCGGCAGCTGCTGCCCGTCGTCGCCGCGATCAACCCCGTCGCACCGGAGCGGCGGGCGGTGTTGATCGCCACGCAGACGCTGGGGTTGGCGCTGTGCCGGTACGTGCTGCAGCTTCCGCCGATCGTCGCGATGTCGCACGAGGAGATCGTCGCGGCGGTGGGACCGACGGTGCAGCGTTATCTCGACGCCCCGTAATAATCGGCGGTGATGTGGACCCCGACGCTTCTTTCGATTGCCGCCGCCACGCTGCTGGCCTGTGTCGTATTCGGAGGCGGCCTTTACGAGACCGTCGTCGTCGACCCCGCGTGGCCCAAGCGGCCTGGCATCATCCAGGCGCACAACGGCGGTCTCTCGCGCCGCCGGTTCTGGATCCCGGCGCACACCGCATTCGAGGTGCTGCTCGTCGTCGCGCTCATCGCCGCGTGGTCCCACGCCGACGTGCGTACCGCGTTGCTGGTGGCGCTGGCCAGCCATGCAGTGATGCGGGTGTGGTCGCTGGTCGACTTCATACCGAAGGCGGTGGCGTTCGAGAGGGGCGATCCTGCGGAGGTCGACGAGTCCGCGGCGGTGCGCTGGACCCGGCGAAGTTGGCTGCGGTTGCCGCTTGACCTCGTCACCTGCATCGCGATGCTCGCCGCGCTGGCGCTCGCATAGACCGGTTGATCAACGGGCATAGCTAGGCCATGAGTCAGGACGCCGGCCGGGGGCCGCAGGAGAATCCGCAGGCCTCCGAGTGATCGACCGGCTGCAACAACAGACAGGACGGAACCAATCATGATCTCGACCGAGGATGTACGCACGCTGCTGCAGTCCGAAGAGAGAAATGCCATCCTGGTCGTCGTCGAAGGCCGGGTGGAGGTGATCAGTGCGGGCCGACTCGCTTCGGCCGACTACCGCGGCGCCCTTGAGGTGGCGTCCCGCGACGACCTGGTGCAACGCATCGGTGAGGCGCCGTCCGACCGCGAAATCGAAGAGCAGGCAGCACAACTGGACACCGCGGTCTCCGAGCTGGGCGGCTGATTGCCCAAAGCTGGGTCAGGCCTCGATCTCGCCGACGATCTTGCGTTCGATGCTCGCCCGAGTCGTCGGGGGCAGCACGATGAGGCCGTCGAGTTCCTTCTGCGCCCGGGCGTAGGCCGCTTTCCGCTCGTCGGAGGTCGCCGCGTCGTCGGATGCGAGCCGAAGCAAATGCTGGGCCCGTTCGATGCGAGCCTGGTCTTCGGTCGAGAAATCGCTGCGACGCCTGCGAATCGCGTCGGCCTCGGCGATGTCGAACGCCGCCACATACTCGTGCACCGCGTCGCGGTAGTCGATCTGCGTGGCGCGGTCGGCGATGATGTCGTCGACGGATTCGGGGCGCAGCAGATCCGCGCGACTCCTGGCCTTGTGAAATGCGAGCGTCAACGGAGCGCTCATGTCGGTCATCAGCGGAAAGTCCAACAGCTTCGCGACGTCGATCTCGTACTCGAGCCAGCGGGCGTCGGTGTCGGCGTGACGCTGCATCACCTTGGCCATCTCGCGCCGGTTCGCCGCTTCATGACTGCGTGCCCGGCCCGACGCCTCGGCCAGCGCCACCTTGGTCTCCTGCTTGATCCGATAGCGCTCGAGTCGGCGTTGCGCACGACGTTCGTTGGCAGCCGCGACCGCGCGCACACCGCCCGCGATCACGCCCCCGAAGGGAAAGATCAGCCACCAGAAGTTTCCGGCGAAATGGAGCAGGGCTTCCATCCAACCCAGCATGCCATCGGATGGTGGCCGCTCGGTGTCACAGGCCGATGCTCCGGTAGCGCTGCAGCCGCGTCCGCAGCCGTTCCTCTCCGGGAACCGACCGCAGCGAGTGCAGTTCGTTGGCGACGACGGCCGACAGCCGCTGCGTGAACTGCATGGGTTCGTCGGCGGCATCGGGGATTTCGGGGACGATCACGTCGACGATACCGTTGCGCAGCAGGTCTGCCGACCGAATACCTTGGGCCGCAGCCAGTTCCGGGGCATGGTCGAGATCCCGGAACACGATCGCGCTGGCTCCCTCCGGCGGGAGCGGCGCCAGCCAGCCGTGCAGCGCCGCCAACACCCGGTCGGCCGGCACCATCGCCAGCGCCGGTCCGCCGCTGCCCTGACCCAACAGCACCGACACCGTCGGCGTATCCAGGGTGACCAGTTCGGCCAGGCAGCGCGCGATCTCGCCGGCCAGCCCGCCTTGCTCGGCCTCGACGGTCAATGCGGGCCCGGCCGTGTCGATCACGAGCACCAGCGGCAGTTGCAGACCTTCGGCCAGCGCCATGCCCCGACGCGCCTCAAGCAGCGCCACAGGCCCGACCATCCCGCCGACCACACGTTGTTGTCCGAGCACCACCGCCGGCTGCCCGCCGAACCGCGCCAGCGCCAACAGCGTCGTCGCCGCCTCACCCTGTCCCGTGCCCGACAACAGCACCCGCTCGGTCGTCCCGTGCCGCAGCAGATACCCCACACCCGGGCGGTCTGGCCGCCGCGAGGCCTCCACCGACTCCCACGCCGGCACGTCGGGCAACGGCCCGAGTTCGGGTGCGGACGGCGGCGAGCCCGGCGGATCGGCGACCACCGTCAGCGTCCGGTCCAACGTGGCGCGCAGTGCGTCGAGCGGGACCACCCCGTCGACGACGCCGTGGCGGTGCAGGTTCTCGGCGGTCTGAATGCCCTCGGGAAACGGCTCACCGTAGAGGTGTTCGTACACCCTCGGCCCGAGGAAGCCGATCAGCGAGCCGGGTTCGGCGCCGGTCACATGGCCCAGCGATCCCCACGACGCGAACACCCCGCCGGTAGTGGGATGCCGCAGGTACACCAGATACGGTAGATGCGCGCGTTTGTGCAGTTCGACGGCCGCGGCGATCTTGACCATCTGCAGGAACGCAACCGTGCCCTCCTGCATCCTGGTGCCACCCGAACTCGGCGAGGCCAGCAGCGGCAGCCGCTGCGCCGTCGCCCGTTGCACCGCGGCGGTGATCCGCTCGGCCGCGGCCACCCCGATCGAGCCGGCAAGGAAGTCGAACTCGCACAGCACCACGGCGACTCGACGGCCGAACACCGTGCCTTCTCCGGTTACCACCGACTCGTCCAAGCCCGTCTTGGCGGCCGCGGCGGACAGCGCCCGCTGATAGTCGCCGTCGGCCCCGACATCCAGCGGAGGGCCGTCCCAACTGCGAAACGACCCGGGGTCCAGCACGGCATCGCGCACCTCGAGGGCACCGATCCGGCTCACAGCAACAGGCTAGAGCGCTTTATATAGGCTCGCTCCCATGATTGGTGTGACCCGCGACGGCCACGTGATGACCCTGGAGATGCAACGCGAGGACCGCCGCAACGCGCTCAACGCCGAACTCGTCGACGGGCTTCGCGAAGCGATCGAGAAGGCCGGCGCCGAGGACGTCCGCGCGATCGTGCTGACCGGCGCGGGCCACGTCTTCAGCTCCGGCGCCGACCTCTCCGGCGGCCAGGGGGTCGCCGACGAACTGCCCGATAAGGCGCGGGCGCTCAACCTGGCCATCGATGCGGCGCCGGTGCCGGTCATCGGCGCCATCAACGGACCCGCGATCGGCGCCGGGGTGATCCTGTCCATGATCTGCGACCTGCGCGTCGTCGCTCCCGAGGCGTACTTCCAGTTCCCGGTCGCGAAATACGGGATAGCGCTGGACAATTGGAGCATCCGGCGGTTGACGTCGCTGGTCGGGGCGGGCAGGGCGCGCGGCATGCTGATGGCGGCCGAGCGGCTCACCGCCGACGTCGCACTGCAGACCGGGATGGCCAACCGCATCGGCACGCTGCAAGACGCGCAGGCTTGGGCACAGGAGATCGCGGGCTTCGCGCCGCTGGCCCTGCAGCACGCCAAGCGGGTGCTCAACGACGACGGCGCCTACGAGGACCCGTGGCCGGCGCACAAGGATCTGTTCGATCGGGCGTGGGCGAGCCAGGACATCATCGAGGCGCAGGTGGCCCGCATCGAGAAGCGACCTCCGAGGTTCAAGGGGGCTTGATGATCCGGTCGGCGCTGCGCCTCGGCTTCGGCACGGCCTCACTGCTGGCCGGCGGTTGGCTTGTACGCGCATTGCAGGGTGCACCCGCGGCACTGGGCGCTTCGCCCACGGAGATCGAACACGTCGCGCGACGCTCCCCGAACTACCGCGACGGGGTGTTCGTCAACCTCGAACCGGCCTCGATGATGAGCATCGACGCCGAACAGCAGCGGCTGCTGGTGCGCGAGTTGGTCGGGTCACGCGGCGTCACCCGACCGGACGGCTCGATTCCGGTCGTCACACCGTCACCCACCGAGCCCGACTCGACGCAGGTGTCGGCGTGCTGGTTCGGTCACTCCTCGGCGCTGGTCGAACTCGACGGCTACCGCGTGCTGGCCGACCCGGTGTGGAGCCGCCGGTGCTCACCGTCCCAAACGGTCGGCCCGGAGCGGATGCACGAGGTGCCCGCTCCGCTCGAGGCGCTGGCCGCCGTCGACGCGATCATCGTCAGCCACGACCACTACGACCACCTCGACATGGACACGATCGTCGGCCTCGTCCACACGCAGCGGGCGCCGTTCGTCGTCCCGCTCGGCATCGGCGCGCACCTGCGCAAATGGGGGATACCGGAGAGCCGGATCGTCGAACTCGACTGGAACGAGAGCCACACGATCGGCGATCTCACCCTGGTGTGCACGCCGGCGCGACACTTCTCCGGTCGCGCGTTCACCCGTAACACCACGCTGTGGGCATCGTGGGTGATCATGGGCCCGCAACACCGGGCGTTCTTCGGCGGCGACACCGGATACACCAAGAGCTTCGCCCAGATCGGTATGGACCACGGGCCGTTCGACCTGACGCTGCTGCCCGTCGGTGCCTACCATCCGGCGTGGCCGGACATCCACATGAACCCCGAAGAGGCGGTCAAGGCGCACCTCGACGTCGCCGAAGCCGACCGGGGGCTGCTGGTACCGATCCACTGGGCCACCTTCCGGCTCGCGCCACACCCGTGGGCCGAACCGGTCGAGCGGCTGCTGCGGGCCGCCGACGCGGAGAAGGTGCAATTAGCGGTGCCCAAACCGGGGCAGCGGGTCCGGTTGGACGCGACGCCGCCGCTCCACCCGTGGTGGCGGTTCTAACCCCGCCTTCCAGCGCACACTTTTTGCCGACGCACTCGCGGTTCGAGCACCCCAACAGTGCGCTCGTCGGGTTACCGTTCAGCTCATGAAAGCACTGGCCAGGGTGGCTGTCGTCGGGTTGCTGCTCGTCGCGGGCTGCGGCGCCGACCGCCCCGAACCCGCCCCGCCGTCCCCGCCGGGCGCGCCGGGCGCCCAGGCCGACGTCCCGCCCCCACTGGTGCCCGCGATGCCCCTACCGGAGAACGCGGTCGACAACGCGGTGGCCGAACTCGACGGCATGGCCGAGGACCTGATGCGCAAGTCGGGAATCCCCGGTATGGCCGTCGCCGTCGTGCACGGCGGAAAGACCGTGTACGCCAAGGGGTTCGGCGTCAAGGATGCCACCAAACCGGAGGAGGACGAGAACCGCGTCGACCCCGACACGGTGTTCCAACTCGCTTCGGTGTCGAAGTCTCTTGCGGCGACCGTGGTCGCCCACCAGGTCGGTGTCGGCGCCGTCAGCTGGGACACCCCGATCGTGTCCGAGCTGCCCTGGTTCGCGCTGTCCAATCCCGTGGTCACCTCGATGGTCACCGTCGGGGACATGATGTCGCACCGTTCCGGACTGCCCGATCACGCCGGCGACATGCTCGAGGATCTCGGATTCGACCGCAGGCAGGTGCTGGACCGGATGCGCCAGCTTCCGCTGGACCCGTTCCGGATCTCGTACGCGTACACGAACTTCGGGTACACCGCGGGGGCCGAGGCGGTCGCGGTCGGCGCGGGCAAGCCGTGGGAGGTGTTGGCCGACGAGGTGCTGTTCCGTCCACTGGGTATGGGGCAGACCAGCTACCGGTTCACCGACTATCGCGCGCGACCCAACCGCGCGGCCGGCCACATCCACATGGACGGGCGCTACGAACCGGCCTTCGTCCGTGACGCCGACCCGGAAGCACCGGCGGGCGGGGCGAGTTCGTCGGTCAACGACATGACCCGATGGCTGGCCATGGTGCTGGCCAACGGAAGTCATGACGGCAAACAGATCGTCGCCCCGAAGGCCCTGCTGCCCGCACTCACACCGCAGATCGTGTCGAGCCCGGCGAGCGAACCCGCGGCCCGGTCGGGCTTCTACGGGTTCGGTTTCAACGTCAGCTCGACCTCGGCGGCGCGCATGGAGCTGAGCCACTCAGGCGCCTTCGAACTGGGCACCGGAACGACCTTCCTGATCCTGCCGTCGGCCGACGTCGCGATCGTCGCGCTCACCAACGCCACCCCTTCTGGGGTCTCGGAGGCACTGACCGCGCAGTTCGCCGATCTGGTGCAGTTCGGCGAGGTGCGCGAGGACTGGTACGGCCTCTACAGCGCGGCGTTCGCCGACATGGAGAAGCCGGTGGGGTCCCTGGTCGGCAAGCAGCCACCGGCCAATCCTGTGCCCGCTGCGCCGCTCGCGTCGTACGTGGGCACCTACCGCAACGACTACTGGGGGCCCGCCCGAATCACCGAACGCGACGGCGAGCTGCGGTTGGCGCTGGGTTCGAAGCTCGATGTGCCGCTCAAACACTGGGACGGCAACACCTTCACGTTCTCCTTCATCACCGAGAACGCGCCGCCGGGAACGGTTTCCACCGCGGTGTTCGATGGGGTCGATCGTGACAAGCTCACGCTGGAGTATTTCGACACGTTCAAGAAGGGCACGTTCGTCAAGTGACAGCCGCACCCGAGATTCAGGCCACCGGGCTGACCGAACCCGAGGTCGCACAACGCATCGCCGAAGGCAAGACCAACGACGTCCCGACGCGGGCGGCACGCAGCGTGTCCGACATCGTGCGGGCCAACGTGTTCACCCGCATCAACGCGATCCTCGGGGTGCTGCTGATCATCGTGCTGTCCACCGGCTCGATCATCAACGGCGCCTTCGGGTTACTCATCATCGCCAACAGCGGCATCGGCATCATCCAGGAGTTGCGGGCCAAGCGGACACTGGACAAGCTCGCGATTGTCGGTCAGACGAAACCGTTGGTGCGCAGGCAGACCGGCGCCGGATCGGCTGCCCAACAGCTCAGCCCCAGCGACATCGTCCTCGACGACATCATCGAACTCGGACCCGGCGACCAGATCGTGGTCGACGGCGAGGTGCTCGAGGAGGCCAACCTCGAGGTCGATGAATCGCTGCTCACCGGGGAAGCCGACCCGATCGCGAAAGACGCGGGCGACCGGGTGATGTCGGGTAGCTTCGTCGTCGCGGGCACCGGCGCCTACCGCGCCACCAAGGTCGGCAGGGAGGCGTACGCGGCCAAGCTCGCAGAGGAGGCCAGCAAGTTCACGCTGGTGAACTCCGAACTGCGCAGCGGCATCAACAAGATCCTGCAGTTCATCACGTACCTGTTGATTCCCGCCGGGCTGCTGACCATCTACACCCAGCTGTTCACCACGGAGTCCGGATGGAAGCGGTCGGTGCTGGCGATGGTCGGCGCGCTGGTGCCGATGGTGCCCGAGGGCCTGGTCTTGATGACGTCGATCGCGTTCGCTGTCGGCGTGATTCGGCTGGGCCGCAGGCAGTGCCTGGTCAACGAATTGCCCGCGATCGAAGGCCTGGCGCGCGTGGACGTCGTCTGCGCCGATAAGACCGGCACGTTGACCGAGAACGGTATGCGCGTCTCGGATCTCGAGCAGCTCGACGAGGCCGACGTCGGAAACATCCTCGCGCAGCTCGCCGCCGACGATGCCCGCCCGAACGCGAGCATGCAGGCCATCGCCGAGGCATACAAGATGCCGCCCGGCTGGACAGCGACGGCCACCGCGCCGTTCAAGTCAGCCACCAAGTGGAGCGGCGCGTCCTATGGGGAGCACGGCAATTGGGTGATCGGCGCCCCTGACGTGCTGTGCGCACCGGGCTCGCCGATCGCCGAACAGGCCGAACGGATCGGCTCCTCCGGCCTGCGGGTGCTGTTGCTCGGGGCCAGCGACCTGCCCGTCGACCACCCCGACGCCCCCGGCTGCGTGACCCCAGCCGCGCTCGTCGTCCTCGAGCAGCGCATGCGGCCCGACGCGCACGACACACTCGATTACTTTGCCTCCCAGAAGGTCTCGATCAAGGTCATCTCCGGAGACAACGCGGTGTCCGTGGGCGCGGTCGCGGGATCGCTGGGCCTGCACGGCGAGTGCATGGATGCCAGGAACCTGCCGGAGTCCACCGAGGCGCTGGCCGACGCGCTCGAATCGCACACCACCTTCGGTCGAGTCCGCCCCGACCAGAAGCGAGCGATGGTGCACGCCCTGCAGTCCCGGGGGCACACGGTCGCGATGACCGGTGACGGGGTCAACGACGTGCTCGCGCTCAAGGATGCCGACATCGGCGTCGCGATGGGGTCGGGAAGCTCGGCGTCGCGCGCCGTGGCTCAGATCGTGTTGTTGGACAACAAATTTGCGACGCTGCCGTATGTCGTCGGCGAAGGTCGCCGGGTGATCGGCAACATCGAACGCGTCTCGAACCTGTTTCTGACCAAGACCGTGTACTCGGTGCTGTTGGCGACGTTCGTCGGCCTGGCCGGTCTGGCGTCGAAGTTCTTCGGCACCGACCCGCTGCTGTTCCCGTTCCAGCCGATCCACGTCACGATCGCGGCGTGGTTCACGATCGGAATCCCGGCGTTCATCCTGTCGCTGGCCCCGAACAAGGAGCGCGCCCATCCGGGGTTCGTGCGGCGGGTGATGACGGCGGCCCTGCCGTCGGGTCTGGTCATCGGCGTCGCGACGTTCACCTCGTATCTGGCCGCGTATCAGGGTCGCGAGGCCACGGCTGTCGAGCAGACCCAGGCGTCGACCGCGGCGCTGATCACCTTGCTGGTCGGGGCCATCTGGGTGTTGGCAGTGGTGGCGCGGCCCTACGAGTGGTGGCGGGTCGCGTTGGTCGCCCTCTCCGGCCTGGCCTATGTCGTGATCTTCTCCATACCGCTGGCGCAGGAGCTGTTCATGCTCGACATCTCCAACGTCAAGACGACGTCGATCGCGTTGGCCATCGGCGTGGTCACGGCCGCCGCGATCGAGGTGATCTGGTGGGTGCAGGGTGCGGTGCTGGGAGAGCGCCGTCGGCTGTGGCGCGCCGAGTAGCCTTGGACGCATGGCATTTCTCGACAAGGTGAAGAATCTGCTGGCCCGCAACGCCGACAAGGTGGACACCGCGATCGACAAGGCCGGTGACATCGTCGACCGCAAGACGCAGGGCAAATACGCTCAGCACGTCGACAAGGTCCAGGACGCGGCGCGCAACTACGTCAACAAGGACAACCCGTCGGCGCAGGGCGCACCGCAGCAGCCGCCCCAGGCTCCGCCGCCGCAGCAGCCGCCACCACCGCCCCAACAGCCTCCGACTGCTCCGCCCACCTCGTAGCGCATGGCCAAACTCTCCGTATCCGTCGACGTACCCCTGCCGCCGGAGCAGGCCTGGTCGTGCGCATCCGACCTCGCCCGCTACAAGGAGTGGCTGAGCATCCACCGGGTGTGGCGCAGCAAGTTGCCCGAAACGCTGGAGAAGGGCACGACGCTGGAGTCGATCGTCGAGGTCAAGGGCATGCCGAACCGGATCAAATGGACCATCGTGCACTACCGTCCGCCGGAGTCGATGACGCTCAACGGCGACGGCAAGGGCGGCGTCAAGGTCAAGCTGATCGGCAAGGTGCGCCCTGCCGAGAAGGACCCCGCCGGATCGACGGTCACGTTCGACGTGCATCTCGGCGGTCCCGCGCTGTTCGGCCCCATCGGCATGGTGGTCGCCGGAGCGCTCAAGGGCGACATCCAGGAGTCACTGAACAGGTTCAAGTCGGTGTTCGCGCCGGCCCAGTAGGCGAGTGGGGATCGGGTTAGAGCGAGCCGCCGGCGAGGGCGTACTCGCCGAACGGCTCGGCCGATGCCTCCCGGACGAGGCGGCGCTTCTCGAGGCTGCCGTCGAGGAAAAGGGTGGCCCTGGCGCCGACGAGGTGAAGTACCGCCAGAACTCCGGCGATCAGGGCGACGGTCGAGTGCCCGATGAGGAATGCGGCGAGGCAAGCGGTCGAGGCGAACAAGGCTGCCGCATGCAGAAGCAGCGCCAGCGTGGCCAGCCCGTCGGAGGCAGGCGACCCGTCGGCGGTCGGCATGTGGTTGGTCATTGTCATCCTCCAGAAGAGCAACTCGCTTCATACCCGTGCGGAATCAGCACCAAACCAAGATCATCTGTGACACCAGACACATACGTCACCGCGGCACTGATCGCACCCGGTCGCGCAGCTCCCGCTTGAGCACCTTGCCGTAGCTGTTCTTCGGCAGTTCATCGATGAACTCGTAGCGTTTCGGGCGCTTGAACCGGGCGATGCGGTCGAGCAGATGCGCATCCAACTCGTCGGCCGACGCCGACCCGACGATGAACGCCACCACCACCTCGCCCCACTCCTCGTCCGGCGCGCCGACCACGCCGGCCTCGACGACACCGGGATGTTCGAGCAGCACCTCCTCGACCTCGCGGGGGTAAATGTTGCTGCCGCCGCTGATCACGACGTCCTTGGACCGGTCCCGCAAGGTGAGCAAACCGCGGTCGTCGAACGAACCCATGTCGCCGGTGTGCAGCCAGCCGTTCTGCAGGGTCGCGGCGGTCGCCTGCGGGTTCTCCCAGTAGCCCGACATGACGACGTCGCCGCGGCACACGATCTCGCCGATCTCGCCGACCTCGGCCGGTATCCCGTCGGCCCTGCGCACCGCGACGTCCACCCCGGACCGGGCGTAGCCGACCGATCCTAGAACCGCATCGTCGGCGCCGACGTGATCGGCTCGGCGCAGCCCGGTGATGGTCATCGGCGCTTCCCCCTGGCCGTACAGCTGCACGAAGACCGGGCCGAACGCGGCCATCGCCTTCTTCAGGCTCTCGACGTACATCGGACCACCGCCGTAGACGATGGTTCGCAGGTTGTCCGGGCAGGCGCGGCCGGTCTGCACCAGGCGCTGGACCATGGTGGGCGCGAGGAACGCGCTGCAGCCGGGATGGCGCTCGCACAGGTCGAGGAACTCGTTCGGCTCGAACGCCCCGGACTCGGGGATCACCTGGCGCGCCGCGCGCAGCACGTACGGCGGAATGTAGAGTCCCGAGCCGTGCGACATCGGCGCGCCGTGCACCAGGGTGCAGTTCTCGTCGGGGGAGTCGAAGTCGGCCAGGTGTGACACCGTCATCGCCATCAGATTGCGGTGCGACAGCATCGCACCCTTGGACTTCCCGGTTGTGCCGCTGGTGTAGAACAGCCAGGCCAAGGTCTCGGGATCGGTGGTCGGCGGTTCCGAAAGCCCCGCGCTGAACCAGGTTTCGTAGTCGTCGGTGCGGACGACCGTGATCGGGACGTCCGTTTCCGGTGTGAGCGCTGACGCGATCTTCGGCGAGGCGAACACCTGCGCCGCGCCGGAATCCTCGAGGATCTGCACCATCTCCCGCGGGTGCAGCTTGTAGTTGATGGGAACGTACACACATTCGGCCGCCCACACCCCGAACATCAGCTCGATGATCTGCGGAGAGTTCTCGCTGGCGACGGCGATCCGCGTGCCCGGCGCACCGAGCGAGGTGGCCAACCGCAGGGACCGCTCCCGCAGCTGTGCCCACGTTTGGTGTTGGCGCTCACCGTGATACACCGCACCTCGGTCACCGAAGCGGCTGGCGGCCTGATCGAGCAGCGCGAACAGGTTCATTGTCGGGCCACCCACTCGGAGGTCAGCGCGAAGTCCGACAAGTACTTCGTCGAACTCCAGCCGCCGTCGACGACGATCGTCTGACCGTTGATGAAGCTCGCACCCTCCGAGCACAGGAACGCCACGGTGCTGGCGATGTCGTTAACCTCGCCCAACCGCGGGTACGGGGTCATCTCGGTGTTGATCTTGCGGAATCGCTCGTCTTCGAGGCGTGTCGCCACCATAGGCGTCAGCGTGACCCCGGGAGCCACTGCGTTACAACGGATTCCCTGTGGGCCGTACTGGCATGCGATGTGCTGGGTCAGCGAGGTCAAGCCGCCCTTGGCCGCTGAGTATGCACCACCGCGAAGGCCGCCGACGACGGCGAACGTCGATGTCACGTTGACGATCCCGGAGCCGGACTCCATGTGCTCGATCACGTCGCGGGCCAACCGGAACGGTGCCCGCAGCATCAATCCCAAAAAGTAGTCCAGGGATTCGTCGTCGGTTTCGTGCAACGGCTTGGGGCTTCCGACGCCGGCATTGTTGACCAGGAAGTCGATGCGGCCCCAACGGTCCAGCGCGGCTTGCACGATGGTCTGTGGCGCCTCGTCGGCGGTGAGGTCGACGGCGACCGTCGCGACGCGGTCGGTGTCACCGATCGCCTTCTCCAGCCCGGCGAGCCGGGTGCCGTCGCGGCCGGTACCGAGCACCGCCATGCCCGCCTCGGCCAGTTTGGTCGCGCAACCGAATCCGATGCCGCTGCTCGCCCCGGTCACGATCGCTACCTGAACCATTCTTGCTCCTCGTGTCCGGCGGTCATGTCAGGGCCGCTCGTATCCGATGCTTCAACACTTTTCCGGCGTCGTTCTTGGGCAACGCCTCCCACACCACCACCTGCTCGGGTGCTTTGAAGCGGGCCACGCCGTGCTCCTCCAGAAGCCTCCGCATGCCCGCCACGTCGGGAGTCGGCTGATCGGTCGCGACGACGACGGCACACGCCCGCTCGCCGGTGCGCTCGTCGGGTATGCCGACGACGGCGATCTCCGCGACGCCGGGATGGCCGATGAGAATGTCCTCGATTTCCTTGGGCGAGATGTTCTCCCCGTTGCGGATGATGATGTCCTTGGCGCGACCGGTGACGACGAGAAAGCCGTCGTCGACCCACCGACCGAGGTCACCGGTGCGGAAGTAGCCGTCGCCGTCGAACGCGTCGGTCTCGTCTTCGGGATGCAGGTAGCCCACGAGCATCTGCGGCCCGCGGGCGCGGATCTCGCCGCCTATCAGTTCGATGTCCGCGATACCCGGCCTGCCGTCGGTGTCGGCGGCGTGCTCGGTGTCGTCGAGTGAGCCGACCGTGGTCACCGGGACCTCGGTCGAACCGTACACGCGGGACACCGCCGCCCTTTCGAAATAGGCGGTGGCGCTGCGGATCAGCGACGGCGGGACCGACGCGCCACCGCAGATGAACACCTTCAGCTCCGGTAGTCGCGTTCCGGCCCGCTCGGCGGCGGCGAGCAACCCGTCGAGGAAAGGCGTGGCCCCCGCCATATGCGTGACCCGCTCGTCGAGCATCAACGTCACCGCGGCATCCGGATCCCAGCGCTGCATCAGCACCGCGGTGCTGCCCAGTAACAGGGGGCACTCGAACGCATAGATCGACCCGCCGATGTGCGCGATCGGGGACGGTACGAGGAACGTGTCGCCCGCCGCGACGCGCCAGTGCTCGCCGATCTGACGGATCAGCGCATGGATCGAGTTGTGGGTGTGCAGCACGCCTTTCGGCCGGCCGGTGGTCCCCGAGGTGTAGAGGATCATCCGCACCGTGTCGGCGTTCAACACCGGCAGGACGCCCGCGCCACCGCTGCCCAAGAGGGTCTCGAACGGCGTGTGGTCGCCCGCGTCACCCCGCACGACGACGACTTCGGGCGGGGCGGACATCGCACCGGTGACGCGATCCAGCATCGCCACGTAGTCGTGTTTGTTGAAGGCGGACGGCACGAAGACCGCCCGAACGTCGGCATCCTGCAGGATGAACGTCAGCTCGTGGTCGCGCAGCGACGGCAGTATGGGGTTGACCACCATGCCCGCCAACGTCGCCCCGTGGTAGATGACCGCGGCCTCGTGCCAGTTCGGCAGCATGAACGACACCACGCTGCCCGCGGGCATGCGGGACATCAACGTGTGCGCCAGCGCCACGGCGCGGTCATACAGCTCGCGACACGTGAGCCGGATGTCGCCGTCCACCAACACGGTCCGGTCGGGCGTCGAGGTGGCCGCGTCGCGCAGCGCGTCGGCCAGCGTGTCATGTACCCACAGGCCGCGCCGGTAGGCGTCGGCGCTGCGCTTCTCGTCGACACGCACTGCCCGGCCTAACCCTTGATCCGGCGCATCGTCATCGAGTGCCGGTACCGCGACGAGGGATGGGTGTTGATGGTCACCTGCGCGACCTCGCCGTCGGAGGTGGTGTAGGCGCGGCGCATCTCCAGAGCCGCGCTGCCCGCATCGACCTTGAGCGCCCTGGCGAGATCCGGCGACACGGTGATGGCCGCCATCTCCTGATGCACCTCGACGATGCTGACCCCGAACAGGTCCTCGATCAGCGGGAAGATCGGTCCCGAATGGCGTTGCAACAGCCGCCCAACCGCCGCGAACGCCCGATTGATGTAGTACTCGGTGGTGCAGACGGGTGTGTCGCTGCCCTCGTTCTGCCGGCAGCCGCGGACCGCCAGCCACTGCGTACCTGCCTCCAGCCCGGTGCGGTCAGCCAGTTCGTCGTCGACGGTGACCATCGCGTTGGACTCGATCGTGAGCTGGGCGCCGGCCGCGAACGCCAGCAGGTCATCGATCGAAACGACGTCTTGCGCATACGAATTGGATGCGGGACGAGGGACCACGAGGGTGCCTGCCCGTGGCCGCGACGCGACCAGGTTGTCCTCCCGCAGCCGGCGCAGCGCCTCGCGGACGGTGTAGCGGCTGACCGCGAAGCGTTCGCACAGTTGCTGTTCGGTCGGCAGCTGTGAGCCGACGGGGTAGATCCCGTCGACGATCTCCTTGCGTAAGGTGCGCGCCACCTGCAGGTAGCGATGGTCGGTGGGGCTGACGGTCATGTCCGCCGCAGCGCCAGCACGCTGCCCTCGCCGTCGGCCGACACGTACAAGGTGCCGTCACGGCCGACGGTGATACCGGCGAACGGCCCCTGCGGTCCGGAGAACGGCGGCATCCCTTTGAGCGGCTTGGGCTCCACGCCCGGCGGCGGCCCGACCGGAAGATCCGAAGCGATCGTGGTGCGCGCGTTGGTTTTCAGGTTTACCGCGATCACCTCCTTGGAGCCCGCGTCGACGATGTAGAGCACGCCGTCGGCGACCGCGATGCCCTGCGGGCGTGACAGGCCGTCGACCACGGTTTGCGTCGTGTCGCCGACCGCGATCACCCGTCCGGCCCCTGATTCGGCGACCAGCACGCGGCCGTCGTCGTCGAATGCGACGCCGACCGGATCCCGCAGATCCGAGGCCAGCACCTCGGCGCTGCCCGACGCCAGCGCATGCACCCGCCCCGTGCCAAGCTCGGTGAACACGATCCGCTCACCCGGCCCGACGGCCACACCGTAGAGCTGGTCGAAACCGTCTGCCAGGTAATCGGTTTCGCCGTCGGCGGGGCGGTACCGAGCGATCTGGCCACCCGAGGTGGCCACCACGAACGCATTGCCTGCAACCGGGGCCAGCCCGCGGAGGAAGCCCGGGTAGCCGGGGGAGAACAGCATGCCGACGGTCTGCAGCGATCCGTCATCGCCGACGGCGTAGAAGTAGGTGCCGTCAGCAACGTAGAGCTGGCCATCCTCGCCCACCGCCAGATCGAGCGGCCAGTTCAACCCGCCGCCGAGCAGCGTGCGGGTTTCGCCAGCGCCGACGATCTCGGTGATCTCACCGGTGAAGTTCGAGACGAACAGGCGGTCCCCGACGAAGGTCAGGTTGTCCAATCCCGGGTTGAGCTGAGCCAGAAGGGTTTTCTCGCCGCTTCGCGGATCGATACGCAGCACCTGGCCGCTGGCCACCTGCGTCGAGACGAGATTGCCCTGCGGGTCGAACTTCACCGCATCGGGCACACCGAGGTCGGCGGCCACCCGTTGCGGCTCACCGCCGCCGAGGTCGATGCGCCAGATCTCATTGGCCGTCATCAGCGGGTAGTACAGGAAGCCGTCCGGGCCGACCTCCATGGCGTTCGGTGAAGGTAGGCCCTCCAACAGGTTCCGCTCGGCGCCCGTGGCGCGGTCGAGTTCCATCAGCCGTCCGCCGTCGCGGCACTCGTTGACGAACAAGCGATCCTGGTGCACGGTGATGCCGTTGGCGGACGGCAGGTCGTCGCGCAGCACCCGCGTGCGGCCCGCGGCGTCGCGCACGCTGACCCGTCCGTCCATCACCTCGGTTGCGAAGAGGTTGCCGTCGCTGTCGAAGGCGACGTCGTCGGGGCCGATGATGTCACCGCCCTTGGCGCTGACCGTCTCCAGATTCCCCGTGCCCAGATCCAGCGCGCTGATCTGGCTGCCCGTCACCTGGGCGACATAGACGCGGCCGTCCGGGCCGGTGCGCAGACCGTTCGCACCGAACAGCCGACTCGGGGCGGTGATCCGCTCGAGACGCCACCCGGCCGTCGCGGTCGGATTTCCGCCCGGATAGCGAGACTGCTGCGGGGATCCCGTCGCCGATTGCGTCATGACCTGGCACGTTAGCAACTCCGCTTAGTCCAGACAATAGGGCGTGAGAGAGCTGGTTTCGCCCTTGACGGGCCGATTAACGCTGGGGAATAGTGTTCTGCAACATGGAGAGCAACACTCGTTGTCCGGACAAATAGCATGGACGACCTCTTGAGGCTGGACGGCCGGATCGTCGTGGTGTCGGGTGCCGGCGGCGGCGGAATCGGCACCACCGTCACCCGGATGGCGGCCGAGGCCGGTGCCACGGTGGTGGCCGTCAGCCGGTCGAAAGAAAACCTCGACGAACACATCGGTCCCCTGGCCGATCAGGGGCTGCCCGTCGTCGCGGTGTCGGCCGACGCCTCCACCGACGCCGGCATTGCCACCGTGATGGAGCGGGTCCGGCGAACCGACGGCGATCTGTACGGATTGGTGAACATCGCGGGCGGCGCCGCGCCGTCGACGTGGATGCCGTCGACCCGGGTGACGCGTTCGGACTGGCGGGAGTTGTTCACCGCGAACCTCGAGACGGCGTTCTTCATGAGCCAGGCGGTATGCGCAGAACTCCGCGCCCGCGGCCTGAAGGGCTCGGTCGTCTCCGTGTCGTCGATCAGCGGGATGAACACCGCGCCGTTCCACATCGCCTACGGCACGGCCAAGGCGGCGGTGGTCGCGATGACGCGCACCATGGCCGCCGAGTTGGCGCACGACAACATCCGCGTCAACGCGGTGGCGCCCGGGGTGACCGAGACCGCCGCGTCGCGCACCTACGTCGACGTCGACCCCGACCGGGACCGGCGGGCGATCGCGATGGGCAGGCGGGGTCGGCCCGAAGAGCAGGCTGGGGCGATCCTGTTCCTGCTGTCGGACCTGTCGAGCTATATCACCGGGCAGACGCTTCTCGTCGACGGTGGGCTCAACCTGAAGTGGACGCACCTCGGTGCCGACAACACCTCGCTGTTCCTCAAAGACGAAACCTTCCGCGCAGAAATAAGTCGGTTCTAAGGAGTTTGAAATGACCGATACGCAGGCCAGGATTGAAGCGCCAGAAGAGCTCTGCGAACCGATGACGATCCCGGTGGAGGCGTACGTCTCGGAGGAGTATGCGCGCGCCGAGCGGGACAAGTTGTGGCGCAAGGTATGGCAGCAGGTCGGCCGCGTCGAGGAGCTTCCCGAGGTCGGCAGCTACCTGACCTACGACGTCCTCGACGACTCGATCATCGTGGTGCGCACCGGGGCAGACGAGTTTCGGGCGCACCACAACGTGTGCATGCACCGCGGCCGCCGCCTCGTCGACACCCCCGACGGGGACAAGAACGCCGTCGGCCGCGCCCGCAAATCGTTCGTCTGCGGATTCCACGGCTGGACATACGGACTCGACGGTGCCTGCACGCACATCCGCGAACAGGACGACTGGAACGGCGCGCTCACCCCGCAGAACACCCACCTCGTCCCCGTCCAGGTCGACACGTGGGGCGGCTGGCTGTTCATCAACATGGACCCCGACTGCGAACCGCTTGCCGACTACCTGTTCCCGGCCGCCAAGATCCTCGATCCGTTCGGGCTGGAGAACATGCGCTACAAGTGGCGCAAATGGCTGTACTTCGACTGCAATTGGAAGGTCGCGCTCGAGGCCTTCAACGAGACCTACCACGTGTTCACCACCCATCCGGAGTTCAACAAGTTCGGCGAGTTCAAGGGTTGGGCCAAGGCGCAGGGCAGGCACAGCAACATCGGATACGACGCGCCGAAAGACATGGAGGCCACCAGGTCCAAGATCCGGTTGGGCACCGGTGACGATCCCCGCGTCTCCACCGCCGAGATGCAGATGTACACCTGGGAGCAGACCAACGCCACCACCACCGAGACGCTGGTGAACGCGGCCAAGAGGCTGGTCGACGAACTGCCCGAGGGCACACCTCCGGACAAGGTTCTCGAACACTGGTTGGCATCGGCCAGGCGTGACGACGAGGCCCGCGGCGTCGTGTGGCCGACCATTCCGCCCGACATCCTCGGGCAGGCGGGCACGGCGTGGCAGATCTTCCCCAACTTCCAGGTCGGCCAGGGCCTGACGACCGCGCTGTGCTACGGCGCCCGGCCGCATCCGACCTACGATCCGAACAAATGCATCTTCGAGGTGGCGACCTTGGAGCTGTTCCCGAAGGATCAAGAGCCGCAGACGCATTGGGAGTACACGCCCAAGGACAGCCCGAACTGGCTTTCGGTGCTTCCCCAGGATTTCTCGAACATGGCCGCGGTGCAGCAGGGCATGAAGTCGCTGGGCTTCCCCGGCACCAGGCCCAACCCGTACCGCGAACGCAGCACCGTGAACCTGCACTATCAGTTGTCCAAGTACATGGGCACCGGCGAACCGAAAGAGCTCTGAGCTATGACAATGTCCGACACCTGCGGACCCACGGAGACCCCTGACGACATCGACATCGACGCGCTGCGGGAGAAGTACGCCCAGGAGCGGGCGAAAAGGCTTCGGCCCGAGGGCTCCAAGCAGTACGTCGAGTTGACCGACGACTTCGCCGGCTACTACGAGACCGACCCGTACACCCCGGCCGCGCCGCGTGACCCGATCGTCGAGGACATCGACGTCGCGGTGCTGGGCGGCGGATTCGGCGGGCTGCTGTCGGCGGCGCATCTGAAGAAGGCCGGGGTCGAGGACGTCCGGATCATCGAGCTGGGCGGCGACTTCGGTGGGGTCTGGTACTGGAACCGGTATCCGGGCATCCAGTGCGACAACGAGTCTTATTGCTACATCCCGCTTCTGGAAGAGCTCGACTACATCCCGAGCAAGAAGTTCGCCGACGGACCCGAGATCTACGAGCACTGCAGGCGCATCGGTAAGCACTTCGGCCTCTACGACTCGGCGATCTTCTCCACCCAGGTGCGCGATATGCGCTGGGACGGGGAGATCAACAGGTGGCGCATCGCCACCAACCGCGGCGACGACATCCGCGCGCGGTTCGTGGTGCTGGCGTCCGGGCCGTTCCACCGGCCGAAGCTGCCGGGCATCCCGGGCATGAAGGATTTCAAGGGACACAGCTTCCACTCGTCGCGTTGGGATTACGACTACACCGGCGGCGACTACACCGGCGGCATGGACAAGCTCGCCGACAAGCGTGTCGCGATCATCGGCACCGGCGCCACCAGCATTCAGGTGGTGCCGTTCCTGGCCCGAGATGCCAAGCACCTATATGTCGTTCAGCGCACCCCGTCGACGGTCGACGCGCGCAACAACACCCCGACCAACCCCGACTGGGTGAAGACGCTGCAGCCCGGCTGGCAGAAGGAACGCCAGCGCAACTTCCACTCGTGGACGTTCGAGGGGATGGCGCCCGGGCAGCCGGATCTGGTGTGCGACTTCTGGACCGAACTTGGCCGCAACACCGCTGCGCGGGTGCTCTCACTCGAGGACCCGTCGACGCTGACGCCCGAGCAGTTCATGGCGATCCGCGAGGAAGAGGACTACAAGATCATGGAGCGGCTGCGCCGCCGGATCGCCGAGACCGTCGACGACCCCGACACGGCCGAGGCGCTCAAGCCGTACTACCGCTTCCTGTGCAAGCGTCCGCTGTCCAACGACGACTACCTGCCCACCTTCAACCGACCCAACGTGACGCTGATCGACGTGTCCGACACCAAGGGGGTCGAGCGGATCACCGAGAAGGGATTCGTCGCCAACGGCCAGGAGTACGAGGTCGACTGCATCATCTACGCCAGCGGCTTCGAGATCACCACCGAGATCAGCAGGCGCTACTCGATCGACGCGATCGAAGGCCGCGACGGGCTGTCGCTCTACGACTATTGGCACGACGGCTACAAGACGCTGCACGGCATGACCAGCCGCGGCTTCCCGAACCAGTTCTTCACCGGCTTCACCCAGGTCGGCATCTCGGCCAACATCGCGGCCAACTACGAACTGCAGGGTGAGCACATCGCCTACATCGTCGCCGAGGCGTTGAAGCGGGGCGCAACGGTCGTCGAGCCGACCGACGACGCGCAGGAGCAGTGGTGCCAGACCATCCGCGAATCCGCGGTCGACAACTCGGCTTTCGACGCATCCTGCACTCCGGGTTACTACAACAACGAGGGCGGCGGTGGCGGTGAGGGCATCCGCTCACACCTCGGCGAGCCCTACGGCCCGGGCTTCTACGCGTTCGGCGATCTGCTCAAAGAGTGGCGCGACAAGGGCGACCTCGATGGCCTGGTACTCGAGAAGTAGCGATTTGTGTGCGTTCGGGAGCGGTGAGCGCTCCTCATCGCACACAGATCGCAGGTACGCCGATGGGTGAGTTGCGCTTCGACGGTCAGGTGGCCGTCGTGACCGGCGGCGGCAGGGGGCTGGGCCGCGAGTACGCCATGCTGCTCGCCCAGCGCGGCGCCAAGGTCGTCGTCAACGATCCGGGCGGCAGCCTGACCGGTGACGACTACGATCCCGTCCACCCGCCGTCTGAGGCGCCCGGCCCCGCCGAAGAGGTAGTGCGCGAGATCACCGCTGCCGGAGGCGAAGCCATCGCGAACACCGATTCGGTGGCCACCCCGGCCGGCGGCAAGGCGATCGTGCAATCGGCTCTCGAGCGCTACGGGCGCCTCGACGTCCTGATCCACAACGCGGGCATCGTGCGCCGAGCCCCACTCGCAGAGATGACGTACGACGACTTCGAGGCGGTGCTCGACGTCCACCTTCGCGGCGCGTTTCACGTGGTGCGCCCGGCGTTTCCGTCGATGTGCGACGCCGGCTACGGCCGCATCGTGCTGACGTCCTCGATCGGTGGCCTGTACGGCAATCACGGCGTCGCCAACTACGCGGTGGCCAAGGCGGGCGTGATCGGACTGTCCAACGTGGCGGCCATGGAGGGCGCCGCCCACGGCGTCAAGAGCAACGTGATCGTGCCCGCCGCGGTGACACGGATGGCCGAGGGCATCGACACGTCGGCGTACCCGCCGATGGGCGCGGAACTGGTCGCACCGGCGGTGGGATGGCTGGCACACGAATCATGTTCGATCACCGGCGAAGCGCTGATCGCGCTGGCCGGCCGGATCGCGCGGGCGGTGCTCGCGGAGACCCCCGGCGTCTACCGGCCGTCGTGGTCGATCGAGGAGGTCGGCGCGCAGATCGCCGCGATCCGCGACATGTCCGAACCCGTGGTGTTCCCCGTGGTGCCCGACGGGCACAACGACCACATCAAGTACAGCTTCGCCATGGCGCAGAAGGGCGGTGTCCATGCCTAGCGGGCCGCTGACCGGCGTGCGCGTCGTCGACCTCACCGCGATGGTGATGGGGCCGTACTGCACCCAGATCATGGCGGATATGGGCGCCGACGTCATCAAAGTCGAACCACCGCAGGGTGATAACACCCGCTTCATCTCGGTGGGCCCCTCACCAGGGATGAGTGGGGTGTTCGTCAACGTCAACCGTGGTAAGCGCAGCGTGGTGCTGGACCTGCAGACCGAACCCGGCAAGGCGGCGATGCGGGCGCTCATCGAGCGCTCCGACGTGTTCATCCACTCCATGCGCGCCAAGGCGGTCGCCAAGCTGGGCTTCGGCTACGACGACGTCGCGGCCGTCAACCCCGCGATCATCTACACCAACTGCTACGGCTACGGCCGCCGGGGGCCCGACCGCGACCGTCCCGCCTACGACGACACCATCCAGGCCGAGGCCGGATTGCCCGCGGTACAACAGCAATTGACCGGTGAGGCCGACTTCGTCGGCACGATCATGGCCGACAAGGTCGGCGGGCTGACGGCCCTCTACGCGACGATGATGGCGTTGTTTCATCGTGAGCGGACCGGGGAGGGGCAAGAGGTCGAGGTCGCCATGTTCGAGACGATGGCGTCGTTCATGCTGGTCGAACATGCCAACGGCGCCATGTTCGACCCCCCGCTGGGGCCCGCGGTGTATCCGCGCACGGTCGCGCCCAACCGTAGGCCGTACCGCACCAGCGACGGCTACATCGCCGCGTTGATCTACAACGACAAACACTGGAACGCGTTCATCGGCGCGGTGAGTCCGGCGTGGAACGACGAGTCCTACGCCACCCTCGAGAAGCGTGCGCACAACATCGATGTCGTCTACGGGTTGCTCGCCGAGACCATGAAAGAGCGCACCACCGCCGAATGGCTGGACCTGTTCCGGAAACTCGAGATTCCCGCCGCGCCGCTGAACACCCCCGACGCGTTGTTCGACAACGAACACCTGAACGCGGTCGGACTCTTCGAGACCGTCGAGACCGCGGACGGACCGGTGCGCTTTCCTGGTGTGCCGACGTGGTTCTCGCGCACACCCGGCAAGGTCGCAGGTCCCGCCCCGACGCTGGGCGCCGACACCGACGCGGTGCTCGACGAGTTGGGGCTCACCGCGCTCGGCTCCGTGGCTTCTGACGGAAACGGGGCGGATCTCGTCGACAACCCCAGTGTCGGCGCGTCGGAGCGGGGGTAGGCGTGGATTTCGCGATGGGCGACAAGGCCGCGGAGT
Organism: Mycolicibacterium flavescens; assembly: GCA_900637135.1. NCBI lineage: Bacteria > Bacillati > Actinomycetota > Actinomycetes > Mycobacteriales > Mycobacteriaceae > Mycobacterium > Mycolicibacterium flavescens. The sequence goes on from LR134353.1 coordinate 876,896, forward strand.
TGCGCGGCGAGCTGCGGGCGCTGGTCAAAGAGCATGTGCCCGACGACTATCTGGGTGCGTTCACCGACGACCCCGCCGATCTCGAGGTCGCGCAACGGTTCTGCCGCATGCTGGCCGAACGCGAACTGCTGTGCCTGTCCTGGCCGAAGGAGTTCGGCGGTGGTGGGGCGTCGGTGTGGGAACAAACCGTGGTACGCGAGGAGATGTGGGCGCATCACGAACCGCGTGGTGCCCAGTACATGGGGGTCAACTGGGTCGGCCCGATCATCATGCGCCACGGCGCCGAGGAGCAGCAGCGCAAGCACCTGCCGCCGATCGCGCGCGGGGAGGTCATCTGGTGCCAGGGCTTCTCCGAACCCGAGGCCGGCTCGGACCTGGCCTCGCTGCGCACCACCGCCCGCCCCGATGGCGACGGCTGGCTGGTCAGCGGGCAGAAGATCTGGACGTCGTACGCGACGATGGCGCAGTGGTGCTTCCTGCTGGCTCGTACGTCACGCGTTGAGAAAAAGCAGCAAGGCCTCACGATTTTCCTTGTGCCGATGGACGATCCGGCGATCCAAGTCCGGCCGATCCGGTGCATGATGGGCCCGCACCACCTCAACGAGGTGTTCTTCGACGACTTGCGTGTCACCGAGGCCGACGTGCTCGGGACGGTCGATGCGGGCTGGTCGGTGGTGCAGGACGTGATGGCGTTCGAGCGGGTCGGCATTGCCCGCTACGCACGCTGCGAACGACTGCTCGCCGCCGCGCCCACGGTGCTCGGCGACCGGTGGGACGACCTTCCGGGAGAGTTGCGCGGCCGCTGGATCCGCATGCTGACCCACTGCCGGCGGGCCCGGCTGATGGCCTACCGCGTGGTGTCCCTGCAGAGCAGCGGACGCATTCAACCGGGTGACGCCGCGGCCTACCGGATCGCGGTCACCAAGCTCGACCAGGACAGCGCCGAGGTGCTGATGGACATCGCGGCCGAGGTATCCCACGACGACCCGCGGGCCGCCTGGTTCCTCGGTGAGGTCGAGGACCACTGGAAGTACTCGCAGGCTTCGACCGTCTCGTCGGGAAGTATTGAGATGCAACGGATTCTGCTGTCGCGCGCAATGCTGGCGGTGGCGCGGTGAATCTCGACCTGTCCGAGGATGCCCAGGAGTACGGCCGCCAAGCGCTGCGCGCATTCGAGGCCGCCGGGGGCGATGAACTGGTCCAGCAGGTCGAGGCCAAACCCGAGGCGCGGGAGTCGTTGGTCGGGCCGAGCCTCGCGGGGATCGGCGCATGGGACCTCGACGCCCGCACCGACGCCGACGGCCTGGAGGCGGCCGCGGCGCTGTGCCGCAGCGCGGGATACTGGGCGCTGCCGTATCCGGTCGCGGAACGACTGGCCGCCCCGACCGACCTCGACACCGACGGCTTGATCGTGGTGGCCGGCAACCGGCCCGCCGCAGCCATGGGTGGACTCGAGAGTCGTTGGACCACAGTCACCTTGGATGGCACCCGCAGCATCGTGACCGGGATGGGGCCCGTCGGGCCGGGCTTCGTCTCCGAACTGCAGACGACTGTCTTAGACGACCAAGGCGCCGCCGATGTCGCGCTCGGGCTGGTGCTGCCCTGCTGGACACTGCTCGGCATGCTCGACCGGGCGATCGAACTGACCGTCGCGCACGTCACCCTGCGCAAGCAGTTCGGGCAGACGCTGTCGTCGTTCCAGGGCGTGCAGTTCCAGCTGACCGACGCAGAAGTCGAGCGCAGCGGACTGGACATTCTCGCCAAGTACGCGCTGTGGAGCATCGCCACCGACCGTCCTGAGGCGCTCACCGACGCACTCGCGTTGCGGTTGTCGGCGCTCGAGGCGGCCGAGGTGGTGTTCCGCGTCTGCCACCAGCTGCACGGCGCGGTCGGCTTCTGCGACGAGACCACCCTGTCGTGGCTGTCGCGCTACAGCCAACCGCTGCGGCGGCTTCCGCTCGGGCTGTCCGCAACCCGGGATGCCTTGACCCGCACAGCAGGCCGCGGGGGACTGACGGGGCTGTACGCATGAGGGTCGCGGTGATCGGCACCGGTTTCGGCAAGCACGCGGCGGCTCCCGCGTACGCCGAAGCCGGCTTCGACGTCGAGGTCGTAAGCCCCCGCGACGACGCCGCGGTCAAGGCCGCGCTGGCTTCGGATGTCGACCTGATCTCCGTGCACTCCCCGCCGTTCCTGCACCTCGAGCACGTCACCGGCGCGCTCGAGCACGGGCATGCGGTGGTGTGCGACAAACCGTTCGGCCGCAACGCCGACGAGGCGGCCCAGATGCGCGACCTGGCCCACGATGCCGGTGTGCTGCACTTCCTGAACTTCGAGTTCCGGTTCAACGAGTCGTGGGCGCGGCTCAAGGAACTGGCCGACAGCGGGGCGATCGGCGCGCCGCGGCACCTGCACTGGACGTTCTTCGGAAGCGGGCTGCGCGGCCGCAAGTTCGGCTGGATCAACGACCGCGACCTCGGCGGCGGCTGGATCGGTGCCTACGGCTCGCACCTCATCGACTTCACCCAGTGGCTCTTCGGCAGCGAGATCACCGACTGCGGCGGCGTCACCCGGATCGACGGATCGCCCGAGCAGGCCACCGCCGAGGACGCGTACGCGGCGTGGTTCGCAATGGCCAACGGCTGCACCGCTACTCACGACACCGGCTTCGCGGCCGCTGTCCCTTCACCGCCGTCGGTCACGCTGCTGGGCAGCGAGGCCACCATCGAACTGACGGCCGACACCACGCTTGTCGTTCGTCGACAAGGCGCCGATCCCGAGACCACGGAGTTCGCACCGCCGCCGCGGCGCTCACCCCCGCCCGCGCTGTCGACGTTCTTCGGACACGTCGCCGATGCGCTGCGCACCGGTACGCAGATCACCCCGTCCTTCGACGACGGTCTGGCCGTCGCGCGCGCCATGGACCACCTGCGGGCCAGGGCGGTGCGGCTATGAGCGCCGACTCTGAAGATATGCCTCAAGAAGCGTCCGAAAGTCGAGCATTAGTTCAGTTTCGGCGACAGGTGCGGCAATGGTGTGTCGAGCACATCCCCACGGATTGGCGCGAAACCCAGACCGGCGCAAGCGATGAGCAGTTCGTGGCCTTCCAGAAGCAGTGGTTCACCGAATTGCACAGCGCCGGCTACGCCGTCCCGCACTGGCCCGCCGAGTGGGGCGGTGGCATGTCGGTGGCCGAGCAGGTGGTGCTGTACCAGGAACTGGCTGCCCACGACGCGCCGCGGCTGGTTCTCGCGTTCGTCGGCATCCACCATGCCGCGTCGACGCTGCTGGTCGCCGGCACCGAAGAGCAGAGGCGACGGCACCTGCCAGCGATCCTCGACGGCGAGATCTGGGTGCAGGGCTTCTCCGAACCCGAGGCCGGATCCGACCTGGCCAGCCTGCGCACCACCGCGCGCAAAGACGGCGACTCCTACATCGCCAACGGACAGAAGCTGTGGGCCAGCGGAGGTAAACACGCCGACTGGTGCCTGCTGCTGGCCCGCACTGACCCGGATGCGCCGAAACGCAAGGGCATCTCGTACTTCCTGCTCGACATGACGACACCCGGCATCGAGGTCCGGCCCATCCGCAATGCGATCGGCGACTCCCATTTCTGCGAGATCTTCCTCAATGACGTGTCGATCCCCGCGGCCAACCTGATCGGTGCGGAGAACGACGGCTGGCGGGTCGCGCAGGCGACCCTCGGCGCCGAGCGCGGCATGACGATGCTGGAACTCGCCGAGCGCCTCGGCAACGCCGGCTTCCGATGGCTGGTGCGCAGCGCGCCGACCGACGATCCGATCGTCGCCGACCGGCTGGCGCAGTTCGAAACCGAGATCGCGGGGCTGCGGGCGCTGTGCCGAAAGGTGGTCGAGGATAACGAGAACGGTACCGCCGACCCGGCCGACGCCTCGATCGTCAAGCTGTTCTACAGCGAACTTCTGCAGCGCATGACCGACTTCGGTGCCGAGATCGGTGGGTTGGCCGCCCACCTTGAACTCGCCAAGCCGGCCTCCAGCGGCTGGGAGTCGGGTGCGTGGGTGCTCGACTTCATCGGATCGTGGGAATGGACGATCCCCGGCGGCGCGAGCGAGATTCAGCGCACGATCATCGGCGAGCGCGGACTGGGCCTGCCGCGAGAACCGAGTGCCGTCTGATGACCGACTTCACCGAATTCCACGACGAACTACGCTCCGTGGCAGGCGATCTGCTCGCGAAGGACCGCAGCCTCGAATGGTCCACGTTGGTCGAAGCCGGTTGGGTCGGACTCGAGGTGCCCGAGCAGCTCGGCGGGGCGGGTGCGTCGTTCGCCGAAGTCGCGGTCATCTGCGAAGAGATCGGCCGCACCGCCAGCACCACCGACTTCCTCGGCAGCGCCGTGCTGGCCGTCGGAGCGCTGAACGCGGTGCAGCCCAGCGATACCCGCGACACGTTGCTCACCGAACTGGCCAGCGGTGCGACGCGGGTCGTCGTCGCGCTGGAACCGTACGACTTCGTGCCCGACGCCGAAGGCGCGGACCGCATCCTGATCGTCACCGACCGCGGCATCGCCGTGTCCGAGCAGCGGGCTACGCCGCGGCCCGTCGTCGACGAGACGCGCAACCTCGCCGCGATCGACCCGGACACTGCAATCACCGAAACCCTGCCGTTCACCGACGATCCCGCGGTCGCGGTGCAGCGGTTACACGACCGGGCCGCGGCGGCCCTCGCGTGCGACAGCCTCGGCCTGAGCGAGGCCATGCTCGCCGCGACCGTCGGATATGTGAAGGTGCGTCACCAATTCGGCAGGGCCATCGGCTCGTTCCAGGCCGTCAAACACGCCTGCGCCGACATGCTCGTCAGCATCTCCGTGTCGCGCCAACTCGTCGACGCCGCGGTCCGCGCCGTGGCCGAGGACGCGCCGGATGCCGGGGTCGCCGTCTCGATGGCCAAGTCGTACACCTGCGCGGCGGCCGTCGACATCGCCGGCAAGGCCATGCAATTGCACGGCGGCATCGGATACACGTGGGAGAGCGGTATCCACGTCTACCTCAAGCGCGCCACCCTCAACCGATCACTGTTCGGCTCTCCGTCAGCACACCGAAAACGACTAGCGCAACGCTATCTGTAGAGAAATCAAGGAGTTTCCCGTGGGTGTACCCGTATACAAGCGCATACTCGATCTCTTCGAGGCCGAGGGCGTCAACACGCTGTTCGGCATTCCCGATCCCAATTTCGTGCACATGTTCACCGAGGCCGACGCGCGCGGCTGGTCGGTGGTCGCGCCGCACCACGAGCTGAGCGCGGGGTTCATGGCCGAGGCGGCGTCGCGGATGACGGGCACGCCGGGGCTGTGCATCGGAACCCTCGGACCGGGCATGGCCAACATCGCGGGTGCGATCCAGTGCGCGCTTGTCGAGAACTCACCGGTCATCTTCCTCGGCGGCCAGCGGGCCCGCATCACCGAACGGCGGGTGCGGCGCGGGCGCATCCAGTTCGTCCAGCAGGAGGACCTGTTCAAGAACTCGGTCAAGTTCAGCAGCTCGATCGAGTACGCCGACCAGACCGACGAGATCATCCGCGAAGCCATCCGCCAGTCCATGTCGGGCACCCCCGGCCCCTGCTACATCGAGTATCCGTCCCACGTCATCCTCGAAGAGCTCGACGTGCCGGATCCGTTGCCGCCGCGCCGGTATCGGCTCGTCAACCAGGGTGCGGGTGAACGTGAGGTCACCGAGGCGGTCAGACTGATCCGCGAGGCGAAGAGCCCAGTCCTGTTGGTGGGTCACGGAGTTCACACCTCGCGCACCCAGGAGCAGGTCAGGGAGTTGGCCGAGCTGATGGCCTGCCCGGTGATCCAGACGTCGGGCGGGACCTCGTTCATCCCCGGCCTGCAGGACCGCACCTTCCCGTACCTGTTCTCTCCTGCGGCGAACGAGGCCGTCGAGAAGTCCGATCTGTGCGTGGCGCTGGGAACCGAGCTCGGCGAACCCATGCATTACGGCAGGACCCAGCACTGGGCGGGCAACGATGCCAACCGCAAATGGGTGCTCGTGGAACAGGATCCGACCGCAATCGGGGTGAACCGGCCGATCGACGTGCCGCTGGTGGGCGATCTTCGCGGCGTGGTGCCGCAACTGGTCGCGGCGCTGCGCGATACCCCGCGTACCCCGTCGGCCGACTTCGAGGCCCTGATCAAGGCCGACGCCGCCGAGATCGCCCGAGTGGCCGCCGAAGCGCCGAGTGGTCGCGCGCCGATCCACCCGGCCCGCTACGTCGTCGAGGCCACTAAGGCCTTCGACGAATGCACCGAGGACGGCATCCTGGTCCGCGACGGTGGCGCCACGGTGATCTTCCAGTGGACGTACTCGCAGACGAAGCCGCGAGACGTGATCTGGAATCAGAACTTCGGTCATCTGGGCACCGGTCTGCCGTATGCGGTCGGCGCGTCGGTCGCCGAGGGGCGCAAGCGTCCGGTCATGCTGCTCACCAGCGATTCGGCGTTCCTGTTCCACATCGCCGAGCTCGAGACCGCGGTCCGGGAAAACGTGCCGCTGGTCTGTGTCGTCGGCGTGGACCACCAATGGGGCCTGGAGGTGGGCGTCTACAAGCGCACGTTCGAGCAGCCGTCCCCGCAGCCGGGTGTGCACTGGAGCAAGGACGTCCGGCTCGACAAGGTCGCCGAGGGTTTCGGGTGCCACGGCGAGTACGTCGAAAAGGACGACGAGATCGGCCCGGCGATCAAGCGGGCGTTCGCCAGCGGCAAGACCGCCGTCGTCCACGTCTGCATCGACCCGAAAGCCAACTCCGAGGAGATGCCGAAGTACGACCGATTCCGCACCTGGTATGCAGAAGGCACCCAGTAGCGCCCGCGGTCGAACCGCGAATAGGGTCAAGTTCTAGGGAAGAGTGGAGACATGCGCGAGTATCTCAAGTTCTACATCGACGGCCAGTGGGTCGACCCGATCCGGCCCAACACCCTCGAGGTCGACAACCCGACCACCGAGGAGGCCTCCGGCAAGATCGCGATCGGTTCCGCTGCCGACGTCGACGTGGCCGTGCAGGCCGCCCGCCGAGCCTTCGCCACCTGGTCGCAGACCAGCCGCGACGAGCGCCTCGAGTTGCTGCAGGCGATCATGGGCGAGTACCAGAAGCGAGCCGGTGACCTCGCCGAGGCGGTCAACGAGGAGATGGGCGCCCCGGCGTCGCTGGCGGCCGGCCCCCAGGTCAATCTCGGACTCGGTCACCTCGCCACGGCCATCGACGTGCTGAAGAACTTCGAGTTCGAGGAGCAGCACGGGGCCACGCTGGTGGTCAAGGAGCCGATCGGGGTGTGCGGGTTGATCACCCCGTGGAACTGGCCGATCAACCAGATCGCCTGCAAGGTGTTCCCGGCGCTGGCGACGGGTTGCACGATGGTGCTCAAACCGTCGGAGGTCGCACCGTATTCGGGTCAGATCTTCACCGAGATCCTCGACTCGGCAGGCGTTCCCGCCGGGGTGTACAACATGGTGTTCGGCGACGGGCCGGGCGTCGGGGCGGCGTTGTCGGCCCATCCCGACATCGACATGGTGTCGTTCACCGGGTCGACGCGGGCCGGCGTCGACGTCGCCAAGAACGCCGCGCTGACCGTCAAACGCGTCACCCAGGAACTCGGCGGCAAGAGCCCGAACATCGTGCTCGACGACGACGACTTCGCCAAGAGCGTGACCGCGGGTGTCTCGGTGATGATGATGAACAGCGGTCAGAGCTGCAACGCGCCGTCGCGCATGTTGGTGCCGAACTCCCGCATGGACGAGGCGATCGAGATCGCCCGCGAGGTCGCCGGCGGAGTCAAGGTCGGCGATCCCGACGAGAAGACCGCGATCGGGCCCGTCGCGTCCAAGGCGCAGTTCGACAAGATCCAGGGCCTGATCCAGACGGGCATCGACGAGGGCGCGACCGTCGCCATCGGCGGCACCGGTCGACCGGAGGGTCTGAGCAAGGGCTACTACGTGAAGCCGACGGTGTTCGCCAACGTCACCAATGACATGACGATCGCCCGCGAGGAGATCTTCGGCCCGGTGCTGTGCATCCTCGGCTACGACGACCTCGACCAGGCGCTCGAGATCGCCAACGACACGGAATACGGTCTGGCGGGCTATGTTTCGGGTGCCGACCTGGACAAGGCCCGCGCGGTGGCGCGGCGGATCCGGGCCGGCTCGGTCGCGATCAACCACGGCTTCGACATGGCCGCTCCGTTCGGTGGTTACAAACGCAGCGGTAACGGACGCGAGTGGGGACACTTCGCGTTCGACGAGTTCCTGGAGATCAAGGCCGCGCTGGGCTACGCGCCGGAGGCGGCAGCCGGATAACCGTCCGGTCCACCTTCGCCGATTGTGCGGTTCGCGACGGATTTCGCCCGATTTCCGTCGTCAACCGCACAATCGGCGCAGATCATGGCTTGAGCAGCGACCGCCGTGCCTGGTGACCTCCGCGGGCGAACGTTTCGAAGAGGTTCAGCGCATATATCGTCACGTGGGTGACGGTACGCGGCGAGAAGTACGAATACGGCGTCGATTTCGACCGCATCGCGGCAATCGACATCCACACCCACGTCGAGATCGACTGCCACGGCCACAAGGCCTACGTCGACGAGCTCGTGGAGGCGACCGAGAAGTACTTCAAGATGCCACCGGGCGCGACGGCAGGCGTCGACGCGGTCGCCGACCTGTACCGGCAGCACAACACCGCCGCCGTCGTGTTCACCATCGACGCGCGAACGGCGATGCGCCACGTGCCGAACTCGATCGAGGACCTCGTCGCGGGCGCCGCGCGCAACAACGACGTGCTGATCCCGTTCGGCAGCGTCGACCCGTGGCACGAGCGCCGGGCGGTGCACCGGGTCCACGAACTCGTCCGCGACTACGGGGTCAAGGGCTTCAAGTTCCATCCGAGCATGCAGGCGTTCGAACCCAACGACCGTCGCTTCTACCCGATCTACGAGGCGATCACCGAGGCCGGGCTGCCCGCGTTGTTCCACACCGGGCAGACGGGGATGGGGTCGGGGCTGCCGGGTGGGCACCGCATCAAGCTGCGCTACTCCGATCCGATGCTGCTCGATGACGTCGCCGCCGACTTCCCGGACATGACGATCGTGATGGCCCACCCCGCGGTGCCGTGGGTCGACTCGCAGATCGCGATCGCCACACACAAGGCCAACGTGTACGTCGACCTGTCCGGGTGGAGCCCGAAGTACTTCCCGCCGCAGCTGGTCCGCGCCATGAGCAGACAGCTGCGCACCAAAGTCCTGTTCGGCACCGACTTCCCCTACATCCAGATCGACCGGTGGCGCGCCGACTTCGACACCCTCGACATCGACCCGGCGGTGCAGGCGCTGATCTACAAGGAGAACGCGCTGCGCGTCCTGGGTATCGCGCGCTGACGGCGCGATGAGTTTTCGCGGGGGCGGCGGTCTGCATCGGTGACTGACCACTCACCCAGAAGGAGACCGCCGTGCCCGTCCGCAATTCCGCCCCCGTTGGCGCCCCGACCTGGATCGACCTGGCGTCCTCGGACGTCGAACGCTCGCAGTCCTTCTACGGCGAGGTGTTCGGCTGGACGTTCGATTCGTCGGGCCCCGACTACGGCGGCTACGTGACCGCCTCCCGCGACGGCAGGCCGGTCGCCGGCCTGATGTTCAACGACCCGCAGTGGAACAGCCCGGACGGCTGGACCACCTACTTCCACACCACCGACGCCAAAGCCACCCTCGACGCCGCGGTCGCCGCGGGTGCGCACTCATGCGGCGCACCCGTGATGGAAATCAAGGACAAGGGCTGGATGGGCATGCTGTCCGACCCCAGCGGCGCGTTCGTCGGGCTGTGGCAGCCGGACGGACACCGAGGATTCGAAGTGGTCAACGAACACGGCGCGCCGGTGTACTTCCAGTGGACCGGCCGCGACTACGCCACGTCGCAGCAGTTCTACCGCGACCTGTTCGGCTGGCAGATCGAGGCCGTGTCCGACACCGACGAATTCCGCTACAGCACGGCCAACTTCGACGGTGAGGCGCTGCTCGGACTGATGGACGGCAGCGCCTTCCTTCCGGAAGGGGAGCCGTCGAACTGGAACTTCTTCCTGGGCGCCGACGACGTCGACAAGACCGTGCAGTTCGTCCTCGACAACGGCGGCAGCGTGATCCGCGGCGCCGAAGACACGCCCTACGGGCGGTTGGCCGCGGTGGCCGACTGCACCGGGGCGGCCTTCAACCTGTCGTCGCTGCGGTAGGCGATCGTCAGGCCGTCATCAGGTAGTCGGTCCTGCCGACGAAGACGATGCTCGCCGGGTTCGGCGTGGTGGCCGCGTCGACGACGGCGTCGGCGAAGGTCATGTGGCTCATGTCGCCTGACACCACCGTGAGCTGCACGCCGGCCTGGCGGAACTCCGAACGCCGTGTCAGCAGGGCTGTTTCGCCGGCCCGCATGCTCGCCGCGACGGCCGTGTAGCCCTTGGGCACCGCCTTGTCGGGGAAGAAGTGGGCCTGGTGACTGGTGACGAAGACGATCCGTCCGCCGACGGGCATCAGCGGCAGGGCCGCCAGGGCGAGCCGGCGTTGGGCGTCGCGGTTGAGGCGCATCGCGCACTCGGGATCAGCGCCGGTATCCAGCGCATCCGACGAGTTGAGGATCAAGGTGTCCAACCGACCGAAACGCGACGCGATGCCGTCGATCACCTCTGCGGATTCGACCTCGTCGGAGATGTCGCGCGTTACGACGACGTGGGTGTCCACGCTGCCGAGCTGGCGCGCGACCCGCGCGCCGAGGCCCCTCGAGCCTCCGGTGACCAGGACGATTCGTTCGGGTTGGTGATCCATGTCGGGCTCCTTCCGTCGCTGCGCGCCCGCGTGGCCCCAACCGTACACCTATTTCTAAGAAAAATAAGGTCTATCTAAGGTCACAATAAGGTCGCCGTCGGAGGGTTCATGATGGTGGCGTGGAGTCGACCCGCATAGACAGGTGGTTGTGGTCGGTCCGGTTGGCCAAGACCAGGCCCGATGCCGCCGAGGCATGCCGGGGCGGGCACGTTCGGGTCAACGGGCGGCCCGCCAAGCCGGCTACCCCGGTATCTCCCGGCGACGAGGTGCGGGCCCGCATCGGGCAGACCACTCGGGTCGTCGAGGTGCTGCGGGTGATCCAGAAGCGGGTCGGCGCGGCCGACGCGTCGACGTGTTATCTCGACCGGACACTCAAGCCTGCGGTCACCGAAACGGTGCAGTTCGCCGCCCGCGACCGCGGTGCGGGCAGACCGACCAAGCGGGACCGCCGGATGCTGGACAGGCTGCGTGCGGGCCGGCTGTGACTTCAGGCGGTCGGCGCTGCCAGTTCGAAGTCGGCAAAGTCGAATCCCGGCACCACCACACAGCTGACCAGGCTCGGCTCGTCGTCGCGAGGTCGGGCGCGCTGCCAGTGGCCCGGCGGCACGACGAACTGGGGCTGCTCGCCTGCGAGAATGTCGACACCCAGAAGATGCGTTGTGGCACTGCTTTGTTCGGGCCCGGCCTCGAGCAGTAGCGGGCTGCCCGCGTGGAACAGCCACAGCTCGGCACTGCGCACGGTGTGCCAGGCCGACTGCTGACCGGGCATCAGCAGGAAGAGGATCGCCGTACCCGCGCTGCGCGGGCCGGTGTAGTCGGGCGGCAGCGCGGACTGCGGCACGGTCAGGTCGCTGCGCCACGTCTCCCTGTACCAGCCGCCCTCCGGATGCGGGGACAGGTCGAGGCGCTGGGCCCATTCCGGAAGATCGGTCATTCCAGTACCTGCCTTTTCGGTGTCGGACACTCCAGACTAGAGACCGGTGCCCTGCGATCCAGCCGATAGGCTCGTGTCATGTCGCGAGTGCGCCCCGGATGGCTGGTCGCCTTGTGCGGGGCGATCGTCTCGGTGAGCGCCTGGCTGCCGTGGCTGACCGCCAACGGCGGCCGGGTCAGCGCGATCGGCGGCATCTTCGGCGACCTGCCCGCGCCGAAGCCCGGATTCGGGGTGGGCCAGTTGATCGTGCTGCTGGCGTCGTTGCTGATCGTCGCCGGTGCGATGTCGGCCAGGGGGTTCTCGGCTCGCATCGCATCGACTGCGGCGTTGGCGATTTCGGTGCTTCTGGTGGTCCTGTCCCTCTGGTACTACCGGCTATACGTGTACTCACCGGTGTCTGCCGGCTACGGGCTCTACCTCGGCGCCGGCATCGCCGTGGTCGCGGTGGTCTTGTCGGTGTGGGCGATGGCGGCCTCGTGGGCAACGGTCTCGTAGGCGGCGCGCCCGGGTTCGTCGAACCTGTTGTTCTGACCGGGGACCGATGGGTGACGTTGGAACCGCTGCGCCGTGAACACATTTCGGAGATCGTGGCCGTCGCGTCCGACGGTGAGCTCGGGCGGCTGTGGTTCACCGCGGCGCCCGCACCCGACGCCGTCGAGCGGTGGGTGGACGCCAGGCTGGCGGTGCAGGCGCCCGAGAGCGGGTTGACCTTCGTGGTGCGCCGCCACGACGGAACACTGGTCGGGTCGTCGAGCTACATGAATGTCGACGGCGTCAACCGGCGACTCGAGATCGGCAACACCTGGTACGTGGCGGCCGCACGGCGCAGCGGCGTCAACTCCGAGACCAAGCTGTTGATGCTCGGCCACGCGTTCGACGAGTTGGGTTGCGTCGCAGTCGAGTTCCGCACACACTTCTTCAACGCGGCCAGCCGAGAAGCGATCGAGCGTCTCGGCGCCAAGCTGGACGGGATCCTGCGCAGCCACCAGGTGCTGCCCGACGGGTCACGCCGCGACACCGTGGTCTATTCGATCCTCGACATCGAATGGCCCGCCGTGCGCAACAACCTGCGGTACCGGTTGAGCCGTCACGCGTGACGTGCGGCTTCTTGAATGAGCTGAATCCGCGAGGTGAATCCGAGTTTGGCGTAGACGTGGGTCAGGTGCGTCTGCACCGTGCGCGGCGAGATGAACATGCGCTCGGCGATGTCCTTGTTGCCCAAGCCTTCGACGGCGTGGCGGACGACATCCCGCTCGGTGGGCGTGAGCGACTCCCAGCCGCTGGCGGGCCGCTTCCGTTCCCCACGTCCGCGCTGGGCGTAAGCGATGGCTTCCTCGGTCGACATGGCCGAACCCTCCGTCCAGGCGGCGTTGAAGTCATCTTCCCCCATGGCTTCTCGGCACTGTGCGACCGCATCGTCGTATCCGATCGCGTATACCGGCCATCGAGCTAAGCCCATCACGATCCGGGCGGCCGCGGCTGCACCGAAGAGCCGGGCCGCGCGCCGATAATTGCCAAAGTCAGCCGCACAACGTCCGAGAGCTTCGAACGCCTCCGGAACATGCAATAACGCTCTGGTCGCCAGTGCGAGCACCAGGGCGTCGTGGGCGTCCCGCTCGGCTTGGTCGCGTTCGCCCTGGGCAAGCGCTACGTGAGCTCGCGCGACGAGCGCGTTCAGTTGGTAATTGCCGGCCGTGAGCGCGACGGTTTCGTCGACCCACCGGCGTGCGGCGGCGAGTTCACCGCACGCGAGCAGCGCAAGGGTCATCGGAGTGAGGGCTCGTATATAGGGCATCTGCTCGGGAACGGTTTGCCCTATCGCCGACTCACTCTCGGCCTTTGCTTCCGCGCCCTGTCCGGCAGCCAGGGCTGCAAGCGCCGCGGTGATGTGAATCTTGTCCTCGTGGAAACCGCCCATCGCGATCGAGACGGCGCGTGCTTCTTCGGATTTCGTCCGAGCCGCCGACGCCCTCCCCTCGAATGCGAACCAGCTGCTCTCGGCCGTCAAGGCGAACAACTCGAGCATCGGTTCGCCGGCAGCGTGTGCCGCTTCGCCGACCCCCCGGAGCACGTCGTCGGCTCCCCGCACACCGCCTCGCCAGCCCATCGCGGTGGCGAGCCAGATCCGGCAGTGCCGCGACACAAACCCGTCGCCGATCGCCTCGGCGACGCCACGCCCCTCGTCTGCCGCCAATTGCGAGGCGATGGGCTGGCCGGCCACATTCGTCGCGACGGCCAAACAGCTGAGGAAGTAGCAGAGTCGTGACCGATCCCCGGTCTTCCGCGCGAGATCGATCGCTTCGGCCCAATATGCCTGTGACACCTCGGGGTTGTAGTAAGCCAGCGCACCGCAGGCCGCTAGGCATGACGCAATGAGTCCTTGGTCGTCCTGGCCCTGGGCAGCCGCCAACGCCTCCTCGCCGCGCTCCAAGCTCGCTGCTTCAGCGGTCCAGGCCGTCAGGATGCTTCTGTCGGCGACGGCGCGGATCCAGACTTGGGCAGCGACGTCGTCGTCCTGATAACGCCTGTCATTGAACGCGAGATCGAATGCGGCGATGCCCTCTCGCATCCTGCCGCGTGTTTCCCAGAGCCTTTGCAGGGCCGAGATCTGCCGAAGCGCTGGCTCGAACTCCCCGCAGTCGATGCTCCAGGCGTGGGCAGCGCGCAGGTTCCCGGTCTCCTGTTCGGCCCAGCCGATGAGCCGCTCGTCACCCTCGAGGCGGGCCGTTGTCGCGACGTAATGGTCACGATGGCGCCCGCGCATCAGGGTGGCTTCGCCAGATTCGGTCAGCTTCTCGAGTGCGTACTGACGGACCGTCTCGAGTAGGCGATACCGCATAGCGCCTGATTCCTCGTCAGCGGTCACAAGTGACTTGTCGACCAGCAGGGCGAGCTGATCGAGAATCTGGAACTGCTCGGCTTCGTTGGTGGCGGCGACAGCTTGGGCGGCTTCGAAGTCGAACCCGTCCATGAATACGCCCAGTCGGCGGAACAGGATCTGCTCGGCGTCGGTCAACAACGCGTGAGACCAGTCCACGGAGGCCCGCAGGGTTTGCTGGCGGCGCATGGTGTTTCGGGCGCCGCCGGTGAGGAGCCGGAACCTGTCGTTGAGGCTGTCGGCGATCTGGCGCAGCGACAGAGCGCGGACCCGCGCCGCCGCCAACTCGATCGCGAGCGGCATTCCGTCGAGTCGCCGACAGATGTCCACCACGAGCGCTAGGTCGTCGGCTGCCGCGTGGAAGGTGGGCCGCGCTCGTTGAGCACGTTCGGTGAACAGCGCTACGGCCTCGTCCTCCAACGTCAGCGAGGGCACCCGCCAGGTGACCTCACCCGACACGGCGATCGTTTCACGGCTGGTGGTGAGAATCGTCAAGCGCAAGCAGCTGTTCAGCAATCGTGTGATCACGTCGCCGCAGGCGTCCAAGAGATGTTCGCAGTTGTCCAGTAGGAGAAGGATTTCCCGATTGCCGATGAACCGCTGCACCGTGTCCAGGGGGGACCGTCCGGGTTGGTCGGGCAGGCCGAGTGTGCGGGCGACTGTGATCGAGACGACGGTTGGATCAGCGATGGCCGCCAAGTCGACCCACCACAGGCCATCATCGAATTCCTCGGACAATGCATTCGCGGTCTCTATCGCGAGGCGGGTCTTGCCGGCGCCGCCCGCTCCCGTCAGGGTGACTAGGCGATTGTCGGCAAGTAGCTGGCATACCTCCTCAAGCTGTTGAGTTCGCCCGACGAAACTGGTCAGTTGCGCCGGAAGATTATGCGAGCGTGAGCGTTTGGCGGTACGCAGCGGTGGAAACTCATTCCGGATATCGGGATGACAGAGCTGTACCACGCGTTCGGGCCGAGGTAGATCGCGGACAGTATGCGTGCCGAGATCTGCCAGCCATGCATCGACCGGCAATCGGTCAGATACCAAATCGGTTGTCGTACCCGATAAGACGGTCTGCCCGCCGTGGGCAAGATCGCGTATGCGCGCAGTGCGGTTGATGGTGGGACCGATGTAGTTGGCCTCGTCGCGCAGCTGCACCTCGCCGGTGTGCAGGCCGATCCGCAGCCGGATCGGCGCCAGTGCGGCCCGCTGCAGGTCAAGGGCGCATGCCACCGCGTCGCTCGCACGACCGAACGCGATGACGAAGCTGTCACCTTCGCCTTGTTCGATGGGCCGGACGCCGCTGTGTGCGCCGATGACCTCGGTGAGGGTTCGATCGAGGGTCGCGAAGGCCGCCGTCATGTCATCGGCCTGGGTCTCCCAGAGCCGGGTCGACCCCTCGACGTCCGCCAGCAGCAGCGTCACCGTCCCGGTCGGTACCAGCTCGCTCACGCCCAAGTCGCTCCAGTTCAACGGCGCCGCGTCGATTCCAGCCATGCTAGCCAGCCTGTGGCCGTGAGCATGGGAAAACATCGGCGTGGATGCGTAAATCTGCCGTAGGGGGGCGCGTAGGCACGCCGAACTGCGGCCAGATCGCAGTCGATCTGACCGCAGTTGCGGCTAGGCGCGGTTACCCGGCCTCGACGGTCGTGGTTTCGATCGACTTCTGACCGCCGCCGTGGGCGACGTCGATCTTGCGCGGCTTGGCGCGTTCGGCCATCGGGATGGTCACGGACAGCACGCCGTTCTCGTATGTTGCCGAAATCTTCGACGCGTCAACACCTTCGCCGAGGGACAGCTGCCTGCGGTAAGTGCCGAAGAACCGCTCGTTGGCCAGCCACTGCACACCGTCGTCCGACCGTGCGGTGCGGTGTGCCGAGATCGTCAGCGTGCCGTTGTCGACGTTGACATCCACTGAGCCGGGATCAACGCCGGGCAGATCGGCGGTCAGCAGATAGTGGTCGTCGACCTTGCACAGGTCCATCGGCATGAACCGGGGGGAACGATTTGATCCGGTCTGGTTCGTCAGAAGACCCCGGGTCAGAGCATCAAGTTCGGTGAACGGATCAAAGCGAAGCACAGCAATTCACCTCCTATGTCACTCAGAGCCCGCCACCCTGGCGGGCAGCCAAATCACTGTGCGCACCTGCGATGTTAGCACTCGCCACCAGGGAGTGCTAGAAGTTTTTTTACGAGATTTCGACGGCTGATACCTGCGCGCCGGCGAGCGGTCGACGGCATCGGTCGCATGCGAAGACGGCGGTGAATCGCTGCCCGCAGGCGGTGTGCGTCAGCAGGACCGCGGTGCCGTCGGGGTCGGTGAACCAGCGCTGGGCCCACTGCAGAGCGGAGATCAGGATCGGGAATAGGGCGCGGCCCTTGTCGGTCAGTTCGTACCGGTCGCCGACGTCGGCGAGCACCCCGTTGGCGGTGAACGTGGTCAGCCGGTCGGCAATCGATCCGGGGGGCGCTCCGAGTTGAGCCTGAAAGTCGGTGAACCGCCGGACGCCGACGAATGCCGCCACCAGCAGCGCGAAGCCCCAGCGGTTTCCCATGATGCTCATTGTCTGCGGGAACAGACCCGCGGCCGTGTGCTGATCGGCCTCCGAGCGCCTGCGTGTCGCGGTGGCCGAGGGCACCGACCGCTCCCACGACCCACTCGGACCCCATTGGGGGACAACGTCTTTGTCGCCGGCACTCTCGCCGCACGAACGGCACGTCACCATCGGTGTGAAATCGGCGCCGCATGCGGCATGGCGCATGGCGGGCAGCGGCTCGGCGTGATCGGGGACCCAGTGGCGCTCCCACTCCCAAATCGACAGCAGCACCGGCCACAGCGACCGGCCGCGCGGCGTGCCGATGTACTGGAAACGCTGTGGCCCTTCCTGGTATTGGCGACGCTCGAGCAGTCCCGCGGCGGTCAGCGTTCGGAGTCGGGTTGTCAGCACATTGTTGGAGATCGGCAGGCGAGACTTGAAGTCACCGAAACGGGTCGCACCCAGCAGCGACTGCTGCATGACGAGCAGAGTCCACTCGTCGCCGAGCAAGCCGAGCATGCGGGCGACGGCGTTCGGCTCGGGCACGGACTCGGGCGGGGCCACCTACAGGCCGACGGCCTCGGCCGCCGAATCGGTTTCCCGCCACCTCCGCAGTTCCGATCCCGGAGCCCACGTCGAGTGTGTCCCGCTGGAGATGCGTTCCGGTAGAGCCAGTTTGCACACCGGGCCGTCGTCGACCCGGGCCGCGTCGAACACCAGGCAGTAGGAGGCGTCGGCGTTCATGTCGGTGGTGAGCGTGACGAGGTACCCGTCGTCTTCGGCGGTGCCGTCGATTCCCGGAGCCGGGACGGCGACGTTCGACCTGGGTGCCATCGCGGTCTCGCTGCCGTACACACCGTCGGGGAGGCGGAACCGCTGTTCGGCGCCGGTGCGCAGATCGTGTTTGACCAACCCGTCGAACAGGAACCAGCCCGGCTTACCGGTGGCGGCGTACGTGTAGCGGTAGGGGAGCCCTGCGTAACCGCCGTTGATCGTGCCGAATTCGGTGATGGAGTCGGTCAGCTGCTCCTCGGTGGTCTGCCCGGTGACGAGGTTGAACCGCCAGCGGTGCAGCCGGGTCTGCAACCGGTCCAACGCCAGGAACCGAAATGCCCGCTGCCACCGGTCGCCTCCCCTCGTGTCGCCCGGGGACGGGTCGCCTTCGAAGAAGCCGTCGAGGACGATCTCATCACCGTCCTCGTAGGCGTTGGTGAAGTGCAGCACGAACGTCGGGTCGGCCTCGAACCACCGGATGTCGGAAGGCCCACCGCGGCGGGGGATCACGGCGAACCGCGACGGCATGTCGGGGTGAAAGCCCGGCAAGTGGATCCCGGCTTCGAGCAGCGTGGGATCCCAGAACATCGGAAAGTCGTTGAGGATCGCGTAGTTCTCGGTGAACGCCATGTCGTGCGGCAGGCGCGGGCCGGGAAGCGGGACATCGGTGAGGTGGACGAGGTTGCCTCCGTCGTCGACGACGCCGTAGCGCAGGTACGGGTCCTGCTTGCTGTAGGAGAAGAACAGCAGCTCGCCGGTGCGGTCGTCGACCTTCGGGTGTGCCGAAACGCCCCAGTCCGCGGGGAACCTCCCGTGCCAGTCCTCCTTGCCGAGGGTGTCGCCGGAGAACGGGTCGACGCGGTACAGGTCGCCGCACTGATAGTGGCTGGTGAGCGCGACACCGCGATGGACGATGACGTCGGTGCTCGACGCGTCCTTCATCAAAGTCCGTGCACCCCAGCCGTGATCACGCTTAGCCAGTTCGATCGGCTCGGCCAGCCCAGGCCACAGCGGACCGCCGGCATCGTATTCGGCGAGCAGGCCGTCGGTGCGGACAAAGCGGTTGCGGTAGAACGCCTTTCCGTCGCGGAACCCGACGACGTGCACCATTCCGTCACCGTCGAAGGGGTGGTAGAAGTTCAGCGCCGGGTGCAGCGGATTCTCGGTGTTGCGCAGGTAGACACCGTCCAGGTCGGACGGAATCTCGCCCTCGACCACCGCGAGATCGTCGGCGTCCCATTCGGTGTTCTGGGGACGCCACGGTCCGGTGCGGTACGGGTGGTCGTCGTCGTCCGGAAGCGTCGACAGGTACTTGCCGACGATCTCCACGTTCGCGCTTCCCATGTCATGCCCTCCCGACGATGAAGCTGACGGTGGTGGCGGTGCTACCGCCGAAGTTCAAGGTGCCGAACGTCGTTGCACCCTCGACCTGGTAGTCGCCGGCGCCGCCGCTGACCTGCTTGGCCGCATCGAGCAGCATCCGCACCCCGGAGGCGCCGACCGGATGGCCGCCACCGATCAGGCCGCCGCTGGGGTTGATCGGCAGCCGTCCGCCGATCTCGATCTCGCCGTTCTCGATGGCCTTCCACGATTCGCCAGGCCCGGTGATACCGAGGTGATCGATCGCGAGGTACTCGCTGGGGGTGAAACAGTCGTGGACCTCGAACCCGTCGACATCGTCGAGCGTGACGCCTGCGCGATCGAAGGCGTCGAGCACCACAGCTCGGACATGCGGCAGCACGTACGGATCGTCGGCGGCACGGTCGAGTTTCTGCTGCAGGCCCAACCCCACCGTCCGGTGGCCCCAGCCGGCGATGCGGCCGAGCGGACGCAAGCCCGGATGGTCGCGAAGGAACTCGTCGGTGGCCAGGACGACGCCGGCGCCGCCGTCGGTCATCTGGCTGCAATCGAATCGGCGCAACCGTCCCTCCACGACGGGGTTGGTGGCGTCGTCGTCGGTCAGCGGATCCGGCACGTTCCATCCGCGAGTCTGCGCGTTCGGGTTCGCGCGCGCGTTGGTGAAGTTCAGTGCCGCGATGGCCCGCAGGTGCGATTCGTCGATGCCGTAGCGCCGGTCGTACTCGGCGGCCACCCGGTCGAACATGTGAGGCCACATGAACGTCGCATCAGCGCCCTCGTGACCGGTCCACGCGGCGGCGCCGAGGTGCCGGGCGCCGGTATCCCCTGCGACGGTCTTCTCCAGCTCGACACCGAGCACCAGTGCCGCCCGGTAGGCCCCCGACCGCAGATCCGCGATGGCAGACAGCGCTGCGACGCTGCCCGACGCACAGGCGGCTTCGTGCCGTGTCGCCGGTTTGCCCCACAACCCGTCGTGCACCGATGCGGGCATCGCCCCCAGGTGCCCCTGGAACGCGAAGAGCTCGCCGAACGCGTTGCCGACGTGCACCACCTCGACATCGCGGGCGTCGACCTTGGCCGCCGCCAGCGTCGACTCGACAACTTCGCTGCTCAAGTCCGCGAAATCTCTGCCTTCGCGGGTGAGATTCCTGGCGAAGTCGCTCTGATAGCCGCCGAGGATCCAGACATCGGGTGCGCGCACAACCGCAACGCTACTACAGCTAAGAGAGTGACTCTGCGCAAACAACCATAGGGGTCGGTCCCGTCGGCTCTGTCTTAACCGACGAGACCTCAGCGCGAGAAACGGTCGACCGTCACCCGAGCCTGCCCAGGACATGCCCACTGACCCGAGAAGCAAACAATCGTGTAGTCAGGCGACCGATAGGGAAGACTTCTCAGCATGACCCCGTCCTCCCGCACCCAGGACCTGGCCGAACGAATGGCCGAGTTGGCGCGGGCTTCCGCCCCGCCGAGCACGGTCGACGACGTGCTGAAAGACGTCACCGAGACCGCGCGTGAGCTGATTACGGGCGCGGACACCGTAGGTGTGCTCTTGATCGGCAGGGCAGGAAAGTTCGAATCGCTCGCGGGGACGTCGGAGCTGCCGCACACGCTGGACGAAATCCAGATGCAATTCAGCGAGGGTCCCTGCGTGGAGGCCGCGCTGGACGAGTCGATTCTTCGGACCGATGACTTCCGCGTAGAGGACCGCTGGCCGCTGTATTCGGCCGCCGCGGTAGAGCACGGTGTGCTCAGCGGACTGTCGATCAAGCTGTACACGGCCGATCGCACCGCCGGAGCGCTGAACATGTTCAGCTTCAAAGCGCGCGCTTTCGACGCTGACGACGAGATGATCGGCACAGTTCTGGCCGCGCACGCCGCCGCAGCGCTCCTCGCCAGTCGGGAAGGCGAACAGCTGAAGTCGGCGATGGCCACCAGGGATCGCATCGGCCAGGCCAAGGGCATCATCATGGAGCGATACGGCGTGGACGAGGTGCGTGCGTTCGAGATGCTCAAACAGCTCTCCCAGGACAGCAACGTCAAACTCGCGGAGGTCGCGCAGCGCGTCATCGAAACGCGCAGCGGTATCTGAGCGGCGACTTCAGCCGGTTGCGTAGTTCGGAACCTGCCATGCGGCGTGCGCTGTCGCCGGTCCAGCTGCACCCGTCGACCTCGCGCAGCGGCATGTCGGGAGCGCGTAGCATCGGCCACGACGACGTCGGTCGTCGATAAGAGGAGCGGAACGGCAGGGCAGTGACCGACAAGGCTCAGTCTGGCGCCGACGCGAGTATGCGATCGCTTCGGGACACGTTGTCGCAGTTGCGGCTTCGTGAGCTGCTGTCCGAGGTCCAGGATCGCATCGAAGAGATCGTCGAGGGCCGGGACCGGTTCGACGGACTGCTCGAGGCGATGCTCGTCGTCACGTCCGGCCTCGAACTCGACGAAACCCTTCGCACCATCGTGCGAACGGCCATCGATCTGGTCGATGCGCAGTACGGGGCGTTGGGCGTTCGCGGTCGAGGCCACGAACTCGTCGAGTTCGTCTACGACGGAATCGACGACGCGGCGGCCCGAGCGATCGGCCACCTGCCGGAGGGCAGGGGCGTCCTCGGCCTGCTCCTCGACGACCCGAAGCCGATCAGGGTCGACAACATCGCGTATCACGCTGCGTCCGTTGGGTTTCCACCGAACCATCCGCCGATGGTCACCTTCCTCGGCGTACCGGTCCGAATCCGCGACGAGGTGTTCGGCAACCTCTATCTGACCGAGAAGGCCGGTGGTCAGCCGTTCAGCGAGGACGACGAGGTTCTCGTCCAGGCGCTCGCGGCGGCCGCGGGCATCGCGATCGATAACGCGCGGCTCTACCAACAAGCCAAGCACCGGCAGTCGTGGATCGAGGCCACCCGCGACATCGGCACCGAGCTCCTGTCGGGAACCGAACCGGTGAAGGTGTTCCGGCAGGTCGCCGACAAGTCACGTCAGCTCAGCGGGGCCGGCCTGACCGCCGTGTTCGTTCCGACCGACCGCGACGTGCTGCCCTCGGAGGCGACCGAACTCGTCGTCGCCGCCACCGCGGGCGACGTTCCCGCATTGGGTGTGGACGCGGTTCCCGTCGCCGACAGCCCGATCGGCCAGGCGTTCACGCAACGTACGCCGATGCGGTTCGACGGACTCGGGCTCGGCGTGGATGGGGGCCAGACGGGTCCCGCACTGTTGCTACCGCTACGCGCGGGCGACGCCGTCGCCGGTGTGCTGGTTGCGCTTCGACCGGTCGGCGCGTCGCCGTTCACCGACGAGAACATGGACATGATGGCGGCTTTCGCCGACCAGGCGGCGCTGGCGTGGCAGTTGGCCAGCACCCAGCGCCGGATGCGAGAGCTCGATGTCCTGACCGATCGCGATCGCATCGCCCGCGACCTGCACGATCACGTCATCCAGCGCCTGTTCGCTGTCGGCCTGGCATTGCAGGGGACGATCCCACGGGCGCGCACGCCGGAGGTGCAGGAGCGGCTCATCGGATGCGTCGACGACCTTCAAGAGGTCATCCAGGAGATCCGCACCGCGATCTTCGACCTGCACCATGCGCAGCCGGGCGTCACGCTGAGGCAGCGGCTCGACGAGGCGATCGATCAGTTCGCCGATCCGGATATGCGCACCACAACGAGATTCTCGGGTCCGCTGTCGGTCGTCAGCGACAAACTGGCCGAGCACGCGGAAGCGGTGGTGCGCGAGGCGGTCAGCAACGCCGTGCGGCACGCGAACGCCAGTACGTTGCAGATCGGCGTGACCGTCGGGGACGACCTGTGTATCGAGGTCGTCGACAACGGGTGTGGCATCGCCGCCGACGTGACACCGAGCGGGTTGGCCAACCTCCGCGCCCGCGCCGAGGAGGTCGGAGGCCAGTTCTCCGTCGAGGGTGCCCCGCACGGCGGAACCAGTCTGACGTGGTGCGCCCCGCTGACCTGAGGTCTAAAACGCCGTCTGAGCTGCGAAAACACGTGGTGCCCCCGGCAGGATTCGAACCTGCGACACCGGCTTTAGGAGAGCCGTGCTCTATCCCCTGAGCTACGAGGGCGGACCGCTGGGAGCTTACCGGCTGGCCGGCCGCTGCGAATCAAACGTCACTGCCGGAGGCCCCCGTCGATTACGCTACTTTAAGTTCCGTAATTGGATGCGGCCGTCGCGGTCAGGAGGAGATGTCGTGCGCAGTCGCTACGCCGGCACGCCGTTCACAACGCCCACCGACGAAATCCAGCGGGCGCTCGAGGACGTCAGCGTCCCGACGCTGTTACTCAGCCTCGTGCACATCACTGGCGACACCCGCTTCATCCGCGACTACGCCCAGGCCGGGTTGTTCCTCAACGAGGTGCAGGGCTTCATGTCCGAAGAGGACAAGGCTCGGGCCAGGGCCGAGGCGCTGGAGGTGATCACGGCCTACCGTGACCGCGGCTGCCCCGAACCCGCACCGCTGGACGCGTCCGTCGTCAAGCAGATGATGGATTGGGCCGCATGCGAACCCGTCGGCGAGGAGTATTTGCCGCTGCTGACCGAGGAACTCGACCTCGACGGCGTCGACCCCCGCAAGCCCGAGCCCATCGATCCAGACGCGGCGGCAACGCTTCCCGTGCTCGTCATCGGCTGCGGCGAGTCCGGGCTGCTCGCCGCCATCCGGCTCAAGCAGGCCGGTCTGCCGTTCACGGTGGTGGAGAAGAACGCAGGCCCCGGCGGAACCTGGTGGGAGAACAGCTATCCGGGCGCCCGCGTCGACGTGGCCAACCACTTCTACTGCTACAGCTTCGAACCCAGCAACAAGTGGAGCCACTATTTCGCCGAGCAGCCCGAGCTGCGTCAGTACTTCGTCGACGTGATGGACAAACACGGCATCGGCGAGCACGTGCGGTGGGAGACCGAGATGGTTTCGGCCGAATGGGATGACGACTCGGGGACCTGGTCGGTCGCCGTGCGCGCGAAGAACGGCCGGGTTTCCAGAATCTCCGTGCGTGCGATCATCAGCGCGGTCGGCCAACTCAACCGGCCTCAGATCCCCGATATCGAAGGGGCTGACACGTTCGCCGGACCGGCCTTTCACTCCGCCGCGTGGAACCACGGCGTCGATGTCACCGGCCGCCGTGTCGCGCTGATCGGCGCGGGCGCGAGCGGTTTCCAGATCGCGCCCGCGATCGCCGACCGGGTCGAGCATCTCGCCGTCTACCAGCGCACCGCCCAGTGGATGTTCCCGAACCCGATGTACCACAACGAAGTTGGCGACGGCACCCGCTGGGCGATGGAACACCTGCCGTTCTACAGCCGCTGGTACCGGTTCCTGCTGCTGTGGCCGGGCGCCGACAAGGGCTTGGACGCCGCACGTGTGGATCCCGCCTACGAGCAAGGCGATTACGCGGTCAGCGACATGAACGCCGCCGCGCGGATGATGTTCACCGACTGGATCACCACCCAGGTCGAGGGGGACGAAGAGCTGCTCGCCAAGGTTCTGCCCGACTACCCGGCGACGGGTAAGCGCACGCTGCAGGATGACGGCACCTGGTTGCGAACCCTTCGCCGGCACAACGTCGACTTGATCCGCACGCCGATCGAGCGGATCACGCCGACGGGTGTGGTGACCGCCGACGGCCAGGAACGGCACGCCGATATCATCGTGTACGCCACCGGTTTTCGCGCGACCGAGGTGCTGTGGCCGCTGCGGATCACCGGCCGCGACGGCGACGGCAATCCGATCGACCTGCGCGACGTCTGGGGCGACCGGCCGTACGCGTACCGAGGGATCATGGTTCCGGGCTTCCCGAACTTCTTCCTCACCTACGGCCCCGGCACGCATCTGGCACACGGCGGCAGCCTCATCTTCAACTCCGAATTGCAGATGCGCTACATCGGCCAGTGTCTGCGCGCCCTGGCCGACGGGCTGCACTCGATCGAGCCGAAGGCCGACGCCACCGACGACTGGCGTCGCCGGTCGCAGGAGGCGATCAAGATGACGGTCTGGTCGCACCCGTCGATCGAGCATTCCTACTTCAAGAACGCCCGCGGTGAGATCCACACCGTCAGCCCGTGGAAGCTCTACGAATACCACGACGCGGTGCGCGAACCGGAATGGTCGGATCTCGTGGTGCGGTCGGTTGAATCCGTTGTCGCACAAGCGCGAAACTCTTAAAGCTCGGCGATCACCTTCGCGAACGGCTCGGCGTGCAGCTGCTGGACGGTGATGTAGCTGATGCCGTACGTCTCGCGGTAGCCGCGCAGCGTGTCGGCGATCTCGCTCGTCGACCCCGACAACACCGCGGGGGTAGCCAGCAGTTCCTCTTCTGACAAGTGGGGGAGGAACCGGCTCGTGATCGACAGGTCGGGCCTGCCGGAATCGTCGGTCGGCATGGCGGTGACGGCGATGTTGAGCTCGAGGTCGTCGAACCGGTCACCGGCCGCTTGGCGCAGGAACGCGATGCGGTCGGCGAGCGGATCGGACGTCGCGGTGATCGGGGCGCCGCCGGTCAGCCCGATGATGTCGGCGCGCTGAGCGGCCAGCGTCAGCAGCTTGTCGCCGTTGCCCGCGATGAGGATCGGCACATCGGGCGCGTGCTCGTTCATGTGCTCGGTGACGTGGCGCAGCCAGTCCACTCTCTGACCGGCTGTGGGATAAGGCAGCTCGGCCTGTTCGAACTCCTCCTTGACATAGCCGGCGCCGAGCCCGAGGTCGAACCGCCCGCCGCTGAGGTCCCGCAGCGTGGTCACCTCCCGCGCGAGCAGCGCGGGCCGGTAGAAGCCGGCATTGAGCACGAACGTGCCCACGCGGAGCCGTTCGGTCGCCATCGCCATCGCCGTCATCATCGGGAACGGCGCGGTCGTGTAGAGGTGGTCGGCGACGTGGACGATGTCGTAGCCCATGTCCTCGGCGCGGCGCGCCCAGTCCTGCACCGACTTCTGACGGCGCGCGGCCTGCAGACCGACGCCGAACCGGAAGGGTTTCATCACGGATCGATCGTAGGAGGGTCGCAGGTCGACAAAGGATGTTTGGCGCGCAGAAGCTTCGGGCAATACATCTGCCGCCGACTTCGAATCATCGGAGTCCCCGGACCTGAAGGATTTATTGCCCCGATCCGGCCCGTCGTGAATCATCCGACGGGCCGGATCAATATTTCGGCAACGAGTTGACCCATGGCCACGCATCCCACGATCGGCGTCGAAGAAGAGTTCCTGCTCGTTGACCCCGCGAGCGGGGAACCTGTCGCGCTCAACGAGGTCGTCGCCCGCGAGGCGTTAAAGCGCGGTGTGAAGCTGCAACTCGAACTGACCACCTGCCAGGTCGAAACCACCAGCGAGGTGGTCGCCTCTTCCCGCGAACTACGCGACCAGCTGCTGCGGCTGCGCCGACTCTCCGCCGAGGCCGCGGACGCGGCCGGGGCGCAACTGCTGGCGGTCGGGCTGCCGCCCACACTTCCGCAGGAGTTCCCGATCACCGACACTCCGCGGTACCGGGAGATCGGCGAGAAGTTCGGGATGATCGCGCACGAGCAGGGCATCTGCGGCTGCCACGTGCACGTGGCGGTGCCCAGCCGCGAAGCCGCGATCCGGGTCAGCAACCGGCTGCGGCCCTGGTTGCCCAGCCTGCTGGCGCTGAGCGCGAACTCCGCGATCTACCGCAACTCCGACACCGGCTACGCCAGCTGGCGCAGTGTGCTGTGGGCGCGGTGGCCCAGCGCGGGCCCGCCGCCGCACTTCGACTCCGTCGACGAGTACGACGCCGTCGTGCAGATGATGCAACAGGCGGGCGCGATGCGCGACGACGGCATGGTCTATTGGGATGTGCGGCCGTCGAAGAACTTCCCGACGATCGAAGTGCGCGTCGCCGACGTGCCCGCGACGGCGGCCGAGACCGTCCTGCTGGCCGCGTTGACCCGGGCCGCGGTGATGACGGCGTTGGAGGACGAGCGGCGCGGCGAGCCGACACCGCCGCTCGCCGCGCATGCGCTCAAGGCCGCGTACTGGAAGTCCGCGCGCGACGGCCTCGACGGCGATGCGGTCGACCTGCTGGAAAGCCATCAGCGGGTGCCCGCACGAGAGCTGCTGGACCGGCTCGTCGAGCACGTACGGCCCGCGCTCGAAGCCGTGGGCGACTACGACCTGGTGTTCGACGAGTTGCGCCGCGTCACCGACCAGGGCAACGGCGCCATCCGGCAGCGGCGGGCGTGGCAGCGCCGCCGGGACGTGGGCGACGTCGTGGCCGAGGCGGCCGAGGCGACGCTGGCGGGAGCGTAGGCGGACCGGCCTGGGGTACGCCGAAATCTGCACCAGGGCTGTGCTTCCGCGGAAATCACGACCGTCTCGCAGAAATCGATGCAGATATCTAGGCCAGAGGTAGCTCGGCGAACGGCGCGCCGGTCGGCTCCGCCGAACCGCCGGGCGGTTCGATGGTGAAGGCCAGAGTGCTCGAGTCGCCGAGGTCGGGCAGCACGGCCGTCGTCGACGGCGCCACCGACTGCGGGTCCATGGTGCCCGCGGGATGCGGACCCTCCGCGTCGACCAGCCACATCTGGTAGACGGTGCCGGGTTGCGGCGGGGTGACGTTGTTCATCACCAGCACCCCGGCATCCTTCTCGCGCGAGAACACCACCGTCGCGGTGCCGCCGCCCGGAATCTCCCCCGAGACGGTGCGCACGTCGGGCGCGGCGAACACCTGCTCGGCGGTCGAGGGTTTGTCGGCCGGTCGCAGCGCCAAACCGATGCCCAGGGCGCCCGCGCCGACCACGACCACAGCGGCAGCGGCCAGCGCGGTCTTCTGCCAACGCGTCGGACGCGGCCGCAACTGGCGTACCGGTTCCGCTCGTCCGCCGCCGATCTCGGCCAGCAGGCGCTCGCGCAGATGCGAAGGCGGTTCGGCGGCGGTGGCGGCCGACACGACCGCCATGGCCTCTCGGACATTGCGCACTTCGTCGGCGAAGGCCTGCGCGACGGCGGGGGGCGCGGCCGCGACGCGGCGGTCGACTTCCTCGCGTTCGGAATCCGAGATCGCGTTCAGGGCGTAGGGCGCCGCGAGTGCGCCGAGGTCGCTATCCATGGGCTCGGTCATGCCATCCCCAAGCACTTGCGGAGACCGCGGAGGCCGTCGCGCATCCGCGATTTGATGGTGGCGAGGTTCGCCGACAACCGTTCGGAGACCTGGGCGTAGGTCAGCCCGTCGTAGTAGGCCAGCTGGATGCACTCCCGCTGTACATCCGTCAGCGATCCCAGGCAGTTGGCCACCTGGCGGCGCTCGTCGCGCATGATCACCGAGTCGGCGACGTGATCGGAGGGCAGTTCGACGGTGGCCGCGCCGTAGCGGTCCTCCCGCTGTGTCGCGGCCTGTTCGGACCGCACCCGGTCGACCGCGCGGCGGTGCGCGAGGGTCATCAGCCACGCGAGCGGGGAACCCGCCGAAGGGTCGTAGGTTCCCGCGGTGCGCCACACCTGCAGGTAGATGTCCTGCGTGGTCTCCTCGCTGTACCCCGGATCGCGCAGTACCCGGGTCACCAGGCCGAACACCCGCGCACGGGTGCGGTCGTAGAAGGTGGCGAAGGCCTCGACGTTCTCCTCGGCAACCTGGCGAAGCAGCTCGTCGAGGTCCGTGGTCACCAGCGGTAGCCTAGCCACCCGCGTGGGCACCGTCATGAATATCGCGATCTGGCCGTGTTGCCGACGAAAGCCGCTGTCGGAGCGACAGTTTCGCCGACCGCTTCGGCGCCGCGCACCAGTGGGACACGCCGCAGCCACAGCGTGAGGTGCTGGAGCCGGTACTCCAGCGCCGTCATCAACGGCGCCAGCGGGGCCTTCGCCTGCATCAGCAGCACCTCGGCGACACCCGCGCGCCTGCGTGCGCCACGCACCGTGGCGATGAACGCCGGGCCGTTGCCGCGGTGCAGCGATACGGTCACGTTCACCTCGTCGCCAGGGTGCGGCGCGCGCACCAGGTAGTGACCGTCGGTGCCGTTGAACGGCGACACCCGCAGCCTCTTCGGCGCCATCGACGTCCCGTCCG
The DNA here is from genome assembly GCA_900637135.1 of Mycolicibacterium flavescens. Taxonomy (NCBI): domain Bacteria; kingdom Bacillati; phylum Actinomycetota; class Actinomycetes; order Mycobacteriales; family Mycobacteriaceae; genus Mycobacterium; species Mycolicibacterium flavescens. The sequence continues at coordinate 906,233 of LR134353.1, forward strand.
GGCTCGGCGGCAGCAGATACGCATGCCGTTCACCGCGGTGGTTGTGCATCTCCATGACGATGTGGCGCACGACGCCCGCCGTGTCATGGCACCAGTACAGCGTCACCGGGTTGAACGCGTAGCCGGCCACCCGCGCCTGCAGCAGCGCGGTGACCCGCCCGCCGCCCAGGTCGACACCGCGGTCCCACAGGAACGCGTCGATGCGCTGGCGCAGCGAGTCACCCGGGGCGCCGTGGAGGTGGTCGCGGGCGTCGAAGCGCGCGAAGGGCCGCAGCCACCATGGGACCCGCGGAAGCCGGTCGACGTCGACCAGCCAGCTGTAACCGTGATGCTCGAAATGGTGATACACCGGCGCACGACGCAGGTGCGCCGTCCGGGTGCGGTACAGGTAGGAACCATCCACATGGAGGTATTCGGAGCCGCACGCGCGACGGATGGGTGCTCAGGTCAGGCGGGACAATAGAGCGCCGTCAGGACATCTCCGCGCGGATCCTCGGCGGGCGCCGTCGACTCCGGCGACTGCGTCAGCGTCACCGAGATGGCAGGCCCGTCGAAGGTCTTGACCGCGAAACTGTGATACCCCGCGATGTCGCCGCCGTGGCCCCACGCGTTCACCCCGCACGGCAATGACACGCGCCCGAGGCCCAATCCGTACTCGAGAAGTCCCTCGGTATCCGGCATGGGAACGGTCCGCATCATCTCGTCGAGCTGAGGCCGCGGCACCACCCGCCCGTCGAGCAGCGCGGTGATGAACGCCGTCGTGTCCTCGTCGGTCGATACCAGGCCGCCCGCGGTCCACGCCGCGGAGGCGTTGAAGTCGGTGACGTCGGTGCGTCTGCCGTCGACCACTTCGTAGCCGTGGGCGAACGGCACCCGCAGCCCGTTCTCGCCCGGCGCGGGGGAGTACGTGTCGAACAGCCCCAGTGGCGCGATGATTCGCGCGGTGATCTCGTCGGCCGCCGGTCTCCCGGTCACCCTCTCGATCAGCAGGCCGGCGACGATGTAGTTGGTGTTGGTGTACTTCATCGTCGCGCCGGGGGCGAACTGCGCGGGCCGAGCCAGCGCCCTGTCGAGCAGTTGATCGCCGCTCACGGGCTCATCCGGGATCTCGGTCAGGTCGTCGAAGTATTCCGGCAGGCCGCTCTGGTGGCGCAACAGCTGGCGCACGGTGATCGCCGTGGCATCGATGTTCTCGCCCCGGATGCGGCCGGGCAGGTACGTCTCGATCGATGTGTCGAGCCCGACCCTGCCCTCGGCCACCAGCTGCAGAATCGTCGCGGCCACAAAGGTTTTCGTGATGCTACCGACACGCAACCGGGTGTTCGGTGCGAATCCGGCTTCGGTGTCGAGGTCGGAGTACCCGGCGGAGTACCGGGTGAGGTGTGGCCCATCGCGGATCACGACGATCCCGCCGGCGAGTCCTTCCTCCGCGACGGCACGCTCGAGGGTCGCGTCGACGGCGGCGGGCTGGGCATGAACCGGTGCGGCGGTCAGCACAAGGAGAAGCAGGGCCGCGATGGTCGCGATACGCACTAGGCCGAGCGTAGTTCCCAGGAATGCGCGGTGGCGACGAGCCCTTGGATCAACGCGGAGGTCGCCGGTGTGAGCCCGTCGTCGCCGGGTAGTTGGCTGCGCGGGCTGATGCCGCGCACCCGCGGTGTGAGCTCGAGTTGCGCGCCGCCTGCGCGGACGCGGTTGACGGGGTTGTCGTGGTGCAGCCCGCGCAGTTCGCGCGGGATCGCGTCGAGGTCGGTGATGACTTGGTAGCCAGGCACTTCGACGTGTTCGGCGAGGTGCTCGGCTAGTGCGCGGTTGCGCCCGCCCGCGAGCAACTGAGTGCTGCGACCGACGCGGCCGTACCCGTGCAGTGACACCGCGACCTCGACGTGCTCGAGGAACTCCGCGAGACGTTCGGACTCCTGCGCCCGGTACAGCGCCGAGGGCAGATGGTGCGGATAGTGGTCGGGGTGGCGCACCGTGTACAGCGAGGCGCCCGCGGCGTCGGCGGCGCGTTCGGCGATCACGTCGGTCATCTGTTCGAGGCCGCCGCCGTGGATGGCCAGAAAACCGAAGCGGGACCGCAAGATCCGCTCCTCGACGATGCCCGGCTGCGCCAGGAGTTCCGAAAGCGACTCTGGGGCAGGGATATCGGATCGGTCGGAGCGACCGGACCAATGCGCCGGATCCCACCGCTTGAGGAAGTCGACCCAGCGGGATGGCAGGCCGTGGTGCAGGGCGCCGTCGATGATGCGCTCGAGGTAGCCCGGTCGTGGCGGACCAGGTTCGACGCGGTGGTCGATGTACACCCACGCCTCGGCGGGCCCCTCGTTGGTGTGCACGGTGAGCCGGTCGCGGCGGTAACGCACCGGAACGCCTTCGGCGCTGTCGAGCACCGCCAGATCGCGGTCGTTGAGCTGCCACAGCACACCGTGCACTTCGGAGCCGTGGAACGGTTCGACCGTGGCGACGCCGCGCTCGTTGATCAGCCAGTCGTGGTCGGACAGCATCGCCGGCCGGGGGTGCGCCGCGTCGGGGCACCGCAACGCCATCTGGTGGACGTTGAGGTTCGAGCCGTAGGCGAAGTAGGTGTGCATCAACCCGTCAGCGTCAGATAGATCAACATCACGTTCAAAAGAGTAATCAGGCCCGCGATGACCCACCCGATAGCCGTCGTCACCCGATGGTTGACGTCGGCGCCCATCAGGGCGCGGTCGCTGGTCAGCCGCACGAGCGGAATCAGCGCAAACGGTATCCCGAAGGACAGCACCACCTGCGACAACACCAGCGCACGGCTGGGATCCAGGCCGATCGCCAACACCGCGAGTGCGGGCAGCAGCGTGATGAGGCGGCGCAGCACCAGCGGAATGGAGCGGTGCAGCAGGCCCTGCATGATCATCGCGCCGGCGTACGCGCCGACCGACGACGACGCCAACCCCGAGGCGAGCAGGCCGATCGCGAACAACAGCGCGATCGTCGGCCCCAGGGTCTCGCCGACCGCGGCGTGCGCACCCTCGATCGAGTCGGTGTTTTCCTGACCCCGCAGGTTCGTCGCGGCGACCAACACCATCGACAGGTTGACCGCGCCGGCGATCACCATCGCGATGCCGACGTCCCAGCGCGTGACCCGCAGCAGCATCCGCCGCATCGGCCCGGGGTCGGGATGGCCGTGGCGGTCCCGGGCCAGGCCCGAATGCAGGTACACCGCGTGCGGCATCACGGTCGCGCCCAGCATCGCCGCGGCGATCAGCACGCTCTCGGTGCCGGCGAACTTCGGCACCAACCCCGTCGCCGCCTCGTCGAGCGGTGGGGGAGCGACGAACAGGCTGGCAAGGAAGCCGACCGCGATGACGGCCAGCAGTCCGGTGATGACGCGTTCGAACGAGTTCTGGCCGTGGCGGTCCTTGACCATCAGTAACACCATCGAGACGACGCCGGTGATGATGCCGCCGGTCAGCAGCGGTAGGTCGAACAGCAGGTACAGCGCGATCGCGCCACCGACGACCTCGGCGAGATCGGTTGCCATCGCGACCAATTCGGCCTGCATCCAGTAGGTCAGCCGGGTGCGGCGGCGCATGCGGTTACCGACCGCCTCCGGCAGCGACATGCCGGTCACCAAGCCGAGCTTGGCCGAGAGGTACTGCACGATGCAGGCCATCGCGTTTGCCGCCACGATCACCCAGATCAGCAGGAAACCGAACTGGGCGCCGGCGCTGACGTTGGCGGCGACGTTGCCGGGGTCGACGTAGGCGATGGCCGCCACGAACGCCGGTCCGAGCAGCAGCCAGCTCGGGCGCGCCTTCACCTCGGTGCTGTGGGCCACCCCACCCTCTTTCTATCCGGGGTTGCGAATAGAAAAGTTAGGGTAGCCGAAACCACGGCCGTCGGTGGTGGGTGGGGTTATTTGTGCCCGCCGCCGAGCCCGATGATGAGGCCGCCGCCCCACGGCCAACCCCAATAGGGGCTGGTCTGCACCGACGGTGACGTGACGATCTGTGAACTTCCGTTGGTCTGGCACTGCGTGGTGTTGGGGGCGATGTTGGTGCACTGGGGCGCGGCGCCGGCGACGGGTGCTAACGCGCCGATGACGCCGACCGCGAGAGTCGCTGTGAGATAACGAAATCGGGACTTCATGGTTGGCCTCCTCGGCCAGGGGCACTTCTGGTCAGCGGCCGCACATACGGCGAGCGCTGCGAATAACGTTGAGCGTCAATCCCGAACGGTCACGGGAAGAAGAAGCCGTCGCCCTCCCACATGCTTCCCCATGGGCCGACGTACTCCTGCTGAGCGGGCGTGGCGTCGATCGAAACGTTGCCCGGCGACGCGCATTCGGTGGTGGACCCGCCGATGGCCTGGGCACCGCCGGTGTCGACGCACTGCGGCAGGGTGGGGTTTGGGGCCGGTTCGGCGGCGGCAGGCGAGGCCGCCGCGAGTGCCGCGGCGATGCCGCCGGCAGCGATCAGCGGTGCGAGATAACGAAGGGTGGTCCGCATAGGCACGTCCTCGATTCTGATCGACCCCCGGCTTCAACGCACAGCGTACAACCCTTTTCCGGTGATCAGCGGCAAGTCGAGTGTGGTGCGGATGCCCGGCGGCGCGGCCACGACCGCGGGGATCGCGTTGACGACCCGGGCGGCTGTCGCGACGAGTCCGGCGTGGTTGTGGTCACCGTTCGGGCTGCTCAGGCAGAGGTCGATGGTGTACGACGGTTCGCCGGTGATCTCGATGCGGTACGAGCCACCCTCCTGAGCGGGCTGCGGCCAGTCCGGGTGCAGGTCATCGCGCAACCGGGTGACGTGTTCGAGCACGACGGCGACCTTGCCGTCCTTGATGCCCTGGACCTCGAAGCGCAGCGCCGCCGCGGTGCCCTTGGTGATGTGGCCCGCTGCGATGTCGAAATCCTCGGGAGCCGGTTCGCGCACATAGGTTTCGGACACCTTGTCGAGTTCGATGCCGAGCCCCGCGGCCAGCTGTCTCACCACCGATCCCCAGGCCAAGCTCAGGACGCCGGGCTGCAACAGCATCGGGATCTCGTCGAGCGGCTTGCCGAATCCCATCACGTCGAACATCACCGTGGCGCTGTCGTAGGTGTCGTAGTTGATGATCTCCATGCACCGAATCTGCTCGATGCTCTGACAGGTTCCGGCGAGCGCGAGCGGTAGCAGGTCGTTGGCGAAGCCGGGGTCGATGCCGTTGACGAAGACACTCGATCCGCCCGTCTGGGTGGCTTCCTCGATCGGCTTGACGAGTTCGTCGGGCAGCACCTCCCACGGGTACTGCAGGAAGACCGCGCTGCTGCCGACGACGTTGACGCCCGCGGCCAGAATGCGACGGTAGTCCTCGAGCGCCTCGGGCAGCCGGTTGTCGGCCATCGCGGTGTACACCACGCAGTCGGGTCGGGTCGCCAGCACCGCATCGAGGTCCCTCGTGGCGGTGATGCCGGTCGAAACCTGCTGTCCGGCAAGCTCACTCGCGTCCTTGCCGGCCTTGGTTTCCGACGACACCCAGACAGCGGTGAGCTCGTACTGCGGATCGTTGATGAGCTGGGTCAGCGCGTGCCTGCCGACGTTGCCGGTGCCGACCGCGGCCACTTTGATCGTCATGGAGGTCCTCTCACAGGTCCGGAATGGGCATGTCGAGATTGGGCACCGTCAAACCGCCGTCGACCTCCAGCGTCTTACCGGTCAGGTAGCTGCCAGCGGGCGAGGCCAGGTACACCGCGGCGGCGGCGATGTCCTGCGGATCGCCGAGTCGGCGCATCGGAGTTGCTTGCTCCATGGGCTTACGGAGGTCGTCGTTGGAGGCCACGATGTCGAGCGCCGATGTGAGGATCGACCCCGGCGCGATCGCGTTGACCCGGATCCGCGGGCACAGGTCGAGCGCGGCCAGGCGGGTGTAGTGAGCGAGTGCGGCCTTGGCCGTTCCGTAGGCCGCAAAACCCCGGCCGGCAAGCCGGCCCATCGTGGAGGTGATGTTGATGATGCTGCCGCCGCCGGAGTGCTCGAGCATCAGCGGAACCGCCGCGGTGGTGAGGGCGTGCGCGGTGGTCACGTTGAAGGTGAACGCGTCGCGCAGGTCCTTGGTGGAGGTGTTCAGTAGCGCGTTGGGCATGGTGCCGCCGACGTTGTTGACGACGATGTCTAGTTTTCCGAACGCCTCGATCGCGGCACCGGCCAACGTGGCGGTGTCGGCGGGGTGGGCCAGGTCGGCGACCACGACGTGCGCCCTGCGGCCCACGCCCTTGATCTGCTCGGCGACTTCCTCGAGTTGCGACTGTGTGCGTGACGCGATCACCACGTCTGCACCGGCTTCGGCGAATGCCAGCGCCATCGCGGCGCCCAGGCCGCGACCGGCGCCTGTGACCACCGCGACCTGATCGTCGAGCCGGAATCTGTCAAGAATCACGTTTCCGAATCCTTCCCTCGCCGGGCGAACCGTAACAGGACACGACGATGCGCGTGAGGGCTTTCTGAAACACGTTCTAATTGCCGCGAGACGTACACCAGGGTGGTGCTTGGACTGGATAGCACGGCCCTGGTGTACGTCTCGCGAACAGTAGTTCTACGACGCCCCGAGTCCTGGCGGGCGGCTACTTCTTCGCGGCGGACTTCTTCGCCGTCGACTTCTTGGCCGTCGACTTCTTCGCGGCCTTCTTGGCGGGCGTCTTCTTCGCCGCGGTCTTCTTGGCGGCACTCTTCTTCGCGGGCGCCTTCTTGGCCGGCTTGTCGTCGTCGGAACCCTTTGACCCGCTGCGGCCTTCGCGTCGCGCCTTCACGCTGGCTTCGAGTTTGGCCAGCAGATCGGAGACATCCTCGGTCTCGTCGAGTTCCTGCGGCTGCTCCTCGGTGGTGAATGCTTCGCCGCCTTCGAGTTTGGCCTGGATCAACTCACGCAGCTGCTCCTGGTACTCGTCGTGGTAGCGGTCGGGGTTGAAGTCGTCGGTCATCGAGTCGACGACCTGGGTGGCCATCTTCAGCTCGGCCGGTTTGATGTCGACTTCCTTGTCCAGCACCGGGAAGTCGGGATCGCGGATCTCGTCGGGCCACAACAGCGTCTGGATCACCATGACGTCGCGCTTACTGAAGTCCTGAACCCGAAGCGCCGCGAGTCGCGTCTTGTTGCGCAACGCGAAGTGCACGATCGCGACCCGGTCGGTCTCCTTGAGCGTCTTGGTCAACAGCACATACGACTTCGACGACTTGCCCTCGGGCTCGAGGAAGTAGCTGCGGTCATACATCATCGGATCGATGTCGGAGGCGGGAACGAATTCCAGCACCTCGATCTCGCGGCTGCGTTCCTCGGGCAGCGTGGCGATGTCCTCGTCGGTGATGATCACCGTCTGGCCATCGTCGGATTCGTACGCCCGGGCGATGTCGCGATACTCGACTTCTTCACCGTCGATCTCGCAGACACGTTTGTATCGGATGCGCCCGTTGTCCTTCGCGTGCACCTGGTGGAACTTCACGTCGTGGTCCTGCTGCGCGCTGTAGACCTTGACCGGCACGTTCACCAGGCCGAACGCGATCGAACCCTTCCATATGGAACGCATCAACCCAGTATGGCTGATTCCAGCGCCGCATCGCGGCTACCGCGATCGGGCAGGTCGGCGCCGGCGTGGGCGACCGTCAGCGCCGACGACATCGCGGCCGTGCGCAGGACACGCGTCAGGTCGGCCGCACTGATTCGCGCCAGGTCACGCCGCCGCTGAGCGCCCAGCAGCCCCAACGTCCACAGCGCGTCGATCAGACCGCTCATGTACGCATCGCCGGCGCCCACGGTGTCGACGACGTCGACCTCGAACGCCGGCACTCGCACCAGGCCCTGCGCGCACAGCGCGAACGACCCCTGCGCGCCCACCGTCACCGCGACGATCGACGGGCCCAGCGACAACCACGTCTCCGCGATCTGCTCGGGGGCGCGGCCCGGGTCGAGCCACCGCAAGTCCTCGTCGCTGGCCTTCACCACGTCGCAGCGCTCGATGAGCCGGTCGATGCGGGTGCGCGCGGCATCGGCGTCCTCGATCAGCGCGGGCCGCACATTCGGATCAAACGTCACGGTGGCTGACGGGTGATACGTCTCGACCAGTGCGGCGGTGGCACGGCAGCCGGGCTCGAGCACCGCCGCGATCGAACCGGTGTGCACCACCAGCGGGGGACCCACCTCGGGCGTTCCGGTCAGTTGCCATTCGATGTCGAACTCGTACTGCGCCGAACCCTGCTCGTCGAGCGTGGCCAACGCGGTCGGCGTCCTCGCCGCGTCCGTACTTCCCGAGACGAGTTGCACTCCGGATGTTTCGGCATGGTCGACGATGCGCCGTCCGCGTTCGTCGTCGCCGATGTGTGTCAGGAAGTCGACGCCGCGGCCCAGCCGGCCCAGCCCGACCGCCACGTTGAGTGGACTGCCGCCGACGTGTTCACCGGCGATCTCGCCGCCACGCTCGACGATGTCGATCAACGCCTCGCCGATCACCAGCGCACGGTTCGTGTTCATGGTTCGTTCCCGTGGATCAACGCTTCCAGCGTTGCCCTCGCGCCGTCGCGGTGCAGCGAGTTCAGCGCCCAGACGTATGCGTCGACAAATCGCTGGTCGGAGGCGAGATCGCCGAAGAGGTCGGTGTTTTCGATGAATGCGGTCGGATTGTCGCGCTGAGCCTCTGCCAGCGGCACCAGGACGTCGGCGAGTTGGTCCTGCACGTCGATCGGCTGCCCCTGCTCGTCGACCCCTTCGGCGTAGCGCGCCCAACTGGCGACCGTCGCGGCCGACAACCGGATCGGCGCGCCCGTTCGGAGGTTCTCGCGGACGACGGGCAGCAGCCACTTCGGAATGCGGTCCGATGAGCCGTAACACAGCCGGGCGATGGTGTCCTTGACGCCTGGGTTGGCGAACCGCTCGATCAGCGTGCGCTTGTAGTCGGGGAGATCGATGCCGGGCACGGGTTTGAGCGTCGGTGTGGCCTCGTCGTCCATGTACGCCAACAAAAAGTCAGCGAACAGCGGGTCGCCTGCGGCGTCGTGCACCAACCGGTAACCGGCGAGATACCCGAAATAGCAGAGGCTTTGGTGGCCGGCGTTGAGCAGACGCAGCTTCATCAGCTCGTACGGGGTGACGTCGTCGACCATCAGCACGTCCACGTCTTCCAACGGTGGTCGCCCGTCGGCGAAGTCGTCCTCGAGCACCCACGCCGTGAAGGGTTCGGCCACCACCGGCCATTGGTCATCGATACCGAATTCGGTTGCCACGACGTCGATCACGTCGGGTGTGGTGACCGGTGTGATGCGGTCCACCATCGAGTTGGGGAACGTGGTGTGCGCGCCGATCCACTCGCCGAGGCCGGGATGCACCCGCTCGGCGTAGGTGGTGAACGCGTGGCGGGCGACGTCGCCGTTGCCCTCGATGTTGTCGCACGACACGATCGTCGGGGAGGTGATGCCGCGGTCGCGCCTGCGCGCCAGCGCCTCGGCCACCAGGCCGAAGACGTTCACGCCGTCACCGAGGTTGTCGATGTTGTAGCCGCCCTCGGTGATGGTCAGCGAGACGATCCGCGTGCTCGGCGCGGCCAACAGTTCGATCACCGACTCCGGGTCGTCGGGCGCGTAGCGATAGTCGACGATCGAACCGATCACCCGCGCCTCGCGGGTACCGTCGGGCTTCTCCAGCAGCAGGGTGTACAGGCCGTCCTGGGCGGCCATCACGTCGGCCATCCTGCGGTCGGCAGGCATCACGCCGACGCCGGCGATGCCCCACTCCTTGGCCAGCCCCTTCTCCAGGAGTCGGTCGACGTACATTGCTTGATGTGCCCGGTGAAAGCCGCCGACTCCGAAATGCACTATGCCGACCGATATCTGGGATCCATCGTAGGTCGGCTTGTCGGTGGAAAGCTGTGCGAGCGTGGAGTTGTCGAGTTTCATGACACCGTCACCACCGACTTCACGCTGCCCGGCGTGCGGTCGGAGTCGAGGGCCTCGGCGGTGCGCTCCAAGGAGAAGCGGGCGGTCACCATCGCGTCGAGATCGACCTGGCCGGACTCGACGAGCGCGATCGCCGTCGGCCAGGTGTTGGCGTAGCGGAAGACGCCCGTCAACACCAGCTCACGGTTCTGGATCACCTGCGTCGGCAGCTCCATCGACTCCGCACCCGAGCCGACCAACACCACCCGGCCGGCGGGTCGCACCGCGCGAATGCCATCGGCCACGGCCGTCGGCGCGCCCGAGGCGTCGATGTATCCGTCCACCCCGAAATCACCTATCGGCTGGGTCGTCGGATCCAGAACTTCCGTGGCCCCGAACGAGATCGCCCGTTGCCGACGGGCCTCGTCGGGATCGCTGACGATGATGTCCGTCGCGCCGTAGGCCCGCGCGAGTTGGATCACCACGATGCCGATCGGGCCCGCGCCGGTGACCAACACCCGCGACCGTCCGTCGACACCGGCCTTGCGGACGGCGGCGATGCCGACGGAGAGCGGCTCGCACAACGCCGCCGCTTCATCGGAGATCGAGTCCGGCACGCGGTGGGCGAACTCCGCGCCGATGGTCACGTACTCACAGAGCGCCCCGTCGACGGGCGGGGTGGCGAAGAACCTCATGTGCGGGCACAGGTTGTAGTGCCCGCGGCGGGTTTCGTCGCTGTCGGGGTCGGGGCGCTGCGGTTCGATCGACACCCGTTCGCCGATGCGCGACGGGTCGACGTTGTCGCCGACGTCGACGATCGTGCCCGCGGCCTCGTGGCCGAGGATCAACGGCGCCTCGACGACGAATCCGCCCACGCGCCCGTGCCGGTAATAGTGCGTGTCCGATCCGCAGACTCCCACCGACGAGACCCGTATCAGCACGTCACCGGGGTCTGGCCGGGGCACAGGGCGCTCCTGCATTTCGATCCGCCCGGGTTCGACGAGCACGGCCGCCCGCATCCGGCTGTCCGGCGAGAGTGTTGTGTGCGTCACATCACCATGTTAACGTGATGAGCATCTAATCGCACCCCTGAGCAGATGCTCACAGTCCGAGGAGGGCAGGGCGGTGACCGCTCCAACGTCGACCGGTGACCTCGCCGGGGCTGCGGTGCCGACGCAGGACGTCCGCCTGGCCCTGCGTGCGGCGACGATGTACTACCTCGACGGATTGACCCAGGCCGAGATCGCCACCCGCTTGGGTGTCTCGCGCCCGACGGCGGGTCGATTGATCGCCCGCGCAAAGGCCCGGGGTCTGGTGCGCATCGAGATCGCCGTGCCCGTCGGGCTGAGTGAGGACCTGCACGCCGAGGAGGAGCGAGAACTCGAGCGGCGCTACGGGCTGACGGAGGTGGTGGTCGCCGGCCACGGCGTCGACATCGGCGCACCCGGTCGGCCCGTCGCATACGCCAGCGTTGGCCGGGCTGCGGCAGCGCTGCTGATGCGGCGTCTCACACCCGACGACGTCCTCGGGTTCACCTGGGGGCCTGAGCAGGTCGCGGTGGCCAACGCGTTGGTTCCCGGGGTGGCGAGCTGCCGCGCGGTGGTGCAGCTCGACGGCGCCATGTCGACCGCGGCGTATCAGACCGGTACCGAGTTCATCTTGAGCCGCTGCGGGGAAACGTTGCGCGCGAGCACGTTACGACTGCCCGCACCCCTGTATGCCGACCCGTCGACGGTGGCGTCGATGCGCAGCGATTCGGTGATCTCCCGCGCGTTGGAGGCGGGACGGCACGCGGACATGATGCTCTTCGGCGTCGGCGCCGTCTCGACGTCGACCACGCTGTTCGAGGGCAGCTTCCTCGACACCCGCATGCTCGACGAGTTGGAGTTGCTCGGCGCGGTGGGTGAGATCGGCGGCCGGTTCTTCGACGCGGCCGGCGTCCCCGTCGACACCGAACTCCAGCAGCGCGCGGTGTCCGTGCCGCTCGAGGACATCCGCAACTGCGAGAAGACGCTGCTGATCTCCAGCGGCGCCGCGAAGTACGACGCCACTCTGGCCGTCCTGCGGGGCGGGTTGGCCCGGCTGTTGGTGTGTGACATCGATTGTGCGCGTTGGTTGTTGGCGCAGTGAGGAGATGACGCAGGTGAGACCGACAATGATGAAGCGGTTCGCGGCGGTGGCCGCGGCGTCCGGGGTCGTACTGGCGTCCGGATGTTCGGGAGCGGGCAGCCTGGGCGCCTCGGACAACCAGGTCACCATCGCCATGGTGTCGAACTCGCAGATGACCGACGCCAGGGATCTGTCGTCGGAGTTCGAGGCGGCCAACCCCGGCACGAAGCTGAAGTTCGTCACGCTCTCGGAGAACCAGGCCCGCGCCAAGATCACCATGTCGACCGCGATGGGCGGAAGCGAGTTCGACGTCGTGATGATCAGCAACTTCGAGACCCCGCAGTGGGCGAAGGACGGCTGGCTGCAGAACCTCTCCGAACACGCCTCGCAGACACCGGGGTACGACGAGGAGGACTTCATCTCATCGCTGCGCGAGTCGCTTTCGTATGACGGCGACATGTACGCCGTCCCGTTCTACGGTGAGTCGTCGTTTCTGATGTACCGCAAAGACCTTTTCGAACAAGCCGAGATCGAGGTCGACCAGTCACCGAACTACCAGCCGACCTGGCAGCAGGTCGCGCAGTGGGCCGACACCCTGAAGTCCGGTGACCGCGCGGGAATCTGCCTTCGCGGAAAGCCGGGATGGGGTGAGGTGCTCGCGCCGCTGAACACCGTGATCAACACGTTCGGCGGGCGGTGGTTCGACGAGCAGTGGAACGCACAGCTCAACAGCCCCGAGGTGCGCAAGGCGGTCAACTTCTACGTCGACCTGGTCAAGCGCTCCGGAGAACTGGGCGCCGCCTCCACCGGTTTCCAGGAGTGCGCGAACCTGTTCGGCCAGGGCCAGACCGCCATGTGGTACGACGCCACGTCGGCGGTGTCGGTCCTCGAAGATCCGCAGGAATACCCGGAACTGGTCGGCAAGATCGGATATCTGCCCGCGCCCATCGCCGAGAAGCCGAACTCCGGGTGGCTCTACACCTGGGCGCTGGGGATCCCGAAGTCGGCGAAGAACCCCGACGGCGCATGGAAGTTCATCTCATGGATGACGAGCAAGGACTACATGAAACTGGTGGGGGAGAAGCTCGGCTGGGCGAGGGTCCCACCGGGCAGCCGGACATCCACCTACACCGAACTGCCGGAGTACGAGAAGATCTCGCGATCCTACGGACCGTTGACATTGCGTTCGATCCAGAACGCCAACCCGAACAAGCCTACCGTGCAACCGGTTCCGTACACCGGAATCCAGTTCGTCGCGATACCTGAGTTCCAGGATCTGGGCACCAGGGTCAGCCAACAGATCAGCGCCGCGATCGCCGGTCAGAAGACGGTCAACGAGGCGCTCGACCAAGCGCAGCAGTATGCCGAGGTCGTCGGCAAGACATATCAGGAGAAGTGATGACCGTAACCGCCGATACCACGGCCGGCGCCAGCGAAACGGCGGTGGCAGAACGGGTTCGCAGGATCCGGGAGGCGAAGGAAACCGGGGTGAGCCGCGCCGAAGCTTGGCGCAGGCGGGGCCCGCTGTTGCCGGCGCTGATCTTCATGATCGTCGTGACGCAGGTTCCGTTCCTGTTCACCCTCTACTACTCGACGCTGTCGTGGAACCTGGTTCGCCCGGGATCACGTGAGTTCATCGGGTTGCAGAACTACGTCACGGTGGCCAAGGACAGTCAGTTCTGGACCGTCGCGCTCAACACGGTGGTGTTGATCGTCGGGGTGGTGCTGATCTCCGCGTTCTTCGGGCTGCTCCTGGCATTGCTGCTCGACCGAGCGTTCCTGGGCCGTGGGATCGTGCGGACGTTGCTGATCACGCCGTTCCTCGTCACACCCGTTGCAGCCGCGCTGATCTGGAAGACGACGATCCTCGACCCGAACAACGGCATCCTGAACTGGCTGCTGTCGCTGGTCGGGATCGAGCGGATGGACTGGATCGGGCAGTTTCCGCTGGCGATGGTGATGGTGATGCTGATCTGGCAGTGGACGCCGTTCATGATGCTGCTGATCCTCGCCGGTCTCCAGTCGATGCCGCGCGACATCCTGGAGGCCGGCCGAGTCGACGGTGCGAACGCCTTTCAGCTCTTCCGGGAGTTGACGCTTCCCCACCTTCGGCGATTCATCGAGTTGGGAGTCGTCCTCGGGGCGATCTTCCTGGTCAACACGTTCGATGCCATCTACATGATGACGCAGGGCGGGCCGGGCATCGCGAGCGCGAACCTGCCGTTCTACATCTATCAGCGCGCGTTCCTCGGCTTCGACATCGGCCAGGCGGCGGCCATGGGAGTGGTGGTGGTCGTCTTCACAATCATCATCGCCAGCTTCGCGCTGCGATTGATCTTCAAGTCGTTCACCGGGAAGGAAGAGACGGCCTGACATGACTACCACCGTCGAGAAAACCGCAGCCACACCGCAACCCGTGGCGAAGAGAAAGAAGAAGTCCCGCACGTTCAGTCCCTGGGGGCTGGTGGCGTGGCTGGTCGGGATCGGATTCTTCTTTCCGGTCCTCTGGATGGTGTTGACGTCGTTCAAGCAGGAGGCCGACGCCGCCACCAGCCCGCCGAAGCTGTTCTTCTCCCCGACGCTGGATCAGTATTCTGCCGTCTTCGACCAGGGCATCGGGCCCGCGATGCTGAATTCGCTGTTCGCGACCGGGATTTCGACGCTGCTCGTGCTCGCGCTTGGAGTCCCCGCCGCATTCGCGTTGTCGCTGCGGCCGGTCCGCAAGACCCAGGATGCGCTGTTCTTCTTCATGAGCACCAAGATGCTGCCCGTCGTCGCAGTGATCCTGCCGCTGTATGTGATCGTGTCCAATATCGGGCTGCTGGACAACATCTGGGCGCTGATCGTGCTCTACACGGCGATGAACCTGCCGATCGCGGTGTGGATGATGCGGTCGTTCTTCCTCGAGGTGCCCGGCGAACTGTTGGAGGCGGCCAGCCTGGACGGCGCCAGCCTGTGGCGGTCGGTGCGCGAGGTGATCCTGCCCCTGGTGTCGCCGGGTATCGCTGCGACGGCGTTGATCTGCGTGATCTTCGCCTGGAACGAGTTCTTCTTCGCGGTGAACCTCACCGCGGTGAACGCCCAGACCATGCCCGTGTACCTCGTCGGCTTCATCGCCGGAGAGGGTCAGTACTGGGCCGTGTTGTCGGCGGCCGCGACGATGGCCGCGCTGCCGGTGATCCTGTGCGGATGGATCGCCCAGAACAAGCTGGTGCGCGGACTGTCGTTCGGCGCGATCAAGTAACCCGTACGGACCCGATCACGAGAGACACGGAGATACCAATGGCAACAATCACTTACCGCAACGCCTCCTGCGTCTACGAAGGCTCGGACAAGCTCGCGGTCGATTCGCTCAACCTCGACATCTCCGACGGCGAATTCGTCGTGCTGGTCGGGCCGTCCGGGTCGGGCAAGAGCACCGCCCTGCGCATGCTGGCCGGGCTGGAGGACATCGACGAGGGCGCGATCGAGATCGGCGGCCGCGACATGACCGGTGTGCCGTCCAAGGATCGCGACATCGCGATGGTGTTTCAGAACTACGCGCTGTACCCGAACAAGACCGTCGCCGAGAACATGGGTTTCGCGCTGAAACTGCGCGGGGTTTCGCGCGACGAGCGGCGAAAGAAGGTCGAGGAGGCGGCCAAGATCCTGGACCTCACGGAGTTCCTCGACCGCAAGCCCGCCAAGCTGTCCGGTGGGCAGCGGCAGCGTGTGGCGATGGGCCGCGCCATCGTGCGCGAGCCGCAGGTGTTCTGCATGGACGAGCCGCTGTCGAACCTCGACGCGAAGCTGCGCGTGCAGACCCGCACCCAGATCGCCGCGCTGCAGCGACGGCTCGGCACCACGACGGTCTACGTCACCCACGACCAGATCGAGGCGATGACGATGGGGGACAGGGTCGCGGTCCTGCGGTTCGGCAAACTGCAGCAGTTCGCCGCCCCGAACGAACTCTACGACAGGCCGGCCAACGCGTTCGTCGCCGGTTTCATCGGCTCACCCGCCATGAATCTGGTGACGCTGCCGATCGCGGCCGACGGTGTCCGCATCGGCGACACGACGCTTCCGCTCGAACGCGAGCGACTTTCGAAGTTGAGCGACGCGGGCCTCTCGGAGGTCACGCTCGGCATCCGGCCCGAACAACTCGAGCTCACCGACACCGGCGGGGTGGAGGTCGTCGTCGACCTGGTCGAGGACCTCGGCAGCGAGGCCTACCTCTACACGCACGCGGGTTCGGGAGTCGAGCTGGTCGCACGCTGCAATCCGCGCACGGCGCCCAAACTCGCCGAGACGGTGCGGCTGCGCAGACATCCGGAAGGGTCCGTGCACCTGTTCCACCCGGAGACCGGCGAACGCATCGACTGATTTCGCCTTTCAGCGCTGCCGAATTCTGCACCAGGGTTGCGATTTTCGCCTCACCGCGACCCTCTTGCAGATTTCGGCGGGGTCCAACCGCGGCGGGTGAACGCGTCGAAGACGCGATGCAAGATGTATCGCCGGCTGTGTTCCTTGAGCACATGGATGTCGACCAGCCTTGGCGATCGACGAACACGGCACGACCCACGTCGTACACGTATTGCCGTCGGTTCTCGCTGTGGTGAACTCCGTCGTAGTCCAGACCGACCATCGGCTCGTCGTACCCCATGTCGAGAAACGCCTCCTGGTACCCGTCGCTGAGCCTGATCTGCGTCCGCGGGGTGGGCAATCCGGCGTCGATGAGCAACAGACGAAGGCGGGTCTCCTCGGGCGATTGCGCGCCTGCGTCCATCAAGCAGAGCGCCGTCCGGGCACGACGAACTCCGCGTGCGCCCCGATATCGATCGCTCAGCGCCAAGGCATCATCGGCGGACACCCCCGTGGCGGCGGCCAGGGCGTCCAGATGCGCGACGGCCTTGTCGCGCGGAAGGTGGCGAGCTAGATCCCACGCGGTCCGAGCGGGGGTCGCCACGGAAATCTCCCCGAAGTAGGTGATCTCGTCGGGTGCCAAGCGTTCTTCGCGGACGATGACGCCTTCGCGCGGGCGGGTGTGGGCGGTGATCACCTCGATCGGGGTCGACGCATCCACCCACTTTGCGCCGTGGAACGCTGCCGCGGCCCGCCCCGCGATCACGCCTCTACGACCGGTCCACAACCATGCCGCAACGGCATTGGAGTGGATATTGCGTTCAGCGTCGTTTGGGCGGTAGACCCGCGGCAGGACGGCGGAGTGGTTCCAGCGCAGTTGCCCTCGCGTGAGTCGGCCATCGCTGATCGCCTCGCTGCCCAGAAACGGTTGCCACATGACCGGATCGTGGACGGGACGGCCGACAGAACGCGTACCCCGTCGTCCATTTCTGCGGCAGGGCTGTGGATAACGCGAAATCGCAGCCCTGACGCAGAAATCGGCGGCGTTAGCAGCCGTGGTACTCGGACCTAGCCGCTAGTCGACGACCGCCGCGTTCCCCGGGTCAAGGCCGCTGGGCAGATTCGGGTCGAGGCCACTGGGCGAGTGGGTGAACTCCTGGTGCGCCGGCGGGCGGCAGTTGTCGTCCATCGGCGTCTGGTCACCCGAGCAGTAGGGGACGAGATCCTGCGGATCCGCGGCGGCGTGCGGTGCCGCCAGCAGGGCAGCCACCGCGACCAGCACCGCCGCGAAGATTCTCGCCACGGATCCAACGTAGCAGCGGGTATACGTTCACACTGTGGATCGATTCGGCCGGGTGAAGCTGACCAACCCGGACAAGGTGCTGTACCCGGCGACGGGCACCACCAAAGCGGAGGTGTTCGACTATTACGTCGGCATCGCCGAGGCGATGATCCCGCATATCGCGGGCCGCGCCGTGACCCGCAAGCGCTGGCCCAACGGTGTCGAGGAGCCGTCGTTCTTCGAGAAGCAACTCGCCTCGTCGGCGCCGGACTGGTTGGACCGCGCGTCGGTCACGCATCGCTCGGGGACGACGACCTATCCGCTGATCGACACCGCCGAAGGTCTGGCCTGGATCGCGCAGCAGGCCGCGCTCGAAGTGCACGTCCCGCAGTGGCGGTTCGTCAGCAAGGACGACGGGCAACCGACGCCCGGCCCCGCGACCCGCATCGTCTTCGACCTCGACCCCGGCGAGGGGGTGTCCTTCCGCCAGCTCTGCGAGGTCGCCCATGAGGTGCGCGACCTCATCACCGACATCGGGTTGACCACCTTCCCGCTCACCAGCGGTAGCAAGGGGGTGCACCTGTACGTCCCGCTCGAGGAACCGATCAGTTCGCAGGGTGCATCGGTTCTCGCGCGGCGGGTCGCACAACAGCTCGAGAAGACGATGCCCAAACGCGTGACCGCGACGATGACCAAGAGCGTGCGCACCGGCAAGGTTTTCGTCGACTGGAGCCAGAACAACGGCGCCAAGACCACGATCGCGCCGTATTCGCTTCGCGGACGCGAACATCCGACAGTCGCCGCACCACGCACCTGGGACGAGATCGAGGATCCGAAGTTGCGGCACCTCAACTTCGACGAGGTGCTCGACCGGGTGCAGGAGATGGGCGACCTGCTCGCACCGCTCGACGAGGCGGTACCGGTACCGGACCGGCTGACCACCTACCGCAGCATGCGCGACGCGTCCAAAACCCCTGAGCCGGTGCCGAACAAGCCGCCGAAGACGGGGAACAACGACAAGTTCGTCATCCAGGAACACCACGCCCGACGGCTGCACTACGACCTGAGGCTCGAACGCGACGGCGTGCTGGTGAGCTGGGCGGTTCCGAAGAACCTGCCCGACACCCCGTCGGTCAACCACCTCGCCGTCCACACCGAGGACCACCCGTTGGAGTACCTCACCTTCCACGGCGAGATCCCCAAGGGCGAGTACGGCGGCGGCAAGATGATCATCTGGGACACCGGCACTTATGAGGCCGAGAAGTTCAACGACGTATCACCCGACAGCACCGCGGAGGGCGGCGAGGTCATCATCAACCTGCGCGGCAAGAAGATCGACGGCCGCTATGCGCTGATCCAGACCGACGGCAAGAACTGGCTCGCACACCGCATGAAGGACCAGAAGCGCCCGCAAGCAGGTGACCTCGCGCCGATGCTGTCAACGGAAGGCTCGGTCGCCAAGCTCAAGGCGAGCCAGTGGGCGTTCGAGGGTAAGTGGGACGGCTACCGCGTGATCATCGACGCGGATCGCGGCAGGCTCACGGTGCGCTCCCGACGTGGCCGAGACGTCACCGCCGAGTTCCCCCAATTCGAGGCGGTGGCAGCCGATCTCGCCGATCACCACGTGATCCTCGACGGTGAGGCGGTCGCGCTCGACGAGTCCGGCGTGCCGAGCTTCTCCGAGATGCAGAACCGTGCACGGTCGACCCGCGTGGAGTTCTGGGCGTTCGACATCCTCTACCTCGACGGCCGCTCCCTGTTGCGCGCCAAGTACTCCGACCGTCGCAAGATACTCGAGGCGCTGGCCGAGGGCGGCGGCCTGATCGTCCCGGATCCGTTGCCCGGCGACGGCCCCGCGGCGATGGAGTACGCCCGCAAGAAGCGGTGGGAGGGCGTGGTCGCGAAGAAGCGTGACTCGACCTACCAGCCGGGGCGGCGGTCGTCGTCGTGGATCAAGGACAAGGTCTGGAACACACAGGAAGTCGTGATCGCCGGTTGGCGACAGGGGGACGGCGGACGTTCGAGCGGGATCGGCTCGCTGATGCTCGGGATCCCGGCCGACGGGGGCCTGGAATTCGTGGGCCGCGTCGGAACCGGTTTCACGGACAAGGCGCTCGCCGAACTCAAAAAGACCCTCAAACCGCTGGAGACCGACGAGAGCCCGTTCAACGAACGGCTGCCGCGCCAGGACGCCAAGGGTGTGACGTTCGTGCGGCCCGAACTCGTCGGCGAGGTCCGCTACAGCGAACGCACCTCGGATAACCGTCTGCGTCAACCGAGTTGGCGTGGCTTGCGACCCGACAAGGAGCCCGGCGAGGTCACCTGGGAGTAACCCACCTGGTCAGGCGTGGCAATCGCACGTCGGTACACCCCGCGCGGAGGAGTGGCCGTTGTCGTTCGGCCGCCAGTCGAAGGGGAAGTGTTTGCTCGACCCGCCGCGGTACTCATGCGACCAGTCGAACCCGACTGCCTCGTCCTTCTGTACGACGCCCCACGTCGCGACCTGTCCGGGTCCGACCTCGGCACCCGGGGCATTTGTCGTGGTGACGCGCCGGTTCGGATCGGACGTGGGGCCGGTCAGCGCGGCAATGCGCACGTCGACCCTTCCGGGGATCTCGGCACGCCAGTGCGCGAGGTCGTCGGCGATGTCGAAGATGATTGGCGCGTAATCGATTCCGCGTAGATCCTCGATGAGAGAGGCAAACTCGGCAGGCCAGCCGCCTTCCTTCCCCGTGAAGATGCGCTCGAGGGCTTCGCGTTGGGCGTCGTCGGCCTGATCGTCGATGTAGAACATCAGGCGCATCTTGGCGTCC
Source organism: Mycolicibacterium flavescens (assembly GCA_900637135.1). NCBI lineage: Bacteria > Bacillati > Actinomycetota > Actinomycetes > Mycobacteriales > Mycobacteriaceae > Mycobacterium > Mycolicibacterium flavescens. The sequence continues at coordinate 926,662 of LR134353.1, forward strand.
GGTTCTCCGATCCACATGTTGCCCGTGAACTCCCCGAGCGAGACGACGTTCAAGCCTGCGAGGTCAACATCGCCGAAGTGGCCCTCGCGCACGTGCCAGACGAGGGTAAACAGGCACTCGCCATGCGTCGGCGCCTGTGCGAAGCTGCACGGGCAGGGCAGCTTGCAGCTGCACACATCGAACCAGTCACCTCGCAGGTGCCAGTGGGTGGTTGCGCTCATGTCGGACCTCCCTCATATACCCCCCGGGGGTAGGGGGATGACCGAACGGTAGCGCGATCCATGTAAAGGTGCAAGTACCCCCCGGGGGTATATGGTGCGGCGACAGCTCGAGCAGCGTGTCAGTGCGCGGCCAGATGCGCTTCCTGCATTCCCCGCGTCGCCAACTGGTCGGCCAACTCATTGTCGGCGACCCCTGAATGGCCCTTCACCCAGAACCACTCGACTTGGTGTGACGCGCAAGCCAATTGCAGCCTCGTCCAGAGGTCGACGTTCTTCACCGGCTGTTTCGCGGCGGTCATCCAGCCGTTGCGCTCCCAGCCGAGCACCCACTTGGTGATGCCGTTACGGACATAGGTGCTGTCGGTGTACAGGTGCACCACGACGGGCCGCGTCAACGCCTCCAGCGCCATGATCGGCGCGGTGAGCTCCATCCGGTTGTTGCTCGTCTGCGCCTCGCCGCCGTACATCTCCCGCACGTGCGAATGCTGACGCAGCACCGCGCCCCAACCGCCGGGACCCGGATTGGGCCTGCAGCCGCCGTCGGTGTGTATGACGACCGGGTCCTGGCTCACCCGACGAGGATAAGCGTCGAGGCCGAGACGTCGACTCAGCGACGCGCGGACGGCGAGATCAACGCCGTCCGGACCGACATCCCGAACGCCTGATGGCGCAGCGTGGTGATCCGGCGCCCAGGCTGTACCGCGTCCTTGACCGGCCCCGTGCGCTCCCCGAAGAACGCCGCGGTCGCGTCGATGTCGGCGACGACGTAGGTGATCCCCCACAGCGTCGACGGCGCTTCGCTTGTGGTGCCCGGTGAGCCGACGACCTCGACGATCACCTCGCCGAACCGGAAGAAGATCTGGCGGATCGACCGGCCGCCCAGTTCACCGTCGCGTTCTCGTCGCGGGGCCACGCCGATCGCGGTGAGCGCCTGAACGGTCCGATCGAGATCGGGTGACAGCAGCACGACGTGGTCGATGGCGGCCACGCCGTTCGGGTGCTCAGCGGGCGTCGCACCGGCGGCGCTGGACCTCGACGTCGGGATGCCGTCGACGTCGGAGCGCACGGCGTCCGGGGGCAGGCCGCACAACGACCACCCGACGATGCCGCGACCGCGCTCGGGGCCGACAAGCCGGATGCGGACGCCGCCGACCCGGCAGACCATCTCGTCGTCGATCGTGAAACCGGCCCGACGCCATGCGTCCGCCGGATCGGCGACCTCGATCTCGTCGATCCTGACGGCGGCTGATGTCACCGCTCGAGTATGGCCTTCGCCCCGGCCGCGGAGCGACGCCGCGCGACGTAGTTCACCCACCGCAATCCGCGCGGTGTTTGCCGCCCGTACCCCGCAGTATGGACGTCCTCCGGAACTGTGGAATCGCGCGTCCAGCGCGAGCTTGCTCGGTACGTTGAGAGCGAACGATCTGCAGTTCACCGGAGGGCGGTGGCACATGGCTTCTGGAATGGCGAATGAGTTAGCGGCCGCCGGATTCACCGACGCGGTCGAGATCGGCCGGGGTGGCGGCGGCGTCGTCTACCGCTGCTATCAACAGTCACTGGCGCGGAGCGTCGCGATCAAGGTGCTCGCGTCCGATCTCGACGACGACGACCGGGAACGCTTCCTGCGCGAGGGCTACGCCATGGGTGCGCTCTCCGGGCACCCGAACATCGTGAACATCCTGCAGGTCGGCGTGACCGAGAGCAACCGGCCGTTCATCGTGATGCCGTACCACCGCGAGGGATCGCTCGCGGAGCGGTTGCGGCGCGAGGGCCGCATCGCCTGGCCCGAGGCCCTGCGCATCGGCGTGAAGCTCTGCGGCGCACTGGAAACCGCGCACCGTACCGGAACCCTGCACCGCGACATCAAACCCGCCAACGTGCTCTTCAACGATTACGGCGAACCACAGCTGAGCGACTTCGGGACCGCCCGCATCGCCGGCGGGTACAAGACGGTCACCGGCTTCTTCACCGGCACGCTGTCCTACACCGCCCCAGAGGTTCTCGAGGGCAACCCGCCGACCGTCGAGGCCGACGTCTACTCGCTCGGAGCCTCGATCTACGCGCTGATCGCGGGCAAGCCGCCGCACGAGCGCAAGAACGACGAGGATCTCATCGCGCATTACCTGCGCATCACTTCGACGCCCATACCGGACCTGCGCCCCCAGGGCATCCCCGCCGATGTGTGTGCCGTGGTGGAGAAGGCGATGGCCCGCGAGCCCGCCGACCGCTACGCCTCTGCTGCGGACTTCGGTCATGAACTGCAGTTGGCGCAGCGGAACAACGGGCTGACGGCCGACGTGATGGCGCTCGGCGAGCCGAGCGCCCCACCGGAGCAGCCGGAAGGCACGCAGGCGGTGCCGATCTCCGAGCTCGTCGAGCCGTCCGTATCCGCGCAACCCGAGCCGCTGCCCCCGCCGCGGCGGCCCGCCCGGTCCGGCGAACCCGCCGGGCCCTTGCCCGAGCCGGGGATGTTCGCCCACACCGCGTCCATCAGTCAGACAAGTCTCCCCTGGCAGCCGCCGCCGGGTCTGCGGCCCGAGTCAGCGGAGGCCGCTTCGCCGAGACGGCGGAACCGTAAACGGGTCCTGATCGTCTCGGGTGCGATCGCGGGGGTACTGCTGCTGGTGGTCAGCGGAGTCTTCGTGATCGCCTGGACGCGCGACTCCGGTGGCGACCAAACCGCTGCTCCCGCACCGCAGGCCGCCGAGGCACAACCGGCCTGGCGGCCGATCGCCGACGCGCGCGTCGCCCGCGACGCGGTGGCCGCCACCCAGGCTGACGGCACTATCTGGGTCTTCGGCGGCCTCGGCGCCGATGGCCGCGTCAGCGGCAGGCACGAGGGCTACGACCCCGCGATCGACAGCTGGAAAAGTGGTGAGGACCTGCCCGTCCCCGTGCAGCGCGCGATGGCGGTGACATGGCGGGAGAACCCGGTGGTGCTCGGCGGATGGCGCGCGGAAGGGGCCGACGCGAAAATCGCGACCGATCGGGTGTGGCGCGTCGTCAACAGTCGCTGGACGGAACTGCCGCCGCTGCTACAACCGCGGGCCGCCGCGGCCGCCGCCGTGGTCGGTGACAGGATCGTCGTCACCGGCGGAGTGGACGCCGCGGGCAAGCTGCTGAACACGACGGAGGTCTTTGACGGCACCTCCTGGAAGCTCGGCGCGCCCATCCGGACCCCGCGTCAGATGTTGAGCGCGGCCTCCGACGACAAGCTGGTGTACGCGATCGGAGGCACCACGGGAAGCGCGGACGTGGCGACCGTCGAAGCGTACGACCCCGCCGCCGACACCTGGACGGCCCTGCCCGAACTCCCCGAAGCGCGAAGCGATTTCGGCATCGCGGCCACCGACGACCGATTGGTCGTGGTGGGCGGCATGTCCGGAGGGCAAGCGCTCAAGAGCGTGCGCGCGTTCGATCTGTCGACGACGACCTGGTCCGGTCTGCCCGACATGGGCACCGCGCGCCACGGTATGGCGGTGGCCGCGGTGGGCAGTCGCGTGTACGCGATCGGCGGCTCGACGGGCGCCGGCGACGGCAAGATCACCTCGTCGGCGGAGACGCTGAAACTTCCTGCACGCCAACCGCAACCGGCAGCGCAGTGGCGGGCGCTCCCGGACGCTCCGACGGCGCGGTTGATGATGGCGTGGACGGTGCTCGACGACAAGATCTGGATTGCAGGCGGTATCCGCGAGGGCGAGACCCTCGACACCGTCGAGACTTTCGACGCGCAGACGGAGGATTGGCAGCCTGCGCCGTCGCTGCCGATCGGACTGCACCACGCGACAGCCGCCACCTACAAGGGGGAGGTCGTCGTCCTCGGAGGCGCCACCGACAACATCGGGGAGCCGTCGGACAAGGTGTTCGCACTGCGCGACGGCAAGTGGACCGAACTTCCCGCTCTGCAGCACGGCCGTGCCGGCGCGGCGGCGGCCGTCGTCGGCGACAAGCTGGTGGTCGTCGGCGGGCAGAGCGACAAACAGCTCGTCGTACCGACGGAAGTGTTCGACGGTGAATCCTGGACTCAGGCCGCCGACATGCCCACCGCGCGTGAGCATCTGGCCGCGGTGTCCGACGACCGCTATGTCTACGCCGTGGGCGGGCGGTCACTGAGCGCTGATGAGAACACCGCCGCCTTCGAGCGGTTCGATCCGTCGTCGGGAGAGTGGGAGAAGCTGACGGACATGCCGACTGCCCGCGGCAGCTTCGGCGCCGCCTACATCGACGGCCGGATCGTCGCGGTGGGCGGAGAGGAGCCGACGCGCGTGCTGGCGACGGTCGAGATGTACGACATCGCCAACGGGACGTGGACGACGGCGGCGCCCATCGGGACTCCGGTGCACGGCCAGGTGGTGGCCGCCGTCGGTCCGACGCTGTACTGCATCGGCGGCGCCGACCGGCCGACCCACGAAGGACCTGTCGCCACCGTCGAGGCCCTCGACTTCACGTAGCACGCAGTTGTGCGAGGGTGACGGCGCCGCGCCGCAGCGCCTCATTGGCCAGCCGGACCCGGCGATCGCCTTCGGCCGGGATGGCGAACTTGTCGTAGAGGTTCTGCAGATGCTGTTTGACCGCGGCCTCGGTGACGAACAGCTCGCCCGCCATCCGGCGCACCGACGCGGGTTCGGGGAACGGGTCGTCGGAGACCAGGGGTCTGCACAACACCACGAGGACATCGAGTTCGCGGCGGGTCAGCCGGGGCGGCGGTTCGACGGCTTGGGCGGTCACCGTCTCCTCGTCGAGCTTGCCGTCCCCGCTGTCCCTCACCTCCCAGAAGACCAACCGCGACTTGCCGAGACGCACCTCGTCACCGGACCGCAGCACGCGTTCGGCGCTGATCCGCTCGCCGTTGAGGTAGGTGCCGTTGCGGCTTCCGAGATCCCTTATGGACCAGGCGAATCCGAGGTTCTCCAGAACGGCGTGCAACCGTGAGACGGTTTCGTCATGCTCCAGCGCCACCGCGTTGGTGGACGCCTTACCGAGGGTCACCCGCTCACCGCTGAGCGCAACCAACTCCCGCCCCGACGGCCTCGAGATTTCCAGGTGCGACGACATGGGACCTCCTATCGAGGCAATTCTGGCCCAGACAGGAGGTCCCTGGTCGACGAACGCTACGGCCGATTGGTGAACTTCTTGTAGGCGCGGATGACCCGCTTGGCCTGGGCCGACTCGAACAGCGGCGGCCAGGGCCATTCGCTGTGTTCGCGGCCCCGCGGCGCCTTGAGGAAGGCCAACCCCAGCACCAGCCCGAAAATCAGGTGTCCGACCAGCGTGATCGTCACCGTCGCGACGTTCAGTGGGAACATCATCTCCTCGCCACGCGGGGCCAGCGCGACCGTCGCCATCAACCCGGCCCACGTCGGGAACACCGCGAAGGCGACCGAGGCCAGCACCGCGTAGACGTTCTTCCACCGGTCGATGCCCAACGTGAACGCGACGACGAAGAACGCCACGCCCAGGCCGCCACCATCGCCGATGTAGCGCCACACATAACCGACCGCCGCGCTGCCCGCGGTGTCGGGCTCCCCGGTGACGAAGGATCCCATCACGGGGATGAAGTCGCCCATCAATCCCAGGACGTGCACCGCGAACAGCCGAGCGGCGTCGTAGACGATGCAGGCCACCATGCCTGCGATCAGGCCGCGCCCGACGAAGATGTCCATCCGATGCGGGGCGAACGCGATCAGCGCTCCCAGCACGGCGCACAGCGCGATCACGACGACCGACGTGACGTTCTGAGGTACCAAGCCGAACACGTCGACCGAGATGCCCAGGATCGGCATCGAAGCCAGCAGCATCACCAGCGAGAGTCGCGCGATGTCCCACTTGGTCGGCGGCTTCTTGACCTTGTTCAGGTCCACGTACCGCTGCCGCACGGTGCTGGTGACCTTGGCGACGACCGGCAGTTCCAGGGCACGCAGCCGGACCGTCTTGCCGTCGAAGGCGCTGACGGCCTTCGGCAGCGGCTTCGTCGGCGCAGCGACAGGACGCAACCGCGTCGTCTTCACCTCGGGGCGAGAGACGGGTACGGGCCGGGGCCGCACCGGCAGATCGCCGGGACGCAGCCGCACCGTTTCGTCGGGGCGGGTGGTTGCGGTCGGTGCTGTCGCGGTCATGGGGCTTCCTTGGCTCGGAGGGACGAGTTCATCGTCGCGGGGAGGCCTCGATGTCGTAATCGCCTGAGCGTCAGAGTTCTTGCCGAGTGGGGAAGGTTTTCCTATCCGCCGAGTAAGGCGACAGAGCTCGCAGCCGCACCGAGGGCGTGGCGCTTTTCGTCCGGAGAATCCGAGAAACGAAAAGAGGAGTAGGGTCGAAGGTTCCGGGGGTACAGCCACAAGCCCTTCACGTGCATCACCCTTTGAAGGTGATCTTGAAAATGACGCCAACCGATGCCGCCGGCACGCCCACGCTCATACGGTCACATATCGAAATCACCGATCCCGCAACCGCGAACCAGTACCTTGGCGACGCCTACGGCGTCTGCCTGCAGCTATCTAGCCAATCTTGGTCTTCGTCCAAAGGTGTTCTGCTAAGCCACACGCGCGTCTCCGTCGGTCCATTGACGATCGACGACATTTATGTCGCTGGATACCTGGAGGCCCGGGCCGACGCACCGAACAAGGTCGTCGCCGTCTGGCCAACCGGTGGGCGGGTGAGTAGCGCGTGTGAGGGCTTCGAGTGCCGCGCCGCGAAGGATGACGTCGCGCTGCTGTCGCAGCCTTATCTGCCCTTTATGGCACGGTCCGAGGATCTGCGGGCGACCGCGGTCGTGTTGAATCCTTCGCTCGTGGTCGGCGTAGCCAACGGCATGTCTTTCGGTGAGGTCGAGGGCCCGATCCGCTTCTTCCGTTTGACGCCGGTCGGCGCCGCCGCAGCGCGGCTGTGGAAGAACACGGTCGTGTACGTGAAAGAAAACGTGCTCGCCGATGACGCGCTGGCGACACCGTTGGTCGTCGGCCACGCCACGCGCCTGCTGGCCGCGGTGACGTTGTCGACGTTTCCGAACTCGGCGCGGGTTCCTCGGTCGTGCTCACACAACCACACCGATCACCAGCCGGTTCTGCTTCGTCGTGCGATCGAGTTCATCGACGCGAATGTGCAGAGGGACATCGGCCTGACAGATATCGCCGAAGCCGTCCACGTCACACCCCGGGCGGTGCAGTACATGTTCAGGCGCCACCGCGCCACCACACCCCTTCAGTACCTGCGCAGGGCTCGGTTGAACTACGCGCACCGGGAACTTCTGGCAGGACGGCAAGGCGCCACCGTCACCGAGATTGCAGCCCGATGGGGGTTCGCGCACACGGGTCGGTTCGCGGTGCTGTACCGACAAATGTACGGCCAGAGCCCGCACATCACGCTGAACAGCAGCGGTTCACGGCGTCACGTTCTCCGGTCCAATCACCGCCCACACCGTCTTGCCTGACGTCGTCGGCGCGTTCCCCCAGCTGCGACAGAGCGCCGCGACGATCCGCAACCCCGACGGTCGTCCCGTGGCTGTGGCCGCTTCCCTGAGTAGGGCGGGAGCGCGGCTTGTGTCGTTGACGGCGACCGCCACCGAGTGACCGCTGCACTCCACCCGCAGACCGGGAGCGCTGTCGGTGTGCTGCAGGACGTTTTCGACCAACGTCGTGACCACGACCTTCACCGTCGAGACCATCTCCGTGCGGGCCCAGGTCGTCAGCCACTCTGCACTCAGTTCCCTGGCTCGCTGAAGGCTGGGTAGCGCGGCGGGCAGCTCGGCGCGTGCCCGCCTGCGAAGTCGAGGCGTGCTGGTCGCATTGAGTCGGTCGATGGCGGACCCAGCGCAGGCGAAGACCGGTACGTGGCGGGTGACGCCGGCGTCATCGATGGCAGCGCGCGTCGAAGTATCCCCACACAGCAGCACCACGGGCACGCCGGGCCACCGGTCGACGTGCCGTCGGGCGCTGCTGAACACCGCCCAGGCAGAAGCGGCTGGAACGTCGATACCGGCGATGTCGACCAAGACTGCCTGCGGTTCGTCGAGCGCTGTCTGGATGATCTGATCGCGCAGCGAGCGATACGTGCTGCCGTCCAGCACGCCGCGAGGCCTCAAGACGACTGCCGAACCGTAAGGAGCTGTTGACACTTCGACGCCCTGCATTGCGAGTCGTCTACCCGCTTCGGCGGTGCGCAAATCGAGTCAGAGCTTGGCGATGACCTTCTCGGCGAACTTCTCCAGGTGACGGATCTTGGTGCCTAGCGGTTCTGCGTCCGGTCCGGTGATGTAGGGCATCCGGAACCCGACGATGACGTCGGTGACGCCTTTGTCTTCGAGTCGTTTGATGCCGTCGGGCGTGTACGCGTCGGCGGAGATCACGTGAATCTCGAACGGCCCGGTACTGCCTTCTTCTTCGCGAAACTGCTTGAGCTGCTTGAGGAGTCGGTCCAGCTCCTCGGCGTCGCCGCCACCGTGCATCCAGCCGTCATTGCGTGCGGCCCGCTTGAGCGCGGCGTCGGCGTGGCCCCCGATGAGGATCGGGATCGGTTCGGTGGGCGCCGGCGTCATCTTCGTTTTCGGGATGTCGTAGAACTCGCCGTGGAACTCGAAGTACTCGCCGGTGGTCAGCCCCCTGATGATCTCGATGCACTCGTCCATGCGCTTACCGCGCCTGGCGAACGGCACATCCATCAGCTCGTAATCCTCGGGCCACGGGCTGGTGCCGACGCCCAGGCCGAGACGGTTCCCGAACAGAGCGGCCAGCGAGCCGGCCTGTTTGGCCACCAGCGCGGGCGGCCGGATGGGGAGCTTGAGGACGAAGAAGTTGAACCGCAGCGTGCTGGTGACCGCGCTCAGCGCGCCTGCGAGCACGAACGCCTCGATGAACGCCTTGCCGTCGAGGAATTCGCGGCTGCCGTCCGGGGTGTAGGGGTATCTGGAGTCCGACTCGAACGGGTAGGCGACGCTGTCGGCGATCGTCATCGCGTGGTAGCCGGCCGCCTCTGCGGCTTGTGCCAGTGGAATGTAGAACGTCGGATCGGTCATCGCTTCGGCATAGGTGAACCGCACACGGAAATACTAGAACGTGTTCTAGTTCTTGGTTTAGGTATTGGCGCATCGGGAATCTGGACGCCGTGAGTGCGGCCAAAGCTATGTACAAACCCCTTTCGATGATGAGCGCCGTCGCGGGCGGACTCATCGCCGGCAAGATCTTCACCGAGATCTGGCAACGGATGCACCCGGACGACGAAGAGCCGGATCCGGAGGACCTCAACCGGTCGACGCGGGAGGTGTTCATCGCCGCCGCGATACAGGGCTTGCTCGTGGGCGTGGTGCGCGCGGCGCTGGCGCGCGGCCAGGCGAAGAGCTTCCAGGCGTTGACCAACGAGAACCCCGAGTAACGGTCAGCGACCCAGCTCGTCGCGGACGCGATGGTGGCACGGTTGCGCCGGCCTAGCCGTTCAACGGGTAGGGCGGTGCGCCGACGCCCGCAACACAGTGCGTGCCCCACGGCGTCACCTCGGTCAGCTGGCCCTCTGCGGTGCAGTCGGCGATCGAGATGCGCACGGCCTGGGGCAGCCGGATCTCGGATGCCAGATCGAAAACCATTCCGCGCCAGTGGTATCGGCCGTCGATCGGATCGAGGTGACCGGTCAGGCGCACCCGCACGCCGTGATCGGTGTCGTTCATCCGGAGGGCCGCGAGGCCGTCATACACATCACTCATCGAGGCAGAAATCCGCTACGGCGCCACATCCGGCGGGCGATCGGCCCCATCAGATCGATCTCTTCGAAGAACGATGCCAGCGGCGCGAAACCGGCCTCTTTCCGACTTCGATGGTGGTTGTTGGCCAATGCCATCCGGCGGGCGGCACGGGCGTCGAGACCCATGCGCCGGTACGGGGCGGGGATGGTCAGCAGGTAGCGGTAGAACGGTCCTCCGACGCCGTGCAGGTTGCTCATCACGAATCGTTGGGTGAAGCCCATGTGAGGCCTGGTGCGACGCAGCCCGTCGCGCGCGTACTGGATGTGGCGCGCCTCCTCGGTCACGTGGATGCGCATGAGCCGCTGGACGATTGGCTGCAATTCGGGATTCTCGAGGATCTGGCGCTGCAGCGCGTCGAAGATCTCCTCGCCGACCAGTGCGGCACCCCACAGGATCGGTCCGCGGAACAGCAGCGGGAGTGCGTTGATGACGGCCCGCTGCCACCGGCGGGGCTGCACCGGGTCGGCGCCGAGCCGCTCGATCACTTTGCCGAACATGACCATATGCCGTGTCTCGTCACCGAGTTCGGTCAGCGAGTAGTGCGTCGATGACGCCCTCACATCCCGGTGCATCAGGTCGCGCAGGAGTGCCTGGTTGAGGATGTTCTCGAACCAGATACCCGCCGACAGGATGTTGACCAATTCCTGACGGGACAACTCAATCTGCTGCTCGCGGGTCATCGCGTCCCACAGCGGCGTGCCGTAGAGGGTCACGGTGTGCGGCGGCAGGAAGAATTTGTCGGGGTCAAGCGGTGCGTCCCAGTCGATGTCCACGGCCGGTGCATAGGACTTCTTGGCGGAGCCTTTGAGCAGGCGTTCTGCGATGTTTTCGCGCGTCGGGCGGGAGCTGCTGACCGGTGTCGTCATGGATTCACGGTAAGTAGGCCGCAGACTTAAGTCAATACCGGCGGTACCGCATACTTGCGGTAACGGTTGCGTTTGCCGGGGGCGGGTGAGGGTATCGGGTGGTATGCGAACCGACGAGGACGACAGGACTGCCCAGGCACCTGACCCCGACGATCCCCGCAAACCCGAGTCGCCGACCGATCTCACCCGGCCGTCCCTGCTGTATTCGATGCGCAAGGCGGTGCGCGAGTTCCAAAAAGACGAGTGCACGGACCTGGCCGCGGCGCTGACCTACTACGCAGTGCTGTCGATCTTTCCCGCGCTGGTGGTCATGGTGTCGCTGCTGGGCGTGTTCGGGCAGGGCAGGCGCACGGTGGACGCGCTGCTCGACATCGCCTCGGATGTGGCGCCCGCGTCGGCGTTGGACACCCTGCGGCCGACGATCGAACAACTCGTCAACGCGCCGACGGCCGGATTCGCGTTGGTGGCGGGCATCGTGGGCGCGTTGTGGACCGCGTCGGGTTACGTCGGCGCGTTCGGTCGCGCGATGAACCGCATCTACGAAATCGATGAGGGCCGACCGGTGTGGAAGCTGCGACCGGTGCAGCTGCTGCTGACACTGATCGGTCTGGTGATGGCGGCTGCCGTGGTGTTCATGCTCGCGGTCAGCGGACCGGTTGCCCAGGCGCTCGGCGATGCGATCGGGTTGGGCGATGCGGCGGTCACGGCGTGGAACGTGGTTCGGTGGCCGCTGATCCTGCTCTTTGTCGTGCTTGCGGTCGCGATCCTGTACTACGTCACACCCAACGTCCAGCAGCCGAAATTCCGATGGATCAGCGGCGGCGCGGCGCTCGCGATCGTCGTGTGGCTGCTCGCGTCGCTGGGGTTCGGGCTCTACGTGGCCAACTTCGGCAGCTACAACAAGACGTACGGCGCGTTGGCCGGTGTCATCGTGTTCCTTCTGTGGTTGTGGATCACGAACCTGGCGCTGCTGTTCGGCGCGGAGGTGGACGCCGAGGTCGAGCGAGGCCGTCAACTGCAGGCCGGTCTGCCCGCCGAGCACGAGTTGCAGTTACCGCCCAAGGACGACCACAACATCCGCAAGGAAGAGGCTGCCGAGAAGAAGGATGCCAAGCGGGCCAGGCGGCTACGTCTGTCCCGCGGGCGCAAACACTGAGGGCATACTCGCGGGCGTGACCCGTCGAATTCACGTCATCGGCATCGGCGCGGGCGACCCCGACTACGTCACCGCCCAAGCGGTGGCCGCGCTCAACGACACGCAGGTGTTTTTCGCGATGGACAAGGGATCCCGCACGCGAGGAGGACAAAATGCAGAAGCGAAGGACGACCTGGTGGCGCTGCGGCGACACATCTGCCAACGCTTCATCCGCGAGCCCGGATACCGCTTCGTCGAACTGTCCGACCCGCCGCGGGTCAGAGACGTCCCTGACGGGCCGGCGTACCGGCAAGCGGTGGCCGACTGGCACGCCGCGCGAGCGCGGGTGTGGGCCGACGCGATCGAGAACGAACTCGCGCCCGACGGCGTTGGCGGCTTCCTCGCGTGGGGCGACCCGTCGCTCTACGACAGCACCCTGCGCATCCTGGACACCGTCGCGATTCACGTCGACATCGACTGCGACGTCATCCCGGGCATCACCGCGATCCAGGCGCTCACCGCGCGACATCGCATCCCCCTCAACGACGTCGGCGAACCGGTGCTGGTCACCACCGGCAGACAACTGCGCGACCACGGCCTGACCGGAAGCGCGGTCGTGATGCTCGACGCCGACTGTTCGTTTCTGACGTGCCCGCCTGACACCCGCATCTGGTGGGGCGCCTATCTCGGTACACCCGACGAATTGCTGATGGCCGGCACCGTCGGTGACGTCGGTGAAGAGATCGCCCGGGTGCGCGCCGACGCGCGGCAGCGTCACGGCTGGATCATGGACACCTATCTGCTGCGGTCGGCGAACGCACACGGTTGACGGGTTGATTGCACGCACCGGGTGCGTGGGATCAACCCGTCAAAGCCCTCACTCGCCCCGGCGCTCGGGGTCGTTGCGCTGCATCCACAGCCGGTAGACCTCGATCGCGGCGTCGTCGGGCTGATAGCGCATCGGCAGCCGCCGTTCGTCCCAGTTCTTGGCGAATTCGTCGTAGAAGGTGTTGAGCTCGAAGTACTTTCGATCGTCGACGTAGTAGCGGGCGTAGTCGTCGCGGGTGGTCAGAAAGACGACTTCGTCGGGGGAGCAGTAGTACAACGAGCCCAGACACATCGGGCACGGGTGGGCGAGAACGTAGATGGTGGCGCCGGTCAGGTGCTCGGTGCCGAGCTTCGTGCACGCCTTCCGGATCGCCAGGATCTCGGCGTGTGCGGTCGGATCATGCGTCTGGGCAACCTGATTGGCGCTCTCGGCCAGCACCTCACCGTCTCTGGCGATGACGGTCGCGAACGGGCGACCGCCCTCCTCGACGTTTCGTCGTGCCAGATCCACGGTCCGTTGTACGAAATCCACGGCTGCCCCTTCGGTTCATCGACTCGTTTAGGCTAATGCGATGTCGTTCCTCTTGCGGGCCGCTTTGACCGGCATCGCGCTGTGGGTGGTGACGCTGCTCGTCCCAGGAATCAGGTTCGTGGGGGCCGAATCGCAACTGCAGGAAATCGGCATCATCTTCGTCGTCGCGGTGGTCTTCGGTCTGGTCAACGCGATCATCAAGCCGATCGTGCAGATCATCTCCATCCCGCTCTACATCCTGACTCTCGGCCTGATCCACATCGTCATCAACGCGTTGATGTTGTGGATCACGTCGTGGATCACCGAGCACACGACGCACTGGGGCCTCTACATCGACGACTTCTGGTGGACGGCGATCTGGGCCGCGATCGTGCTGTCGATCGTGAGTTGGCTGCTGTCGCTGGTCACTGGTGGTGCCGTGCGACGCGATTGACCGGCACACTGGAACCATGCCCGAACTTCCCGAAGTCGAAGCACTCGCCGACCACCTGCGCCGCCACGCCGTCGGCCAGACGGTGGGACGCATCGACGTATCGGCGTTCTCGGTGCTCAAGACCTTCGACCCGCCGATCACCGCGCTCCACGGTCAGACCGTCACCGGAGCCGACCGGTGGGGGAAGTACCTCGGTCTGAAGGTCGGCGATCTGCACCTGATCACCCATCTGTCGCGCGCGGGGTGGTTGCGCTGGTCGGACAAGCTGGCGGCGGCGCCGCTGAAGCCGGGCAAGGGGCCAATCGCGTTGCGTGTACACCTCGGGCCCCCGGGCGAGGGCGCGGGTTTCGACCTCACCGAGGCCGGCACACAGAAACGGCTCGCGGTGTGGGTGGTCGACGATCCGGTCAAGGTTCCCGGCATCGCCACGCTGGGTCCCGACGCGCTGTCGCTGGGGCCCGACGACCTCGCCGGGTTGCTCGCGGCCAACAGGGGGCGGATCAAGACGGTGATTACCGACCAGAAGGTCATCGCGGGTATCGGCAACGCCTACAGCGACGAGATTCTGCACGTCGCGCGGATCTCCCCGTTCGCGACGGCGGCCAAGCTGACCGACGCGCAGCTGTCGGCGCTGCACGACGCGATGATCGGTGTGCTCTCCGATGCGGTGACCCGCTCGGTGGGCCAGCAGGCCGCGACGCTCAAGGGTGAGAAGCGGTCCGGCCTACGCGTGCACGCTCGAGCCGGGCTGCCCTGCCCCGTCTGCGGCGACACCGTGCGCGAAGTGTCGTTCGCAGACAAGTCGTTTCAGTACTGCCCGACGTGCCAGACGGGCGGCAAGGTGCTCGCCGATCGGCGGCTGTCGCGGCTACTCAAGTGAGCTTGCAGTACGACCGGGTGGCCGCCGACAGCGCGTGCCGGTAGAGCGGGTCGAGTTGGCGGGCGTTGACGACGGCGTCGATCGCGTGTTTGAGTTCGAACGTGCAGTTCGGTGCGTGCAGCGAATTCCACTGCTGCGCAATCTCATCGACCATGGCCTTGTTGAACTCGTCGATCTGCGAACGTGTCGCGTTCAGGTCGGGTGCGGTGTTAGGGGCGGAGGCGGGGTCGAACTTCCACTGACCGAAGCGGGTGTACTCCACACCCTCGGTGGCGTCGATCTGGTTGGTGAAGACCGCGCGCACATACCCCTGGTCGATGCCGCGCGCGGAGGCGTCGGCGGCGACAGCATCCAGGACAGCATCGGCGCGCTGCCGGTCCGTGATCGGCCCGCCGTTGATCCACTTGGCGGCCGCGACATCGTCGGCCGTCGCCAGGCGCTGCGCAGCGGTGTCGACCAACCGGTAGAGCCCAGAAGCGGGTTGACCGGCGGCGACCCCAGGGGAGAGCGCGACGAACAGGGCCACGAGCAGGAATGTAGCGCTCCGCAAAAGAATCATGCGGTCATTCTGACGGCGATTCCCTCGCTTAGTCTGTCGGGGTGACTCGGCAGAAGATATTGATCACCGGTGCGAGCTCCGGGCTGGGCGCCGGGATGGCCCGCGCATTCGCCGCAAAGGGCCGTGACCTGGCGTTGTGTGCCCGGCGCATCGACCGACTCGATGAACTCAAAGCCGAGCTGCTCGAGCGGCATCGCGGGATCAACGTCGCTGTCGCCGCCCTCGACGTCACCGATCACGAGCAGGTGCCCAAGGTGTTCGCCGAGCTCAGCGATGAACTCGGCGGCATCGACCGCGTCATCGTCAATGCCGGCGTGGGCAAGGGTGCGCCGCTGGGCTCGGGCAAACTGTGGGCGAACAAAGCCACCATCGAAACGAATCTCGTTGCGGCACTTGTCCAAATCGAGACCGCGCTCGAGATGTTCAAGAAGGCCGGCAGCGGACACCTGGTGCTGGTTTCGTCGGTTCTCGGAAACAAGGGCGTGCCCGGCGTCAAGGCCGCCTACGCCGCCAGCAAGGCCGGCGTGTCGTCGCTCGGGGAATCCTTGCGCGCGGAGTACGCGCACGGGCCGATCAAGGTCACGGTGCTCGAACCCGGTTACATCGAGTCCGAGATGACGGCGAAATCGCAGTCGACGACGTTGATGGTGGACAACGAAACCGGCGTGCGGGCAATGGTCGCCGCGATCGAACGCGAAAGTGGGCGCGCGGCGGTTCCGTGGTGGCCGTGGGCCCCGCTGGTCAAAGTCCTGCGGGTACTGCCGCCGCAACTGACAACGCCGTTCGCCTGAGCCTCCGTGTAGAGGCTGGCGCTTGGGGGAACCCGCAGCGCTAGTTCCTAGAGGAGGTATCTATGAGGGTGCTGTTGACCGGGGGTACCGGGTTTGTCGGGGCGTGGACGGCGAAAGCGGTGGCCGATGCGGGTCACCAGGTGAGGTTTCTGGTCCGCGATCCGGCCCGGCTCAAGACGAGCGCCGCGGAGATCGGCGTCGCGACCGACGACTACGCCGTAGGCGACATCGCCGACGCCGAGTCGACCGCCGCGGCGATGGATGGTTGCGACGCCGTAATCCACTCGGCGGCAATGGTTTCAGTGGACCCTCGGCAGGCCGACAAGATGCTGCGGACCAACCTCGACGGTGCCCACAACGTGCTCGGTGTGGCTGCGGAACGTGGCCTCGACCCGATCATCCACGTCTCCAGCTTCACGGCGTTGTTCGACCCCAACTGCAGCGTTCTCCATGCCGACCTCCCGGTGGTGGGCGGGTCCGACGGCTACGGGAAGTCGAAAGCGGAGGTGGAGAAGTACGCGCGAGGCCTCCAGGATGCGGGTGCGCCGGTGAGCATCACGTACCCGGGCATGGTGCTGGGGCCGCCGGCGGGCAACCAGTTCGGTGAAGCGGCAGAAGGTGTTCAAGCCGCGGTCCAGATGCGTGGGGTGCCGGGCCGCGGTGCCGCGTGGATCGTGGTCGACGTTCGAGACCTGGCCGCGTTGCATGCGGCGTTACTCGAGCCGGGCAAGGGACCACGCCGATATATGGCCGGCGGCAAGCGAGTTCCGATCGCCGACCTGGCGACGATGATCGGGAAGGCGGCGAACATGTCGCTGCGGGTGTACCCGGTACCGGATACGTTGTTGCGCAACATCGGAAAGGTAGTCGACGTCGTGGGCCCGCTTCTGCCCTTCGACGCGCCGGTCACCGCGGCGGCGATGCAGTACTACACGCAGATGCCGTCGTCTGACGATTCGCCCAGCGAGACCGAACTGGGAATCTCGTACCGCGATCCCCAGGAAACGCTGGCGGACACCGTTTCCGGGTTGAGACGAGTCGGAAGGCTGTGACCGGTGCCTCATCCGGCGAAGAAAGTTTGAAGGTTTCAGTAAACCCCTGACGTGGTAGCCCTCAGGACATGAACGTGAAACTGACGAAGATGATGCCCCTGTTGTTCTCGGGCGCCGCGGCAGTTGCCTTCGCAGTCGCGCCGGTGGCCGGTGCGCAGCCGGCGCCTCCTCCGTGTCTGAATGCCGACGGCACCCCGTGTGCGGTGACCGGCAACATCGACGCCTCTCCCGGTGGCGGTGCTGACGTGAACGTTCCCGGTGGTCCGCAAGGCACCGCTGATGGCGGCGGTGCGGCCGGTGTGATCCCCGGTGGCCCCGGTGGTAAGGCCGGACCCGGCGGCGCAAGCGGCTCGCTGGCTCCGAACGGACCTGGCGGAACAGCCGGCCCCGGTGGCGCGAGCGGCTGCCTGCCGAACGTCGGCTGCATCAACATCCCTGCCCCGTAACCACTAGCCAGCTCCATCCAGCGCCCAGCCAACGCGGCGCACGCTCTTCGCTGAGCGTGCGCCGCGTTGCTTTTCTGTAGGGACCCGGGCTTCAACGCCGAACGTGCGGTTTCCTCCGCATCCGAGGGCGTGTCACGTATGAATCCGCACCTTCGCGTAGCTAGGCACGTTCCAACGGTTTGACATTTTGTTGGGTTTTCCCAACACTGTGTTGTGTGAGTCCGGTGAAAAGGGGAAAAACGCTCCCCATCCACAACCGCATCGGTGTCCTGCGCGCAGAGCGTCGGATGACCCGAGCCGAGCTCGCCGCGCTGATCGACGTGAACCCGCAGACGGTCGGCGCGCTCGAACGTGGCGACCACTATCCGAGCCTGGACCTGGCGTTCCGGATCTGCGATGTCTTCGGTCTCCCCGTCGAGGCGGTGTTCTCCCGAACGGAGTTCACCCCGTTGTCCACCGAGCTCTACCGCACGAACACCCGATCGCAAGGAGGAGACCGAGATGTCCCCGTCGACCCGGCAGGCTGACCACACGTTGCTCGACCGCTACCAGGAGTCCCGCACCCGGCGGTTCCTCAAAAGAGAGCGCACATACGCGAATCTGCTTCCCGGCTGGCGCACGCAGTCCCGGCGGCGGCTTCTCGTCGTGGGTTTGGCCATCACGTTCGCGTTCCTGTTCGCGGTGAGCGTCTTGAGCGCATTCGGACTGCGGTGGGCACCCCTGCTCTGGCTGGGAGTGTGCATCGTCTTCCTCCCGCTGTGGACGATGCTGCAGATCGTGTCTGGCAGGCAGGGCGACGCCCCGGAGGCCGCACTCGACGAATACGAGGTGCAGCAGCGCAACAGTGCCCGCTCGATCGGTCTGACGATCACCCAGTACCTGATGCTGATCCCGATCGGCTACCTCCTCGTCGCGTCGATCTATCTGCAGGACACCGACACCGACGTGGCCTACTCGGGCGCGCTGATGTCGTTGGCCGTCCTGGTGTTCGGCGGTTGCGCGCCGGCGATGATCCTGGGCTGGTCCCGGCCGGACCCCGACGCCTGAACCGCGTTCAGAATCCCTGCGTCGGTAGAGTCGGCGACAGCCGTAGAAAGGATCCCGATGCTCGCCCTGACCACCTGGACCGGAGGACTGCTCGTCGCGACAGGGGTGATCGCGTACTTCGCCAGCGGGGCGGTCAGCGTCACCGCCCTGATTCCGGCCTTCGTCGGCATCCTCCTGCTCATCGCCGCCCTGATCGGGCGCCGCTCCGATCAAGCCCGCAAGATCGCAATGCACGCCGCCCTGGTGATCGCGCTGCTCGCCGCGCTCGGCGCGCTGCGCAACGTGTTCGGTCTTGGCGAGGTGTTCGCGGGCACGGCCGAGCGACCCGCAGCCGTCATCACGAGCACCATCATGTTCGTTCTGCTGCTGGTGTACTTGATCGCCGGTGTGCGCTCCTTCGTGAAGGCCCGCGCGGCACGCTGAGTCAGGCGGATCGTCCGCGTTCGCTGCGGTACCGGCGCACCAACGCGTCGGTCGAGGAGTCCGACTGTTCGGCGGGGGAGCCGTCGGCGGTGATGACCGGGAGCAGCGCCTTGGCTTGAGTCTTACCGAGTTCGACACCCCACTGATCGAACGAGTCGATACCCCAGACGACTCCCTCGGTGAACACCTGGTGTTCGTAGAGTGCGATCAACTGTCCGAGCACCGACGGGGTCAACTGGGTCGCGAGGATCGACGTGCTGGGCCGGTTACCCGGCATCACCTTGTGCGGCACCACATCCGGCGGAGTGCCTTCGGCGGCGATCTCCTCGGCGGTCTTGCCGAATGCGAGGACCTGCGTCTGGGCGAAGAAGTTGCTCATCAACAGGTCGTGCATGCTGCCCTTGCCATCGGCGGTCGGCAGGTCGTCGGTGGGCTGTGAGAAGCCGATGAAGTCGGAAGGCACCAGACGCGTGCCCTGATGCAGCAGTTGATAGAACGCGTGCTGGCCGTTGGTTCCCGGTTCGCCCCAGAAGATCTCACCGGTGCTCGTGGTGACCGGCGTACCGTCGGCGCGCACCGACTTGCCGTTCGACTCCATCGTCAGCTGCTGCAGATAGGCGGCGAAGCGGGCCAGGTCATTCGAATACGGCAGCACCGCACGGGTTTCAGCGCCGAAGAACTCGTTGTACCAGAGCCCGATCAGTCCGAGCAGCGCAGGTACGTTGGACTCCAGCGGTGCGGTGCGGAAGTGCTCGTCGACGATGTGGAACCCGGACAGGAACTCGGCGAACCGCTCGCGGCCGATCACCGCCATCACGCTCAAGCCGATCGCGCTGTCGACCGAATACCGGCCGCCGACCCAGTCCCAGAATCCGAACATGTTCTCGGTGTTGATGCCGAAATCGTCGACCAGCTTCTTGTTCGTCGATACCGCCACGAAATGCCGTGACACCGCGGCGTTTCCGAGCGCATCGGTCAGCCAGCGACGCGCCGCCGTCGCGTTGGTCAGCGTCTCGAGCGTCGAGAACGTCTTCGACGCGACGATGAAAAGCGTTGTCGCAGGGTCGAGCCCGTCGAGGGTGGCGACCAGATCGGCAGGGTCGACGTTGGAGACGAACCGCGCCGAGATGCCCGCGTCGGCATAGTGCCGTAACGCGAGGGTGACCATCGCCGGTCCGAGGTCCGACCCGCCGATGCCGATGTTGACGACGGTCTTGATCGCCTCGCCCGTTGCGCCGGTCCACTCGCCGCTGCGCAACCGGTCGGTGAAGTCACCCATCTTGTCGAGCACCTCGTGCACGTCGGCGACGACGTTCTGCCCGTCGACGACCAGTTGGGCACCGCGCGGCAACCGCAAGGCGGTATGCAGGACGGCGCGGTCCTCGGAGGTGTTGATGTGCACGCCGGAGAACATCGCGTCACGCTTCTGCTCCAAGCGCGCCGCGCGGGCCAAATCCACCAGCAGGCTCAGCGTCTCGCGCGTGACCCGATGCTTGCTGTAGTCGATGTAGAGGTCGCCGACCGTCATGGCGAGCTCGGTGCCGCGGGCCGGATCCTCGGCGAACAACTCGCGCAGGTGTTTCGCACCGATATCACCGTGATGCCGCTGCAACGCCTGCCACGCCGGAGTCGCGGTGATATCGGGTATCTGGTCGGAGTCGGCACTCATGAACATGACCCTAGTGCGGCGAAATGGCCAAAGGTGTACAGAAGAGTTATGGATACCGCGAAGCTGCTGTCGTCAGTGCCCACCGGACTGTGGATCGGTGGTGAGGAACGCGAGAGCGCGTCCACCTTCGATGTGCTCGACCCGTCCGACGACTCGGTGATCGCCTCCGTCGCCAACGCGACCGCCGACGATGCGATCGCCGCGCTCGACGCCGCGTGCGCCGTGCAGGCCGAGTGGGCGGCCACCGCCCCGCGCGAACGCGGCGAGATCCTGCGCGCGGTGTTCGAGAAGATCACCGAACGCGCCGAGGACATCGCGACGCTGATGACTCTCGAGATGGGCAAGGTGCTGCGCGAGAGCATGGGCGAGGTCACCTACGGCGCCGAGTTCTTCCGCTGGTTCGCCGAGGAAGCGGTGCGAGTCGCGGGCCGTTACACCCAGAGCCCCGCGGGCAGCGGACGTGTCCTTGTCACCAAACAACCGGTCGGGCCCTGCTATGCGATCACGCCGTGGAACTTTCCGCTGGCGATGGGCACCCGCAAGATCGGCCCGGCGTTCGCGGCCGGGTGCACGATGATCGTCAAGCCCGCGCAGGACACGCCGCTGACGATGCTGTTGCTGGCCAAGCTGATGGACGAGGCGGGTCTGCCCAAGGGCGTGCTGTCAGTGCTCCCGACGAAGAACGCCGGCGACGTCACCGCCGCGCTGATCGACGATGGCCGGTTGCGCAAGCTGACCTTCACCGGTTCGACCGGGGTGGGCAAAACGCTGGTCAAACAGTCGGCCGACAAACTGCTGCGCACGTCGATGGAACTGGGCGGCAACGCCCCGTTCGTGGTATTCGACGACGCCGACGTCGACGCCGCCGTCGAGGGCGCCATCCTGGCCAAGATGCGCAACGGTGGCGAGGCGTGCACGGCGGCCAACCGTTTCCACGTCGCGAACTCGGTGCGCGCGGAGTTCACCGACAAACTGGTCAAGCGGATGAGCGAGTTCACCCTCGGCAAGGGCATCGACGAGTCGGCCACACTCGGGCCGCTGATCAACGCCAAGCAGGTCGCCACCGTCGAGGATCTGGTGTCCGACGCGGTGTCGCGGGGCGCAACCGTCGCGGTCGGCGGCGTCGCCCCTGACGGTCCCGGCAGCTTCTATCCGGCCACGGTGCTGGCCGACGTGCCCGCCGACGCCCGCATCCTCTCCGAGGAGGTGTTCGGCCCCGTCGCGCCGATCACCGGTTTCGACACCGAGGAGGAGGGCGTCGCCGCGGCCAACAACACCGAGTACGGGCTGGCCGCCTACATCTACACCCAGTCGCTGGACCGCGCGCTGCGCGTCGCCGAAAGCCTCGAGTCCGGCATCGTCGGCATCAACCGCGGCGTGGTCTCCGACCCAGCCGCGCCGTTCGGCGGCGTCAAGGAGTCCGGCTTCGGGCGCGAGGGCGGGTTCGAGGGCATCGAGGAGTACCTCGAGGTGAAATACATCGCGCTGACGAAGTAGTTCGACACGCCGCCGCGCCTGCCGCGGCACGTCGGCTCGCACGGGCAAGATTTCGCAAGTGAATGCGCGTCGCTCCGTCGCGCCCGCTGATCGCCGCCCGCTGTCAGTACATCCCTCCTCGCGTGCGCATCGGCGTGGCGAGATCCCCGCCCTCGACGGCATCCGCGCCGTCGCCGTCGCCCTCGTGCTCGCCGACCACGGCGGCATTCCCGGCGTCGACGGCGGCTTCCTCGGCGTCGATGTGTTCTTCGTGCTCAGCGGCTTCCTGATCACCTCGCTGCTGCTCGACGAGCACGCACGCACCGGTCGAATCCAGCTGCGCGACTTCTGGATACGTCGCGCCCGGCGGCTGTTGCCCGCCCTGCTGGTGATGGTGCTCGCGGTGGTGGCGGCGCGGGAGTTCTTCTCCACGGAGGCGATCGCCAACCTGCGCGACGACGCCGTCGCGTCGTTCTTCTGGGTGGCCAACTGGGCGTTCGTCGTCCAGCGCACCGATTACTTCTCCCAGGGCGCACCACCTTCGCCGCTGCAGCACACCTGGTCGTTGGGGGTCGAGGAGCAGTACTACCTGCTCTGGCCGCTGGTGCTGATCGCCGTCGCGTTCGTCTTCTGTCGTCGCAACCCGACCCATCTGCGATGGGCGGTTCTGGGGGTCGCCGCCGCGGGGGCGATCGCCTCGGCGGCGGCGGCGATTCTGTTGATCGACGACGGGACGCTGAACCGGATCTACTTCGGCACCGACACCCGCGCGCAGGCACTGCTCGTCGGCGCTGCGGCGGCCGCCCTGCTGGTGCGCGACTGGACCACCGTGACGCTGGCCGGGCCGGTGATCAGGACCCGATGGCTGCGTGGGGTCGCCCGCGCGGTGTCCGTCGTCGGTGTCGTCGTCCTGGGGTTCGCGGTGCACATGGCGACCGGCAGTGCCGGGGACTTCCGAAACGGCCTGTTGATCATCGTCGCGCTCGCCGCCGCCTGCGTGATCGGTGCGGCGGCGATGGATCAGGAAGGACCGGTCGCGCGGGTGCTGGCGTGGCGGCCGCTGGTGTGGCTGGGCGCGATCTCCTACGGCGTCTACCTGTGGCACTGGCCGATCTTCCTGGCGATCAACGGCGAGCGCACCGGGTGGTCCGGCTGGTCGCTGTTCGCGATGCGGTGTGCGGCGACGCTGGCGATCGCGACGCTGTCGTGGTGGTTGCTCGAACAACCTATCCGGCGCTGGCGGCCGGTGATCGTGCCGATGCTGCCGTTGGCCGGTGCGACGGCCGCCACCGCCGCGGTGATCACGATGACCGTGCTGCCGGTCGGCGTGCCGTCAGGACCGCCGATGGAGGACCCGAGCATCGACTCCGCGGCGCTGGTGGCGCCGGAGGTGCCGATCCCCGTGGAGCGGAGCGCCGACCGCGATCCGAACACCAGGACCGTCGCGGTGTTCGGCGACTCGGTGGCCTGGACGTTGATGCGCTACCTGCCGGACACACCGGGTCTGAGGTTCACCGACTATACGACGATCGGATGCGGCATCGCGCGCGGCGGACCGTATCGCTACGTCGGCCAGACGCTGAACCAGAAGCCCGCCTGCGACACGTGGCCGAGCAGGTGGTCGGAGCGGGTCAAGCACGACCGGCCCGACGTGGTGCTGCTGATCGTGGGCCGGTGGGAAGTCGTCGACCGGATGAACGAAGGCCGCTGGACCCACATCGGCGAATCGACGTATGACGCGTACCTGCGCGCCGAGCTCAACCGCGCGCTCGACATCCTGTCCTCGACCGGCGCGCGCGTCGTCGTCACGACCGAGCCCTACAACCGCCGCGCCGAGAAACGCGACGGCAGCCTGTACCCGGAGGACGATCCAGATCGGGTCGACGACTGGAACGCGTTGCTGCGCAGCGCCGTCAAGTACCGCTCGAACGTCACCGTGCTCGACCTGAACCGCAAGCTCGGCCCGAACGGCGGCTACACCAACTGGATCGACGGCATCCGCATCCGCAGCGACGGCGTGCATCCCACGCCGGAGGCGGTCGAATGGTTGACGCCGTGGCTGACCGACGCGCTGCGTTGACCGGCGATTTCGGTGTCGACAGTCGCGCTCACCGTAACCAACTACACCGAAATCACCCGGGAGGTCAGTGGCCGAGGCGGCCGCGGCCCAGCCGCAGCAACAGCATTGCGAGGTCTTTGCCGTCGGGGCCGAGTTCGCTGTAGCGCTCGATCACCTTCATCTCGCGGCTGTGAACCAGGCGGGTTCCGCCGGAGGCCATCCTCGCCTGACCGATCAACTTCGACACCTCGGTGCGGCGCTTCACGGCAGCGAGAATTTCGGCGTCCAGCCGGTCGATCTCCCGGCGCAGGTTATCGATATCGGGCACAGTCTCAGTTCCGGTCGTCATGGGTGTCACCGCCTCGTGGAGCTCTCGGGAAGCAGCGAGCCCACGGGCGCCGCGGATCGGTACCCGTAGATGAATCGCTGTTTGCTGAGCACGGGACAAAGTGTGCCACCAAACGCTGCGCCAGCGCAAAGCCGTGTGAAGTTCGGCCGCGGGCCGATGCGCGGTTCGGGCGCGGGCCGATGCGCGGCTCGACCGCTGAATTCGATGCGCGGTTCGACCGCTGGGTTGATGCGCGGTTCGACCGCGGTCGTGTCCCTGCGCGGCGGTAAGTTCGATACCGACATGAGCGCACCGAACCTGATCGCACCCAACGGTGCCACCGAATCCGACCAACTGCTCGAGGGGCTCAACCCGCAGCAGCGCCGGGCCGTCCTGCACGAGGGCTCGCCGCTGCTCATCGTCGCTGGTGCCGGCTCGGGCAAGACCGCCGTGCTCACCCGCAGGATCGCCTATCTGCTGGCCGCCCGCGACGTCGGCGTCGGGCAGGTGCTGGCCATCACGTTCACCAACAAGGCCGCCGCCGAGATGCGCGAGCGGGTGGTGGGCCTGGTCGGGCCCCGCGCCCGCGCCATGTGGGTGTCGACGTTTCACTCCACCTGCGTGCGCATCCTGCGTAACCAGGCCTCCCTGATCAAGGGCCTCAATTCGAACTTCTCGATTTACGACGCCGACGACTCCCGTCGCCTGCTGCTGATGATCGGCAAGGACATGGGCCTGGACACCAAGCGGTATTCGCCGCGGCTGCTGTCCAACGCCATCTCCAACCACAAGAACGAGTTGGTCGGCCCGGAGCAGGCGGCGGCCGAGGCCTCGGAGGCGGGCGAGGAACTGCCCGGCATCATCGCCGAGGTCTACGCCGAGTACCAGCGCCGCCTGCGCGCGGCCAACGCGCTCGACTTCGACGACCTGATCGGCGAGACGGTCGCTGTGCTGCAAGCGTTTCCACAGATCGCCCAGTACTACCGGCGGCGGTTCCGGCACATCCTCGTCGACGAGTACCAGGACACCAACCACGCCCAGTATGTGCTGGTGCGGGAACTCGTGGGGACGGCCGCCTCGCAAGATGATCCAGCCGGGGTGCCGCCGGCCGAACTGTGTGTGGTGGGCGACGCAGACCAGTCGATCTACGCGTTCCGCGGTGCGACGATCCGCAACATCGAGGATTTCGAACGCGACTACCCGAACGCGACAACCATTCTGCTGGAACAGAATTACCGCTCCACGCAGAACATCCTCAACGCCGCGAACGCGGTGATCTCCCGCAACGCCGGCCGCCGCGAGAAGCGGCTGTGGACCGACGAGGGGGAGGGCGAGCTGATCGTCGGCTACGTCGCAGACAACGAGCACGACGAGGCGCGGTTCGTCGCCCAGGAGATCGACGCGCTTGTCGACGACGGTGGCAGTTACTCAGATGTCGCGGTGTTCTACCGCACCAACAACTCCTCGCGCGCGCTCGAAGAGGTGTTCATCCGTGCGGGCATCCCCTACAAGGTCGTTGGCGGAGTTCGGTTCTACGAACGCAGGGAGATCCGCGACATCGTCGCGTACCTGCGAGTGCTGGACAACCCCGGCGACTCGGTGAGCATGCGTCGGATCCTGAACACTCCGCGCCGCGGCATCGGCGACCGCGCCGAAGCCTGCGTCGCTGTGTATGCCGAGAACACCGGCCTGAGCTTCAACGACGCCCTGCAGGCGGCTGCCGAGGGCAAGGTGCCGATGCTCAACACCCGTGCGGAGAAGTGCATCTCGGCGTTCGTGGAGATGCTCGACGATCTGCGCGGCCGCCTCGACGGTGAGCTCGGCGAGTTGGTCGAGGCGGTGCTCGACCGCACCGGGTATCGCGCCGAACTCGAGTCGTCGAGCGATCCGCAGGATCTCGCGCGGCTGGACAACCTCAACGAGTTGGTCAGCGTCGCACACGAATTCAGCACCGACCTGGCCAACGCGCAGGCGCTTGCCGACGATGAGCAGCTGGACGAGGACATCCCCGACACCGGCGTTCTGGCCCAGTTCCTGGAACGGGTCTCACTGGTTGCCGACGCCGACGAGCTTCCCGAGCACGGCGCGGGCGTCGTGACGATGATGACGCTGCACACCGCCAAGGGCCTCGAGTTCCCTGTCGTCTTCGTGACCGGGTGGGAGGACGGCATGTTCCCGCACATGCGGGCGCTGGGCGATCCCGCCGAGCTGTCCGAGGAGCGCCGGTTGGCCTACGTCGGCATCACCCGCGCCCGCCAGCGGCTCTACCTGAGCCGAGCCAAGGTCCGCTCGTCATGGGGCCAACCGATGCTGAACCCGGAATCGCGCTTCCTCAAGGAGATTCCGCAACACCTGATCGACTGGCGGCGCACCGACCCGACACCGTCGTTCAGCGCACCCGCCAGCGGCGCGGGACGCTTCGGGTCACCGCGGCCGTCGCCCACGCGGTCCGGTGCGGGCAAGCGCCCGCTGCTGGTGCTCGAGCCCGGCGACCGGGTCACGCACGACAAGTACGGGTTGGGCCGGGTGGAAGAGGTGAGCGGCGTCGGCGAGTCGGCGATGTCGCTGATCGACTTCGGCAGCTCCGGTCGGGTCAAGCTGATGCACAACCACGCACCGATCAGCAAGCTCTAACCGGAGCGTTCCCAGCGTCCGGTGGCGGGCAGCGCGGCGAGCACGATCGTCGCCAGCGGCAACACCGGGATCGCATACACCACGGCGGGTAGTTTGGCCCCGGCCACGAACAGGCTGGAGAAGATCAGCAGTGCCACCATCGACCCCACCATGACCAGCAGGCGGCTCACCCATCGGCGCAACAGCAGTCCGATCAGCCCGGCGATGAGGGCGGCCGCCGAGATCGCGGTCAGGAAGCCGACCGCGACGCAGAACAATTGGTCGGTGCGCCACCAGCCGGTGATCAGATCGGTGGCGATGACTGCGGTGGCCCATCCGGTCAGGATGCTGCCGACCGCGGTGGCGATCGCGGTCTTCGGGTTGGCCGGCGGCGATCCCGTCGGGGAGACAGCGACCGGGCGGGCGCGCGGTATGTAGGCCGTTTCGGGCGCGGCGCGGTCGGACAGCTGCGTGGCGCCTCCGTCCGCCATCTGCGTCGGCGGGCCGGCGATCGGAATCGAGCCGGTCGGATGGCGCCGGATGATGCTTGTCTGCGGATCCTGGCCGGTCGGAATCTCACCGGATGGGTGACGACGAATGATGCCCGTTTCCGCGCTCGACGGGGAGTGGGGTGATTGGCGTGTCAGATCGGAATCGTCGTCGCTGGCCACTCAGCCAGACTAGTTGCCGAACGACAGGCCGCGTTTGGCCAACCAGCCCACGGGGTCCACGCGGTCGGTGCCGTTCAGGTGCACCTCGAAGTGCAGGTGCGGGCCGGTCGAGTTGCCGGTGTTGCCCATCTTGGCGATCTGGTCACCCGCCCAGACCCGCTGGCCGACACTCACCGACCACGAGCTGAGGTGACCGTAGAGCGTCACCGTGCCGTCGGAGTGGCGGACCTTGACCATGTTGCCGTAACCGGCATACGGCCCGGCCGAGATGACCACGCCGTCGGAGGCGGCGAGCACCGGCGTGCCGATGGAGTTCGCGATGTCGATGCCGCCGTGCAGTGCGCCCCAGCGGTAACCGAAGCCCGACGTCCACACGCCGGTGGTGGGCGTGACGAACATCGGCCGCTGCAGCCGGGCTTCGCGCTCGGCGCGCTCCTGGGCGAATGCGGCCGCCTTCTGGATCTCCTCGGTGTGCATTGCCGAGCTGGCGGCCGGTGTCACGGCGACCACCTGCATACCGCCTGACGTCTCG
This sequence comes from Mycolicibacterium flavescens, assembly GCA_900637135.1. Taxonomy (NCBI): domain Bacteria; kingdom Bacillati; phylum Actinomycetota; class Actinomycetes; order Mycobacteriales; family Mycobacteriaceae; genus Mycobacterium; species Mycolicibacterium flavescens. The sequence continues at coordinate 954,950 of LR134353.1, forward strand.
CTCACCGGGTTGGCCATCGTGGACTGGCCGACGGCCAGGACGGCCTCCGAGGACTTCTCGTGGGCCGCATTGGCCATCGAGTACGCGCCCGCGGCGGTGGCGCCGACGGCCATCGCGGCGACCATCAGCCGGCCCTTGACGGGCACTTCCTGCTTGCGGTGCGCAGGCGTGCGGCTGCCGATGCGGATGACGTCGGTCGCGTCCATGCCGTCGCTGGTGTCGGTGTGGCTGTCGCGGTAGGCGTGCGAGCGGCGCGCGTGCCTTGCACCAGACCGGGCTCCGGACTGGAACTCCGACGGCACGGCGAGACGCAGCGGGACGAGGTCGTCGGTGTCGGTCAGGTCATCGAGTTCGGGGGCATGGATGACCTGGGCTTCGCGGTCGAACGCGCTGTTCTCGCGGAAGTCGATGTCAGCGAGATCGCCGAACTCGTTGAACGGGATGATGTCGGTGACTTCGGCGGGGGATTCGCTTGCACGGCGGTTGATTTGCCGGTTCGTCGACGATCTGCGATGAGATCCGGACGAACGGTGCGAAGCCAACCTGGGGTGTCCTTGCCTGTCGAGAAGCCTGCGGGATTGCCTGTCGTGACCAAAGCGTTATCGAGACCAGAGGCACGTTAACCAACTCGCGACGACGGCTGCAAGCCGAGAGCCTATTCCGCGGGAGATTGTGATTCGTATCACTGAGCCGAGCTGGTGAGATCTACCACAGGAGCGGTGGGCGGTGCCAACGCGTTCTGGGCGTGTGGATAAAGTTCCACCGAGCCTTCGGCCCAACAACTCCGCAATCGACGCGCTAGAGACAGGGACGTTCCACAGCCAATGGACCTCTTCGAATACCAGGCGAAAGAGCTCTTCGCCAAGCACAACGTGCCCACCACACCCGGTCGGGTGACCGACACCGCCGAGGACGCCAAGGCGATCGCCGAGGAGATCGGCAAGCCGGTGATGGTCAAGGCCCAGGTCAAGACGGGCGGCCGCGGTAAGGCGGGCGGCGTGAAGTACGCGGCCACCGCTGACGACGCGTTCACCCACGCCCAGAACATCCTCGGCCTGGACATCAAGGGCCACATCGTCAAGAAACTGCTGGTCTCCGAGGCCAGCGACATCGCGGAGGAGTACTACATCTCCTTCCTGCTCGACCGCGCCAACCGCACGTACCTGGCGATGTGCTCGGTTGAGGGCGGCATGGAGATCGAAGAGGTCGCCGCCACCAAGCCGGACCGGCTGGCCAGGATCCCCGTCGACGCGACCAAAGGCGTCGACGAGGCCTTCGCCCGTGAGATCGCCAAGAAGGGCCACCTGCCCGAGGAGGTGCTCGACGCCGCCGCGGTGACGATCGCCAAGCTGTGGGAGGTGTTCGTCGGCGAAGACGCGACGCTGGTGGAAGTCAACCCACTGGTGCGCACGCCCTCCCGCGGTGGAGACGATCCAGGTCAGATCCTGGCGCTGGACGGCAAGGTCACGCTCGACGGCAACGCCGACTTCCGGCATCCCGAGCACGCTGAGTTCGAGGACCGCGACGCCACCGATCCGCTGGAACTCAAGGCCAAGGAGCACGACCTCAACTACGTCAAGCTCGACGGGTCGGTGGGCATCATCGGCAACGGCGCGGGCCTGGTGATGTCGACGCTGGACGTCACCGCCTACGCGGGTGAGAAGCACGGCGGCGTGAAGCCGGCGAACTTCCTCGACATCGGCGGCGGCGCCTCGGCCGAGGTGATGGCCGCGGGTCTGGACGTCATCCTCAACGACGAGCAGGTAAAGAGCGTGTTCGTCAACGTGTTCGGCGGCATCACCTCGTGCGACGCCGTCGCCAACGGCATCGTCAACGCGCTGAAGATCCTCGGCGACGAGGCCAACAAGCCGCTCGTGGTCCGTCTCGACGGCAACAACGTCGAAGAGGGTCGCCGCATCCTGGCCGAGGCCAATCACCCGCTGGTGATTCAGGCCGACACCATGGACTCCGGAGCCGACAAAGCCGCCGAGCTGGCGAACAAGTAAGGGACGCACCTCATGTCGATCTTTTTGAACAAGGACTCCAAGGTCATCGTCCAGGGCATCACCGGTGGCGAAGGCACCAAGCACACCGCGCTGATGCTCAAGGCCGGCACGCAGCTGGTGGGCGGTGTCAACGCCCGCAAGGCCGGCACGACGGTCTCGCACAAGGACAAGGACGGCAAGGACGTCGAGTTGCCGGTGCTCGGCTCCGTCGCCGAGGCGATGAAGGAGACCGGCGCCGACGTGTCGGTGGTGTTCGTGCCGCCGAGGTTCGCCAAGGACGCGATCATCGAAGCCATCGACGCGGAGATCCCGCTGCTGGTCGTCATCACCGAGGGAATTCCGGTGCAGGACACCGCGTATGCGTGGGCCTACAACGTTGAGAAAGGGCAGAAGACCCGCATCATCGGCCCCAACTGCCCGGGCATCATCACGCCCAGCGAGGCGCTGGCCGGCATCACGCCTGCCAACATCACCGGTCCGGGCCCGGTTGGCCTGGTGTCGAAGTCCGGCACGCTGACCTATCAGATGATGTTCGAGCTGCGCGATTTCGGGTTCTCGACCGCCATCGGCATCGGCGGCGACCCGGTCATCGGCACCACGCACATCGACGCGATCGAGGCGTTCGAGAAGGACCCCGACACCAAGGTCATCGTGATGATCGGTGAGATCGGCGGCGACGCCGAAGAGCGCGCGGCCGATTACATCAAGGAAAACGTCAGCAAGCCCGTCGTCGGCTACGTGGCAGGGTTCACCGCGCCGGAGGGCAAGACGATGGGCCACGCCGGCGCTATCGTGTCGGGATCCTCGGGCACCGCCGCCGCGAAGAAGGAAGCGCTGGAGGCCGCGGGCGTCAAGGTCGGCAAGACACCGTCGGAGACCGCCAACCTGGCCAGGGAGATCCTGCAGAGCCTGTAGCGCGCGGCTCCACTCTTTGGCGCGAGCGACCGTGTTTGTGCGCGACACGCCGCGGTCTGGTGTGCAAAAGCGGTCGCTCGCGGCTTGTGGGAGGCCCTGCGCGGGGTGTGAAGTGTGCCGCAGGATTAGGAACACGTTCTCCTGCTCGATTAGCCTGACGAACTAACAGTTGTCAGGAGGTCTGTAATGGTCGATTCCCGGACCCCGGTCATCGTCGGCGTCGGGCAGTTCACCGAGCGCATCGACGATCCCGGCTATCGGGGCATGTCGGCGGTTGACCTCGCGACCGAGGCGGTGCGTGCCGCGCTCGCCGACACCGGGCTCGACGCCAAGGCGGCCGCACAGGCCATCGAGACGGTGTACGCGCTGCGCCAGTTCGAGATCTCCGGGCCGATGCCCGCGACGCTGGGCAAGTCGAACAACTATCCGCGGTCGGTGATGGGACGCGTCGGCGGCGATCCGGCCCGTGTCGTGCTCGAGCCGGTCGGCGGGCAGGGGCCGCAGAAGCTCGTCACCGAGGCGGGCAGCGCCATCGCGGCGGGTGAGTTCGACGTGGCGATGGTGATCGGCTCCGAACCGGGTTCGACGGCTCGCTACTGGCGCCGCGCCGCCGAACAAGGACAGACCAAACCCGACTTCACCGAACACGTCGAGGGTCAGCTCGAGGACCGCGGGCACCAGATCCACAAGTACTTCACCGAGTACACCGCATCCCACGGATTGACCGGCGCCGCAGTGCAATACGGGCTGCTGGACAACGCGCGTCGCAGCCGGTTGGGACTCGGCGTCGCCGAATACCGCAGGCAGATGGCCGAACTGTTCGCGCCATTGTCGAAAGTCGCTGCGAAGAACCCGTTTTCGTCGTCGCCGGTCGAACGGTCGGTGCAGGAGATCGTCACCGTCACCGATGACAACCGGATGATCTGCGACCCCTACCCCCGCCTCCTGGTGGCCCGCGATCAGGTCAACCAGGGCGCCGCCGCGATCATGATGTCGGTGGCGGCCGCACGCCGACTCGGGGTGCCCGAGGAGAAATGGGTGTACCTGCACGGGCATTCGGACCTGACCGAGCAGGACCTGCTGGACCGCGTCGACCTCGGCGCCAGCCCCGCGACCGTGCACGCCGTGCGAGAAGCGCTGCGGGTGGCCCAGATCGGTGTCGACGACATCGCCACCTTCGACCTGTACAGCTGCTTTCCCTTCCCGGTGTACGTCGCCTGCGAGGCGCTGGGCATCGACGGCGACGACCCGCGGGGCCTGACGGTGACCGGCGGCCTGCCGTACTTCGGCGGCCCGGGGAACAGCTACTCGCTGCACGCCATCGCCGAGACCGTCACCCAAATGCGCGATCAGCCCGGACGATTCGGCTTCGTGGGAGCCAACGGCGGCACGATGAGCAAGTACTCGGTCGGCATCTATTCCACGCGGCCTGTCGACTGGCGGACGAACGACAGCGAGAAGCTCGACGCGGACGTCGCGGCACTGCCGAAGGTTCCGGTGACCGAGCGGGCCGACGGTCGCGCGACGATCGAGACCTACTCCGTTCGCTACGACTGGCCGGTCCGCACCGGGATCATCATCGGCAGACTCGAATCGGACAACTCGCGATTCCTGGCGATCTCCGAGGAGGAGGATCTCGTTGCGTTGATGTCGGACGGTGATCCGCTCGGTGCGGCCATCACCGTGCGTCCGGCGGAGAAGATCAACCGCGCCAGCCTGGCCTGACCACAAGGGAGGAGCAGTCGTGAAGCCCCTCTCGCTTCTGGCCGCGCTGCTCTTGACCCTGGCCACCGGATGCGGGCAAGGGTCCGAACGTGATTCGCTGATGGTGTTCGCCGCGGCCTCGCTGAACGCAGCGTTCACCGAGATCGGTGCGCAGTTCGAAAAAGACCACCCCGGCACTCGGGTGAAGTTTTCCTTCGCCGGTTCCTCCGACCTCGCCACGCAGTTGATGCAGGGCGCGCGCGCCGACGTGTTCGCCTCCGCCGACACCGTGAACATGGACAAGGTCGCTGACGCCGGACTGCTCGCCGGTGACCCGGTGAACTTCGCGTCCAACACCATGGTGATCGTGGTAGCGGCGGGAAATCCCAAGGAGGTCAGGACGATACGTGATCTGGCTCGACCCGGGATCAACGTCGTGGTCTGTGCCCCTCAGGTCGCGTGCGGGTCGGCGACACGGAGGGTCGAAGTGGCTGCGGGAGTCGACCTGTCGCCCGTGAGCGAGGAGTCCTCGGTGACCGACGTGCTGAACAAGGTGACGAGCGGTCAGGCCGACGCCGGAATCGTCTATGTCACCGATGCCCGAGGCGCCGGTGCACGCGTCACCACGGTGCCCGTACCCGAGGCCACCGATATCGTCAACGTCTATCCCATTGCGACGCTGGAGGATTCGTCGCAGCGCGACCTCGCCCCGGTGTTCGTCGATGCGGTGACCGGCGACGCGGGACGGCGGGTGCTCGGCGCGGCAGGCTTCGGTAAACCCTGATCAGACCAGGGCGGCCAGCTTGCCCGCCAGCCGTTCGACGTACGCCGCGACGTCGTCTTCGGACTTGTCGGGGAGGCCGAACAGCACTTCGGTAACACCGAGATCGGCCCAGCGGGCGAGCTTTTCGGGGTCGGGTTTGAAGTCGAGGGCGACGATCTGCGGTGCTCCGTCCCGGCCCGCGCCCGCCCAGGTGTCCTGCAGCAGCTTGACCGGCTCGTCGATGTCGAAGTCGCGCGGTGTGGTGATCCAGCCGTCGGCGGACCGGGCGATCCACTTGAAGTTCTTCTCGGTGCCCGCCGCTCCGACGAGGACGGGGATGTGCGGTTGGATCGGTTTGGGCCACGCCCAGCTGGGCCCGAAGTTGACGAACTCGCCTTCGTACGAGGCTTCCTCCTGGGTCCACAGCGCCCGCATCGCTTCGAGGTATTCGCGCAGCATGGTGCGCCGGCGCCCGGGCGGCACATTGTGGTCGGCGAGTTCGTCGGTGTTCCAGCCGAACCCGACCCCGAGGCTCACGCGGCCACCGGAGAGGTGGTCCAGCGTGGCAATCGACTTCGCCAGCGTGATCGGGTCGTGCTCCACCGGCAGCGCCACCGCGGTCGACAACCGGACCCGCGAGGTCACCGCCGCCGCGGTGCCGAGGCTGACCCAGGGATCGAGCGTGCGCATGTAGCGGTCGTCGGGCAGCGACTCGTCGCCGGTCGTCGGATGCGCGGCCTGCCGCTTGATCGGGATGTGGGTGTGTTCGGGCACGTAGAAGGTGGTGAAACCGTGGTCATCGGCCAGTTTGGCCGCCGCCGCAGGCGTGATCCCGCGGTCGCTGGTGAACAGAACGAGCCCGTAATCCATGCCCAGAATTAGAACGTGTTTCAGTCTGGGGGGCAAGCACGGGTTTCCCTCACCGCGAGCGATACCGGCGACGGGAGACCCGGTCACTGTTGTCATGTCAGACCATGACGACCGAACGCATCGCCGATCACGTGAAGTTCGCCTACTGGGTGCCCAACGTCAGTGGCGGACTGGTGACGAGCGATATCGAGCAGCGCACCGACTGGAACTACGAGTACAACGCGAAATTGGCGCAGACCGCGGAGAACAACGGGTTCGAGTACGCATTGAGTCAGGTGCGTTATGAGGCGAGTTATGGCGCGGAGTACCAGCACGAGTCGACCAGCTTCTCACTGGCGCTGCTGCTGGCCACCCAGAAACTGAAGGTGATCGCCGCGGTGCATCCGGGGCTGTGGCAGCCCGCGGTGCTGGCCAAGCTCGGCGCCTCCGCCGATCACCTCAGCGGCGGCCGGTTCGCGGTCAACGTCGTGTCGGGATGGTTCAAAGACGAGTTCATCCACCTCGGTGAGCCGTGGCTCGAGCACGACGAGCGCTACCGGCGCAGCGCGGAGTTCCTCCAAGTGCTTCGCAAGATCTGGACCGAGGACGACGTTGATTTCCGCGGCGACTTCTACCGCATCCACGACTTCACGCTCAAACCCAAACCGCTCAACACCCCCGAGCGGCCCAATCCCGAACTGTTCCAAGGCGGTACTCCACGGCCGCCCGGCGCAACGGTGGTCTGTATGCGGACTGGTACTTCTCCAACGGCAAGGACTACGACGGGGTGACCGAGCAGATCGTCGACGTTCGCGGGCACGCCCGCACGGTCGGCCGTGAGGTGCGGTTCGGGCTCAACGGCTTCATCATCGCCCGCGACACCGAGAAAGAGGCGAAGGAGACGCTCAAGGAGATCGTCGCCAAGGCCAACAGACCCGCGGTGGAGGGATTCCGCGCCGCGGTCCAACAGGCGGGCAACTCGACCGGGGATCGGCGCGGCATGTGGACGGATTCGACGTTCGAGGACTTGGTGCAGTACAACGACGGCTTCCGCACGCAGCTGATCGGCACACCCGAGCAGATCGCCGAACGCATTGCGGCGTATCGCAAACGCGGAGTCGACCTGATCCTCGGCGGCTTCCTGCACTTCCAGGAGGAGATCGAATACTTCGGCGCAAAGGTGTTGCCGCTGGTCCGCGAAATCGAACAGGCCGAACAGGACACCGTGGGTGAACCGGTGCTGGTCTCTGCATAACGCGCTGTGCGCTAGCGTGGTTTTCAAAGCCCGCCCGAGCACAGGAGAGGCCATGTCGTACCCCCAAGGACCACCCGGTAGCCCGGGATACCCGCAAGCACAGCAGCCGACCACCCAGTTCTCCGCGCCGACGCAGCAGTTCGGCAGGACGCCGGAGAGCTCATCCTCGGCTTCCGACGTCGCGAGCAAGCTGCCTCTCTACCTGGCCGCCGCCGTGGCGCTGTTGGGACTGGCGGTGTACCTCGCGAGCTTTGCGCCCCTGTTCACGATCTCCGCGTCGGATTTCCCGGGCCTGGGCACCATCAGCGGAAGCTCGTTCGGTCTGGTGCTCGCCGTCGCGGCGTCACTCGTCGCGGGCCTGCTCGCCGGAACGGCGCTCCTGCCGAGGCAGGGCGTCCACACGTCGGTGTACGCAGTGCTGGCGGTCGCCGCGTTCCTCCTGATCATCGCCGAGGTGATCAACCGGCCCAGCGGCGCCGCGATCGATTGGGGCCTGTACCTGATCATCGCGTTCTCGCTGTTCCAGGCGATCATCGCGGTGGCTGCGCTGCTGTTCGAGTCGGGTGTCATCACTCCGCCTGCGCCGCGTCCCAAGTACGACCAGTCCTACGGGCATCAGCAGTACGGCGCACCGGGCCCGTACTACGGTCACCAGGGCCAGGGCCAGCAGCACCACGGCGGACCGCAGCAGCGGCCGGGATACCCGTCGACGTACCCGGGCGGCTATCCGGGCGGCCCGTCGACCGGCGGCTACCCGGCAGCCCAGCAACACGGCCAGCAGGGGCAGCAGGGTCCGCAGGGGCAGCAGGGTCCGGCGACGCCGCCGACGGGGTTCCCCGCGTACGGTCAACCGCCGTCGCCGTCGTCTTCGCAGACGTCCTCACCGACGACGCAGAACCCTGAGCAACCGTCGTCTTCCTCGCAGTCAGGTCCGCCGCCTTCCTGAGGTGAGCCAGTAGTCTGAGCCGCGCGTGCGTCACCGCCGCACGGCAGCCTGACACAGGAGCGGCTCAACCAGTGGATCAACGGCCAGTCGGCGCACGCCAGGCGCGTGAGCTGCTTCGGGTCGCGTTCGGGCCGTCGTTGGTGGCGCTTGTCGTCATCGCGGCGATCGTGTTGCTGCAACTGCTGATCGCCAACAGCGACATGACCGGCGCCCTCGGCGCGACCGCGAGCATGTGGCTCGGCGTGCACCTGGTGCCGGTGTCCATTGGCGGCGCCGAGCTCGGGGTGTTGCCGCTGATGCCCGCGCTGGCGATGGTGTGGGGCACTGCGCGCACCACCGCGGCGGCGACCAGTCCGAACGCCTCGTGGTTCGTGACGCGGTGGGTGGTGGCCTCGGCGTTGGGCGGGCCGCTGCTGATCGCCGCGATCGCGCTGGCCGTCGTCCACGACGCCGCCTCGGTGCTCACCGAACTGCAGACCCCGCACGCGTTGCGCGCCTTCGGCGGCGTGCTGGCCGTACACGCGATCGGCGCGGTGGTCGGCGTCGGGTCCCGGATCGGCGCGCGGCTGATGGCCCCGACCTCGGGTCATGCCTCACTGCCCGCCTGGCTGCCCGACGCGCTCCGCGCTGCGGTCGCGGGTGTGCTCGCGCTCGTCGGCCTGTCGGGTGTGGTGATGGCGGGTTCGCTGGTTGTGCACTGGTCGACGATGGACGAGCTCTACTCGATCACCGACTCGATGTTCGGCCAGTTCAGCCTGACCGTGCTGTCGGTGCTGTACATCCCGAACGTGCTGATCGGAACGGCCGCGGTGGCGGTCGGGTCGAGCGCACACGTCGGGCTCGCCACCTTCAGTTCCTTCACCGTCTTCGGCGGCGACATTCCGGCGCTGCCGGTGCTCGCGGCGGTGCCCTCGCCGCCGCTGGGCCCGGTGTGGGTGGCGCTGCTCATCGTCGCGGCGGCCTCGGCGGTGGCGGTCGGGCAGCAGTGCGCGCGACGTCCGCTTCCGCTGGGCCCGGCGATGGGCAAACTGCTCGTCGCGTCGGCGCTGGCCGCACTCGCCATGGCGCTTCTCGGCTACGCCGGCGGAGGACGGCTGGGCAACTTCGGCGACGTCGGCGTCGATCAGACGACGTTCGGGCCCGCGGTGTTCCTGTGGTTCGCCGGAATCGGCGCGTTGACGGTGGTGATGGCCGGCGGCGTGGCCCGCAGGCCGCGGGCGCCCAAGGCGGTCGTCGCTGCTGACCCCGACGTCGACCCGGAGTCCGACGTGGAGGCTGAAGTAGCCGCGGAGCGCGAATCCGAACTGGAATCTGACGACGCCGAACCCGAACCCGGGCCCGAGGTCGTCGGCGATGAGCCCCTCGAAGCCGAATCCGACGTTGATGCGGGCGTCGAAGCCGCGGACCAGGCTGACACCCCCGGGGACCCGCCGAACGACACCGCGAACGACACGGTCGAGGACCCCGAAGAGCACTTCATGGCGGACGACGACGGTCCGCCCGGCACCCATTAGGCTGCCAGGCGTGCAGCAACCCCTCCGCGTACCGCCGAAGGTTCCTGCGCGGGTCGTTGTGCTGGCGTCGGGGACCGGTTCGCTGCTGCAGTCGCTGTTGGACGCCACCGCGGGCGAATACCCCGCATCGATCGTCGCCGTCGGCGTGGACCGCGACTGCGCTGCCGTCGACATCGCCGCGGCCGCCTCGATTCCGTCCTTCACCGTGCGACTGCGCGACTACCCGGACCGGGCGGCGTGGGACGCCGCGCTCACCGAGGCCACCGCCGCCTACGAGCCCGACCTGATCGTCTCCGCTGGGTTCATGAAAATCCTTGGGCCGCATTTTCTCTCGCGGTTCATGGGCCACATCATCAACACCCATCCGGCGCTGCTGCCCGCCTTTCCCGGCGCACATGCGGTGGCCGATGCGCTCGCCTACGGCGTCAAGGTGACCGGCTGCAGCGTGCATCTGGTCGACGCGGGAACCGACACGGGGCCGGTGTTGGCGCAGGAGGCGGTGCCCATCCTCGACGACGACGACGAGGCGACACTGCACGAACGGATCAAGGTCGTCGAACGGCGACTTCTGGCCGAGATACTGGCCGCGGTGGCTGTCCGCGGTGTGACCTGGACGGGACGAAAGGCGACATTGGGATGACCGAGGGCAAGCGGCCGATCAGGCGGGCGCTGATCAGCGTCTACGACAAGACCGGCCTCGCCGAGCTGGCCCGCGGGCTGCACGAGGCCGGGGTCAGCATCGTCTCCACCGGGTCGACCGCGAAAACCATTGCCGCCGCAGATGTTCCGGTGACACCCGTGGAAGAGGTCACCGGCTTCCCCGAGGTGCTCGACGGTCGGGTCAAGACCCTTCACCCGCATGTGCACGCCGGACTGCTCGCCGATCAGCGCAAGCCCGAACACGTCTCGGCGCTGGCCGATCTCGGCGTCGAGGCCTTCGAACTCGTCGTGGTCAACCTCTACCCCTTCGCCGAGACCGTCGCCTCCGGAGCGAGCATCGACGAATGCGTCGAGCAGATTGACATCGGCGGTCCGTCGATGGTTCGGGCTGCCGCGAAGAACCACCCCAGCGTCGCGGTGGTCGTCGACCCGCTGGGCTACGACGGTGTGCTCGCCGCGGTGCGCTCCGGCGGGTTCACGTTGGCCGAACGAAAGATCCTGGCGTCTCTGGCGTTTCGGCACACGGCCGAATATGACGTCGCCGTCGCCTCCTGGATGGGTGCCGTGCTCGCGCCGGAGGAGCCGGCTCAGAAGCTGCCTGCGTGGGTGGGCGGCACGTGGCGGCGCAACGCCGTGCTGCGCTATGGCGAGAACCCCCATCAGCAGGCCGCGCTCTACCGCGACGACGCCGGGTGGCCGGGCCTGGCGCAGGCCGAGCAGTTGCACGGCAAGGAGATGTCCTACAACAACTACACCGACGCCGACGCTGCCTGGCGGGCCGCCTTCGACCACCCCGAGATCTGCGTGGCGATCATCAAGCACGCCAACCCGTGCGGTATCGCGATCTCGTCGCAGTCGGTGGCCGACGCGCACCGCAAAGCCCACGAATGCGATCCGCTGTCGGCGTTCGGCGGTGTGATCGCGGCCAACACCGCGGTGTCGGTCGAGATGGCCGAGACCGTCGCCGACATCTTCACCGAGGTGATCATCGCGCCCGCCTACGAAGCCGGCGCGGTGGACGTACTCACCCGTAAGAAGAACATCCGGGTGCTGGTGGCCGCCGAACCGCAGCCAGGCGGCACCGAGTTCCGTCAGGTCAGCGGTGGTCTGCTGGTACAGCAACGCGACGAGTTCACCGCTGACGGCGACGACCCGCTCAATTGGACCCTGGCCACCGGCGAGCCCGCCGACCCGGCGACCCTGGCGGACCTGAAGTTCGCGTGGCGGGTATGCCGGGCGGTCAAGTCGAACGCGATCGTCGTCGCTGCGGACGGCGCCACCGTCGGCGTCGGCATGGGCCAGGTGAACCGCGTCGACGCCGCCCGGCTCGCGGTGCAACGGGCAGGCGACCGGGTACGCGGCGCGGTCGCCGCCTCCGACGCGTTCTTCCCGTTCCCCGACGGGCTGGAGGTGCTGACCGAAGGCGGCGTCAAGGCGATCGTCCACCCGGGCGGTTCCGTGCGCGACGAGCAGGTCACCGAAGCCGCTGCCAGAGCGGGTATCTCGCTCTACCTCACCGGTGCACGGCACTTCGCGCACTGATGTCTGGTTGATCTCGGCCGAAGACGGCGGGAGGTGGTTATGTTGCACAGCATGTTCACTGCGTCGCGCACCGCCGCCGCCCTGCTGCTGGCGACCTTTGTGCTGGTCTCGTGCACGCGGACCGTGGACGACGCACGCGCTGTCGCGGGTGAGGACCTGTCGGCGGCGGCCGATTCCGGGGCACTCGACTCGTCGCAATGCGAGGCCGTCGACGACCCATTGACGACGATCCCGGCCAAGAACGACAACGAGCCGGTGATGCGGATCCCGACGCCGCCGGGGTGGGAGCGGACCACAATGATGGATTCGGAACTGATCCGCTTCGCCATGCGCAACGACGACCTGACCGCGCAGGGGTTCACGCCGAACGTCGTGGTGACGCTCGAGAGCGCGCCCGGTGTGCAGGACGCGGGCCTGATCTTCACCAACATGCGCGATGCGCTCGAGTCGGGCATCGGCGCCACGGACGTTCGCGAGACCGGGGGCACGGTGTGCGGCGTGCCCGCCAGGATGTTCGACTACCAGATGCCGGTGATGGGCAACGTCGCGCCGCATCCGGCCGTCGCGCTCGGCGCGGTGATGCGCACCGAAGGACGGACTTTCGCGGTCAGCGTGACCGTCCAGACGTTGGTCCCCGAGGACCCGACGTATCAGCGGGACAGCCAGACGATCCTCGACGGGTTCCAACTTCTGCCGCCGTCGGCGGGGTGAGACGCCGCGGTGAGCGTGCAGAAGTGGGCGGACGTGAACGCCGCAGGCATGGGAAACCCGCACGCTCGCGAGACAAGTCGTAGCTTGGAGTGGTGACTCAACCCCAAGATCTACCCCGCACCGTCGGCGAGCTGAGGGCCTCGGGCCATCGCGAGCGGGGCGTCAAGCAAGAAATCCGGGACAACCTGCTGGCCGCTCTGGCGGAGGGACGCGACGCGTGGCCGGGCATCCTCGGCTTCGAGGACACCGTCATTCCGCAGCTGGAGCGGGCGCTGATCGCCGGCCACGACGTGGTGCTGCTCGGCGAACGCGGGCAAGGCAAGACCCGGCTGCTGCGCGCGCTGACGGGTTTGCTCGACGAGTGGACCCCGGTGATCGCGGGTTCGGAGCTGGGCGAGCACCCGTACGACCCGATCACCCCCGAGTCCATCCGGCGCGCGGCGGACTCGGGCGACGACCTGCCGATCGCGTGGCGGCACCGCAGCGAGCGCTACACCGAGAAGCTGGCCACCCCCGACACCAGCGTGGCCGACCTGGTCGGCGACATCGACCCGATCAAGGTCGCGGAGGGCCGCAGCCTCGGCGATCCGGAGACCATCGCCTTCGGCTTGATCCCGAGGGCACACAGGGGCATCGTCGCGATCAACGAGCTGCCAGACCTCGCCGAGCGCATCCAGGTGTCGATGCTCAACGTGATGGAGGAGCGCGACATCCAGGTTCGCGGGTACACGTTGCGGTTGCCGCTCGACGTCCTCGTGGTCGCCAGCGCCAACCCCGAGGACTACACCAACCGCGGCCGGATCATCACCCCGCTCAAGGACCGGTTCGGCGCCGAGATCCGTACGCACTACCCGCTCGAGCTCGAGGCGGAGGTCGGCGTCATCACCCAAGAGGCGCACCTGGCCGCCGAGGTGCCCGAGTACCTGATCCAGGTGTTGGCACGGTTCGCCCGTCATCTACGCGAGTCGCGGTCGATCGACCAGCGCTCAGGGGTTTCGGCACGCTTCGCGATCGCCGCGGCCGAGACCGTCGCCGCGGCCGCGCGTCACCGGTCGGCGGTGCTCGGGGAGCAGGAGCCGGTGGCCCGCGTGGTCGACCTGGGCTCGGTCGTCGACGTGCTGCGCGGCAAGCTCGAGTTCGAGTCCGGCGAGGAGGGTCGCGAGCAGGCGGTGCTCGAGCACCTGCTGCGCCGGGCCACCGCGGACACCGCGCAGCGCCTGCTCGGCGGCATCGACGTCGGACCGCTGGTGGTCGCGATCGAGAACGGCTCGGCCGTCACCACCGGTGAGCGGGTCTCGGCGCGCGAGGTGCTGGCCGCGGTGCCGGAGGTGCCCGCGATCGCCGAGATCCAGAAGCGGCTCGACGCGAAGTCCGACGGGCAGCGAGCGGCCGCGGTGGAGCTGGCCCTCGAGGCGCTGTATCTGGCCAAGCGGATAGACAAGGTGTCCGACGAGGGCGAAACGACCTATGGCTAGACACATCTCGCGGTATTCGCGATACACCGGCGGGCCCGACCCGCTGGCGCCCCCGATCGATCTGCGCGAGGCACTCGAGCAGATCGGCCAGGACGTGATGGAGGGCAGTTCGCCGCGCCGCGCGCTGTCGGAGATGTTGCGCCGCGGCACCAAGAATATGCGCGGCGCCGACAAACTCGCCGCCGAGGCCAACCGTCGTCGCCGGGAGTTGTTGGCTCGCAACAACCTCGACGGCACACTGGCCGAGGTCAAGAAGCTCCTCGACGAGGCGGTGCTCGCCGAGCGCAAGGAGCTGGCGCGTGCCCTCGACGACGACGCGCGGTTCAACGAGATGCGCATCGAGTCGCTGCCGCCGTCGCCTGCCAAGGCCGTCCAGGAGCTGTCGGACTACGAATGGCGAAGCCCCGAGGGACGCGAGAAGTACGAGCAGATCAAGGATCTGCTCGGCCGCGAGATGCTCGACCAGCGGTTCGCGGGTATGAAGCAGGCGCTGGAGAACGCGACCGACGAGGACCGGCAGCGGGTCAACGAGATGCTCGACGACCTCAACGAGTTGCTGGACAAGCATGCCAAGGGCGAGGACTCCCAAGAAGACTTCGACGACTTCATGAACAAGCACGGCGAGTTCTTCCCGGAGAACCCGCGCAACGTCGACGAACTGCTGGATTCGCTGGCCCAACGTGCAGCGGCCGCCCAGCGCTTCCGCAACAGCCTGAGCGCCGAGCAGCGCGCGGAGCTGGATGCGTTGGCGCAACAGGCATTCGGTTCCCCCTCCCTGATGAACGCGCTGAACCGCCTCGACTCCCATCTGCAGGCGGCCCGGCCCGGGGAGGATTGGGGCGGTTCGTCGAACTTCTCCGGGGACAATCCGCTCGGCATGGGTGAGGGCGCTCAGGCGATGGCCGACATCGCCGAACTCGAGCAGTTGGCGGAGGCGCTGTCGCAGAGTTATGCCGGGGCCACGATGGAGGATGTCGACCTCGACATGTTGGCCCGCCAGCTGGGGGAGGACGCCGCCGTCGATGCGCGCACACTGGCCGAGCTGGAACGGGCGCTGATGGACCAGGGGTTCCTGGACCGCGGGTCCGATGGCCAGTGGCGACTGTCGCCCAAGGCGATGCGCCAGCTCGGGCAGACGGCGCTGCGCGATGTGGCGCAACAGCTTTCGGGTAGACACGGTGAGCGTGACACCCGCAGGGCGGGCGCGGCCGGCGAGCTGACGGGCGCGACCCGGCCGTGGGCGTTCGGCGACACCGAGCCGTGGAACGTGACGCGTACCCTCACCAACGCGGTGCTGCGGCAAGCCGGGAATCCAGAACGGAGCCCGACCTCACCTATTCAGATCACCGTCGAGGACGTCGAGATCTCCGAGACCGAGACGCGTACCCAGGCGGCGGTGGCGCTGCTGGTCGACACGTCGTTCTCCATGGTGATGGAGAACAGGTGGCTGCCGATGAAGCGCACCGCGCTGGCGCTGAACCATCTCGTCAGCACGCGGTTCCGGTCGGACGCGTTACAGATCATCGCGTTCGGACGCTATGCCCGCACCGTGACGGCCGCCGAGCTCACCGGCCTGGAGGGCGTGTACGAGCAGGGCACCAACCTGCACCATGCGCTCTCGTTGGCCGCGCGCCATCTGCGTCGTCACTCCAACGCCCAGCCGGTGGTGCTCGTCGTCACCGACGGGGAGCCGACGGCACACTTGGAGCGCGGCGCGAACGACGACCGCTCTTCTGCTGTGTTCTTCGATTACCCGCCGCATCCGAGGACGATCGCCCACACGGTCAAGGGCTTCGACGAGGTCGCCGCGCTCGGCGCGCAGGTGACGATCTTCCGGCTGGGCAACGATCCGGGGCTGGCCCGGTTCATCGACCAGGTGGCGCGGCGGGTGGAGGGCCGCGTGGTGGTGCCCGACCTCGACGGGCTGGGCGCCGCGGTTGTCGGCGACTATCTGAGGTCTCGCCGACGACGTTGACGCCGGTGGGATCAGGTGGCCTTGCGCTTCTTGCGCTTGACGCCGACTCGGCCCCACAGGGAGAAGCCGCGGATGCACACGCACGGCGCGCCAGGCGAGCCCTCACCCTCCACGGACCGGTCGAAGGTGCCCATCACACCGACGCCACGCAGGTCGACGTTTACCTCCGGCGGCACCAGGATCGTCTGGCCGCCGAAGATCGAGTACGAGTGGATTTCCACCTCCGGTGAGGTGAAGTCGGCGTACCGCAAATCCACCACTCCGCCGCCGAAGAGGGCGAACGTGGTCATCCGCCTCGGCACGTTCCAGCGACCGCGGCGCTCGAAGCCGCTCATGATCGCCAGCAGCATCGTCGACGGCGCAGGCCGGCACGGGCCGCCGCTGCGCCCCCGGGTGATCGCGCCGGGCAGGTCAGCCGACAAACGGTCCAGCTCGTCGTACGTCTGCGCGGCATACGCCCTGGTCAGACGGTCCTCGTACTCATTGAGTTGAAGTCGGCCCTGGGCGGCGGCATCAGTGAGCAGCTGTGCCACCTGAATTCGATCGGTGTCAGCAGCACGCATCGGACCGCTCCGCGACGCTGGATTGCTCATCGGATACGAGCGTACGACGAACCGTGGCACATGCAAGCAAGTAGGCCAAACTGTGGCCTGACTCGCGAGGGCGAAGAATCTAGATGGGCGAACTTATTGCCCGGCTGCCAGAAATTCGGCGAACCCGAGCACGCCCGTCCGGTTCTGCGGAACCAGGTTGGCGCCCGACCGCAATGCGTTCCCGATTCGTCCAGGCACGGGCACCGCTAGGGTCCGGCGCCGGCTCGCCGTGGCCTCGAGATACATGCGCGCCAACTCCGGGTGGGTGTGCACCTCGGGCCCACCGACGTCGGGCGCCCGGCCCGCCGGTTCGGTGCCGACCAGTTCCACCAGCCGAGCCGCGACGTCGGCGGTGTCGATGGGCTGAAACCGAACCCCGCGAAACGTCCACATCACGGGGGAGTACCGCTGCAGCGCGAAGATCGTGTGGATCAGGTCGTGGAACTGTGTCGCCCGCAGCACCGTGTGGCCGACGCCGGACGCCTCGAGGACCTGTTCGGCGCGCAGCTTCGTGCGGTAGTACGGCAGCGGAATGCGGTCGATGCCGACGATCGACACGTGCACGATGTGCGCGACGCCGGCCCGGCGGGCCGATGCGACGAGGTTGCGCATCGCCGTGACGTCCTTGTCGCCGATTGGTTGCGTCGCGCAGTTGACCACGACCTCGATACCGTCGACCGCCGCGTCTAGGCCCGCACCCGTCAGCAGGTCGGCCTGGGCCCAGTGCACGCCGGTGTATCCCACATGGCTTTTGCGGCTCAGCGCCCGAACGTCGTGGCCGGCGTCGATCGCCTCCGGTACCACGCGGTGGCCCAGTGTGCCCGTTGCCCCGGTGACGAGAACCGTACGTGACATCAGCCTCACACTATGCCCGCGGTCAAGCCCTTCGGGGACGCCGAGTTCTGCGCAGACGCGCCGACACAGCGAGAATCACACGGTGAATTAGGGTGTTCCCGACGAGAGGCGAGAACCGTGACGCCAGACCAGCAGGAGCAGCAGGAGCGCAGCTCTCGCCTTGGCGGCTTGAACACTCTGCAACAGCGGTTCGAGAGCTCGCCCGTGGGCAGGGTGGTCATCAGTGTCGGCATCGTGGTCTTCGTGGTCGTCGGAATCGTATGCAACCTGCCCGACTCGCCGATCAAGCGTGAACTGCTTCCCGTCGTCGAGCCGATCGCGGTGCCCGCCGCGCTCGACCAGAGTTGGGCGATGTATGCCAACCCGAGCAGGCGCCAAGACTCCGTCGAGGTGCAGGTGCGCTTCGCTGACGGTCAGACCCGGGTGTGGACGTTCGAGCCTGGCGCCAGCGGCGTCGGGTGGTGGGACCGTTGGCTGCTGCTCAGGTATGCCGCCCTTCTGGACTCCGACTTCCGGCGGCAGCTGGCCCACTGGGTGGTCCGCGAGGTGAGTCGGCCGAACGACAAGGCCGTCGGCGTCACGATGCTGCTGCACACCGAGACGTTGACGGCGCCGGGTGAGGAGTCGGCCGAGACCCGGCGTCCCGTCGCCTCCAAACTCCTCTACCAAGAGGTTCTGGTGGGCGCGCGATGACCGCCGGGGATCGAGTCCGGTCGGCGTGGGGTTCCGCCGCCGACCGCTGGAACGCCTTTTTCTTCACCGCTCGGCCCGCCTACCCGCTGGGTCTCGTGCGGATCGGGTTCGGTCTCGTCATCGTCGCCTGGTGCCTGACGCTGATCCCAGATCTTCTCGGCGTCTTCGGAAGTCAAGGGGTGGAGCCCGAGCATCCCCGGGTGAACTTCCAGTGGAGCGTCTTCCAGATATGGCCGGGCGACAATGCGCTTCTCGTCGGGTGGGTGGTGCTGCTGGTGGCCGCCGTCGCGATGACTGTCGGTTGGCACAGCCGGGTGGCGGCGGTCCTCGTTTTCGTTCTGCTGCAGTCGTTTCTGCGACGCGGTGAGCATTTCTTCAACGCCGGGGACTCGATCCTCACCGTCACCGCATTGGTTCTGGCGCTTTCCTCGTGCGGTGCGGCGTTGTCGCTGGACCAGCGACGGCTCGCCGGTGCGTTCTGGTCTGCGCAGACCAGGGCGGTATGGCCGGTTCGGCTGCTGCAGATCCAGCTGTCGATCATCTACCTGGTGACCGTCCAGGCGAAGCTGGCGAACAAGAGCTGGGTGGACGGCTCCGCGGTCTTCTACGCATGGGGGACCGACGGCCGATGGGCGCTGTTGCCTGCTCCGGAGTGGTTGGCGGCCAACGCGATTCTGGTGAACCTCATCGCGTGGGGCACCCTGTTGATCGAAGTGGCGCTGGCGATCCTCGTCTGGAGCAGACGCTGGCGGTACTGGGTGCTGGGGGCGGGCGTGGTGATGCACCTGGCGATCATGGTCAACCTGAACGTCGCGTTCTTCAGCGTCGCGATGTTCGTGCTGTACTTGGCGTTCGTTCCCGGCGAGGCGATCGAGCGGCTCCCGACGCGGTGGAAAGCCAAGCGCGACAACCGCTTGTCAGATCAGCCGCCGCCACCGCCGTCCGAACAGTCGGCGGTGCCCTAGGACTCGGCGGAGCTGGCCCACCTCGGCTGGCGCTTCTCGAGGAAAGCGAGCATGCCTTCGCGGGCCTCCTCGGAGACGAACAACTGGGCGCTCTGCGCGGTGAGCTCTTCGGCGCGACGGTCGAAGGATTCCAGGATGGGCGCTGTGACCAACGCCTTCGAGGTCGCCAACCCCTGCGGCGACGCCTTGCCGATCGCGGCGGTCAGTTCGGCGACGGTGGCATCGACATCGTCGGAGGCGATCGTGATCAGCCCCATGTCGGCCGCCTCCGCGGCTCCGAACTTCTCGCCGGTGACGAAGTAGCGGCTCGCCGCGCGACTGGTCATCCTGGGTAGCAGGGTCAGCGAGATGATCGAGGGCGCGACACCGATGCGTGCTTCGGTCAGCGCGAACGTGCTTCGGCGGCCGGCCACCACGATGTCGCATGCGCCGACCAGCCCGAGCCCGCCGGCGCGGACGTGCCCGTCGATGGCGCCCACCACCGGGACCGGCAGCTCGAGGATGCGGCGCAGCAGCCGGGTCATCTCACGGGCTCGGTCGACGGCCAGGTCACCCGGGTCCCGCCCCGCGGCTTCACTGAGATCGGCTCCCGCACAGAATGTCCCGCCGGTATGACCCAGTACGACGACCCGCACGTCGGCATCGGCGACGGCGTCGGTGAAGCCCTGGTGCAGCTGTTCGACCAGCGCGGTCGACAAGGCGTTGCGGTTGTCCGGTGAATCGAGGGTGAGTTGGGCGACGGCCCCGTCGACCGCATAACCGACCAGTGCGCTCATCAGTGCGGCCCCATCAGTAGGAACGGGGCAGCCCGAGCGAGGTCTGCGCGATGAAGTTCAGGATCATCTCCCGGCTGACCGGCGCGATGCGGGCGAGCTTCGACGCCGTGACCGCGGCGGCGATGCCGTACTCCTTGGTCAGGCCGTTGCCGCCCATCGACTGCACCGCTTGATCGACCGCGCGCACCGAGGCCTCACCTGCGGCGTACTTGGCCATGTTCGCCGCCTCGGCGGCACCGACGTCGTCTCCCGCGTCGTAGAGCGATGCCGCCTTCTGCATCATCAGCTTCGCCAGTTCGATCTCGATATGGTTCTGCGCCAACGGGTGTGACAGCCCCTGGTGAGCGCCGATCGGTGTCTTCCAGACTTGACGGGTCTTGACGTAGTCGACGGCTTTGTTGATCGCGAACCGGCCCATGCCGACCGCGCTCGCGGCGCCCATGATGCGCTCGGGGTTCAAGCCGGCGAACAGCTGCGCGATCGCGGCGTCCTCGGAGCCGACCAACGCGTCGGCGGGCAGCCGGACCTCGTCGAGGAAGAGCTGGAACTGGTTCTCCGGGCTGACCAGTTCCATCTCGATCTTGGTCGCGCTCAACCCTTTTGTGTCGGTCGGCACGATGAACAGCGCCGGGCGAAGAGATTCGGATTTGTGGGCTCCCTCTTTATAGGCACGGCCGACGACGAGCACCGCCTGCGCTTGATCGACGCCGGAGATGTACACCTTCTGGCCGGACAGGATCCAGTCGGCGCCGTCGCGGCGCGCGGTGGTGGTGATGCGGTGGCTGTTGGAGCCGGCGTCGGGTTCGGTGATCGCGAACGCCATAGTGATCGACCCGTCGGCGATGCCGGGCAGCCAACGCTTCTTCTGGTCGTCGGTGCCGAACTTGGCGATGATGGTGCCGTTGATCGCGGGCGAAACGACCATCAGCAACAGCGGGCAGCCCGCCGCCGACATCTCCTCCATCACGATCGACAGCTCATACATGCCTGCGCCGCCGCCACCGTACTCTTCGGGCAAGTTCACCCCGATGAACCCGAGTTTACCTGCCTCCAACCATAACTCGTCGGTGTGTTCGTCGGCGCGCGCCTTCTCCAGGTAGTAGTCCTGGCCGAAGTTCGCGGCCATCGCGGCGACCGACTTGCGTAACGCCTGCTGCTCTTCGGTCTCGACGAAACTGCTCACTGTTCTCCTTCGGATCGGGCGACGACTCGGGCGATGACGAAGCCGACGTCGACTTGCTGACCGGGTTCGACGTTGAGTTCGGCGACCACACCGTCGCTGGGTGCGGTGACGGTGTGCTCCATCTTCATGGCTTCCAGCCACACCAGCGGTTGGCCTGCGGTGACGGTGTCGCCGGCCGCG
Organism: Mycolicibacterium flavescens; assembly: GCA_900637135.1. NCBI lineage: Bacteria > Bacillati > Actinomycetota > Actinomycetes > Mycobacteriales > Mycobacteriaceae > Mycobacterium > Mycolicibacterium flavescens. Next base: position 976,510 of record LR134353.1, read on the forward strand.
GCGCCGACGCGCAGCACCGAACCGGGCATCGGCGCCAACAACGAGCCGTGTGCGACGGCGTCGTCGGGGTCCCCGAACCGCGGTCTGGCGATGAGATGCACCGGGCCCGAGGGTGAGTCGACGAACATGTCCTGGCCGTAGCGCGCCACTTCGAACGGTCGGTCCACGCCCGCCACGGTCAGCACGACCCGCGTCGGTGATGCCGAAAGGAGCGACACGTCGTCGTGGCCGGGCAACTCGAGACCCGAGCGGGTGAACCGGTATCGGACGTCGTGCTCGGTGCCGCCGGTGTCCGCGTACCGCTTGATCTGGTGGCCCGACACCAGATTTCGCCAACCGCTGGGGGCGGCCGCGAATGCCGTCGCAGCGCTGCGGTTCGCGGCCGCATCGGCCAGGGCGGCGGCAACTGCCGACAACGCCACCGTGCGGTCGTCGGTGAGCGGTGCCGACAATGCTCCCAGCCCGTGGGTGTCGAAGAACGCGGTGTCGGTGGCGCCGTCGAGGAACGCCGGATGACGAAGCACGTTGACCAGCAGATCGCGGTTGGTGCGCACGCCGTGAATGCGACTGCGCGACAGTGCATCGGCGAGGATGGTGGCCGCCTGGCGACGGTGAGGCGCATAGGAGATCACCTTGGCCAGCATCGGGTCGTAGAAGATCGACACCACCGATCCGTCGACCACCCCGGAATCCACCCGGACGTTGGCCGGGACCTCGAACCGGTGCACGGTGCCCGCCTGCGGCTGCCAGCCCTTCGCCGGATCCTCGGCGTAGAGGCGCGCCTCGATGGCATGGCCCCGTGACGGCGGCGGTTCGGCGTCGAGCCTGCCCCCGTCGGCGACAAGCAATTGCAGCTCGACCAGATCCAGGCCGGTGGTCTCTTCGGTCACCGGGTGTTCGACCTGCAGCCGGGTGTTCATCTCGAGGAAGTAGAAGTCGCCGAACGCGTCGGCCATGAACTCCACGGTGCCCGCTCCGGTATAGCCGATCGCGGTCGCGGCCAGCCGCGCGGCATCGAACAGCTTGGCGCGCATGCCTGGTGTGCGCTCGACGAGTGGCGAGGGCGCCTCTTCGATGATTTTCTGGTGGCGCCGCTGGATCGAGCACTCGCGTTCACCGACCGCCCAGACGGTGCCGTGTTGGTCAGCGAGCACCTGGACCTCGACATGGTGGCCGCTGGCCAGGTAGCGCTCGCAGAACACCGTCGGGTCACCGAATGCGGATGCCGCCTCCCTGCGGGCGGCTTCGACTTGGCCCGGCAACTCCGACAACTCACGCACCACGCGCATACCGCGGCCCCCGCCGCCCGCCGAAGCCTTGATCAACACGGGTAATTGGTCGGAGGTCACGCCGTCGGGGTCCAGCTCGTCGAGTACGGGGACACCCGCGGCGGCCATCATCTTCTTCGCCTCGATCTTGCTGCCCATCGCGGCCACCGCTGCGGGTGGCGGCCCGATCCACGTCAGACCCGCCTCACCTACCGCGCGCGCGAATTCGGCGTTCTCCGACAAGAATCCGTATCCGGGGTGGACGGCGTCGGCGCCTGAAGCCGCAGCCGCGGCGATCAGCTGATCGGCGTCGAGGTATCCGGTGCGGCCGCTCAGGCGTACCCGCGCGTCGGCCTCGCCGACATGCGGGGAGTGCTCGTCGGGGTCGGTGTAGACGGCGACCGTGCCGATGCCGAGTCTCGTGCATGTCGCGAACACCCGACGGGCGATCTCACCGCGGTTGGCGACCAGAACTCGAGTGATCATGTGCTTCTCCCGCGCCGAGTCTGAGGATGTGATCGAGACATCCGGGAGATATAGCGCATAAGTTCAGTTTCGGGGGACGAGGACATCGCGCTCACATCCGGAAGACGCCGAAGTTCGACGTCCCCTCGATCGGGCCAGTGGCAATGGCGGACAGACACATTCCAAGGACGGTGCGCGTGTCGCGGGGATCGATCACTCCGTCGTCGTAGAGCCTGCCCGACAGGAACATCGGAAGCGACTCGGCGTCGATCTGCGCTTCGACCGCGGCCCGCAGCGCGGCATCGGCGTCCTCGTCCACGGCCTGGCCGCGGGCCTCGGCGGCAGCGCGGCTGACGATCGACAGCACTCCCGCCAGCTGTGTTCCGCCCATCACCGCGGATTTGGCGCTGGGCCAGGCGAACAGGAACCGCGGGTCGTACGCGCGGCCGCACATTCCGTAGTGACCCGCGCCGTACGAGGCTCCGATCAGCAGCGAGATGTGCGGCACGGTCGAGTTTGATACGGCGTTGATCATCATCGAGCCGTGCTTGATCATGCCGCCTTCCTCGTACTTGCGGCCGACCATGTATCCGGTCGTGTTGTGCAGGAACAACAGTGGGGTGTTCGAGCGGTTCGCCAACTGGATGAACTGAGTGGCCTTCTGCGACTCCTCGCTGAACAAGACGCCGCGCGCGTTGGCCAGGATGCCGATCGGGTAGCCGTAGAGCCTGGCCCACCCTGTCACCAGTGACGAGCCGTACATCGGCTTGAACTCGTCGAATTCCGACCCGTCGACGACGCGGGCGATCACATCGCGCGGATCGAACGGGATGCGCAGATCCGGGGGCACGATGCCGACCAGTTCTTCGGCGTCGTAGAGGGGTTCGACGACCGGTGCGGGCTTCGGGCCTCGCTTGTCCCAGTTCAGCCGGGCGACGACGCGCCGTCCGATGCGGATGGCGTCGGCCTCGTCGAGCGCGAAGTAGTCGGCCAGACCCGAGGTGCGGGCATGCATTTCGGCTCCACCGAGAGACTCGTCGTCGGCTTCTTCGCCGGTGGCCATCTTCACCAACGGCGGCCCGGCCAGAAACACCTTGGACCGCTCCTTGATCATCACGACGTGGTCGGACATGCCGGGGATGTAGGCTCCACCTGCGGTCGAGTTGCCGAACACCAGGGCGACGGTCGGAATGCCGGCCGCGGACAACCTGGTCAGGTCGCGGAACATCTGCCCGCCGGGGATGAAGATCTCCTTCTGTGTCGGCAGGTCCGCCCCACCGGACTCCACCAGAGAGATCAGCGGCAGCCGGTTCTGTAACGCAATCTGGTTGGCGCGCAGGATCTTCTTCAGCGTCCACGGGTTGCTGGTGCCGCCCTTGACGGTGGGATCGTTGGCGACGAGCAAGCATTCGACGCCCTCGACCGCGCCGATGCCGGTGACCACGCTGGCGCCGACGGTGAAGTCGCTGCCCCACGCGGCGAGCGGGCTCAACTCCAGAAACGGTGAGTCGGGGTCGATCAGCAGCTCGATGCGCTCGCGGGCGGTCAGCTTGCCGCGGTCGTGGTGCCGCTGCACATACTTCTCGCCGCCGCCTGCCAGCGCTTTGGCGTGTTCGGTGTCGAGCTCGGCGATCTTGGCGGTCATCGCGGCCGCCGCCTCACCGAACGTGGGCGACGCGGCGTCGAGCGTGGATCGAAGAGCGGTCATGATTGGAATCCCAACGTCTTGGCGGCCAGGGAGGTGAGTATTTCGGTTGTGCCGCCACCGATCCCGAGGATCCGCATGTCGCGGTACTGACGTTCGACCTCGGACTCGGCCATGTAGCCCATGCCGCCGAACAGTTGGACGGCCTGGTTGGCCACCCATTCGCCGGCCTCGACGGCGGTGTTCTTGGCGAAGCACACTTCGGCGATCAGGTTGGTCTCGCCATGAATCTGCCGTTCGACGACGTGGCGGGTGTACACCCGTGCCACGTCGATCCGCCGCGCCATCTCGGCCAGCGTGTTTTGGACCTGCTGTCGTGAGATCAGCGGGCGGCCGAAGGTTTCCCGGTTTCGGCACCACTCGACGGTGAGGTCGAGGCAGCGTTGCGCGCCGGCGTAGGCCTGCGCGGCGAGTCCGACCCGTTCGGAGACGAACGCCGCCGCGATCTGCAGGAAGCCCGAGTTCTCCGAGCCGACGAGGTTGGCGGCGGGGACCCGAACGTCGGTGTAGGACAGTTCGGCGGTATCCGAGGAGCGCCAGCCCATCTTGTCGAGCTTGCGGGTGACTTGAAATCCGGGAGTCCCCTTGTCCACGACAATCAACGAGATTCCAGCCGCGCCCGGCCCGCCGGTGCGCACCGCGGTCACGACGTAGTCGGCGCGCACACCCGACGTGATGTACGTCTTGGCGCCGTTGATGATGTAGTCCTCGCCGTCGCGATCTGCGCGGGTGGTCAGGTGTCCGACGTCCGAGCCGCCGCCCGGTTCGGTGATGGCGAGGCTGCCGATCTTCTCACCAAGCAGAGTGGGCCGCACATACGTGTCGATGAACCGCTCGTCGCCCGAAGCGATCATGTGCGGCACCGCAATTCCCGAGGTAAACAGCGAGGCGAACACTCCACCGGGTGAGCCGGCGTAGTGCATCTCCTCGCAGATCACCACCGCGTCGACCCCGTCGCCGCCGCCCCCGCCGACCGCCTCGGGGAAACCGGCGCCCAGCAGGCCGGCCTGGCCGGCCTTGAGGTGCAGGTCGCGCGGCAGTTCACCACGGCTTTCCCACTCGTCGACGTGGGGGAGCACCGCACGCTCGACGAACGTCCGCACGGTCTTGCGCAGTTGTTCGCGTTCGGGAGTGTGCCAAATGCTCACGCCAACAGCTCCTCTGGGATATCGACGATCCTGCTGCGCAGCCATTCGCCGAGCCCCTTCGCCTGCGGATCGAACCGTGCCTGGTAGGCGACACCCTCGCCGAGGATGTCTTCGATGACGAAGTTGACCGCGCGGAGGTTGGGCAGCACGTAGCGCGAGACCGGCAGATCCGCTGTCTCGGGCAGGAGTTCGCGCAACTTGTCGATAGTCAGCATGTGCGAGAGCCACCGCCACTGCCGGTCGGTCCTCACCCACACGCCGATGTTCGCGCTGCCGCCCTTGTCCCCGCTGCGGGCGCCGGCAATGAGGCCGAGAGGCTCGCGTCTCGTCTCGCCGAACGGAGTCGGCTCGGGGAGGGCGGCCGGCGGCACGGGCGCCAGATCCAGAGTTTCCCCCGCGGGCGGTATGTCGACACGGGAACCGTCGGCGTGCACCGCGACGTGGGGCACCTCGGCGGCAGCGACGTAGGCCGGCTTGAACACGCCGTAGACCTGCCCTTGCGAGGGCGGGCTGGTGGCGTGGAAGCCCGGATAGCTCGCCAACGCGAGTTCGACTGCCGCGGAGGAGAACTGGCGACCCACGTTTTCAGGATCGGGGTCACGGACCACGCAGCGCAACAGGGCGCTCGCGGCTTCTTCCGTGTCCGCGTCGAGGTGGTCGGTGCGCGCCAGGGTCCACTCGAGCTGGGCCGGTTTGACCGTCAGGGCCGCCTCGAGTTGGCGCCGTACCAACGCCGCCTTGGCCTCGATGTCGAGGCCCGTCAGCACGAGCGTCATCTCGTTGCGGAATCCGCCGATGCTGTTGAGCGAGACCTTCAGCGTGGGCGGCGGCGGCTCACCGCGCACACCGGAGATCCGCACCCGGTCCGGTCCGTCGCCGGACAGCTCGATGTTGTCGACGCGCAGCGTCGCGTCGGGGTTGGCGTAGCGCGCCCCGCCGATCTCGTACAGCAGTTGTGCTGTGACGGTGTCGACGGTGACCGCGCCGTCGGTGCCCGGGTGTTTGGTGATGACCGAGGAGCCGTCCGAATGGATCTCGGCGAGCGGAAACCCCGGCCGGGTCAAAGCGCCGAGATCGGGAAAGTCGCGGACGAAGAACGCGTAGTTGCCGCCGGTGGCCTGGGCGCCGCATTCGATGACATGTCCGGCCGCGACCGCGCCGGCGAGCCGGTCGTAGTCGGTGCGATCCCACCCGTGGTGTGCGGCGGCCGGCCCGACGGTCACGGATGCGTCGGTCACGCGCCCGGTAACCACCACGTCGGCGCCGGAGTCGAGGCACTCGGCGATGCCCCAGGCGCCCAGGTAAGCATTAGCCGCCAGGACCGAGCCGAAGCCGAACTCGTCCGCGCGCCCGAGCAGGTCGTCACCCTCGACGTGTGCCACGTTGACCGTCAATCCCAACCGGTCTGCGAGCGCCCGCACCGCGTCGGCGAGCCCGGCCGGGTTGAGCCCGCCGGCGTTGGTGACGATGCGCACACCCCGGTCGAGTGCCAGACCGAGGCACTCCTCGAGTTGGGCCAGGAACGTCTTGGCGTAGCCGCGGTCAGCCGACTTGGCGCGGTCGCGCGCCAGGATCAGCATCGTCAGCTCGGCGAGATAATCGCCGGTCAGGTAGTCGAGATCGCCGCCGGTGAGCATTTCGCGCATGGCCGCGAGCCGGTCGCCGTAGAACCCCGAGCAGTTGCCGATCCGGACCGGACCACGTGCAGAGATCACGCGGGCTCCCTTCGTCGCGGACGCTGCCAACCAACCGGTAGGTTAACGATGACCAGCGGTACCGCGTCAAGGTTCGGGGCATCGACTTCCGCTGTTTTGGAGGCTACGCAGGTCGTTGGCTATCCTGAAAGACACTTGCCGGGCGCCTCACCGCGCGCGCGGCGCCAGACTTACCCCCTCAAGAGGAGATCTCGACCATGGCTGTGCCCAAGCGCAGGATGTCGCGCGCGAACACCCGTAGCCGGCGCGCGCAGTGGAAGGCCAAGCGCACGGAGCTCGTGGGCGTCAACGTCGCCGGTCAGCAGCACAAAGTGCCGCGCCGGCTGCTCAAGGCCGCCCGCCTCGGCCTGATCGACCTCGACCGCCGCTAACCCGGCGCCGGGCGCACCGGGTCCCGGCGCGCCTCTCAGGTCACTCTCAGACAGGGGGTTGACACTGTGGCTGTGCGCATACTTGTCGTCGACGACGATCGCGCGGTGCGCGAGTCGTTGCGCCGTTCGCTCTCATTCAACGGATACTCAGTAGAACTGGCCGGGGACGGCGTCGAGGCGCTGGAACGAATCGCCAGCGATCGGCCCGATGCCCTGGTGCTCGATGTGATGATGCCGCGCCTGGACGGCCTCGAGGTGTGCCGTCAGCTCCGCAGCACCGGTGACGACCTGCCGATCCTCGTGCTGACGGCGCGCGATTCGGTTTCCGAACGGGTCGCGGGTCTCGACGCCGGAGCCGACGACTACCTGCCCAAGCCGTTCGCGCTCGAAGAGTTGTTGGCCCGGATGCGGGCGCTGTTGCGTCGCACCGGCCCCGACGACGGCGTGGAGTCGGCCGCGATGACCTTCTCCGATCTGACGCTCGATCCTGTCACCCGCGAGGTCACCAGGGGGCAACGCCAGATCAGCCTGACCCGCACCGAATTCGCGCTTCTCGAGATGCTGATCGCCAATCCGCGCCGGGTGCTGACGCGCAGTCGCATCCTCGAAGAGGTGTGGGGCTTCGACTTTCCGACGTCCGGTAATGCCCTCGAGGTGTACGTCGGTTACCTGCGCCGCAAAACCGAAGCCGAAGGAGAGCCGCGACTGATCCACACCGTACGCGGAGTGGGTTATGTGCTGCGCGAAACACCTCCCTGATGTCTGTTCCGAATTACGGGGCTGTGCCCCAACCCGAATCGCCTCGACCGCCGTCGAGAACCAGTTCGGTGTCGCTGCGGTGGCGCGTGATGCTGCTGGCGATGTCGATGGTGGCGATGGTCGTCGTCCTCACCACGGTGGCGGTCTGGGCGGTGGTGTCGCGCGCGTTGTACGACGACGTCGACAACCAACTGCGCAACCGGGCGCGGTTGCTCATGGAAAGCGGCTCGCTGCAAGCCGATCCGAGTAAGGCCATCGAGGGCACCGCGTACTCGGACGTCAACGCGATGCTGGTGATCCCCGGCCGAGCGATCTTCACGGCCAACCAACAGGGGCAGACGCTGCCGCTGGGCGAGCCCGAAAAGGCCGTCCTGCGAGGGGATCTGATCATGTCGCTGCGCACCGTCGATCATCAGCGGGTGCTCGCGATGCACCTGTCCAACGACAGCTCGCTGTTGATCTCCAAGAGCATGGTTCCCACCGCCGCGCTGCTCCGACGGTTGAGCACCGTGCTGATCATCGTCGGCGGGATCGGGGTTGCGGTTGCCGCGATCGCGGGTGGTGCCGTCGCGCGTGCGGGCCTACGTCCTGTGGCGCGGTTGACCCAGGCCGCCGAGCGCGTCGCGCGCACCGATGACCTGCGGCCTATACCGGTGTTCGGCAGCGACGAACTCGCCCGTCTCACCGAGGCGTTCAACATGATGTTGCGCGCGCTGGCGGAGTCGCGCGAACGCCAGGCCCGCCTCGTGACGGATGCCGGCCATGAGCTGCGCACCCCGCTGACGTCATTGCGCACGAACGTCGAACTGTTGATGGCGTCGATGGCACCCGGTGCGCCGCGGTTGCCGGAGGACGAGATGGCCGAACTGCGGGCCGACGTGATCGCCCAGATCGAGGAATTGTCCACACTGGTGGGTGATCTGGTGGACCTGACGCGCGACGACGCGGGTGTCACCGTGCACGAGACCGTCGACGTCGCCGAGATCGTGGACCGGTCGCTGGAACGAGTTCGCCGCCGCCGCAACGACATCGAGTTCGAGGCGACGACCACACCATGGCTGGTTTACGGCGACTCGGCTGGCTTGGCGCGCGCCGTGCTCAACCTGCTCGACAATGCCGCGAAATGGAGCCCTCCCGGCGGCCTGGTGACGGTCCGACTGATGCAGATCGACGCGATGAACGCCGAGTTGGTGGTCTCCGACTACGGCCCCGGCATTCCTCCCCAGGAGCGTCCGCTCGTGTTCGAGCGGTTCTACCGGTCCGCAACGGCCCGGGCGATGTCGGGCTCGGGCCTCGGATTGGCGATCGTGAAGCAGGTCGTGCTCAAACACGGCGGTTCGCTGCGAATCGAAGACACCGTTGGGGGCGGGCAACCACCCGGTACATCGATGCATGTGGTACTGCCGGGGCGGTCCGCGCATGAGCACGCCGCCGAGTGGGTCGTTCCCCGACACGCCCCTGCCGAGTAGCCCGGCGCGGGGACCAATGTCAACGATGATTGTCAGCGGCGGGAATGGGGGAGCGAGGTTTGGGTATCAACCGAACGTTCTCTAAGTGGATTCTCAGCCCGGCGGGGCACTGTTGACCTGAGTCGAACGTTGTCCATTTGGTCGGAACACGCAAAGAACGAGGGAAAAGGAAGAGCCCGAGCGACATGACGAACCACCCGAGGTATTCGCCGCCCCCGCCGCCCGGCCGCCGGCCGATGGGCGCTGAGCATGGGACGCCCGGCTACCCTGGTGGCGCCCAGCGCCCCGGCCCGTACCAGCAGCAGCCCTACGACTGGCGCTATGCGACGCAGCATCAGGTGGCTCACCAGCATCCGACTCAGCAACAGTTCCGTGCGCCTTACGATCCCTACCGCGGCGCGGCTCAGCCGCTGCCCGGTCAGCCGCGGCAAAAGCGTTCCCGCGCAGGGGCATTGACGGCTGGAGCGCTTGCCGTAGCGGTCGTGTCGGCCGGCATCGGCGGCGGGGTGGCGCTGCTGGCGCAGCCCGACCGGCCCTCGGCATCGTCATCGATCGACGGCGCGGCGCCCAGTGTGCCCGCTGCCAGCCTGCCGGTGGGTTCGGTGGAGCAAGTCGCGGCGAAGGTGGTTCCGAGCGTCGTCAAGCTCGAGACGGATATGGGGCGGGCATCCGAAGAGGGGTCGGGCATCATCCTGTCCTCCGACGGATTGATCCTGACCAACAATCACGTGGTGTCGGCGGCCCAGGGCGGTCCCGGCGGCCCCAGTGGCCCCTCAGCGGGCCCGGGCGGGGCCCAGACCAAGGTGACCTTCTCGAACGGTCGCAGCGCCCCGTTCACCGTCATGGGCACCGACCCGAGTAGCGACATCGCCGTGGTGAAGGCTCAGGGCGTCTCCGACCTCACCCCCATCACCATCGGTTCGTCGGCCAACCTGCAGGTGGGTCAGGACGTGGTCGCCGTCGGTTCACCGCTCGGCCTCGAGGGCACCGTCACGACCGGGATCATCAGCGCGCTGAACCGTCCGGTCGCCGCCAGCGGCGACGCTCGGAACCAGAACACCGTCTTGGACGCGATCCAGACCGATGCCGCCATCAACCCCGGCAACTCCGGTGGCGCGCTGGTCAATATGAACGGCGAGCTGATCGGCGTCAACTCCGCCATCGCCACACTGGGCGCCGACGCCGGGCCTCAAGCGCAGGGCGGTTCAATCGGCCTCGGCTTCGCGATCCCGGTGGACCAGGCCAAGAGGATCGCCGACGAATTGATCAAGAACGGCACCGCGGCGCACGCCTCGCTGGGCGTGCAGGTCGGTAACGACGCGTCCATCGACGGCGCTCGGATCGTCGAGGTGACCGACGGTGGCGCTGCTGCCGCGGCGGGGCTACCCAGCGGGGTCGTGGTCACCAAGGTCGACGACCGGGTGATCGGCAGCGCCGATGCGCTGGTCGCCGCCATCCGGTCCAGGGCGCCCGGGGAAAAGGTCACGCTGTCGTATCTCGACCCGTCGGGCAAGCCGAAGTCGGTCCAGGTCACGCTGGGTAAGGCGCAGCAGTGATGACGCCGACCGACGTGAGCACCCTGAGAGTGGCCGCGCCGCTGTCACGGGCCGCATATACGGTTGCAGTCATGGAGCAGCCAGGGGAGTTGGTGGGCCGAGCACTGGTCGTCGTGGTCGACGACCGCACCGCACACGGCGACGAGGAGGACCACAGCGGTCCGCTGGTCACCGAACTGCTCACGGAGGCCGGATTCGTCGTCGACGGGGTCGTCGTCGTGTCGTCCGACGAGGTCGAGATTCGCAACGCTCTCAACACCGCGGTCATCGGCGGGGTGGACCTCGTGGTGTCGGTCGGCGGAACGGGTGTCACCCCCCGCGACGTGACGCCAGAAGCCACCCGCGACATTCTCGATCGTGAACTCCTCGGCATCTCGGAGGCCTTGCGCGCCTCGGGGTTGTCCGCGGGGATGGTCGATGCGGGTGTTTCCCGTGGCCTCGCCGGAATCTCGGGTAGCACGCTCGTCGTCAACCTTGCCGGCTCCCGCGCGGCGGTCCGCGACGGCATGGCGACCCTCAATCCGCTCGCGGTACAGATCATCGGCCAGCTGTCGAGCCTCGACATCTGACCATGAGCGGAAAGCGCGGAAATGTGATCTTAGTCACAATTGGACGTCATCGTGGGTGACCGGTCGAGGCCTGGTCGCGATCTAATCGACAACGTTTTCGGCGAGGTCATCCCAGGAATATCCGCCGCTGAGCGCGACGCCTCGACTCCCGACGACGACGCCGAGCGCGAGCGTTGGATGCGGGAAAATCGTCCGCCGCATCACAATTGACTCATCGAGCCACCAGTCGACGCCGCTCCCGTAGCGCGGCGGCCGCTTGCTGCGGTGAACCCGACCGACCGGTTCACGTTACGTCCAGGTTACGGCCCGAGCGCGGGAACGCGAGGTGTCCGCGCGGCGAACCGGCAGCCCCGGTAACGTCCCTCGCTCGTGTGGCGATCTCCCGTTGCCGGGTTTGTGCCCGACCGTTATGTTCCTCGTGTCACAAACGATGAACAGCACGTAACAGCGACAGTGAGATCTCTCATCGAGTCGCGGGGGTCTCGGACCTCTGGGACTAGAGGTGGGCCAGGCACCAACTGCAGAGCACGGTGAGCCGGGGGCTGACCGTCGACACAGCTAGGGAGAACATGAAGGTTTTCGGTCGGGTGCTGATGGCGCTGGTTTTGGCGATAGCCGGAGCCCTCGCGTCGTTGTTCGTGAGTTCGGGCACCTCTCACGCGGGGCTGGACAATGAGTTGAGTCTGGTCGACGGCAAGGACCGGACGCTGACGATTCAGCAGTGGGACACGTTCCTCAATGGGGTGTTTCCTCTTGACCGCAACCGGCTGACCCGTGAGTGGTTCCACAGTGGCCGCGCGAAGTACATCGTGGCCGGCCCGGGTGCCGACGAGTTCGAGGGAACCCTGGAGCTGGGCTACCAGATCGGCTTCCCCTGGTCGCTGGGCGTGGGCATCAACTTCAGCTACACCACCCCCAACGTTCTGCTCGACCAGGCGCCGCCGAACCTCGACCCAAGCGCGGGCTTCTTGACCACCCCGAACCTGTTCCCCGGGGCGTCGATCAGTGCTGATCTCGGTAATGGTCCGGGTATTCAGGAGGTCGCGACCTTCTCGGTGGACGTGGCCGGCGCCGAAGGTGGTGTGGCGGTGTCCAACGCGCACGGCACGGTCACCGGCGCTGCCGGTGGTGTGTTGTTGCGCCCGTTCGCGCGGCTGATCTCCTCGGCCGGTGACAGCGTCACCACCTACGGCGAACCGTGGAACATGAACTGACAAACGCTCTCCCGAGCAACAGAACAGCCCCCGGAACCCTCCGGGGGCTGTCTTGTTTCTGACCGCAGGTGGAACCGGACATTGCCATTAGGTAAACAGCAAAAGCACTTTGCTAGTGATCTTGATCACTGCGCGTTACAGCACAGAAACTGTGACCGCGCCGTGCGTAGCGGTCCGATGTGCCGCAGCACACGGCGCGACGATCGGCGCAGCCGAAACAGCGAGCTTGAAGTCCCGCGATACCCGCGGGATGGGTGCGGAATCCGGTCGTGGCAAGCCTTATTCGCGGCATGAACCAAATTGGGCCGCGCTTGGGCGGTGCCGATAACCCGCGCGCTCGCGTTGCCGGTTTCCGTCAGCGCCGTTATGTTCCTCGTGTCAACGGATGGGCAAAGCGTAAGAGCAGCATATGAGGTCTCTCATTTGCTCAAACGCCACTCATGCGTCGTGCGGCGCTAGCGCCAGCTACGGCTGACACCAGTTGCGGGTCCACAGGGGGTCCGCATCGACTAGCTAGGGAGAACATGAAGGTATTCAGTCGGGTGCTGATGGCGCTGGTTTTGGCGATAGCCGGAGCCCTCGCGTCGTTGTTCGTGAGTTCGGGCACCTCTCACGCAGGGTTGGACAATGAGTTGAGTCTGGTCGACGGCAAGGACCGGACGCTGACGATTCAGCAGTGGGACACGTTCCTCAATGGTGTGTTTCCTCTTGACCGCAACCGGCTGACTCGTGAGTGGTTCCACAGTGGCCGCGCGAAGTACATCGTGGCCGGCCCGGGTGCCGACGAGTTCGAGGGAACCCTGGAGCTGGGCTATCAGATCGGCTTCCCCTGGTCGCTGGGCGTGGGCATCAACTTCAGCTACACGACCCCGAACATCCTGCTCGATCAGGCGCCGCCGAACCTCGACCCGAGCGCGGGCTTCTTGACCACCCCTAACCTGTTCCCGGGTGTGTCGATCAGCGCCGATCTCGGTAACGGCCCGGGCATCCAGGAGGTCGCGACCTTTTCGGTGGACGTGGCCGGCGCCAACGGCGGTGTGGCGGTGTCCAATGCGCACGGCACGGTCACCGGCGCTGCCGGTGGTGTGTTGTTGCGCCCGTTCGCGCGCCTGATCTCGTCGGCCGGTGACAGCGTCACCACCTACGGCGAGCCGTGGAACATGAACTGACAGACGCTCTCCCGAGCAACGAACAGCCCCCGGAACTCTCCGGGGGCTGTTCCGTTGCGATCAGGTTTTGTCGGCGCTCGTGGTTTTCGCGGTGTCGGGGTCGGGACCGGTGCCGGGGGCTGCGCTGTGTGCGCCCGAGGATCCGTTGGTCTCGGCGAGGATGTTGCGGATCTCGGTGAGCAGTGTCAGCTCGGTGTCCTGGGCCTGCTCGACTTCACCCTTTTTGCGCAGCCGGTTGTAGGGCAGCACGACGAGGAAGTAGACGACCGCCGCAACCAGGATGAAGTTGATCACTGCGGACAGCAGAACATTCAGGTCTATCGTCTGGCCCCCGCCGATGCCGATGCGCAGAATGCCGTAGTCGGATTCACCGCCCGCGCCGATGCGGCTGATCAGCGGCTCGATGATGCTGTCGGTGAACCTGGTGACCAGTCCGGTGAACGCCGTACCGATGACCACCGCGACCGAGAGGTCGACGATGTTGCCTCTGGCGAGGAAATCTTTGAAGCCCTTCAACATGTGTCTAGATCCTCCCTGCCTGGTATGTGGTCGACAGCTACGCACGTTAGCCGCGTTGCCACCGGACAGGGCAGGAATACCCGGCGTGGAGTGGCCCGCCCTCAGTGCAGCGTGAGCGTCACCGTCTCCACCAGCGTCGCGGCGGCCAACTCGTTGGCGGCGTGGGCGGGCAGCGCCACCAGAACCACGCGATCAGTCCCCGCGCCGGTCCCCGTGGGCTTTTCAGACACCAACACGACGATCGCATCGCTGGCCACCACCCGCGGCCGGGTGTCGGAATCGCCACCGGCGGCCAGCACGTCGACCACATCGCCCGGGCGGATCAGATCGAGCACCGCGGTCTCGTCAAGCGACAGCGGCACGATGCGCGCAGTCGGGCCCGCCGCCGCTTCGGCGAGCCGGGGCGTCAGCAGGCGGACATCGGTGAGCGCCTCGCCGCGGCGGACGGGGCCGGCCAGTGTGGCGCCCACGACCGCGGCGGCATCAGTCTGAACACCATCGGGAACCGTTGCTGCGTCGAGCTTTTCGCGCCGAACGTCGTCGGCGGTCAGCTCGCTTCCCGGGCTCAGGTCGCGCGCGGCGACGACGGCGTCGACGTGCTGGTCATCGGGGTCGGGACGCACCGCGGCGACGGCGGCGAGCACCACAAGAGCGCCCGCGGCGATGCGGCGGGCAAGCACCGTGCGCGTCCAATCGGGCCGCACGATCTCGGTGATCCGATGCAGCGGCGACAGATTGAGTGAGTCCCCCATGCGGCCAAGTTAGGCAGCGCATCGGGAGGGTGGGCGAGGTACTCGCCGTCCTGTGGATAACTTCGAGCGTCAGCTCGATGCGGCGGCCGCTGCCGGAGAGCCCGACGAGCTCGAGGAAGTGCTAGAGGTGCTCGAACTTGCCGAGTCTGACGTTTTCTTCTCTGTCGACGAAGTCTTCTCCGACGAGGAACTCGACTCCGAGGAGCTGGACCCGTTGCTGGAGCCGTTTGACGAGCTCTTGGCGGATTCACGGCTGTCGGTGCGGTAGAAGCCGCTGCCCTTGAACACCACGCCCACGTTCCCGAACAGCTTGCGCAGCCGGCCGTTGCACTTTTTGCACGTGGTCAGCGAGGCGTCGCTGAACGCCTGGACTGCGTCGAACTTGTCGCCGCACTCGGTGCACGCATAGGAATACGTAGGCACGGGACCCCTCCCTGGTGGTCAGATCTGTTAGCACTCTACCGACTCAAGTGCTAGAACCGCTACGTGGCGTGCGTCATTCCCGGCCCGGCCGCCCGGTCGAGGGCCACAAACCCGCGCCGCGGTGTCAGCGCGTGGGTCATCGACACGTCGTGCGGTTCGGTGGGTAGCCGGTCGACGAGTTCGTCGTCGCGCACGACCGCCACGAGCCGCGCCGACCGCGATGCCAACCGCAGTGACCGGTCGTAGAAGCCGGCACCGCGGCCCAGCCGCGCACCGCCGCGATCGACCGCGAGCGCGGGGATCAACAACGTCGTGGCAAGCGAGATGGTCTCCGGTTCGAGCCGCGGCCCTCCGGGTTCCCGAAGGCCGAACCGCCCCTCCGTCAATTCGCCGGGCACGTACTCGCCCCACTGCAACGGCTGCGGGATACCCGAGACGTCGTACAAGGCGACCGGCAGCAGCACCCGCACGCCGTGCCGGTGAAGAGCGTCGATCATCTCGGGGGAGCCGGGCTCGGAGCCGACCGGAACGTAGGCGCAGACAGTCGTTTCGGTCGAGACGAGTGCCGACACATGCTCGGTCAACGCGTATGCCTCGGTGTCGTGCTCGTGCGCGGGCAGGGCCCGGCGAGCCACCAGAATCGAGGCCCGTAGCTCCGCCTTGGTCGCGCTCACGTCATCTTCCCCAATCGGTCTCAACACGCCCGACCTCGCAACGTTCAACCTGCCCATGGACGTTAGTGTGTGAACGATGACACGGCCTCTGGTCTCGATCCCCCACACGGCGGTGGTTCCTGCGGCTGGCCTGGGCACTCGGTTCCTGCCGGCCACCAAAACGGTCCCCAAGGAACTGCTCCCTGTCGTCGACACACCGGGCATCGAACTCGTCGCCGCGGAAGCGGCCGAGGCGGGCGCGGAACGGCTGATCATCATCACGTCCGAGGGCAAGGACGGGGTCGTCGCGCATTTCGTCGACGACCTCGTGCTCGAGGGCACTTTGGAGGCCCGCGGCAAGAAGTCGATGTTGGAGAAGGTGCGTCGCGCACCGGCCCTCATCAAGGTCGAGTCGGTGGTGCAGGCCGAGCCGCTGGGCCTCGGCCACGCGGTCAGCTGCGTGGAACCGAAGCTGAGCCCCGAAGAGGACGCGATCGCGGTGTTGCTGCCCGACGACCTCGTGTTGCCGACCGGCGTGCTGGAGACCATGTCGAAGGTGCGGGCCAAACGCGGTGGTTCGGTGCTGTGTGCGATCGAAGTGCCACGCGACGAGATCAGCGCTTACGGCGTCTTCGACGTCGAACCCGTCTCCGACACGAACAACCCGAACGTGTTGCGTGTGAAGGGGATGTACGAGAAGCCGAAGGCCGAGGACGCCCCGTCGCCGTACGCCGCGGCCGGTCGATACGTGCTGGACCGGGCCATCTTCGATGCGCTGCGGCGCGTTCCGCGCGGCGCGGGCGGTGAAATCCAGCTGACCGACGCCGTCGCGTTGCTCATCAACGAGGGACACCCGGTGCACGTCGTCGTGCACCGTGGCTCTCGACACGACCTCGGAAATCCCGGAGGCTACCTCAAGGCTGCGGTTGACTTTGCGTTGAAGCGCGATGACTACGGGCCGGAACTCCGGCGGTGGTTGGTGGAGCGATTGGGGCTGAT
Organism: Mycolicibacterium flavescens; assembly: GCA_900637135.1. Taxonomy (NCBI): domain Bacteria; kingdom Bacillati; phylum Actinomycetota; class Actinomycetes; order Mycobacteriales; family Mycobacteriaceae; genus Mycobacterium; species Mycolicibacterium flavescens. Next base: position 993,264 of record LR134353.1, read on the forward strand.
CGACTGCTGATGAGCCCCGACGCATAGATAGGGGTGCAGTGCGTTCGGTCGAGGAACAGCAGGCACGAGTCGCGGCTGCGGCGGTGGCGCCGCGGCCGGTACGCGTGGCGATAGCCGAGGCGCAGGGGTTGATGTGCGCCGAGGAAGTGGTCACCGAGCGTCCGCTGCCCGGATTCGATCAGGCGGCGATCGACGGGTATGCGGTCCGCAGCGTCGACGTGCTCGGCGTCGGCGAAGCCGGCGACGCGGCAGACGGGGACGAGCCGACCGACGGCGAAGTGAGCCTGCCGGTGATGGGACTGATCGAGGCCGGCGCCCGGACACCGAGCAGACTGCAGCCGCGTCAGGCCGCGCGGGTCCAGACCGGCGCCCCGATGCCGACGCTGGCCGACGCGGTGCTCCCGCTGCGCTGGACCGACGGCGGCGATGCCCGGGTGAGGGTGCTGCGTGGCGTGCGCTCGGGCGCCTACGTCCGGCGAACGGGCGACGATGTCCAACCGGGCGACGTCGCGGTGCGGTCGGGCACGATCATCGGCGCGGCGCAGGTCGGCCTGCTGGCCGCGGTCGGCCGGGAGCGGGTCCTGGTGCATCCGCGGCCGCGGTTGTCCGTCATGTGCGTGGGCGGTGAACTCGTCGACATCTCCCGCACACCGGGCAACGGTCAGGTGTACGACGTGAACTCCTACGCGCTGGCCGCCGCGGGGCGTGACGCGGGCGCCGAGGTGAACAGGGTCGGCATCGTCGACACCGACCCCAAGCGACTGCGCGAAGTCGTCGAGGGTCAGCTCAATCGCGCCGAGGTGGTCGTCATCGCCGGGGCGGTCGGCGGAGCGGCCGCCGAGGGGGTCCGTTCTGTGCTCGCCGAACTCGGGGAGATGGAGGTGACCCGCATCGCCATGCACCCCGGCTCGGTGCAGGGGTTCGGCCAACTGGGCCGCGACGGCGTTCCGGTATTCCTGTTACCCGCCAACCCGGTCAGCGCGCTGGTGGTGTTCGAGGTCATGGTGCGTCCACTGATCCGGTTGTCGCTGGGCAAGCGGCATGCGCACCGCCGCATCGTGCAGGCTCGTGCGTTGTCGCCGATCGAATCGGTCGCGGGCCGGACGGGATATCTGCGCGGTCAACTAATGCGGGATCAGGACACCGGCGAGTACCTCGTCCAGGCGCTCGGCGGTGCGCCTGGCGCGTCGCACTTGCTGGCCACGCTGGCCGAGGCGAACTGTCTGGTCATCGTGCCCACCGAAGCCGAATCGGTTCGTACCGGCGAGATCGTCGACGTCGCTTTCCTGGCACAACGCGGCTGATCCGCGCGGGTATCGACGTGAACCTGTGGCGGTCGAGTTCGATACATCCGGGTTGGCCCATGTCTGCGGGTCCGCTGCGGGTGGCCGCCGGCGTTGTGCGGTTGCGCCCGGTCCGGCTGCGCGACGGAGCGCAGTGGAGCCGCATCAGGTTGGCCGACCGCGCGCACTTGGAACCGTGGGAACCGGCCGCGGGTGTGGACTGGGAGACGCGACACGCGATCACGTCGTGGCCCTCGGTGTGTTCGGGGCTGCGGTCCGAAGCGCGCAAGGGCCGGATGGTGCCCCTCGTGATCGAATTGGACGACCAGTTCTGCGGGCAGCTCACGATCGGCAACGTCACGTACGGGGCACTGCGATCGGCCTGGATCGGGTATTGGGTGGCCAAGGCGGTGAACGGCGGCGGGGTCGCGACAGCGGCCTTGGCGTTGGGTGTGGACCATTGTTTCGGTCCGGTCGGACTGCACCGGGTCGAGGCGACGGTGCGCCCGGAAAACGCAGCTAGCCGAGCGGTTTTGACGAAGGTCGGCTTTCGGGAGGAAGGGCTGCTGCGCCGGTACCTAGATGTCGACGGCGCCTGGCGCGACCACCTGCTGGTGGCCATCACGATCGAAGAGATCACCGGCTCCGCGGCCGCGACGCTGGTGCGACAGGGGCGCGCCGAGTGGGCATAGTCGTGTGATTTCGCGAGACGTACACCGGGGTCGCGAACCACGGCGAAACACCGCCCTGGTGTACGTCTCGCGAAAGCCGAACGCCCTCCGCTGTTACCAATGTGACATTTGTGACTGTTGGTGCTTGTCTTGTGTGAATTACAGGTGTGTAATTGCTTCGGCGCGCCGCCCACGGATGCGCAGGTCACAGACCTAGCCTTTAGGGGAAAGGAGCAGGCGACATGCCAAGCATCCCCCAATCTCTTCTGTGGATATCTCTCGTCGTTCTCTGGCTCTTCGTGCTCGTGCCGATGCTGATCAGCAAGCGCGACACCGTGCGCCGGACCAGTGATGTCGCGCTGTCCACACGCGTCCTCAACGGCGGCCGCAATTCGCGGCTTCTGAAACGACGCGGTCCGGCGGCCGGCCATGCCAGCGATCCGGACTGGCGCCCCTCCGAAGAAGACCTCGACGAGGAGATCGAACCCGAACCCGAACCCGTCAGCAGTCGCGCGGTGGTGCGCGCCGCCGCGGTCGCCGTGGAGGAGAAGGCCGCACCCGACTACCTCGACGTCGATGTTATCGGCGAAGACTCCGGCGCCCTGCCCATCGGAGTGTCCGACCGTCCGGAAGCCGAAAAAGAAGAGCTGACACTGCAATTCGACGAGCCGGCGGATGAGGCGGTCGACGAGGCGGCCGTCGAAGAGCAGGAACCCGAGCCCGAGGACGTCGACGCCGACGACGAGTACGAGACCGTTGACGACTCATCCGGCTTGGAGGCGCCGTCCGAAGCCGACCTGCGGATGGCCGACTCGCTGTCCGAGGCGCGTCGGCGCAGGCATGAGTCCAAGACGGCGGCCGCGGTGAGCGAGCGCAAGTACCGGTTCCGCAAGCGGATGTTGACAGCGCTTGGCGTGCTGTTGGTGGCGACGGCGGCCGCGGCGTTCACGCTGAGCGCGACGTTGTGGTGGCTGTGCGGCGCTGTCAGCGGGTTCACCGTCCTGTACCTGGGCTACCTGCGGAGGCAGACCCGGATCGAGGAGCGGCTGCGTCGCAGGCGTGCGCAGCGCATCGCTCGCTCGCGGCTGGGCGTCGAGAACACCGATGACCGCGAGTTCGACGTGGTGCCTGCGCGCTTGCGGCGGCCGGGTTCGGTGGTGCTGGAGATCGACGACGAGGATCCGATCTTCGAACATCTGGACTACGCGCCGTTTGCGCGGCACTTCGACCTGCCGCGGGCTGCGGGGCAGTAAGCCGACCGCAGAACATCGGGGCCGTCGATTTTCGGCGGCTGTCCGGTGACTGGTAGCCTGCTACCGGTATCAGGGGCTATGGCGCAGTTGGTAGCGCGACTCGTTCGCATCGAGTAGGTCAGGGGTTCGATTCCCCTTAGCTCCACAGAATTTGATCAGGTCAGAGTCGAGGCTTCCGCCGGCCGATGATCGCACCGGAAGTCACCGGAATCTCGCGGCCGGCGTGACGACCCACCTTCGTTTTATGGCTCGGTTTACCGACTTGCGAAGTGGGGCACAGTTCGCGGCAGTGGGTGGCGATCGGTGAGGGTTGCACCGGTGCCACCCGCGAGGCGGTCAGCGGGGTCAACCTCTTTGTTGAGCAGACAGCTCTGCCTCGCTGCCCGTCGCCCGCGAGTCACTTGCTCGCAGTCGTGGCCAGTCCGCCGTCGACGGGGATGATCGCCCCGGTCAGGAACGCTCCGGCGCGACTGGCGAGGTAGACCGCGATCCCGGCCATGTCGTCGTCGCGTCCGATGCGACGCAGCGGCGCCGACGCCGCGATCTCATCGCCGAACGCATCCAAGGTCGCGGCCATCATCTTCGACGGGAACGCGCCTGGCGCAACGGCATTGACCGTGATGTGCTGCGGCCCCAGTTCGCGGGCGAGTACACGGGTGAGCTGATGGACGGCCGCCTTACTGGCGCTGTAGGAGTACGTCGGCAGTTCGGGCACCCGGATGCCGTCGACACTGCCGAGGTTGATGATCCGGGCCGGATCGTCCGCGGTGCCTGCGGCACGAAGCGCGGGCAGGAACGCCTGAACGAGCCAGAACGGCGACTTGACGTTGACGTTGAGGATCTTGTCCCACGCGGAGTCGGGGAAGCTTTCCAGTGGCTCGCCCCAGGTCGCACCCGCGTTGTTGACGAGGATGTGCACCGGCTCGCCGCCACCGGTCACCTCGTCGGCGAGCCGCAGGCACTCGTCGTGTCGTGAGAGGTCCGCAGGGATCGCGCGCACCTGGCCGAACCGGGACAATTCTTCCTGCGCGCGTTCGCAGGCGTCGGCTTTTCGCGAGCTGATCACCACGCTGGCACCGGCCTGCAGCAGACCGCGGCTCATCATCACGCCGATGCCGCTCGTGCCACCGGTGACGACGGCGCGCTTGCCGGTGAGGTCGAAAAGTTCTGTATGCGTGCTGAACTGACCGTCACTCATCGACAAGCGCCTCCATCATCGCCATGGCGGCGCGCGAGGCCGCCCCGCTAGAGACTAGAAGATGAGCCCGGATGTCTTGCTGGTGGCCGCGGCGAACCGGTTCTGGACGTCCTCCCAGTTCACTACATTCCAGAATGCCTTGACGTAGTCGGCTTTCACGTTCTTGTACTGCAAGTAGTACGCGTGCTCCCACATGTCGACCTGCAGCAGGGGGATGATGCCCAGCGGGACGTTGGCCTGCTGGTCGTACAGCTGGAAGGTGAGCAACCGCTGACCCAGGGTGTCGTAGCCGAGCACACCCCATCCGGAGCCCTGCAAGCCGTTGGCCGCGGCGGCGAACTGCGCCTGGAACTTGTCGAACGACCCGAACTGGTCGTCGATCGCGGCAGCCAGCTCGCCGGTCGGCTTGTCACCACCGTTCGGTGAGAGGTTCTTCCACCAGATGGTGTGGTTGACGTGTCCGCCGAGATGGAACGCGAGGTTCTTCTCGTTGAGGAAGATCGCCGCATGGTCGCCGTTGGCGCGGGCCTCTTCGAGTTTGGCGATTGCGTCGTTGACGCCCTTCACGTAGGTGGCGTGATGCTTGCTGTGATGAATTTCGTTGATCTGACCCGAGATGTGCGGTTCCAGTGCGCCGTAGTCGTAGTCAAGATCAGGCAGGGTGTACTCAGCCATGAGCTTCCTTTCTGGAGGGGGTCGACGCTGTGTACCCGCGCTGGCCGAGATTCCACAGATGGCCTCGGCGTCGCGCAGAAGGGCTCCGCGCAGCCTATGCGGGAGGCCCAATATCTGTCTAGGTGTTCAGATGTTGTGCTAACTTGGCGGTTGCGGGCGGCCGCCGAGTACATCGATGCAGCACATCATGTAACGACTTGTCTTCCGACGGGTGGCGGAGCGCCGCGGCCGACCCGCGCCAACCCCGACGATTTGCTGGTCGATCGATTCGGTGATTGCCGTGCGACCGACGCCGCTGACGGGTGACTCGCGCGGTTCCTTGCTCGTGGCGAGGAGCAGCCCGTAGCCTCGTGAGGTGGCCGGCCTGACCGGCGTTCGCGCCGACGAACTCACTGCGCTGGAAATCTTTCGTGGCTATCGGTCCGAGGATCTCGTGCCGCTCGCGGCCCAGCTGACGCCTCTGAATGCCGCCTCCGGCCAGGTGCTCATGCACCAGGGCGAACTCGCGTTGTCCTTCTTGTTGATCGGCTCCGGCGCTGCCGAGGTCACGCACGTCGGCGACGACGGGCACGACACCGTCGCGCGGCTGACGCCGGGCATGATCGTCGGCGAGATCGCATTGCTGCGGGACACCACCCGCACCGCGACGGTGATTGCCACCGAACCGGTGCGCGGTTGGGTCGGGGCGCGCGACGCGTTCGCGATCCTGCTCGAGATCCCCGGCATGCTCGACCGGCTGCTGAGCACCGCCCGACAGCGCCTCGCCGCATACGTCAGCCCCGTTTCGGTCCGCATGCGTGACGGAACGGAGTTGTTCTTGCGGCCGGTGCTGCCGGGCGACAACGAACGGACATCCAAGGGTCCCGTCGAATTCTCCAGCGAGACGCTCTACCGGCGTTTCCAATCGATGCTCGTTCCGAGCAGGTCGTTGATGCGCTACCTGTTCGAGGTCGACTACGAACACCACTTCGTGTGGGTGATGACCGACGGTCCCGACGGACCGGTGGTCGCAGATGCGCGGCTCGTTCGCGACGAAGCGGATCCGGCCGTCGCCGAGGTCGCGTTCACCGTCGCCGATGCATACCAGAACAAAGGCGTCGGATCGTTTCTCATGGGGGCGCTCGCGATCGCGGCGAAAGGCCTTGGTGTACAACGTTTCACCGCGCGTGTGCTCGCCGAGAACTACCCCATGCGCACCATCCTCACCCGCCACGGCGCACACTGGCAGCGAGATGACCTCGGGGTGGTCACCACGACCATCGACGTGCCGCGCCCGGCCAATCCGCCGTTCTCGACGGAACTGACCAGGCAGATCCGCGATATGGCCACTCAGGTCGTGCGGGCGGTCGGCTGATGCGCGTTCCGCTGTCCAAGGACACCAGGCTGTGCATCTCGTTGGCGGGTCGGCCGAGCAACATCGGCACCCGGTTCCACAGCTACCTCTACGACCTGCTCGGCCTGGACTTCATCTACAAGGCATTCACCACAACGGATATCGCCGCTGCGATCGGGGGAGTGCGGGCGTTGGGCATCCGCGGTTGTTCGGTGTCGATGCCGTTCAAGCAGGATGTGCTGGGGCTCGTCGACGACATCGAGCAGTCGGCTCGCTCCATTGGCGCCGTCAACACAATCGTCAACGACGACGGTCGGCTCACCGCGTCGAACACCGATTACCTTGCGGTGCAGGGGCTTATCGCCGAACACGGTTTGCAACCGTCACAGTCCGTGCTCGTGTACGGCAGCGGGGGGATGGCCAGTGCGGTCGGGACCGCGCTCCGCGACGCCGGATTCGACCACGGCACCATCGTGGCCAGGAATCCTGAGACCGGTCGTTCCTTGGCCGACCGGCTCGGCTACGACTACCTCGCCGAGGTCGGCGCGCGCACCGCGGACGTACTGGTCAACGTCACTCCGGTAGGGATGGCCGGTGGGCGTGAGGCCAACGAAACGGCGTTCGGCGAAGAGGCCATCGCCAACGCGCACACCGTCTTCGATGTGGTCGCGATGCCGTCGGAGACACCGCTCATCAAGGCCGCGCGCGCGGCGGGCATCGGCGTGATCACCGGTGCTGAGGTGATCGCGCTGCAGGCCGCCGAGCAGTTCGAACGCTATACCGGGGTTCGGCCGACCGCCGAACAGGTCATGGCCGCGTCCGCGGTCTCGCGCGCCTGAGTCACGGGGTGATCTTGGTCTGTTCGTCGATGACCCCCGTGGCGTCCATGAGGGCTGTCATCTGATCCTCGCGGCCGTCGGCGTTGAGTTGCAAAACAAACAACCCGTCTTGTCCAGGGATCACGACGGTTTTCTGCGCGATCGCCCGTAGGACACCGTCTTTGGTGTACGTTCCGCCGATCTGCACCGCTTCGAAATCAGAGAGCGTGGAGGGCGAACCTTCCTGTGCGCCATCGTATCCGGGTAGGTTCATGATCTCGCCGGGCGCGAACTCGAGGATCTTCGCCGGGTCGACGTTGCCGGTCAGTTTCGACACCAGCGCGATGATGGTCGGGGGGTCTTGTGCCATGGCCGAGTCATCGGAAACTATTGCGGCATAAGCCCATTGGGGCTTACGTGGTCCGGCGTCGCTCCAGCCGGGCGGAATCGGCAGATCGATGGTCGGCGAAGCGGGGTCGCCGCGCTGAACCGGGGTCTCCGTGATGTCGTTCTCGCGGATGTAGTCGACGATTGTGTAGTTCGCGCCCTGGGCTTGCGGCGACGTGGGGGGTGCGGGCGAGGCACTGGTTTCCGATGTGGTCGCTTCCTCTGAGGTCGTCGTATCGGACGTCGCCTCGCCCTCGGTGTCCGAGCTGCAGCCGGCGAGGCCAAGGCCGAGTGCCACGGCCGCGACCGCGATGATGCCGGCCCTCATAGACGTACCCATTTGCTCCTCCATCGGTCTGGTCTGCGCCGTAGCCTACGGCCGCCATTCGGCGTTTGCAGTAGAAAACGCCCGTAACAGCGGTTACGCAGGTGTTGCCGTTCGGAACAATATTTTGCTACGGGCTTCCTACGTGGTTAGCTGGGAGACGTTTCTGCGTGACAGCGGCGATAGGGTGAGAGGGAGACGCGATGCGGGGTCGGAATGCTCGACTGAAGACGACAACGCGTTCGCTGGGGGCGATGGTTCTGGCGTTGTTCGCAGCGATCGCCGTGGCGGTGGCGTGGACGACCGCGACCGCGGTTCAACTGGCGGCGAGCGCGTTGATCATGGGCGGTACCGAACATCCGTTGACCTCGCCACCCGATGACCCCGCATACATCAGCCAGTACTTGAGCAACGCAGTTCTGGGATTCATCAATCCGGCCTCGGGAACTGCAATGACGAGTCCCGGCGTCCCGCCCATCGACGACGTCGACGGCAATGTCTATGCGGTCGTCTACCCTGCGGCATTCTTCCCGGTGTTCGGGAGCAAGACCTTCGATGATTCTGTGGACGAAGGCGTGACGAGTCTCAACGGCTGCGTTCGAGGAAGCAGTTCCGCCTGCGTCTACAACCCCGGCGCCAGCTACGACATCGAGGATCCGGATCAACCGGTGACAGCCCCTCCTGCAGATGAGGATTACGTCATCTTCGGCTATTCGCAGAGCGCCGTCGTGGCTTCGTTGGTGAAGCGGGACCTCATCGCGAACCCGAGGGACGCCGGCGAGACCTCGTTCTTCCTGCTGGCCAATCCGATGCGCCCCAACGGCGGCATCCTCGCCCGCGGCCCGGAAGGCCTCACGATCCCGATCATCGGCATCACCTTCTACGGCGCAACACCTACGGACAGCTGCGATCAGGGCCCCTGTATGCCGACGGTCGACGCCGCGGCCCAGTACGACCTTCTCGGAGGCGACGCACCCGCCAGCCTCACCAACGTGTTGGCTATCGCCAACTCACTGGCCAGTTACTACTACCTACACGGCGATCTGCAGAACGAGAACTTCGACGACGCCGTTTATCAAGGCTCTTACGGCGACACCGACTACTACCTGTATCCGGCTGAACGGCTGCCGATCCTGGTGCCGTTCGAAGCACTTGTGCCGTCGCCGATCCTGACGGCGCTGGATGCACCGCTTCGGGTGCTGATCGAGGGCGCCTATGCCCGCGACGTGAACCCGGGTGTCGCGACGAAGGTCGGCTTGCTGCCGTTCCGGAACCCGATCGCCACGGCGATCAATCTGGTGAAATCCATCCCGACGGGCCTCGACGACGCGATCGAGGAGGTCTCCGGGGACCGCCCGCTGGGCACCGAGGAGACCACCAGCCCCTTCGGCGTCGGCGGGCCCGAATTGCCCACGCACCCAGCAGAAGACAGCACTGCGACGACGGTCGAAGACAACGCCGTGACGAGGATGTCGTGGGCGCACGCGGGAGACGCTGACCGAAGCGAGCAGACCGTCGTCACCGACGGCCTAGCGCCCGTCACCGGTGACGCCGGACCCGAGGGTGACCAACTCGGCCAGACGCCTCCGGTCGAAGACACGACCATTCAGGTCGTCGAGAACCCGACACCGTCCGGCGACGAAGGTGCGACGACGAACCTCCGCGAGCAAGTGGTGGTCGAGGGAGGCGTCGACAGCACGGGCGCCGAGACGACCGGAAACGGCGCCGTCACCGGCAAGGCACCCAGGATGGGGTTCAAGCCTGCGCTTCCCAAGCTGCCGAAGCTGCCCAAGTTGCCGAAGCTGCGCGGACCGATCTCGTTCGACAAACCGGTTCGGCTGGGTCCCTCGCCCGCGAGTCGACCGGATCGCAACGAGGCCAGCAGCGCTGAGACGGTTTCGGAGCCGAACAGCACGCCTGCCGGCGGTGAGACGGGCGGCGAGTCCGACGCAAAGGACGCCGCTGCCTGACGCGATCAGCGGGAGCAGTTGAGCGAGACGGTGATCGATCTGCTCACCACGACCGTGATGAACTCGCGGTCTTCACCCTTGCCGACCGCGAACGTCTGGGTGACTTCCTGTGGGTTGCGCACGCTGGTGACGATGCACTCGTTGATCGGGCCACTGCCGACCCGGTCGATGACGACGTCGTAGCCCTGGTCCTCCAACTCGGCGATCGTGCGCGGCGCGTCACCCGGTTGCACCGGTTGTGCGGCGGCAGGACCCGCGGGCACCAGAATGGCGCCCGCCGCTGCTGCTGTTGCTGCCACACTCCGAAGAGCACCCATGACAGCCTCCAATCATGAGGGTCGATGCCCCCACTTGTTGATCGCCGAAGGGCCGCCGATCGTTGCATCGTCGCGGCCGCGGTGCTGATGATCTGCGTGGGCGCCTGCGGAACCGATCCCGGCTCGTCTCCTGCCGACCAGTCGTCGTCTGAGGGGCCCGCACAAGTCAACCCGGCCAGAATCGATCGCGCGCGCACCGCGCTGCCGGCCGGATACGAGGTGACCGACCTCGTCGGCCCCGTCGGCCCGATCACCGCGTGGGGATACGGTGCGAAGTGGACCACCGACCCCGAACGATGTGCCGCGCTGGCCGACCCCGCCGCGGGCGCAACCCGCACCGACGGATGGTCCGCGTCGGGGCCCGGCGGCATCGTCTACGCCGTCGTCGCCGCCGCGCCGGGAGAGCTCGACCCGGCGGTGGTCGACGAGTGCGCGCGCTGGACCATTGCGGGCGGACGCACGACGGGAACTGTCACGCTCGAACCCGCCCCGGCCATCGACGCGGCGTCGACCATCGCGATGGCGACGTCGAGCAGAACCGTCGTGGAAGGCGGCACTGAAACGCTGTCGCGCGCCGAGACCGTCACGGCTTACCTGGGTGACCATGTCGCCTTCGTCGCCGTCGTCACCGACCCCGGTTCACCCAATCCTCAACTCGGTCCGGATTTCGCCGCCCACCTGTTGACCGAAACGGTGTCCGCGTTACGGGGCTGAGCCGTCGTTGCCCGGTACATTGTGCGGCGATGTCGAAGAGGGCCATGGTCGCGGTCGCGAGCGCCGCTGCGCTCACCGCGTGTGGGAACGGCCAGCCGAGCGACGATCTGTCGCACGCCGACATCGGGCGAGTCAAGGATGTGCGGACCAGCTTCGGACCCGGCTTCAAGGTCACCGACGTCGGGCCGACCGGGATCGACCCGCGGTTGCTCGCACGCCAGGAACTGCCCGAGGGCGTGAAGTTCGAGCCATCCGACTGTGCATCGTTCGCCAACCAGCAGATGGTCCCGGCGGGCGCCAAGGGCAATATGGCGGCGACGACGGCCGAGGGCGATGGCAACCGGTTCATCACGATCGCCGTCGAGACGTCCGAAACCGCGTCGGTCAATGCACCGGCCGAGAACTGTCGCAAGGTCGGATTCGCGGGCGGTGCGATGCGCGGGCTGGTCGAGGTCGTCGAGGCGCCCCAGATCGAGGGTGCGCAGACGCTGGGAACTCACCGCGTGGTGCAGACGACGGTGGACGGTAAGCCTCGCACCGGCGAGCTCTACAACTACCTCGCCAGCTTCGGACCGTTCCTGGTGATCGTCACCGCGAACCCGTTGGTGCTGCCCGACAAACCCGTCGCGAAGGTCGACACGCAGCGCGCTCGTGACCTGTTGGTCGCGGCGGTGAACGCGGTCAGGGCCTAGCGCACGTCGTGCGGACGGAACTGGATGCTGATCCGGACACCCACGGGGCGCGTCGTCTTGGGGATCGCGTGCTCCCACGTGCGCTGGCACGACCCGCCCATCACGAGCAGGTCGCCGTGCGCATGTTGCAGCCTTAGCGACTTGCCCCCGCCGCGTGGCCGAAGCGCGAACGTCCTAGTCGCACCCAAGCCGATGATCGCGACCACGGTGTCTTCGGTACTGCTGCGACCGACGGTGTCACCGTGCCAAGCCACGCTGTCGTTGCCGTCGCGGTACAGGCACAGCCCCGCGGTGGTGAACGGCTCGCCGAGTTCACCCGCGTAGGCGTCGTTGAGGCGACGGCGGAGTTGTTTGAGGCGTGGATGCGGCGGCGGGTCATCGACCAGGTTGTGGAAGCTGACCAGGCGCGGGACGTCGACGACGCGGTCGTACATCGGCCGGCGCTCCGCACGCCACGGGACGACCTCGGACAGCTCGGTGAACAGCGAGTCGGCATCGTCCAACCACCCGGATCGAAAGTCGATCCAGGCCCCGTTGCCGAGATGGCGGCGTTCGGCGTGCTCGAACAGCGAGCTCTGCAGCGCCAGCTCCATAGCCGCGATTCTATCGCACAAGCGTTCGATGCGTCAGAGCCGCACCGCGCCGGGTCCTTGTTCGGCGAGAACGTCTCCGGGGTTGGTCAGCGCGCAGGTCTTCAGGCTCAGGCAGCCACAGCCGATGCAGCCGGTCAGGTTGTCGCGCAGGCGTTGCAGGTGCAGGATGCGGTCGTCGAGGTCTTGGCGCCAGCCCGCCGACAGCCTGGCCCAGTCCTTGCTCGTGGGCACCCTGTCGTCGGGCAGGGTGGCCAGTGCTTCTCGTATGCGGGACAAGGGGATTCCGAGCCGCTGTGACATCCGGATGAACGCGACACGGCGCAACGTCTCGCGGGCATAGCGACGCTGGTTTCCCGAGGTGCGTCTGCTCTGGATGAGGCCTTCGCGCTCGTAGAAGTGCAGTGCCGAGACCGCGACACCGCTGCGAGCGGACATCTCGCCGGGAGTCAGCTCGTGAATCAACTCCATAACATCAACCATAGTTGAGGTGGGGTTGCGGGTTACGGTGCTAGATGTGACGTTGGGCTGCGACTCCGAGGTGGGTCGGCTGACTGCGGCCATCCTGCACCGGCCCGGCGCCGAGTTGCAGCGGTTGACGCCACGCAACAACGATGCGCTGTTGTTCGACGGGCTGCCGTGGGTGGCCAGGGCTCAGGCCGAACACGACGCGTTCGCCGCGTTGTTGGTCGAGCGGGGCGTCGAGGTGATGCTGCTGGCCGATCTGCTGACCGAGGCGTTGTCGCACAGTGGCGCGGCACGGATGCACGGGATCGCTGCGGCGGTCGATCCACGACGGCTGGGTTTGCCGTTGGCGCAGGAACTTTCGGCGTACCTTCGCGCGCTGGAACCCGCACCGCTGGCCCATGTGCTGATGGCGGGTATGACGTTCAACGAGTTGCCGCTCTCGGGTGCGGAGCTGTCGCTGGTTCGGCGGATGCATCACGGGGGTGACTTCGTCATCGATCCGCTGCCGAATCTGTTGTTCACTCGCGACTCGTCGTTCTGGATCGGCCCGAGAGTGGCGATCACGTCGCTGGCGCTGCCGGCGCGGGTGCGCGAGACCTCGCTGACCGACGTGATTTACGCACATCACCCGCGATTCCTCGGTGTCCGGCGGGCCTACGAATCGCGGTCGGCGCCGGTCGAGGGAGGAGACGTGCTGTTGCTCGCGCCTGGTGTGGTGGCCGTCGGTGTGGGGGAGCGGACCACACCGGCCGGCGCGGAAGCATTGGCGCGCAGCCTCTTCGACGACGACCTCGCCCACACCGTGCTCGCGGTGCCGATCGCGCAGTCGCGAGCGCAGATGCATCTCGACACGGTGTGCACGATGGTCGACGTCGACGCGGTGGTGATGTACCCGCCGGTCGTGGATTCGTTGTCGGCGTTCACGATTCATCGTGACGGGAACGGCGGAGTGCGCATCGACGACGAGGTGCCGTTCGTCGACGCCGCCGCGACGGCGATGGGTATCGACCGGTTACGCGTCATCGCCACGGGGTTGGACCCGGTGACGGCCGAGCGTGAGCAGTGGGACGACGGCAACAATACGCTCGCACTCGCGCCGGGTGTGGTGGTCGCCTACGAGCGCAACGTCGAAACCAATGCGCGGTTGGCGGATGCCGGTATCGAGGTGCTGCCGATCCAGGCGTCCGAACTTGGCACCGGCCGCGGCGGCCCGCGGTGTATGTCGTGCCCGGCCGGCCGCGACCCGCTGTAGCATCTGCTGTTTCGCGAGACGTACACCAGGGCCGTCAGCTTTCCGGCTCTCACGACCCTGGTGTACGCCTCGCGAGCGGAGACCATCCGCGACGCTCAGCGGCTTCCCGTAGCCGGTGCAGCGTGAAGCCGCGGCTGTGCTCCTTGACCACATGGATGTCGAGCCAACCCTGATTCTCGACCATCGCGTTGCGTCCGATGTCATGAACGAACCGAGGTCGGTCGGTCTGATGCTGCTCACCGTCATAGTCCAACGCGATCATCGGCTCGTCCCAACCCATGTCGAGGAAAGCCTCGGCGGCACCGTCGCAAACCCGGATCTGTGTGCGAGGCCGTGGATACCCTGCGTCCAGGACGAGGAGGCGCAGCCACGTCTCCTTCGGCGACTGAGCACCGCCATCCATCAGGTCCAGTGCGATGCGAGCGCGCTTCATTCCCCGCCAACCGCGATACCGCTCTACGAGCGGCGCTACGTCGTCCACCTTCACGCCGGTCGCCGCCGCTAATGCGTCGAGGTGCCTTACGGCTAAGTCGCGGTTCAGGTGTCGAGCCAGATCCAGCGTCGTGCGAGCCGGCGTGGTGACTGCGAGTTCACCGATCGTGCAGATCTCATCCCAATCGATCCGTTCATTCCGAACGACCACACCTGATCTGAGTCGCTCGCGCGGGCCAATCAATTCGATTACCGTTCCGGGTGAGACCCATTGGGCTCCATGAAGTGAAGCCGCCGCTCGCCCGGCGACGATGCCCCGCCGATTGCTCCAGAGCCAAGCCGCGTGCGCCTCGAGCTGGAGCGATGGCAAGGCCGCCCGTGGCACGTATACGCGGGGGTGAACAGACCTGTAGCGCCAGCGTAGTTGGCTGCGAGTGAGACCGCCCTCAAGTAGTTCGTTGCCGAGAAATGCTCGTTCCATGCGTCGGATGCTGGGTGCGCGCACTGACAAGTCGACCCACGATTCGCGATATCTACACCAGGGCTGTGGATAACTCGTCGACTGCGACCCTCGTGTGTGTTTCGCGAAAACAATTAGTGTCGGAGAGCCGACTAGCGTGGCTTCCGCGCCGAACTCTCAACGCCAGGACGGCAGCCAGATCTGCATGTTCCAGGTATTCTGCGATATCGGGATGCCGGTCAGGATCGGGTACATCCACGCGAAGTTCGTCAGCACCAGTGCGACATAACAACTCACCGCGATCAGCCCGAGCGTTCGGCGTTCGGCGTTCTGGTTCGCCTTGTGCAGGATGTCGCCGAGAATCAACGCGATCATCATCACCAGGAACGGCGCCATCGTCGCCGCATAGAAGAAGTACATCTGGCGGTCGATGCCGGCGAACCACGGCAGGAAGCCCGCGCTGTAGCCCACCAGCGCGACTCCATAACGCCAGTCGCGCTTGACGAATGCCCGCCACACCGCCCAGCCCAGCACCGGCACCGCCAGGAACCACATCGCGGGCGTGCCGACCAGCATCACGGCCTTCACGCACGACTGCGCCCCGCACCCGGGCACGTCCTGGTTGTCGATCGCATAGAGCACCGGGCGCAACGACATCGGCCACGTCCACGGCTTCGATTCCCACGGGTGATGGTTTCCGTCGGCGTTGGTCAACCCGGAGTGAAACCGGTACGCGGCATGCGTGTAGTGCCACAGCGAGCGCAACGCATCGGGGATCGGCAACACGCTGTCCGGGCCGATCGACTGCCCGACTTCATGGCGGTTGGTGGCCGTCTCCGAGGCGAACCACGGCGTGTACGACGCGAGGTACACCCCGAACGGGATGAGCACCAGCGCGTACAGCGACGGCCCCAGATCGCGACGGAATGCGCCCAGCCACGGTCGCGGGACGCGGTACTGACGGCGCGCGAGGATGTCGAAGACCATCGTCATGACGCCGAAGAACGCGATGAAGTAGACGCCCGACCACTTTGTGGCGCAGGCCAATCCGAGCAGAACCCCCGCGCCGAACCGCCACCACCGGACCCCGAGCCGCGGCCCCCACACCGTCTCGCCGATGCGACCCTCCAACAGCGCGATATGCATGCGCTCGCGCACCTGGTCCCGGTCGACGATCAGGCAACCGAACGCGGCCACCACGAACGTCACCAGGAACCCGTCGAGCAGCGCGGTCCGCGAGGCGACGAAGCTGACCCCGTCGGCGATCACCAGCAGCCCCGCGATGCCACCCACCAGCGTC
This sequence comes from Mycolicibacterium flavescens, assembly GCA_900637135.1. NCBI lineage: Bacteria > Bacillati > Actinomycetota > Actinomycetes > Mycobacteriales > Mycobacteriaceae > Mycobacterium > Mycolicibacterium flavescens. The sequence continues at coordinate 1,009,402 of LR134353.1, forward strand.
GAACGGCTGATGCGTCGCGTGATCCGCGCGACCAGGATCACGACGATCACGCCGCAGACGGCGCCGGAGAACCTCCAGCCCAGCCCGTTGTAGCCGAAAAGCGCCTCGCCGATCGCGATCAACTGCTTGCCGAGTGGCGGGTGCACCACCAGGCCGTAGCCCGGGTTGTCCTCGACGCCGTGGTTGTGCAGCATCTGCCAGGCCTGCGGCGCGTAGTGCTTCTCGTCGAAGACGGGGGTACCGGCGTCGGTCGGCGATCCGAGATTGAGGAACCGCGTCACCGCGGCCAGCGCGCCGATCACGGCGGTCATCACCCAGCCCTGCAGCCGGTCGACCGGGCCGAAGTCCGCGGCGGGCACCTGCGGCGCGGGGCTGATGACCGGGACCGCGCGCGGCTCTTTGGTGGCGGGGGCGGTCACGAGAGCGATCGTAGGCTGTCGGCATGAGCCCCGGACGACTGCTCATCGGCGCCACGCCCCTGGGTCAGCCCTCCGACGCCTCGGCGCGGTTGGTCGGCGCGCTGGGCAGCGCCGACGTCATCGCCGCCGAGGACACCCGCCGGGTCCGCACGCTGGCCCAGTCGCTGGAGGTGAGGCTGACCGCGAAGGTGGTCAGCCTCTACGACCAGAACGAGGCGTCGCGGATCGCGGGCCTGCTCGACGGGATTCGGGCAGGCGCGTCGGTGCTGATGGTCAGCGACGCCGGGATGCCGCTGATCAGCGACCCCGGCTATCGCCTGGTGACGGCATGCATCGAGGCAGGACTCCCGGTCACCTGCCTGCCGGGCCCGTCGGCGGTGACGACGGCGCTGGCGGTCTCCGGGCTACCGGCCGAGAGGTTCTGCTTCGAGGGGTTTGCGCCCCGCAAGCAGACCGCCCGCAAGACGTGGCTGACGACGTTGGCGACCGAGCAGCGCACCTGTGTGTTCTTCGAGTCGCCCCGCCGGCTGGCCGGCACGCTCGCCGACGCTGTCGAGGTGCTCGGGCCGGACCGCCGCGCCGTAGTGTGCCGGGAGCTGACCAAGACGCACGAGGAGATCCTCCGGGGCCGGCTGGACGAGCTCGCCGAATGGGCCGCCGACGGCGTGCTCGGCGAGATCACCGTCGTGCTGGCCGGCGCCGTCCCGAAAGCGGACCTCGAGACCCTGGTGGCCGCGGTCCACAAGCTGGTCGACGACGGCGCGCGGGTCAAGGACGCCTGCGCCGACGTGGTCGCGGCGAATCCGGGCTCGCCGTCACGGCGTGAGCTCTACGACGCGGTGCTGCGGTCGCGCACGTGAGGCAATGATCGGTGCCGCCTTGTGCAGGCACTCCTCCCACTCGCGGTCCGGATCCGAGTCCGCGGTGATACCGCCGCCGACACCGAGCACCGCATTCCCCGACGCGTCGAACTCCACCGTCCGGATCGCCACGTTGAGTTCGCACCCCGCCACAGGAGACGCCAGCCCGACTGTGCCGCAATAGATTCCCCGCCTGACCGGCTCCCACTGCTCGAGCAGCTGGCGTGCCCGCGTCTTGGGTGTCCCCGTCACCGACGCCGGTGGGAACGTCGCGTCGAGCACCGTCGACATCGGCACGTCGACGGGCACGCGCGCGGACACTGTCGACACCAGATGCCACACCCCGGGCGCCGGCTGCACGACCAGCAGTTCGGGCACGTTGACGGTGCCGACATCGGCGACGCGGCCCAGGTCGTTGCGCACGAGGTCGACGATCATGATGTTCTCGGCGACATCCTTGACCGAGCCGCGCAGCGCGTCCGGATCGGCCGAACGCGGCAGCGTGCCCTTGATCGGGCTCGACGCGATGTGCTCACCGCGCCTGCGCAGGAACAGTTCCGGCGACAACGACGCCACCGCCCCCCAGCTCCCCGCCAGGTACGCAGCACGCGCGGGCGACGTGCGGTGCACGGCGTCGGCGAAGAAGTCGAGTGGTGAGCCCTCGAGTCGGCCGCGGAACTGCGTGCACACGCACGCCTGGTAGACCTCCCCGGCGGCGATCGCATCGAGGCAGTCCAGCATCCCCCGGCGGTGCGCCTCGCGATCGGCTTCACCCCACTCGACGTGCGACGGCCGTGGCTCGACCGGCACCCGCAGCGCGTCAGCCAACCACCCGGGAAGCGTTGCGTCGGAGAGGCTTTCGAACCACCAACGCCCGTCACCGTCCTGGCGCAGCACGCAGTCCGACCAGCCGCCCGCAGCCTCGGGAATCCGCGGACCGAGACCGTCGGCCGCCGCATCCGGATACGACAGAAAACCGAACCAGCCGCCCCCGACCGCCTCGCCATCACCCGACCCGCAGGGAACGTCGAAGGCACGCGACGCGTCGACCGGCGCGACATCGACCGTCGGCGCGATGACCGCGCCCGAGCCGAACCACTCGCCGATCACGGCGGCAGGCGGCGCCAGCCCGCGATCGGCGGCGGCGTATCCGACGGCGCGCAGAACCGCTGGGGCGCTGCCGAGGTCGCCGAGCAGGTCGATGCGCACCGACTCAGCTTGTCAGATGCTCCGCGTGACTTCCCGCGGGATCTCCACCCCGGTCAACTTGTCCGGGTTGCGCATCACGTAGAAGTGCGAGATCCGGCCCTCGGTGATCTCGAGGTTGATGAGCCCCTCGAAGTGGTCGCCCAGGTAGAGCTTGAGCGCGGGCGCGTTGTTGTACATCGCCGGTTCTACCCGGCCGGCCTCGCCCGCCACCCGCACCAGCCCGATGAGCACCCTGGCGACCTTGTCGGCACCGACCACCGGTCGCCGCGCCGCGCTGACCTTGCCCGCCGAGTCGGCGGTCCACTGGACGTCATCGGTCAGCATCTCGAGCAGCGCATCGACGTCACCGGAGGACGCGGCCGCGAAGAACCGCTCCGTGATCTCCATCGACACCTCGGGATCGACGGGCTCGAACCGCTTCCGCCGCGACTGCACGTGTTCGCGCGCCCGGTGCGCCATCTGCCGCACGGCGGCCGCCGACTTGCCCACCGCCTCGGCGATCTCGTCGTGTCCGAAACCGAACACCTCGCGCAACACGAACACTGCGCGCTCGTCCGGGCTCAGGGTCTCCAATACGACCAGCATCGCCATCGAGACCGACTCGGCGAGAACGACATCCGATGACGGGTCGTGTGCGTCGAGCAGTAGCGGTTCGGGCAGCCACGGGCCGACGTACTCCTCGCGCCTCCGCGACTGTGCCCGCAGCGCGTTGAGTGACTGGCGGGTGACGAGCTGGGCGAGGTAGGCCTTGGTGTCGTGCACCTTGGCGAGGTCCACGTCGGCCCAGCGCAGGTAGCTCTCCTGCAGGACGTCGTCGGCTTCGGTTGCGCTGCCGGTGATCTCGTAGGCGATCGTGAACAGCAGCGGACGCAGCACCGTGAACCGCTCGGCGTGTTCGTCACCCGTGTCGCTCATCGGATCGCGGGCCTTTCACTCTGTGGCGCCACCACCACGTGCTCGCGGCGCGGGTTCGTCTTCCAGGTGTAGGAGCCCGCCTTGTCGGCCTCGCCGCGGATCCACTTCAGCGTCAAGCGGCACACCTGCTCTTTGACCAGGGCACCGGTGCGACCGCCGATGTACCAGCGACGTGGGGTGTCGTCGACGTCGGCGAACTGGAACGTACCTGCCTTGCGGCCCAGGCTGATGCACTGCCCGGCCATCGCGTGGTTCACCGAGGCGGGGTCCTGTCCGGCGAGCCGCGCCAGCACCGTGTTCGCGGCTTGCGCGCCGAGCGGAAGGGCGGCCTGGCAACTCATGCGCCACGGCACGTCCGACGGTGAGGCCGCATCTCCGGCACCCACGATGCGCACGTCGTCGACGCTGGTCAGCGTCTCGTCGGTGAGGAGCCGTCCGAGCTCGTCGGTGGCCAGGCCGCTGGCGGCGGCCAGACCCGGCACACCGAATCCGGCGGTCCATACCGTCACCGCGCTCGGCACCTCGCGGCCGTCGGCCACCACGACCCGGTCGGCCGCGACTTCCGCGACGGCGCTGCCCTCGACGATGATGACGCCCAACTTGGCCAACCGCTTGGCCACCGATCGGCGCCCGCTGGCCGCCAGCGAAGGCCCGAGGACATCGGTCACCAACGTGACGGGGCGACCCGCCTCGGCCAGCTCTGCCGCGGTCTCGATCCCGGTCAACCCGCCGCCGACCACGACGACCGGCGCCGACTGCAGAACATCGGCCATCCGCGCGGTCAGCCGCTGCGCCTGCTCCAATTCACTGAGGGGGTAGGCGAATTCGGCGGCCCCCGGCACCGCCGCCGGCATGGTGCCCGTGCTGCCGACGGCGTACACCAGATAGTCGTAGGGCAACGACGCACCGGAGCTCAGCATGACGGTGCGGGCGGCCGCGTCGATCCGGTCTGCTCCGTCGACGACGATCCGCACGGCGGGCGACAGCACGGCCGAGTAGTCGGCGACGGCGTCGTCGTTGCCTGCGACCAACTGGTGCAGGCGGATCCGTTCGACGAACTCGGCGCGCGGGTTCACCAGCGTCACGCGGGCGTGCGGGGCGAGCCGATTGGCGGCCATCACGCCGGCGTAACCGCCGCCGATCACAACGACGTGGGTGCTGGGCTCGGTCATTTCGATCTCCTCGGGTCATCCGGCCTGCCGCGCCCGCCGGGATGGCGGTTCGGCTCAGAGCCGGTCTGACCTCAAGACACCGGGCATCTCCGCAGTGTGACATCTCGAAGGCGAATGTGGCACAGGTCACTGCCGGCTGATGCTGCGAGGGGTCGTGATGCCCGCCAGCTTGTCCGGGTTGCGCATGGCGTACAGGTTCGTGATCTTGTCCTCGATTACCTCGAACACGAACAACCCCTCGAGGTGGTCGCCGGTGTAGACGACGACGGCGGGCGCACTGTTGTAGACGGCCGTCTCGAAACGGATTTCCGGTGTCTCCCTGGCTACCTCGAACAGCCGCGCCATGAGCGCGGCCACCCGGCGGGCGCCGACGACCGGCCTGCGGATCGCGGTGGCCTTGCCGCCGTGGTCCGCGGTCCAGGTGACGCCGGGCGACAACAGCGACATCAGGCCGTCGATGTCGCCGGTGGCCGCCGCGGCCAGGAACTGTTCGGTGATCTGCTCGGTTCGCTGTTCGTCCACCGGGCCGAAGCGGTTGCGCCGCGCGTGAACGTGTTCGCGGGCGCGGTGCGCCATCTGGCGCACGGTCGACGCGGATCTGCCCACCGCGCCCGCGATCTCGTCGTACTCGAAGCCGAACACCTCACGCAGCACGAACACCGCGCGCTCGTCGGGGGTCAGCGTCTCGAGCAGCACCAGCATCGCCATCGACACCGATTCGGCCAGCACGACATCAGAGGACGCATCGCGTGACTCGAGTAGCAGCGGCTCCGGTAGCCACGGACCGATGTACTCCTCGCGGCGACGTGACCTGGCGCGCAGCGCGTTGAGTGCCTCGCGGGTCACCAACTGCGCCAGATACGACTTCGTGTCGCGCACGGTACTCAGATCGACGTCGGCCCAGCGGAGATAGCTGTCCTGCAGCACATCGTCGGATTCGGTTGCGCTGCCCAGGATCTCGTAGGCGATCGTGAACAGCAGCGGCCGAAGGACGGTGAACCGCTCGGCATGGTCTCCCGGTGTGGTGGTCACCTCTTCGTGACCACCTTCGCAGCGGGAACCGGCTGTTGGGGACGGGGCCCGCCCTTGAGCCAGAACGTCCAGGCCGGCTTGCGGGCCGAGCGGCGCATCGCCCACAGGGTGCCCTTGCAGACCGCCTCTTTGAACTTGGCGACGGCCCGACCCGCGAAATAGACGTCCACCGTGGTGTCGTCCTTGCGGGTGAACTGCAGCGTCGCGGTGCGGCGCCCCAGGCTGATGCAGGATCCGGCGTACGCGTACTCGAATGCGGCGGGCGTCGTGCCCGCGATGCGGCTCAGCACGGTGTTCGCCGCCTGCGGAGCGAGTTGCGTTGCCGTGGCACAGCACATCCGCAGCGGCTGATCTGACGGAGCCGCACAGTCACCGGCCGCGACGATACGCTCGTCGTCCACGCTCGTCAGTGTCTCGTCGGTGATGAGGCGACCAATTGCGTCGGTACCTAGTCCGCTCGCCGCCGCGAGTTCAGGAACACCGAACCCGGCGGTCCAGACGGTGATCGCACTCGGGCGCACCGCTCCGTCGGCGAAAACCACCGCGCCGGCGCGTACCTCGGTGACCACGTCGGCCTCCATGACCGTCACGCCGAGCTTGGCAAGCGCCTTGGCGGTGGAGCGTCGGCCAGGTTCGGACAGCGACGGTCCCAGGCGCCCGCCGCAGACCAGCGTCACGTTGCGGCCCTGTTCGGCGAGTTCCGAGGCGGTCTCGATGCCCGTCAGGCCTGCGCCCACGACGGTGACGGGGGCGGCGGGATGCAACCGTTCCAGTGCGGTGCGCAGTCGCTGTGCCTGCTCGAATTCCGCTATCGGGTAGGCGAACTCGGCCGCACCGGGGATGGTTTTCGGCACCGTGCCGGTGCTGCCGACGGCGTAGATGACGTAGTCGTAGTCGAGTTCGCGCCCGGACGCCAGGCGCACGGTGCGTGCGGCGGTGTCGATGCGCGTCGCGGTGTCGACGACGAGCCGGATGCCTTCGCCGAGCAGCGTGCCGTAGTCGACTCCGGCGTCGTAACCGGCGGCTACCAGCTGGTGGAGCCGAATCCGTTCGACGAACTTCGGCCTGGGGTTGACCACCGTGACGTCGACGTCCTCGCGCGTCCGCAGGTGGTTGGCCGCCAGGATTCCGGAGTAGCCGCCGCCGAGGACGACGACGCGGGTGTGGGCGGTGGAGTCTGTGCGTGCGATGAAATCAGTCATGCCCTCTAGACACCGGCCGGCGCCGGGACGTGACAGTTTGTGATGCGCGTCACATATGACGTCAGACCAGGCCCAGTGCCAGCATCGCGTCGGCGACCCGGATGAACCCCGCGATGTTCGCGCCTGCCACATAGTTGCCGGGTTGGCCGTACTCCTCGGCGGTGACCAGGCAGCGGTTGTGGATCCGCCGCATGATCTGCTCCAGGCGCTGTTCGGTTTCGACGAACGTCCACGAGTCCCGCGAGGCGTTCTGCTGCATCTCCAAGGCGCTGGTGGCGACGCCGCCGGCGTTGGCCGCCTTGCCCGGTGCGAACGTCACACCCGCGTTGGCGAAGTGCTTGAGCGCGGTTGGTGAGCACGGCATGTTCGCGCCTTCGGCGACGACGCGGCACCCGTTCTCGATCAATGCCAGCGCTTCGTCGCCGTTGATCTCGTTCTGTGTGGCGCACGGTATCGCGATCTCACACGGAACGTCCCATACGTTGCGGTCGGCGACGAACTCCGCTGTGCCACCGCGCATCTCGACGTAGTCGGCGATCCGGCCGCGGCGCACCTCCTTGATCTCCTTGAGGACGTCGAGGTCGATGCCCTTCTCGTCGACGACGTAGCCGCTCGAATCCGAACACGCGACCACGGTGCCGCCCAGTTCCTGGATCTTCTCGATCGCGTAGATCGCCACGTTGCCCGAACCGGACACCACGGCGCGCTTGCCCTCGAACGTGTCGTTGTTGGCCTTGAGGATCTCGTTGACGAAGAAGACCGTCCCGTAGCCCGTGGCCTCGGTGCGGACCTGGGAACCACCCCACGTCAGTCCCTTGCCCGTGAGGGTGCCCGACTCGTAGCGGTTGGTGATCCGCTTGTATTGGCCGAACAGGTAACCGATTTCACGCGTGCCGACGCCGGCGTCACCGGCGGGTACGTCGGTGTACTCGCCGAGGTGGCGGTACAGCTCGGTCATGAACGACTGACAGAACCGCATGATCTCGCTGTCGGAGCGGCCCTTGGGGTCGAAGTCGGCGCCGCCCTTGCCGCCGCCGATCGGCATTCCGGTCAGCGAGTTCTTGAAGATCTGTTCGAAGCCCAGGAACTTGACGATTCCGAGGTACACCGACGGATGGAACCGCAGGCCGCCCTTGAACGGCCCCAGCGCGGAGTTGAACTCGACGCGGAAGCCGCGGTTGATCTGCACGGTGCCGCGGTCGTCGACCCAGGGCACCCGGAAGATGATCTGGCGTTCGGGCTCGCACAGCCGCCGGATGACCTCGGAGTCGACGTATTCGGGGTGCTTCTCCACCACCGGTCCAAGGCTGTTGAGCACCTCGTAGACGGATTGATGGAATTCGGTCTCGCCTGCGTTGCGTTTGGCGACCTCTTCGTAGAGGTCGTGCAGTTTCTCGTGTAGTCCGTTCACTTTTCGAATCACTCAGCCTGGTAGCGGGGGAACACACCGGTCGGGGCCGGTAGGGCGGTGCCTGGCTTCAGCCGGGTGCTGATAGCGGCGAAGGTTCGGCCGTCGGGGTTCTGCCCGAGCAGATCGAGCAGCTTGGCCGACGAGTCGGGCATCACGGGCTGCGTCAGCAGCGCGGCGATCCGCACGACCTCGAGCGTCGTGTATAGCACTGTGCCGAACCGACGCTGATCCTGCGCCGCCTCCGACTTGCGCAGCACCCACGGTTCCTGGGCGGAGAAGTACCTGTTCGCCGCGCCAAGGACCGACCAGATCGCCTCGAGCGCCAGGTGCATCGCCACGGCGTCGTAATGGCCACGCACCCGGTCGATCAGCGCGTCGGCCGATTCGAGCAAAGCCGCGTCGTCGGCGATGAGGTCCCCTGGCTCAGGGACGATTCCGTCGAGGTTCTTGGCCACCATCGACAGCGAGCGCTGCGCCAGGTTGCCCAACTCGTTGGCCAGGTCGGCGTTGATGCGGCCGATGATCGCGTCCTCGCTGTAGCTGCCGTCCTGACCGAACGGCACCTCACGCAGGAAGAAATAGCGCACCTGGTCGAGCCCGAACGTGTCGACGAGGTTCACCGGGTCGATGATGTTGCCCACCGACTTGCTCATCTTCTCGCCGCGGTTGAGCACGAATCCGTGCGCGAAAACCCTGCGCGGCAACTCGATTCCCGCCGACATCAGGAACGCAGGCCAGTAGACGGTGTGGAACCGGATGATGTCCTTGCCGATCATGTGCAGATCGGCCGGCCAGTAACGCGTGAAGGCTTCCGACGAGGTGTCCGGGAAGCCGACGCCGGTCAGGTAGTTGGTCAGCGCGTCTACCCACACGTACATGACGTGGTCGGGATGGTCGGGCACCGGCACGCCCCAGTCGAAGGTGGTGCGCGAGATCGACAGGTCTCTGAGCCCGCCGGAGACGAAGCTGACGACCTCGTTGCGCCGCACTTCGGGCTCGATGAACTCCGGGTGCGCCCGATAATGCTCCAGCAAGCGGTCCGTATAGGCCGACAGCCGAAAGAAGTATGTCTGCTCCTCGGTCCACGTCACGGGCGCGCCGGTCTCCACAGCGACCCGCACGCCGTCGGCGCCGACGTTCGTCTCGGCGTCGGTGAAGAACCGTTCGTCGCGTACCGAGTACCAACCGTGGTAGGAGTCCAGGTAGATGTCACCGGCGTCGTTCATCCGGCGCCAGATCTCCTTCGAGGCCTCGAAGTGGTCGGCGTCCGAGGTGCGGATGAACCGGTCGAACGAAATGTTCAGCTTCTCCTGCAGGCGCTCGAACACATCCGAGTTCTGCCGCGCCAGGTCGGCCGTGGAAATGCCCAGCGTTTTCGCTGCCTCGGCCATCTTCAGCCCGTGCACATCGGTGCCGGTCAGGTACCGCACGTCGAATCCGTCCAGCCGCTTGAACCGGGCGACGGCGTCGGTGGCGATGTACTCGTAGGCGTGGCCGACGTGCGGATCGCCGTTCGGGTAGGCGATCGCAGTGGTGATGTAGAAGGGCGCGCCTGGGCTAGGCGCTCGCGCCCCGGGGACAGCGGTAGTCATTTCAACTCAGCTTATGGTGTGGCGGTGAACGCGAAGCGCTCAGGCGGAAGGGAGCGGCCCCCCGCTCCGGATCCGCTGAGCCCGTTGATCGACGCGCACACCCATCTCGACGCATGCGGTGCGTCGGACGCGGCCGACGTCACCGCGATCGTCGACCGGGCGGCAGCGGTCGGCGTCCGGGCCGTCGTCACCATCGCCGACGACCTCGACTCCGCGCGCTGGGCCACCGAGGCCGCCGACGCCGACGAGCGGGTCTACGCCGCCGTCGCCCTGCACCCGACGCGAGCCGACGCCCTGACCGACGACGCCAAGACCGTCGTGGAGCGACTGGCCGGGCATCCCCGCGTCGTCGCGATCGGCGAGACCGGCCTCGACCTGTACTGGCCCGGCAAGCTTGAAGGCTGCGCGGAACCGGCCACCCAACGGGACGCATTCGCCTGGCACATCGACCTCGCCAAGCGGACCGGTAAGCCGCTGATGATCCACAACCGTGAGGCCGACGACCAAGTGCTCGACGTGCTCGCCGCCGAAGGCGCCCCTGACATCGTGATCTTCCACTGCTTCTCCTCGGGACCGGAGATGGCGCGTCGGTGCATCGACCAGGGCTGGCTACTGAGCCTGTCGGGCACCGTCAGCTTCAAGAACGCCAGAGCCCTGCGCGAAGCCGCACAGCTGATTCCGCCCGGGCAAATGCTCGTCGAGACCGATGCGCCGTTTCTGACGCCCCACCCGTACCGCGGCGCGCCCAACGAGCCGTACTGCCTTCCCTACACTGTGCGGGCGGTGGCGGAGATCGTCGGTAAGCCGGCGGAAGCCGTCGCACGTGAAACCACCACCACAGCCGAGCGCGCGTACAGCCTCGCGAGTTGCTGACTCGAGGCCTCTCCGTTACCGTGCTGTGACCGAAAGCGAAGCACCGCAAGGGCGCGGAGTTCCGTCCGATAGTCGGGGATATACGACGTTTTGAACACTTTCACAAAGCTCCACGAGGCGCGTTCACCGCTACTTCGTCTGCTGGTCGGTGCGACGTTGCTCGCACTCACCTTCGCCGGCGGTTACGCGATAGCTGCGCACAAGACCGTCACGCTGACCGTCGACGGGTCGTCGACGACGGTGGCGACCATGAAGTCGCGCGTGATCGACGTGGTCGAGGAGAACGGCTTCGAGGTCGGCGACCGCGACGACCTGTTCCCGGCCGCCGATCAGCCGGTGAACCAGGCCGACACCATCGTGCTGCGCCGCAGCCGTCCGCTTCAGCTTTCACTGGACGGCGAGGACAGCAAGCAGGTGTGGACGACCGCGTCGACGGTCGACGAGGCTCTCGCGCAGCTGGAGATGACCGACAAGGCGCCCGCGGCCGCCTCGCGCGCCAGCCGGGTTCCGCTGGCAGGAATGTCGCTGCCCGTGGTCAGTCCCAAGACCGTGTACATCGACGACGGCGGAGCGACGCGCAGCGTCACCCTGGCCGCCCCGAACGTCGCGGGTCTGCTCGCCGAGGCGGGCGCCCCGCTCGAGCAGCGTGACGCAGTGGTTCCTGCCGCATCGGCCCCCGTCACCGACGGTATGCACGTGCAGGTGACGCGCAATCGGATCGACAAGATCGCCGAGCGTGTGCCGCTGCCGCCCGGCCTCAAGCGCATCGAGGACCCGACGCTGAACCAGAGCCGCGAGGTCGTCGAGGACCCGGGGATGCCGGGCACCCAGGACGTGATCTTTGCCGTGGCGAAACTCAACGGTGTGGAGACCGGCAGGTTGCCAGTAGCCAATGTCGTTGTAACGCCGGCCCGTGAAGGGGTCGTGCGAGTGGGCACCAAGCCCGGAACCGAGGTGCCGCCGGTGTCCAACGCAGCGACCTGGGACGCCCTTGCCCGGTGCGAAGCCGGAGGTAATTGGGCGATCAACACCGGCAACGGATATTACGGCGGCGTTCAATTCGACCAAAACACATGGGAGCGCAACGGCGGTCTGCGCTATGCTGCGAGAGCCGACTTGGCAACAAGAGAAGAACAAATCGCGATTGCTGAAGTCACTCGGGCGCGACAAGGGTGGGGCGCGTGGCCGACTTGTAGCGGGAGGATTGGTGCGCGCTGACCATTCGACTACTCGGGCGGACCGAGATACGACAACTGGCGAAGGCGATCGACTTTCGGCCGCGCAAATCGTTCGGCCAGAACTTCGTCCATGACGCCAACACCGTACGGCGAATCGTTTCGGCGTCCGGTGTCCACAAGCACGACCACGTTCTCGAGGTCGGGCCCGGACTGGGCTCGCTGACGCTGGCGTTGCTCGACCGCGGCGCGCGGGTGACCGCCGTCGAGATCGACCCCGTACTGGCCCGGCAATTGCCGACCACCATCGCCGAGCATTCGCACAGCGAGATCAACCGGCTCACCGTGCTCAACCGCGACATCCTCGGATTGCGCCGCGAAGAACTCGACGAGGAGCCCACGGCCCTGGTCGCCAACCTGCCCTACAACATCGCCGTGCCGGCGCTGCTGCATCTGATGGCCGAGTTCCCCTCGATCCGCACCGTGATGGTGATGGTGCAGGCCGAGGTGGCCGAGCGGCTCGCGGCCGAACCGGGCGGCAAGGATTACGGCGTTCCAAGTGCCAAGGTGCGCTTCTTCGGCAAGGTCCGCCGGCACGGCATGGTGTCGCCGACGGTGTTCTGGCCGATCCCCCGGGTGTACTCGGGCCTGGTCGGCATCGAGCGCTACGAGACGTCGCCGTGGCCGACCGACGAGAGCTTCCGTGAGCAGGTGTTCGAGCTGATCGACATCGGGTTCGCGCAGCGGCGCAAGACGGCGCGCAACGCGTTCGCCGAATGGGCGGGTTCGGGTAACGAGTCGGCGCGCAGGCTGCTCGCCGCCAGCATCGATCCCTCACGCCGCGGTGAGACCCTGTCCATCGCCGACTTCGTCCGGCTGCTGCAACGGTCAGAAGAGGTCGACAAGCCGGTGGTTCGGGAAACCAAGGGCTCGATCAGCGTCCGCTGACCGCACGCACGACCAGCGCGACGAACTCCCGGCAGGACTGGTAGCGGTCCGCGGGCGCCTTCGCCAGGGCTTTGGCCACGATCGAGTCGAAGGTGCGTGGCAGCCAGTCGAATTCAGCCGAGAACCGTGGTGGCGGGCGATGCAGGTGCGCCTCGACCAACCCGACCCGGGAGTCCTCCCGAAACGGCGGTGACCCGGTGATCAGTTCGACCGCCGTGCAGGCCAGTGCGTATTCGTCGGTGGCTTCTGTCGGCGCCCGACCCGCGATCAGCTCCGGCGCCGAGTACGGCAGCGAGGCCTCCACCTGCGACGGGCGGCGGCCTATGTCGTCGGTGATCTCGGCCGCGACCCCGAAGTCGATCAGCACGGCGTGCGAGCGGTCGAGCTCGACCAGGATGTTGGCGGGTTTGACGTCGCAGTGCACGATCGCGCGGTTGTGCATGTAGTCCAGCGCGTCGGCGATCTGGCCGAGGGCGGCGAGGCGGTCGGGGACCGTCGGCAGGTTCTGCGCTCCGCCGCCCGCGACGAACTGCATCGTCAACCACCCCGGGCCCCGCTCGTACACGGTGACGATATGGGGGTGGTCGAGCCGGCTCGCGAACTCGAACTCACGCCGCAGCCGGGCCACGTGCGCTCGATCGCGAGCGTGTTCGGCGAGGACCTTCAACGCGACCACCCGCTGCGGGTTGTCCGCGTGATGCGCCCGGTAGACCGTGGCCGATCCGCCCTGGCCGAGGACCTCGTCGACCACGTAGTCGTCGAACCGGTCGCCGGCGGACAGCACGAGCTCACACTAGTGCCGCCGACTGCGCCGACTCGCCGACAGGACGACTGGTCGGCGACTCCTTTCGATAGTGTCGTGCCGTGCCGGGCTGGAACGGGAACACCGCCTCCGAGTGGGTGCCGACGGGGTCGGTCACCGTGCGAGTGCCCGGCAAGGTCAACCTCTACCTGGAAGTGGGTGACCGCCGCGACGACGGCTACCACGAGCTCACCACCGTGTTCCACGCCGTCTCGCTGCTCGACGAGATCATCGTCAGCAACGCCGACATGCTGTCGCTGGAAGTGTCCGGTGAAGGGGCCGAATCGCTGCCGGCCGACGAGCGCAACCTTGCGTGGCAGGCGGCGGAGTTGATGGCCGAACACGTGGGGCGGGCACCGGATGTGGCGATCTCGATCGACAAATCCATCCCGGTCGCCGGCGGGATGGCCGGCGGTAGCGCTGACGCGGCGGCGGTGTTGGTCGCGATGAACACGCTGTGGGAGTTGGGGGTGCCGCGGCGCGATCTGCATGCGCTGGCGGCCCGGCTGGGCAGCGACGTGCCGTTCGCTCTGCACGGGGGGACCGCGTTGGGCACCGGGCGCGGTGAGGAGCTGGCGACGGTGTTGGCGCGCACGACGTTTCACTGGGTACTGGCCTTTGCCGACGGTGGGTTGTCGACCCCGGCGGTGTTCGCCGAGATCGACCGGCTGCGCGACTCTGCGGGCCCGGATCGCGAGCCGCCGCCGCGCCTCGAGGACGCCGAACCGGTGCTGGCCGCGCTGGCCTCCGGCGATCCGGCTCAACTCGCCCCGCTGCTCGGCAACGACCTGCAGCCCGCCGCGCTGAGCCTCGATCCGGAGTTGCGCCGCACGCTGCGCGCGGGCACGGAGGCCGGAGCCTTGGCAGGCATCGTGTCCGGGTCGGGGCCGACGTGCGCTTTTCTGTGCGCCTCGGCGGGCCAGGCGGTCGACGTCGGCGCGCAGTTGGCGGGCGCGGGCGTGTGTCGCACCGTGCGCGTGGCCAGCGGCCCCGTCCAGGGCGCGCGGGTGGTGCCGACGCCGTCGACGTCGGCGTGACCTCATGTCGCCGGGGAACAGTTTGGTCACGAGAGGGTGTGACCCAGACCTCAATACTCGCGAGAGTTTGGCGGCTACTTAAGAGTTGCATAAGATGACCGATGGTGAAGATTAGCTGTCATGCATCGGACACGACTTTCTTTCCCGCCGGAGACCTCGGTGGGCGCCTTGTCGGATACGGCGAAGGCCTCGGTGCATCGCCAATTCGAGACGAAACCGCTCCCGACTCGTGTGCGCGCCTTCGCGACCACATCTCTGATCGGGCGGAGCATATGACGAGGATTTTTGCGCTGAGCCCCATGCCGCAGGCGCAGCGGCTCCAGGAACCGAGGAGGGTGTCGTGAGCCGATTCACCGAGAAGATGTACCGCAATGCCCGCACCGTGACGACGGGCATGGTCACCGGTGAACCGTACGAACCCGTCCGCCACACCTGGGGCGAGGTGCACGAGCGCGCCCGCTGCGTCGCAGGCGGCCTCGAGAAGGCCGGTATCGGACTCGGCGACGCGGTCGGCGTGCTGGCCGGCTTCCCCGTGGAGATCGCCCCGACCGCCCAGGGCCTGTGGATGCGCGGCGCCAGCCTGACCATGCTGCACCAGCCCACCCCGCGCACCGACCTCGCGGTCTGGGCCGAGGACACGATGAACGTCGTGCGGATGATCGAGGCCAAGGCCGTCATCGTCTCTGAACCGTTCATGGTCGCCGTCCCGGTGCTCCAAGAGCAGGGCATCACGGTCCTCACCGTGTCGGACCTGATGGCCTCCGATCCGATCGACCCGATCGACGTCGGCGAGGACGATCTCGCGCTGATGCAGCTGACCTCCGGCTCCACGGGCTCGCCCAAGGCGGTCCAGATCACGCACCGCAACATCTACTCCAACGCCGAGGCGATGTTCATCGGCGCCGAGTACGACGTCGAGAAGGACGTCATGGTCAGCTGGCTGCCGTGCTTCCACGACATGGGCATGGTCGGCTTCTTGACCATCCCGATGTACTTCGGCGCGGAACTGGTCAAGGTCACCCCGCTGGACTTCCTGCGCGACACCCTGCTGTGGGCCAAGCTCATCGACAAGTACAAGGGCACGATGACCGCGGCGCCGAACTTCGCCTATGCGCTGTTCGCCAAGCGGTTGCGCCGCCAGGCCAAGCCGGGTGAGTTCGACCTGTCCACGCTGCGGTTCGCGCTGTCGGGCGCCGAGCCCGTCGAGCCCGCCGACGTCGAGGACCTGCTGGATGCCGGCAAGCCATTCGGCCTGAAGCCCGACGCCATCCTGCCCGCCTACGGCATGGCCGAGACCACGCTCGCGGTGTCGTTCTCTCCGTGCGGCGCGGGACTGGTGGTCGACGAGGTCGACGCCGATCTGCTGGCCGCGCTGCGCCGCGCCGTACCCGCGACAAAGGGCAACACCCGCCGGCTGGCCTCGCTGGGACCGCTGCTGCGCGACCTCGAGGCCCGCGTCATCGACGAGCAGGGCAACGTGATGCCGCCGCGCGGCGTCGGTGTGATCGAGCTTCGCGGTGAATCACTGACCCCCGGCTACATCACCATGGGCGGATTCATCCCGGCGCAGGACGAGCACGGCTGGTACGACACCGGCGACCTCGGCTACATCACCGACGAAGGCAACATCGTCGTGTGCGGCCGGGTCAAGGACGTCATCATCATGGCCGGCCGCAACATCTACCCGACCGACATCGAGCGCGCCGCATGCCGTGTCGAGGGGGTCCGGCCGGGATGCGCCGTCGCGGTGCGTCTCGACGCGGGCCACTCGCGGGAGACGTTCGCCGTCGCGGTGGAGTCCAACGCCTGGCAGGATCCCGTCGAGGTGCGCCGGATCGAGCAGCAGGTCGCCCATGAGGTGGTCGGCGAGGTCGACGTGCGTCCGCGCAACGTCGTCGTGCTCGGACCCGGCACCATCCCGAAGACGCCGTCGGGCAAGCTGCGCCGCAGCACCTCGGTCTCGCTCGTCACCTAGTCCCCTAGGTGCGCGAGCGACCGTGTTTGCACCCCGACACTCCGCGTAGCGCCTGCATTTTGCGGTCGCTCGCCACGTAATGAGCTGTCCGTGAGTGGCGATACGTTCGGTGTCATGCCTTCCGCTCCCGCCATCGAGGCGATCGATCTTGTGAAGCGCTTCGGCGACGGCGAACCGGCCGTCGACGGCGTCACCTTCACCGTTCCCCCCGGTACGGTGCTCGGGCTGCTGGGCCCGAACGGCGCCGGCAAGACCACCACCGTGCGGATGATGACGACGTTGACCGCACCGACCAGCGGCACCGCCCGCGTCGCCGGCTACGACGTCGTGCGCGAACCCGATCAGGTGCGCCGCAACATGGGCCTGACCGGGCAGGTCGCCACCGTCGACGAGCTGCTCACCGGCCGCGAGAACATCCGGATGATCGGCGGGCTCTACGGCATCCGCAAGAGGGACCTCATCAAACTGGGTGATCAACTGCTGGAACAGTTCTCGATCGCCGACGCCGCCGATCGCGTGGTGAAGTCCTACTCGGGCGGCATGCGTCGCCGGCTCGATCTCGCGGTGAGCCTGCTCGCCTCGCCGCCGGTGTTGTTCCTCGACGAGCCGACCACCGGCCTGGACCCTCGCAGCCGCAGCGAATTATGGGACGCGCTAAGAGGTCTCGTCGAGCAGGGCACCACGCTGCTGCTGACCACGCAGTACCTCGAAGAGGCCGATCAGCTGGCCGACAACATCCTGGTGATCGACAAGGGGCGCATCATCGCCGAGGGTTCGCCACTTGAGCTCAAACAGCAGGCAGGCAATGCCAGCCTTGTCGTCACCGTGACGAGCACCGAGGACCTCTCCGCGGCCCAGGCGCTGCTCGCCGCGGACGGTAGCGAAGTGTTCGTCAACGCAGGCGCACGCGAGTTGACCGCGGCCGCCGAGGGCCTCGACGACATGATCCGCGTCGCGGCGATGCTGCGCGATAACGACATCGCCGTCGACGACATCGGGTTGTCGCGACCGAGCCTCGACGACGTCTTCCTCTCGCTGACCGGTCACCGCAGCGAAGAGGAGGACGGTGCATGACCATCGAAGGTGACATGACTACCGTGGCGCCACCGGCACACGCCCAAAGGAAACGGGTCGCGATTCGACGAACCAACATTACCCAGCAGTCTTGGATCATGGTCAAGCGCAACATGATCCACACCAAGCGCATGCCCGAGATGCTGAGCGACGTCACCACCCAGCCCATCATGTTCGTGTTGCTGTTCGCGTTCGTATTCGGCGCGTCGATACCCAACCCGGGAGGCACCAACTACCGCGAGTTCCTGCTGCCGGGCATCCAGGCGCAAACTATCGTGTTCTCGGCATTCGTCGTGGCATCCGGTATCACCGCCGACATCGAGAAGGGCATCATCGACCGGTTCCGCTCGCTGCCCATCTCGCGATCGTCGGTGCTCATCGGTCGCAGCATCGCCAGCCTGATCCACTCGTCGCTGGGCGTGGTGGTGATGGCGCTGACGGGCCTGGCGATCGGCTGGCGCATCCGCGGCAGCGTCGCCGAGGCGGTGCTGGCCTTCGCTCTGGTCCTGGTCTTCGGTTTCGGAATGATCTGGTTCGGCATCCTGATCGGCTCACTGCTGCGCACCGTCGAGGCCGTCAACGGCGTGATGTTCACCGTCTTGTTCCCGATCACGTTCCTGGCCAACACATTTGTCCCGACCGAGCCGATGCCTCACTGGCTGCGGGTCATCGCCGAGTGGAACCCGGTGTCGTCGCTGGCTCAAGCGATGCGCGAACTGTGCGGCAACGGCGGACCCGCGCCCGACAGTGCGCAGCTGCCGCTGCACCATCCGGTGCTGGCGACCATCCTCTGGTCCCTGCTGCTGACGGCGGTCTTCGCGCCGTTCGCCCTGCGCGCCTACGCCCGCCGCACCGGCAGCTAGGCGCGAATCGCGGCCACCGTCCATGCGGGCAGGATCGGCGCCCGGGTGAGGAAGTGCTCCGACTGCCCGGTCGCCCGCAACAGGACCTGCGTCCGCAGGATGCAACACCCCATGCGGACCATCGCGAATATCTCGTACCAGTCGAGATCTTCGAGCGGCCTGCCGAGCATCTCCTCGTAGCGTCCGATAACCGAAGCGCGGCTGTCGAAGCCTTCGAGTTCGGGGTCGAGGTCCAAGCCGTTGACCTCGAGCATCTGCTTTCGGGTGGCCAGCCACCACGCGACATCGGCTTCCGCGGGGCAGACGCAGGCCTGCTCCCAGTCCAGCGCGCCAACGAGTTCGCCGGAGTCGTCGAAGATCGCGTTGGACAACCGCGCATCGCCCCAGCAGATACTCAAATCAGTTGTGGCGGAGGGTGTGCGGCGCGTCAGCCAGTCGAAGGCTTCGGTGATGACATCGGGGACCTGGTCATCAGTGCCCCACCTGACGTACTCGCGCCACCACTCGAGCTCGGCGCTGACACCGACTCCCTGGGGTCGGGCCAGCCACGGGGCCTGTTCGGGCGGCACCCGATGCAGGCGCGCCATTGTTTCCAGGAATGAGTCGTGCACTCGGCGCTGCACGGTCATGCCGGCGTCGTGCAGCCAACCGCGCGTGGCATAGCTGGTGTCCGACGGTGTGTGGCCGACGATCCGTGGCATCACAAGGAATTTCGAGCCGATCCACGACTCGTAGGGCTCGTAGACGATCGGTGACGGCGTCGCGACACCGTGTTCGTGGAGAAGTCGCTGCGTCGCGGACTGCGCGTCGAGGTCGTATTCGGGAAAGATCCCGCCGCCCGCAGGCGGTATCCGGATGACGTGCTCACTGTTGCGTCCGCCGGTTTCGACGTTGAACACCAGTGTTTCGCTCGACCAGCCCGCGGCCCGGTTCGCCGGCCGTAGTTCGGATAGGACGACCTCGTCGGTGTGCCGGTTGGCGAACCAGTCCCGCAGCCTGGCGCGGGTGGCCTCGAGGTCGCGTTTGACCAGAGCGATGCCCGCCATGGAGAAAGGCTTACACGCGGGTGGTGAGATGTAAAGGAGCAACCTGTTACATCCGATATCTCGTATGTAATACGCTCGCGGAGTGACCCGACCGCAGGCGCTCACCTTCGGCGACATCGACGACCACGACCGGCCACTGGCTGTCCTGGTTCACGGCTTCCCCGACACCCCGTTCACGTGGCGCCACCTCGGACCGCATCTGGTCGGCCGCGGCTATCGCGTCATCGCGCCGTGGCTCCCCGGATTCGACACACTGGTCAGCCACCCGGTCAGCGTCGGCACGTACGTGCGCCACGTACGCCAGGTCGCCCACGCGAGCGGAGCCGACGACCGCGCGGTGCTGATCGGTCACGACTGGGGTGCGCACGCGGGCTACGGCGTGGTCGCGGGCTCGGCCCCGGTCTTCGGGCGTTTCGTCGCGCTCGCCGTACCGCCGATCGGTGTGCTGGCGACCGGCCTGTTCACCTATCGGCAGCTCAAACGGTCGTTCTACATCTGGTTCATCCAGCAGGTCGGGTTGGCCGAGGCGGCGTTGCTCGCGCCGGGATTCTGGGAGTCCCTGTGGGCGGACTGGTCACCGGGATACGACTGCGCCGAAGACATCGCCGAACTGCGCAGGCACGTCACCGCCGAGAACATCACCGACGTCGTCGGGCCGTACCGCGCGTCGTTCAATCCGGAGTTCGGCGATCCCGAAGCCGCCGACGAGACCGCGGCGACGGCCGTGCCGCCCCCGGTCCCGACGCTCTACCTACATGGCCGCGACGACGGCGCGATCGGCGCCGAGCTGCTCGCCGACCTGGACGAGTACCTGACGAC
Organism: Mycolicibacterium flavescens; assembly: GCA_900637135.1. Taxonomy (NCBI): domain Bacteria; kingdom Bacillati; phylum Actinomycetota; class Actinomycetes; order Mycobacteriales; family Mycobacteriaceae; genus Mycobacterium; species Mycolicibacterium flavescens. The sequence goes on from LR134353.1 coordinate 1,029,826, forward strand.
CGCCGGGTCGTCGCACGAAATCATCGACGGAGTCGGGCACTTCCTGCACCTCGAACAGCCCGAGCTGATCGCGGCCAAGATCAGCGACTGGCTGGACGCGGGGTGAGCGATGCGGAACGGCCGTTGCGCGCGGCGTCGAGGCCTGCGGCGTGGCGCAGTTCGGCGAGGAAGTTCTCGGGGCTGGCTCCTCCGAGCAGGTAGTGGCACACCGCGATGCGCACCACGGCCGCCGCGGCGACGTCCTTGTTGTCGCCGGGGATGATCCGTGCGATCCGCTCGTGCATGATCGGCAGCACACGCCTCATCTGCGCGAGCACGTGTTCGGGTTCGGTATCGGCGAGCGATCCTAGGGAGTAGGTGCTCTGGAACTCGACGATGAAGCGCAACGCCGCATCGAGGCGGTCGCGGCCCACGAGGCCCGCCATCGCGCTCGCGATTCCCGCATCGAAGTTGTCCTGTTCGTAGAGGCCGAACGCCTCGAGCAACCCCTCCTTGGAACCGAAGTGGCGGTACAGCGTCGGGCGGGAGACGCCCGCCTGGGCGGCGACATCGGACAGCTGCAGCTTCCGCCGACCGTCACGGGCCAGCACGACGAAAGTGGCCGCGAGGATGCGCCGCCGCGTCGACTGCTCGGCATCCTCGGTGCGGGCCACGATCAACCTTTACATCTGCAGGGTCAAATGTCACACTAACGCTACATCAAGCCCGAGCACCCCATTGACGGGTGAGTCACCGGATGCGCAGTGCCACGTCCCGGTGCGGAGGAGAGCAACGGTGACCGACCTCATCGTCCGCAAGATCGGATGGGAGTTCGACGCGTCAGTGCCGTTCATGTGGCAGCCGGCCAACCCGAATTTCGGACTGTTCTGCAATGCGTTCACGTTCATCGCGGTGCCCTTCGAGCGCTACATCGTCAGTGCGGTGCGGATGGCCGCTGACCGGTTGGCCGAAAGTCCCGGCGTCGCGGAGGAAGCCGAGGGGTTCCTCAAGCAGGAAGCCCAGCATGCCGCCGCGCATCGCAAGCACATGCTCGCGCTGATCGACCGATACCCCGACCTCGAGCAGTGCTACGCTGACGCCTGCGCGGCCTACGACGAGCTGCTGAGGAACGAGCCGGTCGCCTTCCACCTCGCCTACGTCGCCAACCTCGAAGCCACGTTCACCCCGCTGTTCAAAGTTATTCTCGACCACCGTGATTCGCTGTTCGGCGGGGGCGATGTCCGGGTCGCCTCGCTGATGATGTGGCACTTCGTCGAGGAGATCGAGCACCGCAGTTCGGGGCTGATCCTGTGCAATCACGTCAACCCCCACCCGTGGTCCCGCGTCAAGCACATCAAGAGGACGTTCAGCCATGTCGCCGCCATCGCGGACGCGATCGCGACGGTGTTCGACGAGGTCGTCCCGATCGAGGATCGCGGCGTCTCCACCCGCGAGTTGTTGTCCGGCGACTTTCTGACCGGTGAACTCAAACACCGCCTGCCCATCGTGCGCCGCCGACGCGACGGCGGGGGAGCACCCACGATCTTCCAACCGGTGCCGACCGCCGACCTGGCGAAAATGGTATGGCGACTGGCGCTTTCGCAGACGCCGTACCACGATCCGGCCGATCAGCCGCTGCCCGCGTGGGCGCAGATCTGGATGCGCGCCTACGACAACGGCGCAGATATGACGACGTTCGCCCGGTCGTCGTCCACCACGGAAAGGTGACATCGATTGTTGACGACGAACTACGGCGGTCTGGTGCCCGAAGACGAGTCGCTCACCCACCAGATCGTCGACACGTTCGCAACGGTCAGCCAATCGGATCCGTCGTGGACGGAGAAGATCTGGACGCTCGCGCATGCGCGGGACAACTCGCTGCAGGTCGTGCTCGGCGTCGGAAAGTACACCAACCGTGGTGTGTTCGACGGTGCGGCCGGGGTGTGCCGCGGCACCGAGCAGTGGACCGTGCGCGGCGGGCGCCGCCTGTCGGCCGATCCCTCCTCGACCGCCGTCGGGCCGATCCGCTATCGCGTGCTGGAGCCGCTGCGGTCGATTCAGGTGAGCCTCGAGCCGACCGAACACGCGCCGATCTCGTTCGACGTGGTCATGCAGGGCAGCTTCGATGCGGCGCTGGAGGATCCGTGGCCCGACCGCAGCCCGGACGGGTACCGCGTCTCCCATAATGTGTTGCGCTACCACCAGATCGGCGTGGCGTCGGGCTGGGTCGAGGTCGAAGGCCGTCGCTCCGAGATTCGGCCCGACGAGTGGATATCGGTGCGCGATCATTCTTGGGGCCTGCGCCCCGGGGTTGGTAAGCCCATCCCCGGCCTGCCTCGTGGCGGGCGCAAGATCAAGCAGATGTTCATGACCTGGCTGCCGATGACGCTGACGCGCCCCGACGGATCAGCGTACTCGCTGTTCGTGATGTACCAGGAGGAGCGTGGCGACGGTTTTCTCGAAATCCGTTGTCAGGCAGAGCAACAGAACGACGACGGCACAACGCACCGGTTTGTCTCGGTGGAACAGGATCTGCACTTCAACGACGAGAACCGGCGACTGACCCATGGCACGGTCACGTTGATCGACTCCGACGGATCGCGGCGACCACTGACTATCACCGCGGCCGGACCGACGGGCTTTCACCTCGGCACGGCCGGCTACTACGGCTGGAACGACTGGGTCTACGGCCAGTGGGTCGGCGATCTGCGCGTGGAGGGCTACCACGTGACCGACTGCGACACCGCGGAGAACGCCCGCAAGCTGCATCAGCTGCGGGATCTGCTGGTCCGCGTGGACGATCCGGTGGGCGGCGGTTCCGGGCTCGGCAATGCCGAGACGTTCGCGCTGGGCGAGTTCCCCGAGCGGGGGCTCACCGCCCAGAACTCGTTCCTCTGAAAAGTGTGACGCGGACCGCGGACCGCGCGCGGAATACATCGTCAACGGCTGGGCGTTTGGCCATGCATGAAGACGAGACTGCCGCTGCGTCGGCTGATGATCATAGTTGCGGCAGTATTCATCTCGGGTGCGGCGCTGGGCGCACCGCTGATGACGTCGGCAGCACCGGCCGCTGCGGCGCCCACCGGGGAGTGTCCCGACGTGCAGGTGGTATTCGCTCGCGGCACCGGGGAACCGGCGGGCGTCGGCCGCGTCGGCCAGGCGTTCGTCGACACGTTGCGACCGCTCGTGGGTGACGAGTCCGTCGCCGTCTACGCGGTCAACTATCCCGCGACACGGGACTTCCTGCGCGCCGCCGAGGGCGCCAACGACGCCAGCCTGTTCGTCCAGAACATCGCCACCACCTGCCCGGACACCAGGATCGTGCTCGGTGGGTACTCACAGGGTGCCGCCGTCATCGACGCCATCGCCCTGGCGAACACGCCCACACTCGGCTTCACCCAGCCGATGCCCGCCGCGGTCGCCGACCACGTGGCCGCCGTCGCGGTGTTCGGCAACCCCTCCATCCGCCTGCTCGGCGGTCCGCTCACCGCGCTGAGCCCGGCCTACGGGGCCAAGACCATCGACCTGTGCAACGGCGCGGATCCGGTGTGCTCCAACGGAAATGACGTCGCGGCGCACAGCCTCTACGTCGAGTCGGGGCTCACCGCTCAGGCGGCGCAGTTCACCGCCGACCGCCTCGGGGCCGCCGCGCCGATCACCACGCTGTCCGGCCACACCGGAGGCTGACGTCAGCCCCAGGCGTGCACGATGTTCTGCGCCGGCTCCACGCCCTGTGCCACCAGAATCTCGGTGGCGTCGGCGGCCTGCTCGCAGATCGTCGGCACGTCCTTCCACTCCGCGGACGTGAAGGTGCTCAACACGAACTTCGCGCCTTCGGTGCGGCCGGGCGGCCTACCGATGCCGATCCGGACGCGCTGAAAGTCGTTGCTGCCCAACGACGAAGCCACCGACCGTAGCCCGTTGTGTCCGGCCACACCGCCGCCGAACTTCAGCCGGATCCGGCCGAAGTCGATGTCGAGCTCGTCGTGGATCACCACGATGTCGGCCGGTGGCACCGAGTAGAACTTGGCCAGCGGTCCGACCTGCCGACCCGACTCGTTCATGTAGGTACGCGGTTTGGCCAGCACCACCGAGCGTCCGGCGAGGCGGCCGGTGACCACCTCGGCGCCGGACTTCTTGTGCACCTTGAATCCCGAGCCGATGCGATCGGCGAGGATGTCGGCGACGAGGAACCCGAGGTTGTGCCGCGTTGTGGCGTATTGCGGTCCCGGGTTGCCCAGGCCGACCACGAGTAGTGGTTCGGCCATGCCGGACTACTCGGATTCTTCGGCGGGAGCCGCTTCGGCGGAGTCGCCCTCGCCCTCGTCGGCGCCCTCGGCGACCTCGGCTGCTGCCTCCTCCGGCGCCTCACCGCCGCCCTCGGCCTCGAGCTCCTCGGCCGTCGGCGCGATGACGACGTTGACCACCAGCGAATCGGGGTCGGTCACCAGCGTGACACCCGACGGCAGCTCGAGTGAGCCGGCCGTGAACTGCGTGCCGGCCTCGACACCTTCGACCGAGACGACGACGTTCTCCGGAATCGACTGCACGTCGGCTTCGACCTCGATCGTGTTGGTCTCCTGGGTGACCAGGGTCCCGGGCACCGCGTCACCCTCGATGACGACGTTGATCTCGACGACAACCTTCTCGCCACGGCGCACGACGAGCAGATCGGCGTGCGTGATGGTGCGGCGGATCGGGTGGATGTCGAGAGCCCTGGTCAGCGCGAGCTGCTCCTTGCCGTTGATATCGAGGGTGAGCACCGCGTTGGTGCCCGAGTTGCGGAGCACGGCCGCGAAGTCACGGCCGTCGAGTTCGAGGTGCTGCGGATCGGTGCCGTGACCGTAGAGGACCGCGGGCACCTTGCCGTTGCGGCGGGCGCGGCGCGATGCGCCCTTGCCGGTCTCGGTGCGGACCGCCGCGGTCAGGTTGTTGGGGGCGTTCTTCGCCATGATGTGGGTGCTCCTGTCGTGTGCTCAGCACGGCGGGGCTCAACCACAAGGTTCGCGTCGATAACGGTGGCCTCCGCTGGCGCGGCCACCCTCGCCGTGATCACCGGCCAGGGTAGCCGGAAACGGTGCTGCGCCCCAAATCAGAGCGGGAAGGCGGTCTCGGTGAGCTGCTCGGAGAGCTCCCACAGTGCCGTCGCCATCCGGCCGTCGCGAGCCAGCGGGCTGCGGAAGCCCGTCGGCCCGGTGGGACCGCGGCTGCCGAAGCGCGGGCCGACGAACGTGTCGCCCGGCAGATCCTCGGCCACCGCGTACAGGGTCTGGCGGGCACCGAAGTCGGGCTCGGTGGCGAACACCCGGTTGGCGGCGAGCCAGAAGCGGGTCCCGATCGGGTTGCCGGTCTGGCCCTGCAGGTTGGTGGCGGAGTAGCCCGGATGCGCGGCGATCGCCCGGATCGGCGAGCCCACCTCGTCGAGTCGACGCTGCAGGTCCTTCGTGAACAGCAGGTTCGCGAGTTTGGACTGGCCGTACGCCGGCCACGCCAGGTACGGCCGGGCCTTCCAGTGGAGGTCCTTGAGGTTGATCCGGCCGAAGATGTGCATGACCGAGGACACCGTCACGACGCGGTCGCTGATCTTGGGCAGCAGCAGGTTGGTCAGGGCGAAGTGGCCGAGATGGTTGGTGCCGATCTGGCTCTCGAAGCCGTCGACCGTCAACGCGTACGGGACGGCCATGATGCCGGCGTTGTTGACCAGCACGTCGACGGCGTCGACACCATCGGCGAACGCGCGCACGGACGCCAGGTCCTGCAGGTCGAGCTTGCGGACCTCGACGTCCCCGGTGATCGTCGCCGCGGCCTCGTCACCCTTGGCGGTGTTGCGCACGGCGAGGATGACCTTGGCGCCTGCTCCGGCCAGTTCGCGCGCCGTGATCAAGCCGATGCCGCTGTTGGCGCCGGTGACGATGACGGTGCGTCCGGTGAAGGAGGGCAGATCCGCGGCGGTCCAGTCGCTCATGCCGACCACCCTAGTGACGTACCGCGAAATGGCATTCCAGCAGGTGTCCACTCGCACTTTCGCTGCTGGAATGCCATTTCGCGCAAAAACTGGCGCTACTTCGGCGGCGGCTTGGGGACCGCGACGTTGAAGCCGCCGATGATCTTCTCGATGTCGGGGGCCTCTTCGGCGGCTTTCTGGGCGAAACTCGTCACCGTGAACTGGACGAGATAGCGCTGCTTGGCAGGCGGTGCGCCGGTCGCGATGACGATGCGGTTGTAGCTGTGCATCCGGGTGCCGTTGAGGTCGTAGCTGCCCTCGATCATCGCCGACGGGAAACCCTTGAAGTCGTCCATGGACGCGTTGAGGCGCTTGAAGTTCTGCGACATCTCGGCGTCGACGTAGCCGTGCTTGATCGCCTCGCGCGGATCGAAGTCACCGGTCAACTTCATCACCACCAGCATCGCGATCGGGTACGTCTCGCCCTTGGCGATCACCCTGGTTCCCGGCGCGAAGTTGGTGTTGAAGTACGGCTCCCACCCGGCAGGTGTCGGATATGAAACGGTGAGATCGGTGAGCTTCTCGGGGAACACGGGCTGCCCGGTCACACCGGCCTGTTCCAGGAACGCCGCGACGGGCACCGGCTTGTCATCGGGGTTGGCGGTGGTCGGCGGCGGCGGTGACGACGTCGACCACACCGACTGATAGTTGGGCGGGTCGGTGCCGCAGCCGGACACAGCGGCGATCGCACCGACAACCGTCACCGCAGCGGCGAGAACTCGAAAGCCTCGACGGCTCACAGAATCTCGCGCACCGCGTCGATCGGCCTGGCCAACCGGGTGCCCTTCGGCGTGACGACGAACGGCCGCTCGATCAGGATCGGGTTGGCGGCCATCGCGTCGAGGAGCTCGTCGTCCGAGGCGTCCGCCAAACCCAGTTCGCCGTAGAGGGATTCACGCTTCCGCACGGCGGTGCGCACGTCGATACCGGCGTCGGAGATCATTTTCTCCAGCTCGGCGCGGGTCGGCGGCGTCTTCAGATATTGCACGATCTCAGGCTCGATTCCGTTCTCCCGCAACAAGTCCAACGTCTTGCGCGAGGTCGAGCACTTGGGGTTGTGGTAGATCGTCGAGGACATCTATGCCGACCCGTCGAAAAGGCTTGTCACCGAGCCGTTGTCGAACACCGCGCGGATCGTGTTCGCCAGTAGCGGTGCGATCGACAGCACGGTCAACTGCGCGAAGTGCTTGTCCTCGCCGATCGGCAGCGTGTTGGTGACGATCACCTCGCAGGCACCCGAATCGGCCAGCCGCTCGCGGGCCGGATCCGAGAGCACACCGTGTGTCGCCGCGATGATCACGTCGCCGGCGCCGTCGGCCTTGAGCAGCTTGACCGCACCGGCGATGGTGCCACCGGTGTCGATCATGTCGTCGGTCAGCACGCAGGTCTTGCCCCGCACGTCGCCGACGACGCGGTTGGACACCACCTCGTTGGGTTTGAGCGGGTCGCGCGTCTTGTGGATGAACGCCAGCGGGACGCCGCCGAGGGAGTCCGCCCACTTCTCGGCGACGCGAACCCGGCCGGAGTCGGGGGAGACGACCACCATGTCGTGATCGGAGTAATGCTCGGCGATGTAACCGGTGAGCAGCTTCTGCGCCCGCATGTGGTCGACCGGTCCGTCGAAGAAACCCTGGATCTGGTCGGTGTGCAGGTCGACGGTGACGATCCGGTCTGCGCCCGCGGTCTTGAGCAGGTCGGCGACCAACCGCGCCGAGATCGGTTCGCGCCCGCGGTGCTTCTTGTCCTGCCGTGCGTACGGATAGAACGGAAGGATCGCGGTGATCCGCTTGGCGCTGCCGCGCTTGAGCGCATCGATCATGATCAGCTGTTCCATCAGGTGCTGGTTCAGGGGCGCCGGATGGCTCTGCAGCACGAAGGCGTCGCAACCGCGGACGGATTCGTCGAACCGGACGAAGATCTCGCCGTTGGCGAAGTCCCGCGCGGTCTGCGCCGTCACGGGTACGTCGAGTTCCTTGGCGACCTGTTCAGCGAGTTCGGGGTGCGCCCGACCCGAGAACAGCATCAAATTTTTGCGATTGTCGGTCCACTCGGTGCCCACGCTGCGCCCTCAAGGTCGGGGATCGATACCGGCTAATCCTACGTAGCTTGACGCGCCGGCCGTGCCCGGGTGGCCAGATCGTGAACGGCCGGGGCCGCTCACCCGGATTCGACGTCGTCCGTAGCCTGCCCGCCCTCGCCGGCCGATGCCTGCTCTGCGGCCCGCGCCGCCGCCGACCCCGGCCGCTTGCGCGTCACCCAACCCTCGATGTTGCGCTGCGGGCCGGCGGACACAGCCAACGCACCGGGCGGTACGTCGTCACGCACGACGGTGCCCGCCCCGGTGTAGGCGCCGTCGCCGACGGTGACCGGGGCGACGAACATCGTGTCCGACCCGGTGCGGACGTGCGAGCCGATCGTGGTGCGGCTCTTGGTCTCGCCGTCGTAGTTGACGAAGACGCTCGACGCCCCGATATTGCTGTGCTCGCCGATGTCGGCGTCGCCGACGTACGTCAGATGCGGCACCTTGGTGCCGGTGCCGATCGTCGAGTTCTTGGTCTCGACGAACGCGCCGAGCTTGCCGTCGGCGCCCAGCACGGTGCCCGGCCGCAGGTAGGTGAACGGCCCGACCGTCGCGCCGTCCCCGATCACCGACGACGTGGCGTGCGTCCGGCACACGGTCGCGCCGTCACCGACCGTGACGTCGGCCAACGTGGTGTCGGGCCCGACCTCACACCGCCCGCCGATGCGGGTGCCGCCGAGCAGCTGGGTGCCCGGCTTGACCACGGTGTCGCGGCCGATGGTCACGTCGACGTCGATCCACGTCGTCGCGGGATCGACCACCGTGACCCCGGCCCGCTGGTGCGTGGCGACGACGCGCCGGTTCAGCTCCGCGCCGAGTTCGGCCAGCTGCACGCGGTCGTTGACCCCCGCCACCAGCATCGAGTCGTCGACGTGCTTGGCCCGTACGACCAGACCGTCGGACCGCACGATCGAGACGACGTCAGTCAGGTATTGCTCCTGCTGGGCGTTGTCCGAGCTCAAGCGGCCCAGCGCCGACCGCAGCGCGGCGGCGTCGAACGCGTACACCCCGGCGTTGACCTCGGTGATGGCCCGCTGTTCGGGGGTGGCGTCGGCCTGTTCGACGATGCCCATCACTTCGCCGTCCTGGGTGCGCAGGATGCGGCCGTAACCCGTCGGGTCGGGCAGCGTGGTGGTCAACACGGTCACCGCCGTCGGCCGCCTGCTGTGCGTGCTGATCAGGTCGGCCAGCGTGTCGGCGTCGAGTAACGGCACGTCGCCCGAGGTCACCACCAGCGTGCCCGCGAAGTCGGCCGCCAGTGCCGCCAAACCGCACTGCACGGCGTGTCCGGTGCCGAGCTGCTGCTCTTGGGTGGCGGTGTCGATCGGGCGGCCGAGCTCGGCGGCCAGCCGCTCGACCTCGGGGGTCACCCTTTCCCGGTCCTTGCCGACCACGACGACCAGGTGCTGCGGGGCCGCCTTGGCCACCGCGTGCAGTGCGTGGGCGAGCATGCTGCGACCCGCCAGCGTGTGCAGCACCTTCGGGGTGTCGGATCGCATCCGGGTTCCGGCGCCGGCCGCGAGCACGACCACCGCGGTTTCAGGGGCTGCCGTCATCCGGTCTCCTGCCTATCGGATGTGCGGTTTCATACGCGACACGCCGGTCACGCCGCATGTGAGCGCACAATCGCGGCCAAATTGCTCCGTCGCCAGGACTCGAACCTGAACTATCTGAACCAAAATCAGAGGTGCTGCCGATTACACCACGACGGATCGGACAACTCGTGATGCTAGTCCAATCGCCGGACCCCTCTTCGTTTGTTCCCGACGGCAGGCGCCTCGCCGTCTGATCGACGCCCGACCACGACATCTGCATCTAACCTGGTAGCCGTGGCAGCACTCGACAAGGAGGTCAGGGCACCGCGGGCGCGGATGACGGGCGCCGAGCGGCGCCACCAGCTCATCGAGGTCGCGCGCAAGCTCTTCGCCGAGCGCGGCTACGAGGGCACCTCGATCGAGGAGATCGCCCAGCGCGCGAACGTCTCCAAGCCCGTCGTCTACGAGCACTTCGGCGGCAAAGAGGGCCTGTACGCGGTGGTCGTCGACCGCGAGATGTCGGCGTTGCTCGACGGGATCACCTCGTCGCTGACCCGGATGACCAACAACCGCTCGCGGCTGCGCATCGAACGGGTCGCGCTCGCCCTGCTGACCTACGTCGACGAGCGCACCGACGGCTTCCGCATCCTGATTCGCGACTCCCCGGCGTCGATCACCTCAGGCAGCACCTATTCGACGCTGCTCAACGAGGCCGTCAACCAGGTGTCCTCGATCCTGGCCGGCGACTTCTCCCGCCGCGGACTGGACCCGGAGATGGCGCCGCTCTACGCCCAGGCGTTGGTCGGCTCGGTGTCGATGACCGCGCAGTGGTGGCTCGACGTGCGCGAGCCCAAGAAAGAGGTCGTCGCAGCGCATCTGGTCAACCTGTGCTGGAACGGGCTGATGCATCTGGAGAACGATCCGCCGTTGCTCGACGAGTGACGTAGATCTCGTCGGCGGATCCGCGCAAACCCTCGTCGCGGCAAGCCTTTCGGCGCGTGCCTACGATGGAAGCATCATGACCGCATCGGGGACCCTGTCCGTCCCAACCCCGATCGCCGGGCTCGTCGAACTGGCCCTACGAGATCCCTCCCTCGCCGAGATCTCGCGCCGCGCCGCCGACAAGCCCGCCGATCTCGCCATCGTCGGCCCGGCCGCCGCCCGGGTGTTCGTCGCATCCGCGATCGCGCACGCCTCTGCGCTGGTCGTCGTGACCGCCACCGGGCGCGAGGCTGACGATCTGACCGCCGAACTGCGTGGCGTGTTCGGTGAAACCGTCGCGATGTTCCCCTCGTGGGAGACGCTGCCGCACGAACGGCTGTCCCCAGGAGTCGACACCGTGGGCGCGCGGCTCATGTTGCTGCGCAGGCTGACCCATCCCGACGACGCGCGTCTCGGACCGCCGCTGCAAGTGGTGGTCACCACCGTGCGGTCGCTGCTGCAGCCGATGGTGCCCGACGTGGCCGACGTCGAACCGGTGACCTTGAGCGTGGGCGTCGAGGCGGAGTTCGACGATTTGATCGCCCGGCTGGTCGAACTCGCCTACACCCGCGTCGACATGGTCGGCAAGCGCGGCGAGTTTGCGGTGCGCGGCGGCATTCTCGACCTCTTCCCCCCGACATACGAGCATCCGGTCCGCATCGAGTTCTGGGGCGACGAGGTGTCTGAGATGCGGATGTTCGCGGTCGCCGACCAGCGGTCGATCCCCGAGATCGACATCGAAACCGTCATCGCCGTTCCGTGCCGTGAGGTGCTGCTGACCGACGACGTCCGCGAGCGCGCCGTCGAACTGGCCCACGAGCACCCCGTCCACGAGAACACCCTGCCCGGCACCGTGCCCGACATGCTGGCCAAGCTCTCCGAGGGCATCCCGGTCGACGGGATGGAAGCCCTGCTCCCGCTGTTACGTCCCGACGCACTGTCGACGTTGTCGGATCTGCTGCCCGACGGCATGCCGCTGCTGATCTGCGATCCGGAGAAGGTCCGCACCCGGGCCGCCGATCTGATCAAGACGGGCCGCGAGTTCCTGGAGGCGTCCTGGTCGACGGCGGCGGTGGGCGGTGACACCCCGATCGACCTCGAGGCTTTGGGTGCGTCGGGTTTCGTCGAACTCGACGATGCGCGCGCCGCGGCCCGCGAGGGCGGACATCCGTGGTGGACGTTGAGCCAGCTGTCCGACGAAGCCGGATTCGAGGTGGACATCCGGCCCGCCCCGTCGGCACGCGGTTCGCAAGCCAGCATCGGCGAGATCTTCGCCATGCTGCGCGCCCACGTCGCGACGGGCGGTTGCGCCGCGGTCGTCACGCCCGGCGCGGGCACCGCGCAGCGCGTCGTCGAGCAGCTCGCCGAATCCGATGTTCCGGCAGGACTTTTGGAGCCCGGTGGCTCGCTCAAGGACGGCGTCGTTGGCGTGCTCAAAGGCCCCCTGCACGACGGTGTCGTGATTCCGGGCGCGAATCTGGTGGTCATCACCGAGACCGACCTCACCGGCAACCGCGCGACCGCCACCGAAGGCAAGAGGCTTGCGGCCAAGCGGCGCAACGTCGTTGACCCGCTGGCGCTCACCGCAGGCGACCTGGTGGTGCACGACCAACACGGCATCGGCCGGTTCGTCGAGATGACCGAACGCGTCGTCGGCGGCGCCCGTCGCGAGTACCTGGTGCTCGAATATGCCTCCTCGAAACGGGGTGGCGGCACCGACAAGCTCTACGTGCCGATGGACTCGCTGGACCAGCTCTCCCGATACGTCGGCGGGGAGTCGCCGACGCTGTCGCGGCTGGGCGGCAGCGACTGGACCAACACAAAGACCAAGGCGCGCCGCGCAGTTCGCGAGATCGCCGCCGAACTGGTGTCCTTGTACGCCAAGCGACAGGCCTCGCCCGGCCACGCGTTCGCCCCCGACAGCCCGTGGCAGGCCGAGATGGAGGACGCGTTCGGCTTCACCGAGACAGTCGATCAGCTGACCGCGATCACCGAGGTCAAGGCCGACATGGAAAAGCCGATCCCGATGGACCGGGTGATCTGCGGCGACGTCGGCTACGGCAAGACCGAGATCGCGGTGCGGGCGGCGTTCAAGGCGGTGCAGGACGGTAAGCAGGTCGCGGTGCTGGTGCCGACGACGCTGCTGGCCGACCAGCACCTTCAAACCTTCTCCGAGCGGATGGCGGGGTTCCCGGTCACCGTCAAGGGCTTGTCGCGGTTCACCGACCCGGCCGAATCGCGCGCGGTGCTCGAGGGCATGAAGGATGGCAGCGTCGACATCGTGATCGGTACACACCGCCTGCTGCAGACGGGCGTGACGTGGAAGGATCTCGGCCTGATCGTGGTCGACGAGGAACAGCGTTTCGGCGTCGAGCACAAGGAGCACATCAAGTCGTTGCGAACCCACGTCGACGTGCTGACCATGAGCGCCACCCCGATCCCGCGCACGCTGGAGATGAGCTTGGCAGGCATCCGGGAGATGTCGACGATCCTCACCCCGCCCGAGGAGCGCTACCCGGTCCTGACATATGTCGGGCCCCACGACGACAAACAGATCGCCGCCGCGCTTCGCCGCGAACTGCTGCGCGACGGGCAGGCGTTCTACATCCACAACCGGGTCAGGACCATCGACCAAGCGGCCGCGCGGGTTTCGGCACTGGTGCCCGAGGCGCGCGTGGTCGTCGCGCACGGCCAGATGCCCGAGGAACAGCTCGAGCGCACAGTCGAGGGTTTCTGGAATCGCGAATACGACATTCTGGTCTGCACGACGATCGTCGAGACAGGCCTGGACATCTCCAACGCCAATACGTTGATCGTCGAACGCGCCGACACCTTCGGTCTGTCCCAGTTGCATCAGCTCAGGGGCCGGGTCGGTCGTAGCCGTGAACGCGGCTACGCGTATTTCCTGTATCCGCCCGAGGTTCCACTCACCGAGACCGCTTACGACCGGCTGGCCACCATCGCGCAGAACAACGAGCTCGGCGCGGGCATGGCAGTGGCCATGAAGGACCTGGAGATTCGCGGCGCGGGCAACGTGCTCGGCGCCGAACAGTCCGGACACGTCGCCGGTGTCGGCTTCGACCTCTATGTGCGTCTGGTGGGTGAAGCCGTCGAGGCCTATCGGGCCGCCGCGGACGGCGAAACCGTTGCCGCACCGGAAGAACCGAAGGACGTACGAATCGATCTGCCCGTGGACGCGCACCTGCCACCGGATTACATCGGCAGCGACCGGCTCCGGTTGGAGGGCTATCGCAGGCTGGCGGCGGCCGCGGATCAGGAGGCGGTGGACGCCGTCGTCGAGGAACTCGTCGACCGGTACGGTCCGCTGCCCGAGCCCGCGCGGCGCCTCGTGGCCGTCGCGCGTCTGCGGTTGCTGTTGAAGGCCTACGGCGTCACCGAAGTCAGCTCGGTGTCGGAGTCGACGGTGCGACTCTCCCCGCTGCAGCTGCTCGATTCGCAACAACTCCGGCTCAAGCGGATGTACCCGAGCGCCGGCTACCGGGCGACCACGTCCACGGTGCAGGTGCCGATCCCGCGTGCCGGTAACGGCATCGGCGCACCGCGGATCCGCGACCTCGAGTTGGTGCAGATGGTCGCCGACCTGATCTTGGCGTTGGACGGGAAACCACAGGGTAGCGTCGACATAATTTCAAGCCCGAATTCGGCTGATTGATCGCCTGGTCAGGCGGGTTTTCAAGAGTGCCGCGCCCGGCCCGAACCCAGCAGCGCTGTTAACGCACCGTCATCCCGTTGCGACAAACACGTCGGGGGGTCAAGGTGTTGCTTGCCTTCTAGACCGAGGGAAGTCGTCCAAACCGAGGGCGTCGACCACCTACGACAGGTGGATAAGCAATTTCCTAAACCGAACATCACACGATGCCACCGAGGAGTCGGTGCGTGTCGCGATGACGCAAGGCGAAGGAGTTTTCGATGGACTTCAAGAAACTGGCAGTGACCACCACGATGACCGGTGCACTCGGGCTCGGCGCGCTTGGCCTGGGCGCAGGTCTGGCACAGGCGCAACCGCACATCAACATCCCGCAGCCGCCTCCGGTTCCCGTTCCGAGCGTGAACGTTCCCGATGTGAACATTCCGGCTGTCCACGCGCCGGATGTCGACGTGCCGGCTGTGAACGTTCCTGACGTGAATGTTCCGGGTGTGAACGTTCCTGACGTGAATGTTCCGGGTGTGAACGTGCCGGATGTGAACGTGCCCAGCGTGAACGTTCCCAATGTGAATGTTCCGCGGGTGAACCTGCCCGATGTGGATGTTCCGAGCGTGAACGTCCCCGATGTGGACCTGCCTGAGGTGCAGTTCCCCGAGGTGGACAACTACTTCAAGCTCCCGAACGGGCACATCCCGCCGGGGCAGCTGAAGAACTCGCCGTTCATCAACGGGGTTGCCAACCCGTTCTACGGAATCCCTCCCGGCCAGCTGAAGAAGCTTCCGGATGTGCACGGGATCGTCAACCCGTTCTTCGATGAGAAGCCGGGCCATTGGGTCCTCCCGGACGAGCCGTTCGAGCCGGTGTCCTGAGCAACCCGATACGGACACGATGGCCGTCCTGCCGCCAGGCAGGGCGGCCATCGCCGGTCGGGGCGCACGAAAGCGGGGAGCCAGGTTCTGCGCGCTTCGGGGGCGGACGAGGTGTTGGTATAACCGAGGTCAGCGATTCGGACAAAACGCGTGAGGGGGTGTAGCCCGATGACCGTCGTTTTGGTCGACCCCCGGCGCCCGTCCCTGATCCCGATCGACGCGATCGACCTGCTGGCCGGCGACGTGCAGTACACCGAGGAGATGCCGATCAAGGTGCCCTGGTCGTTGCCCTCGGCGCGGCCGGCATACGACGGCGAGGACGCGCCGGTGCTGCTGTCCTCGGATCCCGAGCACCCCGCGGTCAAGGCCCGGTTGGCGGCCGGAGACAGGGTGATCTCGGCGCCCGAGGTCGCACCGGGAGAGCGGCTGGTCGACGCCGTCGCGATGATGGACAAACTGCGCACCTCCGGGCCCTGGGAGAGCGAGCAGACGCACGATTCGCTTCGCCGTTACCTGCTCGAGGAAACGTACGAGGTCTTCGACGCCGTGCACAGCGGCGACGCTCACGCACTGCGCGACGAACTCGGAGACGTGTTGCTACAGGTCCTTTTTCACGCCCGCATCGCCGAAGACGCACCACAGAATTCGTTCGGCATCGACGACGTCGCCGACGCGCTGGTACGCAAGCTGGGCAACCGCGTACCCGCGGTGCTGGCCGGAGAGCCGATCTCACTGGACGACCAGCTCGCCCAGTGGGAGGAGCGCAAGGCGCTGGAGAAGAAGGCGAAGCGGGCGCATTCCACGATGGACGACGTGCCGACCGCGCAGCCCGCTCTGGCGTTGGCGCAGAAGGTGATCGAGCGAGTGAGCGCCGCTGGGCTGCCTGCGGACCTGATTCCCCATGCGGTCACGTCGGTGACGGTGGCGGTGGGTAGCGATGCCGAGAACGTCTTGCGTTCGGCTGTTTTGGAGTTCATGGATACGGTGCGACGCGCGGAGCGGGCGATCGCGGTCGACCGTCGAGGTGACGATGTGCCAGAGGAGCTCGACGCCAGCCCACTCGGCGCCGTGACCGAAGACGAGTGGCGCGCGCACTGGCCGTCCGATCGCGCGGACGAAACAGACGGCGAGGACGACGCGATGGAATCAGATGAGACCAATGACGACGCCGATGAGACCACAGAGGCAGAGGTGGCCGATGAGGCTGCTGAGGCCGAAGTTGCCGATTCGGCGTCCTGACCCCGTGAAGAATTTGTGCACCCGAATCGCTCCCGACGCTGAGCCGCGACGTCCCGAACACGTGGGACCATGGGCAGCGACCGAAGTTGGTTGAGGGAGTTTGGTGTCGCCGGTGCGTTGGCTGCGTGCTGTCGCCGTTCTAGGAGCGACGGCGCTGCTCTTGGCTTCTAGCTGCTCGTGGCAGCTCGGGACGCCCATCCCTGAGGGCGTACCGCCGCCGCCAGGCGATCCGGTGCCTCAGATCGACACCTACGCCAAGGGCCGCCCGGCCGATCAGCTGCACGAATGGGCCGCCGAGCGCGCCCCCAAGCTGGGCATACCGGTCGCCGCGCTCGAGGCGTACGCCTATGCGGCCCGGGTGGCGGAGGTGGAGAACCCGGACTGCAAGCTGGCCTGGACGACGCTGGCCGGGATCGGGCAGGTGGAAAGCCACCATGGCACGTACCGCGGCGCGGCGATCGGCGCGAACGGCGACGTCGAGCCACCCATTCGGGGGGTCTGGCTCGACGGCACCAACGGCAACCTCGAGATCTTCGACGACTCCGCGATCAGCCATGACGGCGACTCGAAGCATGCCCGCGCGATGGGCCCGATGCAGTTCATTCCCGAGACGTGGGGCCACTACGGCGTCGACGCCAACAACGACGGCCAGATCAGCGCCGACAACATGGACGACGCCGCGCTGTCGGCAGCGGGCTACCTGTGCTGGACCGGCAAGGACCTGGCCACCCCGCGCGGATGGATGAACGCGCTGCGTGCCTACAACCATTCCGACCAGTACGCGCGGACGGTGCGGGACTGGGCGACCGCTTACGCCAACGGGCACCCCCTCTAGACACGCCTGCCCAATAGGAAGGCTCTAGGCTCGTCGGTTGACGCGAAAACTTCTCGCCCCCACACCGAGGACACCAAGGAGACGCCAGTGCCCACTATCGATCAGGTCGGAGCCCGAGAAATCCTCGACTCCCGGGGAAACCCGACGGTCGAGGTTGAGGTTCTGCTGGGCGACGGGTCGTTCGCCCGCGCCGCCGTGCCGTCGGGCGCCTCGACGGGTGAGCACGAAGCCGTCGAACTCCGCGACGGCGGCTCACGGTACGGCGGGAAGGGCGTCGAGAAGGCGGTCGAGGCCGTCCTCGACGAGATCGCCCCGGCCATCATCGGGCTGCAGGCCGACGATCAGCGCCTCGTCGACCAGGCGCTGCTCGACCTCGACGGCACACCCGACAAATCACGGCTCGGCGCCAACGCGATCCTGGGCGCCTCGCTGGCGGTGGCCCGGGCGGCGGCCCATGCGGCCGATCTCGACCTGTTCCGCTACCTCGGCGGCCCGAACGCCCACATCCTTCCGGTGCCGATGATGAACATCCTCAACGGCGGCGCACACGCCGACACCGGAGTCGACGTGCAGGAGTTCATGGTCGCGCCGATCGGCGCGGCGTCGTTCAAGGAGGCGCTGCGCTGGGGTACGGAGGTCTACCACTCGCTGAAGTCGGTGCTCAAGGCCCAGGGCCTGGCGACCGGTCTCGGCGACGAAGGTGGATTCGCGCCCGACGTGGCGGGCACGACCGCCGCGCTCGACCTGATCCTGTCGGCCATCGACTCCGCCGGGTTCAAGGCGGGCTCGGAAATCGCGCTCGCCCTCGACGTGGCCGCGACCGAGTTCTACGCCGACGGTCAGGGCTACAAGTTCGAGAACGAGGTGCGCACCGCCGAGCAGATGGGCACCTTCTACGCGGGTCTGCTCGACGCCTATCCACTGGTGTCGATCGAGGACCCGCTGTCCGAAGACGACTGGGACGGCTGGGTCGCGCTGACGTCGGCCATCGGGGATCGCGTGCAACTCGTCGGCGACGACCTGTTCGTCACCAACCCGGAGCGACTCGAGGACGGTATCCAAAAGGGCGCCGCCAACGCACTTTTGGTGAAGGTGAACCAGATCGGCACGCTCACCGAGACGCTCGATGCGGTGGCGCTCGCCCACAACAGCGGCTACCGCACGATGATGAGCCACCGCAGCGGCGAGACCGAGGACACGACGATCGCGGACCTCTCGGTTGCGGTGGGCAGCGGCCAGATCAAGACCGGCGCGCCGGCCCGCAGCGAGCGCGTCGCCAAGTACAACCAGCTGCTGCGCATCGAGGAGAACCTCGGCGACGCCGCCCGCTACGCCGGCGACCTCGCCTTCCCGCGGTTCGCCATGGAAGCCAGATAGCCCGGTAACGGCCCGTGCCCGAAGCGAAACGGCCCGACCCCAAGCGCCGGTCACCGACCTCCCGACCCGGGAAGTCGGGCAAGGCAGGCGGTGCGGGGAAGGGCCGTCCGCGGGTCGCCGCACGCCGCGAGCCCCGTACCACCGACTCGCGGCCCGCGACCGAGGCAGCGGCCGAGGCCCCGACCAAATCCCAGGAAACCGGCGTCGTCATCCGGCGCGCCATCGCGGAATCGGCCGAGCAACAGTCCGAGCAACGGTTCGGGTCCGCGGCCCGGCGCGCGGCCATCCTCGCGGTGGTGGTCTGCGTGCTGACGCTGACGATCGCCGGGCCGGTCCGCACCTATTTCGCACAGCGCACGGAGATGAAGCAACTCAAAGCGACCGAACAGCAACTGCGGGCCCAGATCGCCGAGCTCGAACAGCAGAAGGTGAAGCTGGCCGACCCGGTGTTCATCGCCGCGCAGGCCCGCGAACGGCTCGGTTTCGTGATGCCCGGCGAGATTCCGTACCAGGTGCAGCTGCCTCCCGGTGCGGTGGTGCCCGGCACACCCGATCAGGAACCAGAAGCCGTCAACCGCGGTCAGCCGTGGTACACCGCGCTGTGGCACACGATCGCCGATGAGCCGCATGGGATCACACCCGGTCCACTGCCCGGAGCGCCACCGGCCACACCCGGTGCGCCCCCACCGCCGCCTCCGGCCCCGCCCGCTCCCGGTGGTTGACCCCGCAGACCTCGACGCCGTCGAGCGCCAGCTCGGACGCGCGCCGCGCGGTGTCCTCCAGATCGCCTACCGGTGTCCTAACGGTGAGCCCGGCGTCGTCAAGACCGCGCCGAAACTGCCTGACGGCACGCCGTTTCCGACGTTGTACTACCTCACCCACCCGGTGTTGACCGCCGCCGCGAGCAGGCTGGAATCGTCGGGCATGATGCGGAGGATGACCGAGCGGCTGCAGATCGACGCGGACCTGGCGCGGGCGTACCGCAAGGCGCACGAGTCCTATCTCGCCGAGCGCGACGCGATCGAACCTCTCGGGACGACGTTCTCCGGTGGCGGCATGCCGGACCGGGTCAAGTGCCTGCACGTGCTGATCGCCCACTCGCTGGCGAAGGGTCCTGGCATCAATCCTTTCGGTGACGAAGCGCTGGCGGCGCTGGCCGAGGATCCCGCGATGGAAGGCATCATCGATTCCGAAAGGTGGGGCCCATGAGTAGGGTTGGCGCGATTGACTGCGGTACCAACTCGATCCGCCTGCTGATCGCCGACCAGGTCGATGGCAAGCTGGCCGACGTGCACCGCGAGATGCGCATCGTCCGATTGGGTCAAGGTGTCGACGCCACAGGACAATTCGCGCCGGAGGCACTGTCGCGCACGGAGTCGGCGTTGGCCGACTATGCCGAGCTGATGCGCCACCACGGCGTCGACGACGTCCGGATGGTGGCGACCTCGGCGACCAGGGATGCCGCGAACCGCGAGGTCTTCTTCGCGATGACGGCCGAGGTGCTGGGCGCCGTTGTGCCCGGTGCGGTCGCCGAGGTGATCACCGGCGCCGAAGAGGCCGCGTTGTCGTTCAACGGTGCGGTCGGCGAACTAGACTCGGCGGCAGCGCCTTTCGTGGTCGTCGACTTGGGCGGCGGGTCCACCGAAGTGGTGCTCGGTAGCGACGAGATGACCGCAGGCTATTCGGCTGACATCGGATGCGTCCGGCTCACCGAACGCTGCCTGCACTCGGACCCGCCGACCGCAGAGGAGATCGCTGCGGCTCGTGACGTGGTGCGAGAGGGGCTGCACGAGGCGTTCCGGGCGGTGCCCGTCGAACAGGCCCGCACCTGGGTGGGAGTGGCAGGCACCATGACGACGTTGTCGGCGCTGACGCAGAAGATGCCCGTCTACGACTCGGATGCGATTCACCTGTCCCGTGTGCGGTTCGGCGAACTGCTGAACGTGTGCGAGGGGCTGATCGCGATGCCGCGAGCCCAACGCGCGCAGCTGGGGCCGATGCATGAGGGCCGCGTCGACGTCATCGGCGGCGGGGCGATCATCGTCGAGGAGCTGGCCGCCGCACTGCAACAGCGGGCGGGTATCGAGGAGCTGACGGTCAGTGAGCACGACATCCTCGACGGCATCGCGCTGTCGATCGCCGGCTGACTGTCGACCTCGTCCCCTCGCATCGGGGACCTTCGTCACTAGCTGCAGACCCTGCGTTGCGGCCACTGTGGATACAGGAACACTGACACAGGAGAGCAGGACCGCCATGAACGCTCACTTCCCCGACCGGGACACCGTGCGGACCGCGTTGTCGCTGGCCACCAGGGCGCCCTCCATCCACAACTCGCAGCCGTGGCAGTGGCGGGTGGGCGACGAAAGCCTGCACCTGTACGCCGATCTGGACCGTCGGCTACCCAATGCCGATCCGGACAGCCGCGACCTGCACCTCAGTTGCGGGATCGCCCTGCACCACGCCGTCGTCGCGCTGGCGGCGCTCGGCTGGCACGCCCGGGTCCACCGGTTCCCCAACCCGGCAGAACCGCAGCACCTGGCCGCCATCGAGCTGAGCCCTCAGCCGGCAGGCGAACTCGACATCGTTCTGGCCGCAGCGATCCCGAGGCGCCGCACCGACCGTCGCCTCTACAACTCCTGGTCCGTTCCGGAGGCCGACATCGCCTTGATGGGTGCGAGGGCGGCGCGTTACGGCGTCATGCTCAGGGAAGTCGCACAACTGCCCAAGTTGCAACATGTTGTGGCGCAAGCGGTCCGGGAGCACGCCGCCGACGACGCGTATCTGCGCGAGCTGACCGCATGGAGCGGACGGCACGCGTCGGTGGCCGGTGTGCCCGCCAGGAACACCCCACTGTCGGATCCCCACGCCGCGATACCTGCCAGGCACTTCGCCGGCCCCGCCCTTGCCCAGCCGTCCGACGCATCACCTGAAGACGACTCGGCGACGGTGCTGGCGCTGGGAACGAAGGACGACACGCCGTTGGCGCGGCTGCGCGCCGGGGAGGCCTGCAGCCTCGTCCTGCTCACGGCGACCGCGCTGGGCCTGGCGAGCTGTCCGGTGACCGAACCGCTGGAGATCGTCGAGACACGGGAAGCCGTGCGGGAGGACGTTTTCGGCGATTACGGCTACCCTCAGATGCTGTTGCGCGTGGGTTGGGCGCCGGTGAACGCCGACCCGCTGCCGTCCACGCCGCGGCGCGCGCTGGCCGATATGGTCGAGTGGTTGGACTAGTGCTGCCGGCGGTCCAGCTTGGACACGAACACCGCGGCCTGCGTCCGGCGCTCCATACCGAGTTTCGCGAGCAACCGTGACACATAGTTCTTGACGGTCTTCTCCGCCAGGAACATCCGTGCGGCGATCTGCCTGTTGGTCAGGCCTTCGCCGAGCAACCCGAGCAGCGTGCGCTCCTGGTCGGTCAACCCGGAGAGCGGATCTTTGCGGTCGGCCGAGCCGCGCAACTTGGCCATCAGCGCCGCCGCTGCGCGGTTGTCGAGAAGCGATCTGCCCGCACCGACATCCTTGATCGCCTGCGCGAGCTCCATGCCCTTGATGTCCTTGATGACGAACCCGCTGGCGCCTGCCAGGATCGCATCCAGCATGGCCTCGTCGGAGGTGTACGAGGTCAACATCAGACAGCGCAGGTCGGGCAGATCGGACAACAGATCGCGGCACAGTTCGATTCCGTTGCCGTCGGGAAGCCGGACGTCGAGGACGGCGACATCGGGCCGGACCGCGGGGATCCTGACCATCGCCTCGGCGACCGATCCAGCCTCGCCGACCACCTCGAGTTCGGGGTCCGATCCGAGCAGGTCGACCAGTCCGCGGCGGACGACTTCATGGTCGTCGACCAGGAAGACCGTGACCATGTGAGCCCTTTCCGATCAGCGCCTCAGCGGCGAATCTCCATCACTTCCCGCACCGACCGTCTCGGTGTCGGTGCCGGCGTGTTTTCGATCGTCGGCGCTTTGCCCACCCGAATCAAGGCCTGGGGGACCGCGTCGCGTCCTGTCAGCCGGCGGATGGCGTCGCGTCCGGCCTCCACTTCGGTGAGATGTGTCATCGTGCAGGTCGCCAACCCGGCGGTCGTGAGGTCGAGCAATATCGTGGACAGCGCCTGACCGCTAGTGAACGCGTCCTCGCGGGTGTCCGCCGGCGTCGACAGCACGACGATGTCCGCCTCGTCGAGCGCGGTTCCGCCTCGGCGGTCGAGGTGACCGCTGGGGCGGAAGCTCCGGTTGACGCCCACGCGCCGCCGTTCGGACTCCGACACCAGTGCGCTGGGCGGAATGCCTTCGGAGAGCCGGAAAGACGCGGTCCACCACTGCAATTCGCCGTGGTAGCGATCGTCGTGCGAACGCAGCGACTCGGTGAGCCGGGACGCCTCGGCCAGCTCGGGATGCGTTGGGGCCTGCAGCGTGTCGACGAAGGTTCCCTCGGGTCGGTTCGACAGCACGACGTCGAGGGTGTCGTCGGGCGCCCGGAACGGCAGACGGTCGGTGCGGCGGGCCAGGATGGCGTCGGCGCGGTCCCGTGCGCTCGGTGTGACGGGCGTCGGGGCGCAGACGTGGACCGACGCGAGATGCTCGGGCCTGTCCGGGTCGGGGACCGTCTCGACCGAGGTGTCCCAGCCTGCGGCGGCCATCGCGACGCGAAAGTGGTCGAGCGCTGCACCGCAGGCGATCAGGGCCTCACGCCCCGAGCTGTCGGCCGAGCGGATCACCCGAGAGCGGTCGGCATGAAGCTCGATCGTGGTCTTGCCGATCACCCATCGCCACGGTTGGCTGTTGTGCAGCGACGGGGCCCGGCACGCCAATTCGACCGCGTTGACGACGACCTCGATGTCGACCGTCGTGGGCATGGCCGGCTTCTCGGTCTCAAGATGTGACGGCATCATGGTCGGTGCTCCGGTACTGCGGGAGGCCGCGCTCGCGAAACCGGCGGCCGGTCATCTTCTCGGTGCGGATCCGCACGAAGTGGTCCCGGCGACCGTCGACCCACGGCTGCAGGAATGTTCCTGACAACTCCACCAATTCGTCGACGTCGGTGATCGGTTCGGCGTGCCCGACGACGGTGACGCTCCAACCGGTCCGCAGGTCGGCGTCGAGCTCATCGGCCTGGAAGGCCACGACCTGGTTGTCGGTCGCGGCGGCCAACTTCGGTCCGCCCGCGACCCGGATCACCACGTCGTCATTCCAGAGCCGGAAGTTCACCGGCTGCACCGCGGGCAATGCGTCCTCGGTGAAAACCAGCCTGCCCACCCGTACGCCGCCAAGCAGGTCCAGACACTGCCTGCGGTTGAGGGTCTCCAGTTCCTGACCTTTGGTCATCGTCATCAGCCTCCTTGGACCAGAGCGAGGGTGCCGACCGGTGTGCAACGCCAGTGTCCGTTGCTCAGGTCGGCCAGGCGGGTAACGGCGCGCTCGATGCCGTCGGCGAGTTCGTTGACGTCGGGCGCGGCGTCGTAGTCGCCGATGATGCCGAACGCGAGGTGGTCGGCGTAGCTGAGGATCGCGATGCCGGTTCGCAGCCTAAGTGCCAGTGGCGGAATCGGCAGCAGCCGAATGACTTCGCGCCCCTTGAGCCGCATCCGCTTGCGGGGGCCGGGCACATTCGTGGCCAGTGTCACGATGCCGCGCTGGGGGAGCCGGGTCAGGGCCCGAACCGCCCACGCCGTCAGCGGGAACGGAATCGCGTTGGCCGCGGTGAGGAAGAGGTTTCCGGCCTCGCGCTGTCCGCTCGCCTTGGACTTGCCCAGTCGTGCGTGCACGGTTTGCAACTGCTGGATCGGGTCGTCCTTCTCGACGGGGAGGTAGGGCAGCATCACCGATACCCGGTTGTCGGGTTCGCCCGCCGCATCGGCGGACCGCACCGACACCGGCACCAGGGTGCGCAGCGCCGTGCGCCGGGGGTTCTCGCCGCGGCGCAGCAGGATGGTGCGGAAGCTGTCGGTGATCGCCGCCAGCGCAACATCGTTGACCGTGACGTCGAACCGCTCACAGATGTGCTGCACCTCCGGCAGCGACACCTCGACAGAGGCGTAGCGGCGCATGTCGGTCACCGGACCGGTCAGCGACGACGGGGAGGCCGGCCGCAGCAGCCCGCCCGCGATCTCGACGGCCCCGTGGAGTGCCTGGGTCGCGGTGGTGGTCACGTCGCGAGACGTCCGCCACGCAGATGCCATCCAGTCGACCGGATTGAGCGAAAGAGCGGGAAGGCGCCAGGGTTTCGGCCTCGGTTGGGCGCCGCTGAGCGCCGTTGCGAACGTCTCGGTGCCCTGTCCGTCACACAGATGGGCGAGCAGATGCGTGGCCGCGACCCCGTCGGCGATGCAGTGGTGGATCTTCATCAGCATCGCCCACCGGTTGTGGGCCAGGCCGTCGACGACCCAGCACTCCCACAGAGGCCGCTCGCGGTCCAGGCGCCGCTCCATCACTTCGGCGGCCCAGCGGAACAGCGCGGCATCGTCGCCGGGGCGGGGCAGCGCCGCCCGACGGATGTGATGGGAGACGTCGACCCCCGCGTCCTCCACCCACTCCGGTGCGCCGAGGTCGAGTGGATGGGTGCGCAGGATCTGCCGGAAGCGCGGGACGGCCATCACGCGTTCGGTGAGATCGGCGACCAGGGAATCGAATTCAGGCATCGGCCCGGCGAGCACGGCGATCGCCCCGATCGCAAGGCTCACGTGAGGGTCGGAGTCTTCGGCGTGTAGGAATCCCGCGTCCAGTGTGGTGAGCTGCTCCATACCCTTACTGTCGGCGACCGGCGGATGTGGCAGTAGGGCCTTAGGTCCCTACTTCGCCCGTGATCAGCGCGGCGGCATGCCCGCCACGAGGGGTGCGTCGGCGCCGACCGGGCCGAGCTTGGCAGCACCGCCCGGAGAACCCAGGGGCGCGTCGCGGCCCGGCAGGACCCCGGTGAAGAACGCGGCGTTGTCGGCGAGGTGGCCGTGCTCGTCGTCGGGCAGATCCGTTTCGAAGTAGATCGCACCCTCTTCGCACGCCAGCCTGCACGCGCCGCAGTCCACACACTCGTCGGGATTGATGTAGAGCGACCTTGCGCCTTCGTAGATGCAATCGACCGGGCATTCGGGGACACAGGACTTGTGCATCACGTCCACACACGCACTGCTGATCACATAGGTCATGGCCGCAGTGTAGGAACGGTCGGCCGCGCTCGTCGTGGGTCCAAGGCCTGCGGAATCGAGGACCAAAGTCCCTGCCGCCGTACACGCGGTATCGCTCCGCCGGTCCGTCGCGGGAGTGATACTGAACCATTGTGGCGGCTGAACGGGCCGAGGCTGCTCGGCCCTCCGGATACCGGACGACCCGGATGGAAGCGTTCAGCGATGGTGTGTTCGCCATCGCGATCACACTGCTGGTGCTCGAGATCGGTGTGCCCGACGACTCGGCGGCTGACCTGCTGGGCGCCGTGGTCCGCCAATGGCCGTCGTATCTGACTTACCTGGTGAGCTTCTCGACGATCGGCGCGGTGTGGCTCGAACACACGGTGATCACCGAGTTCCTGAATCGGGCCACCGCCGCGCTCATCCGACTGAACCTGCTGCTACTGATGCTCGTTTCATTCCTCCCGTTCCCGACTCGGCTGTTGGGCGACTACATGGGCGAAAGCGATGCCCAACGGGTGGCGGTGACTGTCTACGGCATCAACCTGCTCCTGGTGTCGGCAGTGGTATCGCTGATGTGGCGTTATGCGGTGTGGCAGCGCTTGATTCGGACCGAAGTGGCCGACGCGGACGTCAGGCTCATCACCAAGAGGCTCACCCCGGGGCTGGCCGGATATGCCGTGTTCATCGGGGTCGGGCTGTTCTTTCCGATCGTTGCCGTATTCGGCTACCTGGTGATCGCGGTGTATTTCATCGTTCCCATCGCTGCGCTGCGGGGAGCCAGACGCGCAAGCCGATTGGAGGAGTGAAAACGACAGCGATGACGGATCCCATGACCCGTGCGCACGGCCTGTTGCGCCAGATGACGGTCGACGAGAAGGCGATGCAGCTGTCCTCGGTGTTCCCGCTGGCGCTCTTCACCCCGGAGGGGATCAACCGCAGCCGGCTCGACGCGTTGCTCGGAAACGGCATCGGGCATGTCTGTGCTCTGGGTTTGATCGGACACAAGGCACCCGAAGTTCTCGCGAAGGCGACCAACGCGATTCAGCGTTACCTGGTTACCGAGACGAGGCTGAAGATTCCCGCGATATTCCACAACGAGGCGATGAGCGGTGTCGTGGCGCCCGGCTTCACCGCATTCCCGACTCCGATCGCGATGGCCGCGACGTGGGACACCGAGGCGGTGGAGGAGATGACGGGTCTCATTCGCCGCCAACTGCGGTCGGTCGGCCTGCGCCATGCGCTGGGGCCGGTGATGGACATCGCTCGCGATGCCCGTTGGGGCAGGATCAGCGAGACGTTCGGCGAGGACGCCTATCTCGTCAGTGCGATGAGTGTTGCCTACACACGAGGTCTGCAGTCGCACGACCTGGTGCGTGGCGTGGCCGCGACCGGTAAACACTTCATCGGCTATGCGGTCACCGAGGGCGGGCAGAACATGGCGGCGACCGCGATCGGGGCCCGCGAACTCTACGACGTCTACGCCCGGCCGTTCGAGGCCGCCATCCGGTTGGCGGGGCTGGCCAGCGTGATGCCCAGCTACAGCGAGTTCGACGGTGTGCCGGTCTCCGCCTCGCACGCGGTGTTGACGGCCCTGCTCCGCGACAAGCTGGGTTTCACCGGGACAACGATTTCCGACTATGTCGCGGTCGGCTTCCTACAGACGCGGCAACGGGTGGCCGAAACCGCCGAGGACGCCGGTGTTCTCGCGCTCATGGCGGGGATGGACGTCGAGACTCCGGAAGTCTTCGGCTACGGCGAGGTGTTGGCGAATGCCGTGCGCAACGGCAGGGTCGCTGAGTCGGTGCTCGACCGGTCCGTGCTGCGGGTGCTGCGCGACAAGTTCGCGCTCGGACTCTTCGACGATCCGTACGTCGCCGAGGACCCGATCGTCATCGACACCGTCGCGCGTGAGGGCGCCGATCTTTCGGCCGGGCTGGCCGGGCGGGCCGTGACGCTCCTCAAAAACGACGGCGACCTGCTGCCGTTGAGCCGAGACCTGGGGCGGGTCGCGGTCATCGGCCCCCACGCCGATGATGTGGCTGCGGGGTTCTCGACCTACACGTTCGCCGACGCGGTCAAGATGTTCGAGGTCCGTGCCACCGGTGGCGAGATCGCCATGGCGGGTATGGAACTCGGCGGCGAGGTTCCACATGAAGCGCTCATGGCGATCGCGAGTGAACTCGGGCCGGTGTTCGCGACCGACCGGCGCGCCTATATCGAGTCCAACTACTCGGCCGTTTCGCTCGCGGACGCCGTCCGAGAGTTGTTGCCGCATGCGGAGGTGCTCGCCGTCGCCGGCACGGGTGTGACCCCGACCGAACCGGTTGACATCGGGGCCGCCATCGCCGCGGCCGGGGATGCCGACGCCGTCATCCTGGCGGTCGGCGGACGATCGTCGTGGTCCGGTCAGCGCACCGAGGGGGAGGGGTCGGACACCGCCGACATCGCACTGCCCGCGCAGCAGGTGGCGTTGATCGAGGCGGTCAGCACGCTGGGCAAGCCGACCGTCACCGTGCTGTCGATGGGCAGGCCGTATGCACTCGACGGCCTCATCGACGAACTGCCCGCGGTGCTGACCGCGTATTACGCCGGCCCGTATCAGGCGACCGCGATCGCCGACGCGATCTTCGGAATCACGAATCCCGCTGGGAAGCTTCCGTTCACGATGCCGCGACATGTCGGCCAGGTGCCCATTCATCACGCCCAGAAGACCGGCAGCGGTTACCGACGCACCGACGCCGACCCCCACAGCGGCTATCTCGACATGGCGGCCACGCCGCTGTTCGGATTCGGTCATGGCCTGAGCTACACCACGTTCGCCTACGGTCCGCTGGAGCTCGCGAGCGACACCGTCGATGCGGGCGGCGCGGTGACCGCGGCCGTCGCCATCACCAACTCCGGGCAGCGACGCGGGTCCGATGTCGTGCAGCTGTACGCCGCCGACACCGCGACCGGTGTCACGTTGCCCGCCCAACAGCTCGTCGGTTTCACCCGTGTCGACCTCGAGCCGGGTGCGTCGAAGTCGGTAACGTTCACGTTGCCGTTGAGTGTTCTTGCCTATACCGGGGTTTCGGGCGAACTCGTCGTGGAGCCGGGTCCGGTGGAGTTGAGCGTGGGCACGAGCTCGACGGATATCCGAGCCCGTGCCACAGTCACCGTCACCGGTGGCACGCGCACCTTCCGCGGCGACGAGCGGGCGTTCTTCTCGTCCGTGGCGGTCGGCGCCTGATTCAACGCCTGGCCCGGGTGTGCAGCGGCGCGTCGTAAACGGAGGCCAGCCGGCCCAGCGTCAACGCACCCAGCAGCAGGCCGAAGTCGCGCAACGCGACGTCGTAGAACCCGGGGTAGGTGACCAGGTTGACGATGATGCCCGCGAGCCAGAGGGCGACGACGTACGCGGCGTATCGCGGTTTGACCGCGACCGCGATGCCGGCGACGATCTCGACCACGCCGACGATCAACATCGTCTGGTGCGCGGTGAACGGGCTGATGTCAACGATCCACGGCGCGAGGTAACCCTCCCAGTCGGTCAGTACGTTGGTGAACTTGTCGAGGCCCATCACGATCGGCAGCACCGAGAACCCGATCCGCAGGATCAGGTAGGCCGCGTAGACGGGATCGGTGCGGGCGCGCAGCAGCGGGCTCGCCGAGTGGTCGGTTGATGGCGCATTCGAGGTGGTCATGGTGCCGTTCCTTTCTATAAATAAATGTTATATCTTTTAGAGCACACCCTTTGCCACGGTTTGTCAAGAGTTTTTGGTGATAGAATTTGGGCGTGGTCTCACAGTTCGCCGACCCCGCCTCTTTGGCGGCGCTGACCAGCCTGGACGATCCGATTCGCCGTCGGCTGTACGAGTTCGTCGTTGAGCGCGACGAGCCGGTCTCCAGGGAGGCGGCCGCCGCGGCGATCGGCATCGGCCGCACCCTGGCCGCCTATCACTTGGACAAGCTCGCCGACGGTGGGTTGCTGGCCGTCAGCTATCAGCGCCCCGCCGGCCGTGGCGGTCCCGGCGCCGGACGGCCGGCCAAGCTCTACGCGAGGACCGCCGACGAGATCGTGGTCAGCGTTCCACCGCGCGACTATCTGCTGCTCGCTCGGCTGCTGGTCTCGTCGATCGAGCAGGATGCCGGAGGCGCGGTGCGCTCGGCCCTGGGCACGGCCGCCCGCGAAACCGGGCGCCAGGCCGCGGTCGACGCCGACGGTGATGTGGTGGTCGCGCTGCGCGACTGCGGTTATCTTCCCCAGTCGGATGCCGACGGCGGTATCACCCTGCGCAACTGCCCGTTTCACTCGGTGGCCAAGGACCACCTGGAGGTGGTCTGCGGGCTGAACCTCCAGCTCGTCGAGGGTGTGATCGATGGCAGCTCAGCACCCGACGCGCGCGCGGAGCTCAACCCTTCAGAAGGCCGGTGCTGCGTTCTGGTTCACGGCGCAACGGGTTGACACCCTCCTGAGCGCAGATCACCAACCGCGGCGGTGCGGGCGCGAACCGACCAGCTCACCCTTGTCGACGACATCGCGGCTGCGGTAGACGATGTAGGGCCGGAACAGGTAGCCGATGGGTGCGCTGAACACATGGACCAGCCGCGTGAACGGCCACAGGCAGAACAGCACCAGCGCGATGATCACGTGGATGTGGAACCACAGCGGCGCCTGGGCCATCAGGTCGCCGCGTGGTTGCAGAATCCAGATGGACCGGAACCAGGGCGACACCGTCTGCCGGTAGTCGTGTTCGGCGCCGACGGGCGTCGCACCGATCAGGGTGCACGCGAGGCCCGCCACGATGGCCATCACCAGGACCAGGTACATCACCTTGTCGTTGGCGGTGGTCGCGAGGAAGACCGGGCCGGTGGTGCGGCGGCGGAACACCAGCAGCGCGATACCCGTCAGCGTGGTGACGCCGGCGATCGCGCCGAGCACCATCGCCTGGAGGTGATAAGCGTGATCGCTGAGTCCGATTGCGTCGGTCCATGATTCGGGAATCACCAGACCGATGATGTGTCCGACGATCACCACCAGGATGCCGAAGTGGAACATCGGGCTGCCGATGCGCAACAGCCGTGATTCGTACAGTTGCGACGAACGGGTGGTCCAGCCGAACTTGTCGTAGCGGTACCGCCACCAGATCCCGACCGCGACGATCGCCAGCGTCACGTAGGGCACCACGTCCCAGAAGATCTCCCAGCCTGACATGTCAACCTCCTGGTGCGCGTCGTGGCGGCACGGTCAACGTAAACGGTTGTAAACCAACCGATTCGGCGGGCGGTCCGGCAGCGGCAAGTCGCTGAGCCCGTTGAATGTCCTGTTCGGTACGGACCGGAAGCGTTTCGCAGACGGCCGCCACGGCGTGTGCGTACGGCGATGCGGACTGCTGCAACGCATCGCAAAGCAGGTCGATCGGGGCACGGTGCTCTATGAGCAGACGCCGTCCCGCACCGGGGTCCACGGTGGCGGCGAACTCGAGTACCACGGGCAGGTAGTCGGGAGCCTCGCGTTCGGGCGGGCTGACGCCCGCCTCCCGGTAGGTGCGAGCGAACGCCAGCATGTGGTTGCCGCGGTTGCGGGTGTCGCCCGCCGTCCAGTACGTCAGGTACATCGTGGTGCGCCTTCGCATGTCGAAGGTGTCCACATAGTCGACCTGCGCTTGCATCGGGTCCTTGGTGCGCAACGCCGCGATCGTGCTGGCGAGGAGGTCTGCGGTCGCGGCGGGAAGGTGCGTCAGCAGTTCCTCGACGGTGGCCAGCCGCTCGGCCTGCTGGTCGTCCGGATAGGTCAACAGCAAGGCGGCCGCCTGCCACACGAGGCGGTGCTCGAGGGTCGACTCCCGTCTGCTCCTGAGCAGTTTCATCGGTCCGCGCTCCGCTCGGGAAAGATCCCGCTGGGTTCGCCCCTGCCGTCCCAGTTGAGCAGGTTCACCCGCGACGGGCGGGACTCGGTGACCGCGATGCCCTCACTGGTCTGCCGGTGATGCAGCGCATGGAAGCTCTCCACCGCGACGGGCACCGGGCCACCGCTGGCCTCGCCGAACGGCCCCGACTCGTACATGCCGGGTCCGCCCTCGAACGACAGCGAGCAGCCCGGTTCCTCGAGCGCCTGCGACTCGAGGGCGTGGGCATCGGCGACGTAGGCGGTCGGAATGACATAGCGCTCTTCGTATTTCGCCAGTGCCAGCAGCCGGTACATCTCGTAGATCTGCTCTTCGGTCATTCCGACCGCCTGCGGGATGTGGGGCTGGGTCTCCCGGCCCAGGTTGATGTCGCGCATGTAGGACCGCATCGCGGCAAGCCGCCGCAGCACGCCTTCGACCACCGCGGTGTCCCCGGCCGTGAACAGGCCGGCGAGGTACTCGATCGGAATGCGCAGCGCCTCCAAAGCGCCGAACAGGTTTCCGAGCGCCTCACCGTCATGGCCGTCGCGGGCGACCGCGTCGACCACGGGGGACAGCGGCGGGATGTACCAGACCATCGGCATCGTCCGGTACTCGGGATGCAGTGGCAGCGCAACCTGATAGCGGTGAATCAGCGCGTACACCGGCGAACGCTGGGCGGCCTCGATCCACTCCTCGGAAATGCCCTCCGCGTGGGCGCCTGCGATGACCTCGGGATCGTGCGGGTCCAGGATGATCGACTTCTGCGCCTCGTAAAGGTCGGTGTCGTTCTCCGTCGCCGCCGCCTCGAGCACCCGGTCGACGTCGTAAAACACCAGACCCAAATACCGCAACCGGCCGACGCAGGTCTCCGAGCACACCGTCGGCAGCCCCACCTCGATACGCGGGTAACAGAACGTGCACTTCTCGGCCTTGCCGGTCTTGTGGTTGAAATACACCTTCTTGTAGGGACATCCGGACACACACATCCGCCAGCCACGGCAGCGGTCCTGGTCGACGAGCACGATGCCGTCCTCGGAACGCTTGTAGAGCGCCCCGGACGGGCACGACGCGACACACGAGGGATTCAGGCAGTGCTCGCAGATCCGCGGCAGGTAGAACATGTACGTCTGCTCGAGTTCGAGGCGGACCTGCTCGTTCACCTTCTGCAGCACCGGATCTCCGGCCACGATCTCCGGTGAGCCGCCGAGGTTGTCGTCCCAGTTCGCCGACCACTGAACCTTCATCGGTTCACCGCTGATCAAGCTGCGGGGTGGGGCAACCGGCATGTGCTCACCCAACGGCGCGTTCGTCAGGTTCTCGTAGTCGTAGGTCCACGGCTCGTAGTAGTCGTTGATGCTGGGCATCTTCGGGTTGGCGAAAATCCGCAACAGCTTGCTCAGCCGCCCGCCGTCGCGCAGCCTCAACCGACCCCTACGGTCGCGTATCCATCCGCCACGCCACCGCTCCTGATCCTCGTAGGTCCGCGGATAACCCTGGCCCGGACGGGTTTCGACGTTGTTGAACCAGACGTACTCGGTGCCGGGCCGGTTGGTCCATGCCTGTTTGCAGGTGACCGAGCAGGTGTGGCAGCCGATGCATTTGTCGAGGTTCATCACCATCGCCATCTGCGCCATGACTCTCATTCGTAGACCACCTCCTGGTTGCGACGCCGCACCACGGTCACCTCGTCGCGTTGGTTGCCGGTCGGACCGAGATAGTTGAACGCGAACGCCATCTGCGCGTACCCGCCTGCCAGATGGCTCGGCTTGATCAGCAGCCGGGTCAGCGAATTGTGGATACCGCCGCGCTTCCCGGTGGTCTCGCTGAGCGGCACATCGATGGTGCGCTCCTGCACGTGGTAGACGAACACCACGCCCTCGGGCATCCGATGCGACACGATCGCACGGCACACCAGCACACCGTTGCGGTTCACCGCCTCGACCCAGTCGTTGTCGCGCACCGATATCTTCGCCGCATCGGCCGGGCTCATCCACATCGTCGGCCCACCGCGCGACAGCGACAGCATGAACAGGTTGTCCTGATACTCCGAGTGGATCGACCACTTCGAATGCGGGGTCAGGTAGCGCACCGTCAGTCCCACACCGTCGTGATCACCCACCGCCGACGCACCGAACAACCGCGACATGTCCAGCGGCGGACGGTAGACCGGTAACTGCTCGCCGAGTTCCTCCAGCCAGTCGTGGTCCAGATAGAAGTGCATCCGGCCGGTCAGCGTGTGGAACGGCTTGAGTTCCTCGATGTTGATGGTGAACGGCGCGTAGCGGCGCCCACCGGTCTCGCTGCCCGACCACTCCGGGCTGGTGATCACCGGAACCGGCCGCGCCTGGGTGTCGGCGAACGTGATGCGGCGCTCCTCACTGCCACCGGCCAGATGGACCAGTCGACGCCCGGTTCGCCGCTCCAATTCGCGGAACCCCTCGACCGCCAGCCGGCCGTTGCTGGTGCCGGACAGTGCCAGGATCGCCTCGGCCATCCGTTCCGCGGTGTTGATCGCCGGACGGCCTTCTGCGCGACCGGAGCTCATCACACCGAACTTGGCCGCGAGTTCGTCGACCTCCTTGTCGGGTCGGACGGTGACACCTTTGGTGGTCAGCCCCAGTCTCTCGACCAGCGGCCCCAGCGCCGCCCACTTCTGGGCGATCGCCGGATAGTCACGCTCCACCACGGCGATCGGACCCATGGTCTTACCGGGTACCGGGATGCTCCCGTCGGTCCGCCAATCCTGCTCGACACCACCGGGATACGCCATCGCGCCGGGAGTGTCGTGCTGCATCGCGCCGAGCACCACGTCGGTGCGCACCCCAAGATGTTTGGCCGCCAGCCCGCTGAACACCCGGGCGATCGCACCGAACGCCTCGAAGTCGGAATGGGTTTCCCACGGCGGGTCGACGGCGGGGTTGAACGCGTGCACGTACGGGTGCATGTCCGTGGTATTCAGGTCGTGTTTCTCGTACCAGGTGGCGGCTGGCAGCACCACGTCGGAGAGCAACGTCGTCGACGTCATCCGGAAGTCGATCGACATCAACATGTCGAGCTTGCCCTCGGGGATGTCGTCGGTCCACGGTATGTCGTTGGGCCGCACCGCCTCCGGTGTCGGCTCAGCCTGAAGGTTCGAGTCGGTGCCGAGCAGATGACGCAGGAAGTACTCGTTGCCCTTACTCGACGAGCCCAGCAGGTTGGCCCGCCAGACCGACAGCACCCGAGGCCAGTTCGACGGGTTGTCCGGGTCGGTGACGGCGAGTTTGAGCCCACCGTCGGCGAGCTTCTCGGTGACGTAGGTGGAGATGTCCTGTCCCGCGGCGCGGGCCTCGTCGGCCACGTCGAGGCTCGAGCGGTCGAACTGCGGATAGAACGGGCTCCAGCCCATCGCCGTTGATGCGGCGAGCACGTCCATGGTGTGGCGGTCCCTGAACCGGCCGCGGCCCAGAGGGCTGGACAGCGCGTCGGCCCGGTAGCCGTCGTAGCGCCACTGATCGGTGTGGACGTACCAGTACGAGGTGCCCGGCATCTGTCGCGGCGGCCGCGACCAGTCGGTGCCCATCGCCAGCGCCGACCATCCCGTCACCGGGCGGCACTTCTCTTGTCCGACATAGTGTGCCCAGCCGCCGCCGTTGCGACCCATCGCGCCGGTGAGCAACACCAGCGCCAGCACCGCCCGGTAGGTGGCATCGCCGTGGAACCATTGGCATATTCCGGCGCCCATGATGATCATCGACCGGCCGCCGGACTCCTCGGCGTTACGGGCGAACTCGGTGGCGATCCGAATGGCTTGTGACGCAGCCACTCCGGTGATCGACTCTTGCCACGCGGGGGTGTAGGGCTTGGGATCGTCGTAGCCGGTCGGCCAGTCACCGGGTAGGCCTGGTCGGGCCACGCCGTACTGGGCCAGCATGAGATCGAACACCGTGCACACCAGGTGTTCGCCGACCCGTCGCACCGGCACGCCTCGGGTCAGCGTTTCGCCGTGGCCGTCGAAGGTGTCGAATCGCGGCAACGCCACTTCGGCCGTTTCACCGCCCTCGGTGAACAGCACCGTCAACGCCGGTACGAGATCACCCAGTTCGAGGTTCCACTTGGTGACGCCGTCGTCGCCGAAGCGGAATCCCAGTGAGCCATGCGGTACGGCCACGGAGTCGGTCGCCGCGTCCAGCAGCACCGGTTTGAAGGCCGCGTTCTCCTGTGCCGCCGCTTCACCGCCGAGGTCGGCCGCGGTCAGGTTCTTACCGGGAACGAGCCTGCCGTCGCGGTCTTCGAGCTTGACCAGGAAGGGCAGGTCGGTGAACTTGCGAACGTAGTCGACGAAGAACGGAACGCGCTGTTTGACAAAGAATTCCGAAAGCACGACGTGGCCCATCGCCATGGCCAACGCACCGTCGGTGCCCGCGGCGCACGGCATCCACTCGTCGGCGAACTTGGTGTTGTCGGCGTAGTCGGGGCTGACGCTGACGACCTTCGTGCCGCGGTAGCGCACCTCGGTCATCCAATGCGCGTCCGGTGTGCGGGTGACCGGAACGTTGGAACCCCACATCATCAGATACGAGGCGTCCCACCAGTCGCCGGATTCCGGTACGTCGGTCTGGTCGCCGAAGACCTGCGGGGAAGCCACGGGAAGGTCGGCATACCAGTCGTAGAAGGACGTCATCACGCCGCCGAGCAGTTCGATGAACCGCGATCCCGCGGCGAAGGAGACCATCGACATCGCGGGGATGGGGGAGAACCCCGCAATCCGGTCGGGCCCGTACCGCTTGATCGCGTGTATGTGGGCCGCGGCGATCATCTCGGTCGCCTCGGCCCAACTGACCCGCACCAGACCGCCTTTACCCCTTGCCCGTTGGTAGCGCCTGCGGCGTTCGGGGTCGTTCTGGATGTCGGCCCATGCGAAGACCGGATCGGACAGACGCGACTTCGCCTCGCGGTACATCCGGACGAGTTCGCCACGCGCGTACGGGTAACGGACCCGCGTCGGCGAGTAGGTGTACCACGAGAACGCCGCACCGCGCGGACAGCCTCGCGGCTCGTACTCCGGCCGGTCCGGGCCCACCGACGGGTAATCGGTCTCCTGGGTTTCCCAGGTGATGATGCCGTCCTTGACATAGATCTTCCAGGAGCACGAGCCGGTGCAGTTGACGCCGTGCGTGGAGCGGACCACCTTGTCGTGGCTCCACCGGTCGCGGTAGAAGATGTCGCCTTCGCGGCCGCCGCGGCGGTGGATGGTCCGCCCGTCGTCGGAAGCCTCACCGGGAGTGAAGAATCGGCCGCTGCGTTCGAGCAGTTCTTCGATCGGGCCGCCGATGTGGGGCGGGGTGATCGTCACGGTGTGGCCTCCTTCGGTTGCGGCTCATGAGCGTGCAGCCGCAGTGCGGTGTAAGCGAACGCGATCAACGCGGTCACTACGAGCAGGATCAGGCCGACCGAGTAGTCGTTATCGACCGAGTCATAGGTCGAGCCCATAACCAGCGGCGGGAAGTAGCCGCCCAAACCACCGGCGGCCGAGACGATTCCGGTGATGGACCCGACGGACTTCGCAGGTGAGCGGCGAGCCACCCATGCGAACACGCCGCCGGTGCCGATACCGAGGAACACCGCCAGCGCGATGAAGGTGGCGGCCGACCACACATCCGGCGGCGGCTGCAGCATGGCGATCAGCGCCATCAGCGCGGTGCCGCCGAAGGAACACAGCACGACGTACTTCGGCGCGATCCGGTCGGCCAGCGCACCACCGACGGGACGCGCGAGCACGGCCGCCAGCGCGAACCCCGCCGTGCGCGCGCCGGCGTCGACGGCCGAGAAGTGGTAGATCGTCTTGATGTAGGTGGGCAGATAGTTGCTGAACGCCACGAACCCGCCGAACACGATCGCGTACAGGAACGACATCTCCCAGGTGACGCGGAGTTTGGCCGCTGCCTTCAGCTTGGGCATCACCCGATCGGTGTTGGGCGCGAAGGTCGGTGAGTCGTGCATCAACACCAGGCACAGCGCCGCGGTGATCGCCAACGCGACCGCGATGATCACGTGGGTGGGGAAGAGCCCGAACCAGCCGACGAACCGGGGCGTGAAGAACGCCGAGAGCGCGGTGCCCACCATGCCCATCCCGAAGACTCCAGTGGCGAATCCGCGCCGCGAGGGGTCATACCAGTTGTTCGCGAACGGGATCCCGACGGCGAAGATCGTGCCTGCGATGCCCAGGAAGAAGCCGCACACCAGCAGCATCGGATACGAGCCTGCCGACCCCGCGGCGCCGACCGCCAGCACCGGGATGATCGAGACTAAAGAGATCGCGATGAACAATGCGCGCCCGCCGAACCGGTCGGTCAGCGAACCCACGACTATCCGGCCGAGTGCGCCCACCAGGATCGGTGTGGCCACCAGCATCGAGGCCTCGGAGCTGCTCAGCGACAGATCGCCCGCGTACGTCGTCGAGAGCGGGCCGATCAAGTTCCATGCCCAGAAGTTGATGGCCGAGACCCAGGTGGCCAGCGCTAAGTTGATGCCCCGCCGCGCGCCGGTGTGCGGCGTCGTAGTCGCCGTACTCACTCACCCAGACAACCACGTGGGAAAGGCGCCCGTGTGACTTTCGGCTGACGCGCTGCAACACAACGACGTTCAGACGACTCTAGCCGCTCAGCGACAAGCCGGCCGCAACGGCGAAACCCAGCACCGCGGCGAGACCCGCTTGGTCTCGAGCTTTCTCGGTGGCCTCGGGGATCATCGACGTGACCAGCATGACCAGCAACGCGCCTGCGGCGAAACCGTCTATTCCACTTTGTAATTGGTTGCCCGCGGTCTCCTGAAGCTGGTAGCCGGCCAAAGTGGCGAGCGCGCACAGCAGCGCGACCACAACCCAGCCCAGAACGATCCGCTGCCGGGGCGTGCCTGCCGTCTTCAGGTCGCTGGCCGACCCGATGGCCTCCGGGAGGTTCGAGACGAAGATCGCGACCATCAGCGACACACTCACCTCGCCGCCACCGGCGATTCCGATACCCAGTACCGCCTGCTCGGGTATGCCGTCGAGCAACGCGCCCAGCGCGAGGGGTAGTCCGGCAGCGGCGCCGCCGCGGCCGCCGATTCGGGCGACCCCCATGTCGGCGAGAAAGAACGCGATGCCGCCGACCGCCAGACCGAGCGCCACCGGGACGGCTCCGCCGACACGGATACCCTCTTCGGCCAGTTCGAACGAGATGCTGGCCACCAACGCTCCGGCGCCGAAGCCGAGCACCAGCCCGATGAGCCGGGCGTTCCAGTCGCGCACGACCCCGGCCAGTGCGCCGATGATCAACGAAGACGCCGCAACGCCGCCCCAGAGCAACGCCGTGAGCATCGTCCCAGCTTAGGCGCGAATTCGCCTGCGGTGCTTGGTCGGGTCGTGCTGACCGGCGAGTGTCAGCCCGAGTATCGACATGACGACACCCAGGCCGAACCACATCCAGTCAAACGCGTTGGCCACGGCGTATCCGTACGCGAACAGCGCGAAGTAAGCCAGTCCAGCGCCGAGGAAGTACGCCCGAGCGGCCGCGTACGTGCGTGCCATCAGCAGCCCTAGCGCGCCGATCACCAGGTTGGCCACGTTGCCCAGTCCGGACACCGAGATCATGCCGAGCAGGCTGGCGCCGGATCGGTGGTCGGCCCACGCCAGCCGGTCGTAGTCCTGGGTCACGCCCGGTATGAAGCCGAGGGCGCCGAGGAGGAACAGGGCGACGCCGGCGATCACCGCCGCCGCCTGCACGGCCATGTACTTCGGTGGTCTTGCCATCCCTCGCCTCCGTCCAAAGCCGTTATTGACGGACTCGCAGGTGATACCCGCCGGGGGTCGTCGCTAACCGGCGCGATGCGGCGTCGACGCCTACCGCGTGTTCCGGCCCAACGCGGTGTTGGCGTCGCGGCGGCGCGACAGCAGCACGCCCAGCGCGATCATGCCGACCCCGAGGAACAGATGAAGCCAGTTGTCCGCGGTGTTCAACGGCACGAAGTTCGCCGCGCTGTCATGGTCGATGACCAGGCCGTACAGGAAGAGCAGCAGGTAGATGACGCCGCCGCCGATCAGGTAGATGCGGGCTGCGTCGAATGTGCGCGCCATCAGCACGCCGGCCACGCCGAACAGCAGGTGCACGATGTTGTGCAGGATCGAGACGTTGAAGATCCCGAGCAGCATGGCTCCGGAGTGGTGCCCGGCGAACGTCATCGTGTCGTAGTTCGTCGTGATTCCCGGGATGAAGCCCAAAATGCCGACCAACAGGAACACTGCGCCGACGGCAAGTGCGGCCTTCTGAACATGTGAGCCGTACCGGGAGGCGGCCGTCGGGCCCGGTGGGTGGCTGCTGACCATGATGAGTTCCTTTCCTCGAGTGAGCGCAGGGCTACCCGCGGAAAGGCGGCGCAAACGTAGACGCGCGTAACGAAATCGGCACGGTAGAGGCCGCGGCTCAGGCTCTTCTGGTCTCGCCTGGACCGATCACGTCCGGTGCCGGACTACTTCTTGATGTAGCAGTTGGGCGGGTTCCCGCAGTGATGACCTTGATCGCACTTGTGGCAGTGGCATGTACAGCCGCTCTTGGCCTTGACCGCAGATGTACGCATCGCGAATCAACTCCTTTGTTGTGAGCCGCGTGCATCGGGCAGGCACGCACTCACCAACGAATATAGGCCGATCCGAGCAGCGTCGGGGCGGCTCAGTTCTTCAGGATCGGCTTGAGCGCTTCGATCACCGCTGGGTCTTCGATCGTCGACGGCAACGGCTCCTCGCGGCCGTGGGCGATGCCCCGCATCGTCTTGCGCAGGATCTTTCCGGACCTCGTCTTGGGCAGCGCGGGAACGACGTCGACGAGCTTGAAACACGCTACGGCGCCGATGTTCTCGCGCACCGACTCGATGAGCTGCTCGGCAAGCCCGTCGGCCGAAGCCCCCTGCTGCAGGACGACGAAGCCGCGCGGCACCTGGCCCTTGATCTCGTCACGCACGCCGATGACCGCGCATTCGGCGACCGCCGGATGAGTGGCCAGCACGGCCTCGATGGATCCCGTCGACAACCGGTGTCCGGCGACGTTGATGACGTCGTCGATGCGGCCCATCACGAAGAGGTAGCCGTCCTCGTCGAGATAGCCGCCGTCGCCGGTGAGGTAGTAACCCGGATGCTCCGACAGGTAGGAGGCCTTGTACCGGTCGTCGTCGCCCCACAGGGTGGGCAGGGTGCCCGGCGGAAGCGGGAGCCGGATGCAGATGTCGCCTTCCTCGTTGGCTGCGCAGGGCGAGCCGTCGACGTGCAGAATCCTGACGTCGTAGCCGGCCATCGGAACCGTCGGGGATCCCGGTTTGATCGGCATGGGTTCCAGGCCCATCGGGTTGG
Organism: Mycolicibacterium flavescens; assembly: GCA_900637135.1. NCBI lineage: Bacteria > Bacillati > Actinomycetota > Actinomycetes > Mycobacteriales > Mycobacteriaceae > Mycobacterium > Mycolicibacterium flavescens. The sequence continues at coordinate 1,070,749 of LR134353.1, forward strand.
CGGCGATCGCCCAGCCGGTTTCCGTCTGCCACCAGTGGTCGACGACCGGGACACCGAGTTTCTGCGCCGACCACTCGTAGGTGTCCGGGTCGAGTCGCTCACCGGCCTGGAAGAAGTACTTCATCTTCGACAGGTCGTAGCGGCCGATGTGCGTGCCGTCGGGGTCCTCCTTTCGGATCGCACGCACGGCCGTCGGCGCGGTGAACAGTGCCTTGACCCCGTGCTCGGACGCTACCCGCCAGAACGCACCCGGATCGGGCGTGCCGATCGGCTTGCCTTCGTAGAGCACGGTCGTGGCGCCCAGCAGCAGCGGTCCGTACACGATGTAGGAGTGGCCGACCACCCAGCCGACATCGGATGCGGCCCAGAAGACTTCGCCGGGTTCGATGTCGTAGACGTTGCGCATGCTCCAGAGCAGCGCCACCGCATGCCCGCCGTTGTCGCGGACGATGCCTTTGGGCTTACCCGTGGTCCCGGAGGTGTACAGCACGTAGAGCGGATCGGTCGCGGCCACCGGCACGGGGTCGACGGCCGCCGCGGCCGCGACGTCCTCCCAGTCGAGGTCGCGGTCCGGAGCCAACTCACAGCGCTGCCGGTCGCGCTGCACGATGACGCAGTTGCGCGGCGGGTGCGCGGACATCTCGAGTGCGGCGTCCAGCATCGGCTTGTAGGCGACGATGCGGGACGGTTCGATACCGCAGGACGCGGAGACGACGACTTTCGGTTGCGCGTCGTCGATGCGCGCCGCGAGTTCGTGCGCGGCGAACCCGCCGAACACGACCGAGTGGATCGCCCCCAGGCGCGCACACGCCAGCATCGCGATCACCGCCTCGGGGATCATCGGCATGTAGATCACCACGCGGTCGCCCTTGGTGACCCCGAGACCGCGCAGCCCCCCGGCGAATTTCGCTGTCGCGTCGCGTAATTCGCGGAAGGTATAGGTGCGTTGCGTCCCGGTGACCGGTGAGTCGTAGATCAGCGCGGGCTGATCGCCCCGGCCGTCGTCGACGTGTCTGTCGAGCGCGTTGGCGCACGTGTTCAGCTCACCGTCGGCGAACCACCGGTAGAACGGCGGGTTGGAGTCGTCGAGGATCTGTTTCGGCTCGCGGGTCCACGTCACCGCGCGTGCGGCATCGGCCCAGAATCCTTCTGGATCAGCGATGCTGGCGTCGAACAGCGCTCGGTATCCGGCCATACCGGCACGGTAGCGCGACGGCAGTTCCTATAGTCGCGTTATGGCTTCTGCTCCTCCGCCGATCGAAGGAGTGCGCCGAACCGACGTCACCGCCCGCGGTGTGCGCTTCCACGTCACCGAGGCCGGCCCCGCCCACGGGCGCCCGGTCGTCGCGCTGCACGGGTGGCCGCAACACCATTGGGTGTACCGCGACCTCTTGGGTAACCCCCCAGCGGGACTGCGGATCATCGCGCCGGACCTGCCCGGCTACGGCTGGTCGGGTCCTGCTCCGCACCGGTGGAAGAAGGACGATGTCGCCGCCGACGTACTGGCGCTGCTCGATGCGCTGGGTCTGGACCGGGTGTTGCTGGTGGGCCACGACTGGGGCGCGTACGTCGGGTACCGCATGGTGTTGGCGGCGCCGGAGCGTTTCGACGGCTACCTGGCGATGAACATGGCGCACCCGTGGGTGGGCCCGCGCGTCGTGGCGCCACAGCTGTGGCGGTTCTGGTACCAGGTGCCGCTTGCCACGTTCGGCGTTGCGGTGCTGCGGTACACCGGCTTTCTTGACCTGCTGTTCAAGGCCGGCTCGCAGTTGGATCCGGAGACCGCGCGGGTTTACGCCGATCGGTTCCGAGATCCGGTGGTGGCCCGCGCCGCGCGCGACACGTACCGAAGCTTCCTGCTCCGCGAGCTACCGGCCGCCGGCCGCGGGCCGAAGCCGCCGCGCGCCACCGTGCCGATCCGGTGTCTGTTCGGGCGCGATGACGCGGCTGTCCATCCGTCGCTGGCAGCGGAGGAGACGGCGGATGCCGACGACTACCGACTGGAGATGGTCGACGCCAGTCACTTCATCGTCGACGAGCGACCCGATCTGGTGCGTGAAGCGCTGATCGCCCTGGCCGAGGAAACCGCCCGGGCCTAGTTGCCATCACACCTGATCCGGCGCGGCGGGCAGGTCGATCTCGACGGTCAGGCCCCCGCCGGGGGTGTCGGAAGCCGAGATCGTTCCGCCCATCGCCTCGACGAATCCCGAGGCGACCGACAGGCCGATTCCGATGCCGATCGAGTCGTCGTCGCTGAGCCGCTGGAACGGGGCGAACACCTGCTCTTCGCTGCCTCGCGGAATACCGGGACCCTCGTCGACGACGGCGATGAGCACGCGGTCGCCCACCTGGCCCGCGGTCACCCGCACCAGGCTGCCGTCGGCGTAGCGCAGCGAGTTGTCGATCAGGTTGGCCAGGACGCGCTCCAGCAGTTCGTGGTCGGCCAGGGCCGCGTCGCAGTCGATCTCCACCTTCACCCGTTCACTGCCCGGTCGGGTGATTTCGTCTGTGTCCGCGCGAATTCCGAGCAGCGCGCGTTGGACGACGTGCTCCAGTTCGACGCGCGCCATCTGCGGTCGTACCGCGCCGGCGGCCAGGCGTGCCGAGTCCAGCAGGTTGGCCACCAGTGAGGTCAGCTGATCGACGGACTCCTCCACCGTGGCCAGGAGTTCGGCGGTGTTGTCGCCGGAGAAGTCGACGTCGCTGCTGCGGATCCGGGACGTCGCCGCCCTGGCGGCCGCGAGCGGGGTGCGCAGGTCGTGGCTGACCGCTGTGAGCAGCGCGTGCTGCAGTTTGTCCGCTTGGCCGACGACTTCGGCCTTGTTCGCCTCGGCCAACTCTCGTTGCCTGACCAGGTTGACGGCCTGCTTGCCGACGCCGCTGAGAACGCGACGGTCGCGCGTCGTCAACGCCGGTCCGGACAACAGCATCCAGTACTCGTCGTCGCCGATCTCGACGGGCGTGTCGGCGTCGTCGACGTCGGTGCAGGGGTCGGTGCCGGTGTGGGCGAGCAGTTCGCCGGTCTTGCTTCTCACGATGCTCACGGCGCGCTGGGAGTACGTTTCGCGGACCCGCTCCAGCAGGCTGTCGAGGTCCGCTTCGTTCAGCACGCCGTCGGCGAACAGCGCCAGCAGCGTGGCTTCCTGACTGGCTCGCCGCGCTTCTCGCGCCCGTCTCGAGGCCCGGTCGACGAGGGCGGCGACCGCGACGGACAGGAGCAGCATGATCACCGTCGCGACAAAGCCGTCGCTGTCGTGCACGGAGAACGCGTTCGCCGGAGCCACCAGGAAGTAGGTGATCAGCGCTCCGGACAGGGCGGCGGCCGTGACGGCCGGAGCGAGCCCGCCGAGCATCGCCGTGCCCAGCACCCCGATGAAGAACAGCGCGCCCGGGCCGCCGATGCGCAGGAACCCCTCCGGCAGCAGCAATGTCAGCGCGCAGACCGCGACCGGAATCGCGATAGCGGCAAGCCATGACGTGAGCCGGCGCTGTCGTGGCGAGAGCCGGGACCACGAGATGCCGGTGCTGGCCTGGTCGTGGCTGACCATGTGCACGTCCAGACCGCCGGCCTGCTGGACGACGGCCTCGCTGATGCCCTCGTCGAACATGCGCGACAGCCGTGAACGTCGGGATGTTCCGACCACCAACTGTGTGGCGTTGATGTCGTGCGCATAGGCGATCAGAGTGGAAGCGACGTCGTCGCCGACCACCGTATGCATGGTCGCGCCCAAGCTGGCGGCCAGTTCACGCACGGCCTTCTTCTGCTGATCCGAGATGGCCGTGAGGCCACCGCCGTCGACGATGTGCACCACTCTGAGGTCGGCGCCCGATCGGGAGGCGATGCGGGACGCCCGTCGCACCAGGACCTCAGACTCGGGGCCGCCCGTTACCGCCACCACCACACGTTCGCGGGGTGCCCATCGATCGCTGATCTTCTTGTCGGAGCGGTACTTGGCCAGCGCCGCATCGACCTGATCGGCCAGCCACAGCAGGGTCAATTGCCGTAGCGCCGTGAGGTTTTCGGGTCGGAAGTAGTTCGACAGTGCGGCATCGATGCGCTCCGGCGGGTACACGTTGCCGTGAGCGAGCCTGCGCCGCAACGCTTCCGGCGTGATGTCGACCAACTCGATCTGATCGGCGGCGCGTACTACCTCGTCGGGTATGCGGTCGGGTTCCTCGACTCCGGTGATCTGGGCGGCAAGGTCCGAAACGCTCTCCAGGTTCTGGACGTTGACGGTGGTGATCACCGTGATGCCGGCGTTGAGCAGTTCTTCGACGTCCTGCCAACGCTTCTTGTTCTTGCTGCCCGGGGCGTTGGTGTGGGCGAAGTCGTCGACGAGCACGACCTTCGGCCGCCGCTGCATGATCGCGGTGACGTCGATCTCCTGGTGCTGGACGCCGGGTTTGCCGGGGTTCTCGACCATGCGCGCAGGTATCACCTCGATACCCGCTAGCTGCTGGCCGACCTTGCGCCGGCCGTGGGTGTCGACGACGGCGGCAACCACGTCAGTTCCGCGCTCGAGACGGCGGTGCGCCTCGGCGAGCATGGAGTAGGTCTTGCCGACACCGGGCGCCGCGCCGAGGTAGACGCGCAGGTCCCCGGTCTTTCGTCCCAGTATTCCCATCGCTGACCAATTTACGTTGTGTAATGCGTGGCTCAAACCCTCCTTGTCGTCGCTGAGTGGTCGCGGCACTGTGCTCGCCGGGCCTTTGGTTCACAGTATTGCGCGAAATCACCTGTGTCTCTTTGGTTTCAGTAGTCACAAGTCGGCCTGGGTTGTCGGTGGGTGGGGTTAGCGTTGCAGTGTGGGATTCGAACGTATGAGCGAAGTGATCGCGGGGATGGCCGAGCAGCTGTCCGCGTTGGTCGGCGAGTCGTTCGACGCGTTGAGCACCTCTGAACAGTTGGCGCTGACAGCGCAGTGGGAGAGCTTCACCCGTGGTTCGGCGACCGTGGGCCACCGCCTGGTGGCCGGACTCCAGCAGGCCCCGCTCGCGGAGTTGGGGGAAAACAGCGTGCCCGGGGCGTTGGCGGTGTTGCTGCGCCTTTCCAAGGCCGAGGCGCATCGGCGGGTGGCCGAGGCAAAAGAGTTGGCGCCGCGCCAGGCGATGACCGGCGAGACACTCGAACCGGTGCTGGCCCACACCGCCGCGGCTGTGGAGCAGGGCCTGGTGGGTGCCGAGCATGTGCGGGTGATCCGGCGGTTCTTTGACCAGCAGGTGCCGGCCTCGATGCCCTTTGACGTGCGCGAGGCCGCCGAAGCGCAGCTGGCGCAGCTGGCCACCAAGCACACTCCTGAGGAGTTGCGCGCGGCCGCCCAGCGGTTGGCGGCGTATTTGAACCCGGATGGGGATTTCTCCGAGGAGTTGCGCGCGGCGCAGCGCTGGTTGCGTCTGGGTCGGCAGCGCCTTGATGGGATGAGTGAGCTACGTGGACTGCTTGATCCGGCCACGCGGGCGGCGTTGGAAGCAGTCCTGGCGGTGTGGGCGGCTCCTGGGCGCTGCCACCCCGACGGCGAAACCGAGGGTGAGGACGGTCAGCGATGTGCGGATCAGGATCCCTCGGCGCAGGCCGATCCCTCGGCGGAGACGGTGGCCGCTGATCGGCGCACGGTTGGCCAGCGCAACCACGATGCGCTCAATGCCATGTGCCGGAAGTTGCTCGCCTCGGGCACGTTGGGCAGCAATAACGGGTTGCCGGCGACGCTGCTGATCACCACGACGTTGCAGGAACTGGAGTCGGGCACCGGGCATGGGTTCACCGGGGGCGGGTCATTGGTGCCGATGAGCGAGGTGATCCGCCAAGCCGCTGAGGCGCATCACTATCTGGCGATCTTCGACAAGGCCACCGAAGAACCCCTCTACCTCGGGCGGGCTAACCGTTTGGCGTCCAAAGCCCAACGACTGGTGCTCTTCGCCAGGGATCGGGGCTGCACCCGGCCCGGCTGCACGGCCCCGGCTTACCACTGCCAGGCGCATCATGGGGACAATGATTGGGCCGCTGGCGGTCAGACGGACATCGACGAGCTGACTCTGGCGTGTGGCCCCGATAATCGGCGGGTCAAACCCGGCGGCTGGCGCACCTACAAACGCAAAGACGGGCGCACCGCATGGCGTCCTCCGCCCCAGCTCGACACCGGCCAAGCCCGCGTCAACAACTACCACCACCCCAACCGCTACCTCATCCCCGACGACGGAGACGACGAGGGTGACGACGAGGGAGCCCCCGAGGACAGCGGAGAGCGTGCTGACGACGGTGATGACCACAGCGATGATCGTGACGCCGGCTGACGGCTGCCTTTCGCCCGGCGATGATCGTGACGCCGGCTGACGTGGGCGTGTGGAGCGCGCGTTTGGTCAACGCCTCGTCGGGTAGCCCGCCACCATGGCTCACGGACGACCACTCGCGCTTGTGACGGGCGCTTCGAGCGGTATCGGTTTCGAGTTGGCGAAGCTGTTCGCAGACGACGGCTACGACCTCATCGTGGCCGCGGACGATGACGGCATCCACGCCAGCGCCGACAGCCTCGCCGCCGGCGGCACCGAGGTCCGCGCGGTTCAGGTCGATCTCCGCAAAGAGGACGACGTCGATCGGCTGTACGCCAGCGCCACCGAGGGCGGCCGCCGGTTGGACGCCGCCGCCCTCAATGCCGGCACCGGCGGCGGTGGCAGCCGATTTGTCGACCGTGGGCTCGAAGAAGACCTGAACATCATCGACCTCAACGTCCGGGGAACCACGCAACTGGCCAAACTGGTGCTCGCTGACATGGTCAGCGCCAACTCGGGCAAGCTTCTGTTCACGTCGTCGATCGTGGCGATGATGCCCGGCTCGTATCAAACCATCTACAACGCCTCGAAATCGTTTGTGCAGTCGTTCGCCGAAGCGCTGCAGGACGAGTTGCGCGACACCGACGTCGTCATCACCTCGCTGATGCCCGGCCCAACCGACACCAACTTCTTCCGCCGGGTCGGCATGCTCGACACCTTGGTGGGACGCATGCCGAAGGACGACGCCCACAAGGTCGCCAAACAGGGGTACGACGCGCTGATGGAGGGGAGGAAGAAAATCGTTGCCTCATCACCACTTTCGAAAGGGCTCGGCCTGATGAACCGGTTCCTGCCCGACTCGGTGAAGGCCGCCTCCAACAGGCTGATCTCGAGGTGAGTGTGTCGGGCTCTGCCGATGCTGTGGTAATCGGAGCCGGCCACAACGGTTTGGTCGCCGCAGCCATGCTGGCCGACGAGGGCTGGGACGTACTGGTTCTGGAAGCGCAGGACCAGCCCGGCGGCGCGGTCAAGAGCGCCGAACTGTTTCCCGGCTATGTCAGCGACCTGTACAGCGCGTTCTACCCGCTGTCGGTGACCTCCCCGGCTCTCCAAGCCCTGCACCTCGAGGAGCACGGCCTGCGCTGGTCGCATTCACACGCGGTCGTCGGCCATGCGAGCTCGGCCGATGACGAAGACGCTCCGCTGATTTGGCGCGATCTCGACCGCACCGCAGAGGATCTCGACCGTCGCACACCCGGTGACGGCGAGCGTTGGCGCGACTTGTTCGCCCAGTGGCAGCGCATCAAGGAACCGCTGGTGGAGACGTTGTTCGCGCCGTTCCCGCCGGTGCGTGGAGCGGTCGGTCTGCTGCGTGAGCTGGGCACCGCCGAGGCGCTTCGGTTGGCGCATCTGATGCTTCTCCCCGCAGGCGTGATGGCTGAGAAGCTGTTCGAGGGCGAGGCCGCGCGACTCCTGTTGCTGGGCAACGCAATGCACGCCGATGTTCCCATCGACGCGCCGGGCAGCGGCGTCATGGGATACATGCTGATCATGATGGCTCAGGACGGCGGCTTTCCGGTTCCGGTCGGCGGCGCCGGCCAACTGACCGCAGCGCTGGTGAACCGGGCGACGTCTGCGGGCGCCCGCATCCAGTGCGGACAGCAGGTCGACCGGATCGACGTCCGTGGCCGACGCGCGGTGTCCGTTCACACCTCCGGCGGCGAGACCGTCCGAGTGCGTCGGGCGGTGATCGCCGATACCTCGGCGCCGATGCTGTACCGCGACCTGCTCCCGGCCGACGCACTCCCCGAATCCGTGCTGCAGAGCATCGACCGGTTCGTCTGGGACACACCGGTGTTGAAGATCAACTACGCCCTCGACGCGCCGATCCCATGGCGTTCGCAGAGTCTGAACGATGCGGGCACGGTACATCTCGGCGCCGACCACGACGGCCTGATCCGGTGGATGGCCGACCTCAACACCGGCACCGTGCCGCTGCATCCGTTCCTTCTGTTCGGGCAGATGACCACCGCCGATCCGAGCCGGTCGCCAGCAGGCACCGAAAGCGCCTGGGCGTACACACATCTGCCGCGAGGCGTCGCCGATGACGCCTCCGCCGATCAGCTGTCGGCGGCGGTGGACGTGGTGTTGGAGAAGCATGCGCCCGGGTTCAGCGATCACATCGTCGGCAAGACGATTCAGCGGCCGTCGGACCTGGAGGCCAGCGACGCGAATCTGCATGCCGGTGCGGTGAACGGCGGGACATCACAACTGTTCCAGCAGTTGATCTTCCGACCGTTCCCGGGTTTCGGCGGCGCGGAGACGCCGGTCGAGAACGTCTTCCTCGGCAGCGCGGGCGCGTCCCCGGGCGGGGGAGTGCACGGTGTGTGCGGCCGCAACGCCGCACATGCCGCACTGGCCGCCGCCGGGAGACTGGGTTGGCCGCGCCGACAACTCAACCGCGCGATCCTGTCACTGATGACGCGATGAGCCGCGCCAGGTGAGGGATGCGGGCCAGTTGCGGCGACGTCGCGAAGAAAGTGTTCGGATGGCAGACGCTGCGGCCAGAACAACTCGAGGTGGTGACCGCGGACCGGATCACCGTGCTGTTCGACCTCTACGGGTACCGGACGCTGGACGTCGACGCCGCGCGGGACAACGACCTACTGGACGTGCGCGCGGCTAGTAGCCCGGCGTGACGACGTCTTCCAGTTCCTGCAACTCGGGCGACGGCCCAGGCTGTGGGTGGGGTGGCACCTGATTACCGGTGGACCCGGTGCATTCGGCACCGCTGACCCCGGGCGGGCAGGCGTTGTTGACTGCTGAGGCGGTGTTCGGAACCAGATAAGGCACGCACGTCCCGCTGTAGAGGTCGCTGTCCTCGCCGGCGGGGCAGGCCGCGAGGTGACTGGGGACGCTGGGCGAGGTAGCGACGACGGCCGCAACCATCGGGGCCATCGTCGCGAGCGCGGATCCACCGGCGATTGTGAGCCGTCGTCCGATGCGGAATCTCGTCAGCGCTGACATCCGAGTGCCTTTCCTAGTGGAACGACCTACACGTCGACATTATCTTGACCGCGCATCAGGTGTGCCAGGTCCGGCTGCACGACGATCGCGCGCGGTACCGTGCTCATCGGCGCAGCACGGGGGCGGCCCCCATAGCCCAATTGGCAGAGGCAGCGGACTTAAAATCCGCACAGTGTCGGTTCGAGTCCGACTGGGGGCACCGGAAGTTGCTGGTAGATGCGTTCTCGCGCCTACCGGATGGGCTCGCATTTCTCCCTCACCCGGCGCCACCCCGGCAGGCGGCGAGATCGCGGCGGCGAGGTCGGCGCGGCAGCTATCTTGTGGGGCTGCCGGCGACACCGGGAAGCGCAAGAAGTAGCACGCCGTCGCGCAAACCCGCCGGTATCCGCCAGACTTTCTTCATGGCCGCGATGAACATAGCTTCGAGCGCGTTTGAACGCCAGGCGTGGACCGAAGTCTACGAGTGTCTCTCCGACGCGGATGAACCACTCGATGCTGACGATCTTGAGCGCCTGGCGACTGCCACCTACTTGATCGGTAAGGACGACGAGAGCGTGCGGGCCTGGGAGAGGGCTTACTCCGCGTGCTTGGCTGCCGGCGATCCGGGCCGAGCCGCCGAATGCGGGTTCTGGTTGGCGCTAACGCAGTTGCTGCAAGGCAACACGGCGCGCGGCAGCGGTTGGCTGGCACGAGTGGGTCGGCTGGTGGAGGACCGCGAGCTAAACTGCGCCGCGCGCGGGTACTTACTCACTTCCGCAGGCCTTGGGGCGTGGACGGGTGGGGATTCCGCGGGAGCGTACGAGATGTTCGTTGAGGCCGGCAGGATCGCCGTACGGTTCGGTGATCGCGACTTGGCGGCTCTGGCCTGGCTGGGTCAAGGCCAGGCATCGGTCACCCAGGGCGAAACGGCTCGCGGCGTGGCACTGCTCGATGAAGCGATGGCGAGCGTCACCGCGGGGGAGGTGTCGCCCATCCCCGCCGGCATCGTCTATTGCGGCGTCATCGAGACGTGTATGGGCGTGTTCGACCTGGGGCGCGCGACCGAGTGGACCATCGCCTTGAGCGATTGGTGTGACGCCCAGCCTGACCTCGTTCCATACCGCGGTCAATGTCTGGTGCATCGCTCGCAGATCCTGCAGATCCACGGCGAATGGCCCGAGGCGACGACGGCCGCCCGCCTCGCTTGCGAGCACTTGTCGCGACCCGCTGCGCACCCTTCCTTAGGATTGGCGGCTTACCAGCGAGCGGAGCTGCACCGGCTGCGTGGAGAGTTCGACGACGCTGAAATCGCCTACCGGCAAGCCCATCAGTTCGGTCGAGAGCCGTTGCCTGGATTGGCCCTCCTGCGACTGGCCGAAGGGCACGTCCATGCCGCGATTGCCGCGATTCGTCGCGCGGTAGACCTAAGCCCCGATCGTGTCGGTCGGCCGGCAATATTGGCTGCGCACGTCGACATCATGCTCGCGGTCGGTGACGTCCCGGCAGCGCGAGCGAGCGCTGACGAACTTGCCGAGATCGCCGAAGCCATCGACGCGCTGTTCCTGCACGCCATCGCAGCTCACGCCGACGGGTCGACGTTGCTCGCCGAGGGCGACGCCCCCGCGGCTCTTGCTGCCCTGCGCCGGGCATCTGCGGGTTGGCGGGACTTGGCAATGCCCTACGAAGCCGCCCGGACGCGGGTTCAGACCGGGCTCGCCTGCCGAGAGCTCAGCGACTTCGACGCGGCGGCACTGGAGTTCGACGCCGCGCATGATGGCTTTAGCCGGCTCGGCGCAGTGCCCGACACGGAACGTCTGGCCGAGGTCATCGGGACCCAGGGGCGGTCGGCGGGGGGCCTCACCCCGCGAGAATGCGAGGTGTTACGGCTTGTCGCCGCGGGCAAGACCAACCGAGAGATCGGCGCGAGCCTCGTACTCAGCGAGCACACGGTCGCACGTCACCTGCAGAACATCTTCGCTAAGCTCGGCTTGTCATCTCGGGCAGCCGCCACCGCCTACGCCTACGAGCAACACCTCGTCTAACGGGTGGTTAGAACTGATCACTCGCACCGCGGCGATATGGTGAATTCGGTCGATGCGCCGACGGCGGTCTGATTCATATCGTCCGACCATGTCTCAACAGGTTGATTACCGTGACCTCCGGCGGACGGAAGCCGAGAATTACGCACGCGACTTCGTCCCGCTCATTCCCGCGCCGCTCGCCGGCGATCTCATCGAGGTGGCGGCACCCGAGCCGGGTGAATACGTCGTCGACGTCGCATGCGGGACCGGCGTCGTCACCCGCCTGGCCGCCGAACGAGTCGGGACCACAGGGAAAGTCGTCGGAGTGGACCTCAACCCCGGAATGCTGGAGGTTGCCCGCACAACCGCCGCACCGTCCGGTGCCGTGATCGAGTGGCGGGAGGGAAGCGCTGAAGCTCTTCCGCTCGCCGATGAGTCCTACGATCTGGTGTTGTGTCAGCTCGGGCTGATGTTCTTTCCCGACCGGCCCGCAGCCGCCCGCGAGATGCGGCGCGTGCTGTCGCCGGGTGGCCGCGTCGCGATCAACGCGCCGGGAACCATGCCGCGCTTTTTCGAGATCATGGTGGACGCCCTTGGTCGTCACATCAACCCTGACCTACCCGGATTCCTACGTTCGGTCTTCTCCCTGAGCGAGACCCAACTGCGCCAGTTGCTGGAAGTCGCCCACTTCCAAGACGTGACCGTCAAAACCATGACGAAGACGTTGCGGCTACCACCGCCGGCCGAATTCCTGTGGCAGTACCTTCAAGTCACACCTATCGCAGGGGTCGTCATGTCGGCGGGCGCCGACCGCAGACAACAACTTGAAAATGAGGTCGTTGCACGCTGGCAAGACTTCATCGATCGCGGCGGCATGCTCGTCGAGCAGCCGATCGTCGTCGCAACTGCTGAAAATTAGCACCTTCAAGCAATTTCACAAGACGCCCCCTGATCGAGCAAGCCTTCATCGTCGGCCTTACCAATCGTGACTGCCATCGGTATTACATCGACGGCCGTTCGCCTACCCGTTCGACCCGTGCACGACGCCCCCAAGGCGTACTCCCTCCGGTTTCCGTCGGTCGTTGATGCCTAACAGGCAAGCGGCACAATGGTATCCGACGCTGCGACCATCGTGAGAAAGCCGATCGCCAGGACTCAATCGAGCACAGGTGGCGGTTAGACTACGCGACCGCCTTAGGGCTTGCGGACGCTGCCGATAGGCCAACGGCAAGCGGCGAGCGCAGAACGCTGTTCGTCAGATCATTGCCGCCGGTAAAGGCGGCCGTGCATGCGCAACCAGGCGACGTTTCCGTTCGGGTCCCGCACGAAATTGGAACGGGTGCCGAGGGTTTGACCGTCTGGACCCAGGTCGAGTCCATAGTCCGGCCGGTAGAAGGCGAAGCCCAGATGTGCGCTGGTGTCGGCGTCCTCATCGGGGTGAGTGCTGGGATCGGCCAGGTCGCTCATGGTGCCGTGCAGTCGGCCATCCCTGCCCTCGAACTCGATGACAACCTTTTCGAGGCTGCCGGATTCGGTGATCTGCTCCGTCACGTACCGCCCTTCGTAGGGCGCGAGGTCCGCCGCGCTCAAAGTTTGCGGTTCCGCTGGCATATTGCTGACCCCAGCGAACCGGCGCAGCGCCCAATCATCGGCGAACAGATCGGTCGTGAGCTGCGCCCCACCCTCGGAGTTGGTGAGCAAGGTCATCGCGAAGTTTCGGCTGGGCACCATGAAGAAGCCCGACCTTTGGCCTTGCCAGGTGCCGCCGTGCTGCACGATCGTCTCGTTCTCGGCCGAGGGGCGCAGCATCCATGTCACCCCCATCCCGGTGAGCTCGACCTGCAGCGTGCCGCCGGCACCGGGGTTGGAGCGCATCGCGGCAAGTGCTTGTTGGCTCAGCAGCCGAGTGCCGTTGGGAGCGGTACCGTCACCAAGGTGAAACCTCGCGTAACGCAACTGATTCCGCACGCTAGATATCAATGATCCGGTCGGGTTGCAGCTGCGCGGGAACTCCCAGAAGCCGTTGTCGACAACGGGTTTACCGTCAACCACGTTGTGGGATGCCGCGATATTGAAGCCGATGATCTGGTCCGAGAAGTACCGGGTGTGCCTCAGCTCGAGCGGATCGAGCAGTAGATTCCGTACCGCCGCCTCGTAGGTGGACCCGGTGACGACCTCGATGATCCGCCCCGCCACGACCAATCCTGCGTTGTTGTAGGCGAATACGGCTCCCGGCGGTGTCAGTTGCGGTAACCGGGTCATCGACGCGACATAGCGCGACAACGCGTCATCACCATGGCCGAAGTCCTGCAGATCGTCGCCCAACCATCCCGCTGTGTGGTTGAGAAGCTGGCGCACGGTGACGGTGACGCTGGCAGATGGGTCCGCTACCGCGAAGTCAGGAAGATAGCGGCGGACCGGAGCGTCGAGGTCCACTTTGCCCTGATCCACCAGCCGCATCAGCGTCGTACCGGTGAAAGTCTTCGTGGTGGAACCGATACGGAACACCGTATCGCCGTCGACCGGTACCGGATGGTCGACATTGGTGACACCGTAGCCCTTTATGTACTCCTGGCCGCCCGCCAGGATGCCGACTGCCACCCCCGGTATCGCATAGGCCTTCATACCCTCTTCGATCTTGGCGTCGAGTTCGTCGAATCCCGTTGCCGCGTCGGACGCGGAGGTCGTCGTGGGTTCTGATGAAGGGCTCGAAGAACACGCGGACAGCGCCAGCGCAGCGGCCCCGGCGACGGCTCCGCCCAGCAGGCCGCGACGCGATATCCCCGCGACATCCGACGCTGTCGTCATGGTGGCGGAATGATCTCGTACGAAGGTGGTTGTGTCGCGCCGACACAACTCGTGTCCGGTCGACCCGGATCTTCGTAGAACGAGGCGATCACCTTCGCCCCGCAGTCATTCGTGTACACGCCATGGGCGACGCCGGGCACCGTCACGACGTGGGATTGCGAGAGATGTTGCGCCACATACTCACCCCACTGGGGCCCGGTCTGTCCGTCGTAACTGCCCGACAGGACGAGCGTCGGGATCGCGCTCTCGGTGACCGCCCGGATCTCATCGGGCGCCTTGGGCACATCCCAGGCGGCGCAGGCGTCGCGCAGGAACGGCAGTTGCGGCGCTTGGGCGCGAACCGACTCGGGAAACTTCGGAAAGGCCTGCTTTGCTTTCTCGAGTTGATCCTCGACCGATTCGAACGGGACCCATTCACGGCACCACACGCTCAAGGTCAAGCCCCAGCCCATGGTCCCGACCCGCTCGGGATTGGCCCACACTTCGGCGTACAGCTCGGCGATCCGGCTGGGATTGTTTCGGGCCAGTTCGTCGATCGCGGCCGGAAACTCTTCTGGAAAGTGGGTGGCTAGCGGGACGAACCAGTTCAGCAGCGCGCCACCGTCGAGGACGACTTCGGTGTCGCCGACCGACGGGACGGCGACCGTGGTGGTGACTGGACGCTCTTCGAGCCGATCGACCAGTCTGATGAACGACTCGGCGAGGTCGGGATAGCGCGCCTGACATGCGGACTGTGCCGCGCATGCATTAGTCATGTTGTCGAACGCCTCTCTGGCGCTGCTCCACGTCCACCCGGGGGTGGCGGCCGAGGGTGGCGCCACCCCATCGAGGGTCACCGACCTGATCCCGTCGGCGTCGTGCCGCATGTAGATCAGCGCGAGATCGGTGCCATACGAATGCGAAAACACATTCCACTGGTCGACACCCAACGCTGTCCGCAGGTCCGCAAGGTCATATGCGCTTTCGGTGGAGTTGAACGCCGCAAAGTCGGCCTCCGGGGCCAGGCGGTCGCGGCACGCCCGCACCGCCTGCACATACTGATCGCCGGTGGAGGCCGCGTCATAGACCAACCCGACCCGGCGCGCGTAGAACCGATCGATCTCCGGGCAGGTCAGCGCCGGCTTCGACGAGTGAGTTCCCCGCTGCGACAACAGGATCAGATCCCGGCTGCGGTTGATGCCCACATCGTTCGGAATCGGCGGATCCGCCACCGCGTCACCGCCGGGACCCCCAGTGAGGAACACAATCGGATCCGATGAGGGTGGCTGCGTCTCCGACGGAATGATCGCCACCGCCAAACGCAGCGTGCGCCCGCCAGCTTTGGTGCGGTCCTCGGGCACCACCAATTCCCCGCACCGGGCACCTCTCAACTCGGGCACCGGTTGCGGTGTTTCGGGGCAAGGCCCGGCCACGAATTGCGCAGGCGGATGTTCCACCGTTGTCGGTGTTGTCGGCGACGGCGCGCCAGCGTGCGGTGCGCTGGAGTTGCCGCACGCGGCGCAAACCACGACCACGATGAGCGTTAGCACAAACCCCACCCGGCGCACCGGACGCGCGGTGGGCGCCCAACCGTCAACTGGTGGAAACGGTTCCGCCCGCGTCACGGTAGAAATCTTGACACACGAACCGAGCGCAGGTCATAGAAATATGCCGAACTCGCCAAGGGCTCCGCTGAGACGCGGTCTACCATCGCCCGTCATTTCAGCGCGAGGTTGACGGCGACGACGAGCCAGCCCATTCCCGCATTCAGAAAGCCGATGACCACCGTCCATGCTCGGGAAAGGCTGGCCTGGCGAGCCGCTATCACGCCCCAGAAGAAGAGCAACACCACGTTGAGGTTGAGCGCGACCGTGGTGTAACCGATGGTGACTCCACCGTCGGGATGCTCCCAATCGTCGGGCCAGTCAAAGGCTGCAGCGAGCAGCAGCACGGCCAAAGTGGGCAGGGCTGCCGCGACGACGGGCCACCCACTGGCGACATTTCGCAGAAAGGCGGCAATGTACTGTGCGCCTCCGGACTCCTCGTGGCTCGAGACATGCAACCCGTACGCGCGGGTCAGCAGGCTCAACCCCACACCAAGGAGAATCCATGCGATTTCCTGCAGGGGGTTACCTCCGGCTTGGGCGGCCAGCAAGAGAGTCGTCATGATGGTGCCGGTGAGAAACGCGGCCAGTGTGCTGGACTCCAACCTCACAAGCTGCAAGCGTAAGCCGCAATCACGCCTCGGCGCCGGACCGACGCGACCTATGACGCCTATCGTTTTTAGAGTTGCTTCCCTGGATATTGGCTCAGATACGCTGTAATGCAAGGACTTATCTTCCTGACCGGGCCACCCCAGCGCGCGGGCTCAGCGGCGATTTTCAGCACGCCCGCGAACCACCCTCGCATCGTCGCACCGATGACCGACGACGGCACGGGTGCGTGGCGTGAACACGCCGCATGATCAGGGGCACGGCCTCCGCGTTGTTCTCCGCGACATCCTGGAACCTGCGGCCCGGGCCAGATGTTCGTGGACGTCGCGTTGGATGCCGACCCGCGGGGGTCGGTCGCCTTTTCAGGTGACGGACCGAAAGCCGTGTTTCGTGCGGTCGTGACGCATCAGTGGAGGCTTTGAGGATCCGTTGAGGTCGACGCCCGATTCTCTTTTCAACCACGAAGACCGTGGCTCCACGAAAGGAAAATCCGATGACCAACACCCCGTTCACCAAGCCCGCAGGGACCGCCGCGACCTTGGGCGCGGTCAAGAAGTTCGCCACCGCTGCCGCCATCGCGGGGGCCCTGGGGCTAGCTGCCCTCGGCATGGCCGGCGCCGCGTCCGCGGCGCCCGCCAACGACTCCGGGTCGGCGCACTCCACGACCTCCTCCGGGGATCACGCCGGCTCGGTCTCCGTGCCGCACGCTGAGTCGTCGGCGCCGCACGCGGAGTCGTCGGCCCCGCATGCTGAGTCGTCGGCGCCGCACGCCGAGTCGTCCGCGCCGCACGCTGAGTCGTCGGCCCCGCACGCGGAGTCGTCGGCCCCGCACGCCGATGCAGCCTCACCGGCGGGTGACGACGTCGTCCACGCCCACCTGATTCCCGGTGTCGAGCTCGTACCACCGGCCGCCGCACCGCACGCTGAGTCGTCCGCGCCGCAGGCTGAGTCGTCGGCGCCGCATGCCGACGCGGCCTCGCCGGCGGGTGACGACGTCGTCCACGCCCACCTGATTCCCGGCGTCAAGCTCGTACCACCGGCCGCTGACGATCCGCAGACCGCTCACCCGACTCCGGATTCCACGTCGAATCCCAACGAAATCGGCATGGTCTACCCGTCCGGCAGCATCTACCCCAACCCTCCCGATTACGACCCCAACTGCGGACCCGCCTGCTACGAGGTGATTGACGAGTGAGGTGCACGACAAGCAAGTGAGTTGAGCGGGGCAGGTGTTTCCAGTGGAACACCTGCCCTTGCTCCGTTTATAGATCGGACCCCGCGGTGATGGCGGTCCGGTTCCAGCTTCTGTTCGCGTTCTCCTCAGCACATGGGACGGAGGGACCTGTGCGACGCGCCACGGCGACTACTCCGCACGCAGCAGCGGATTCATCGGCGCCGCGAGATCACTGCGGCGACGACCGCCAGTATCGTGGCCTGGTGCGATCAGTCGGGCCGATCCGACGCAGGCTCGTCGGAAGTCTGCGACGAATCACAATCGCTTCGGCCCTGGTTCTGGCAGGTGTCCTCAGCCTTGCCATCGATATCAGCGCTTTCAGTGCACGGTCGGACGCGGCGCCGGCGGATGCGGCCATCGTCCTGGGCGCGGCCGTCGACGACGACGAACCCTCGCCCGTGCTCGAGGAGCGGCTGCGGCACGCGGCCACGCTGTACGAATCAGGCCAGGTCGATTGGATCGTCCTGACGGGCGGTGTCGGACAACGAGACACGCTCTCCGAATCCGAGGCCGGCCGCGACTGGCTGATCAAGGCTGGGGTGCCGGCGGTCCGCTTGCTCATCGAGAACAGCTCGCGCACCACCAAGCAGAACTTCGCCTACGCCCGACCGCTGCTCGCCGAACATGAAATCAACCGAGTGCTCATCGTCAGCGATCCGCTGCACATGCGCCGTGCCACGCGTATCGCCACCGAATTGGGCCTTGACGCGCACCCTTCGCCGACGCCCAGTAGCCGCTACAAGACCCTCCAGACGCAGATCCCGATGTTGTTGCGCGAGGTTTACCACAGCGTGCAGTACTTCATGACGCGCCAATGACGAGCAACGCGCACGGTTTACGCCGAGGCGGCCAGCGCCTTGCTGTCCTCGTCGGCGAAGGTGTCCTCCAGCGTCAGCGGTGAGTAGTCCAGGTCGATCTCCCCGACTGGGCGGCCCCGGGCACTGCTGATGGTGCCGAATCGCCGCATTCCCTTATCGCTTGCGTACTGCTTCATCTCGCCCGCTTCCAATCCGAACGGAATCTCGTCGTAGAGGGCCGACCCGTCATCGGCGTTCTGCAGCACCAGCGGGATGAGTTCATTCATCCGCTCCTCGAACACCGTCCAGTTCGAGTCATCGGCGGCGACGTGACGCCGACAGGTGAAGGTGCCCCAGGCCATGTGGCGCCGCTCGTCGTCGCCGATGCGCCGCACCAACTCCTGCATGCCGGGCAAAATGCCGCGGTCCACGCAAATACGGTGCCACGCATAGTATCCCGTCAACGCCATCATGCCTTCGATGACGTGGTTGTAGGTCGCTGACGCGCGCACCTGCGCGGCGGGGGACGGGTCGGCGTTCAACGCCTCCAGCGAACTCGGCAGTTCGTCATAGAAAATCTTCCGGTACGACGGGAGATCATCGAGGTGGTGGTGGAGGTCGTCGGTCAGCCCGACGGCGTCCAACCACATCCGGAACACCTGGGTGTGCTTGGCTTCCTCGAACGCGAACTGGGTCAGATACATCTCGTCGCCCAAACGGCCTTCGGCCCGCATCGCGGCCATGAACGGCTGGATGTCCTGGGTGACGGCTTCTTCGCCGGCGATGAACTGCGCACACAGTCGTGCGGCGTAATCACGCTCGAGTTCGGTCAGGGACTCCCAGTCCTCCCGGTCGCGGGAGAAGTCGATATCGGCGGGATTCCAGAACTTCGCATTGCCCCCTGCGAAGAGCTTCAACGGGAGGCTGTCCCAGTTGAGGCCACCGGCGTCGAGTGACGCTGAGTTCTTTCGTGTCATCGTTGGACCTCCTTGGTCGTCCTTTGGGCTGGGTTGTTGCTGGAGAATGCTTGCGCCAGAACGGATACGAGCCTGCGCACTGCGAGTGCCGGCTGATCGGGAGTGGGATCGTCGAGCCCGAGAACCGGATCCATGCCGCGCACGTAGGGGGCCAGCGCCATGTGGGGAAAGATCATCAGCAGCAACGACAGCAGAGCGTCGGTGTCGCAATCGGCGCGCAGGTCACCGCGCGCATGTGCATCGCGCACCAGTGGCCGCAGAACCTCCAGGTAGTGGCGATGGAGGACGGTGTGCACGGAAACCCTTGCGTCGGTGTCGATCTCGAAGTTCGACGCGGCATGCAGAGCGCGGTCGTGCGGGTGGTCGGCAAAGTACGCCACCCAGGTGTCAAGCAGATCGGTGAGGAACTCGAAGAAGGGCCGGCTCGGGTCGAGTTCCCGGATTCGTTCTTCGATGTACGACCGCACTCGCTGGCTGCCGAGATCTGCGATGTAGGCGTAGAGATCGCGCTTGTCGGCGAAGTACTGGAACAGGCTGCCCTTCGCGACACCCGCGCGGCGTGCGATGACGTTCAGGCTGCCCTGCGAGTAGCCGTGCGCCCCGAACTCTGCCTCCGCCGCTTCGATCACAGCCGCGCGCCGGCTCGGGTCGACCCGAGCCCATGTGACAGTCGGCATCCACACCTCCCAGCGATGACCACTGGTCATACTACTGTGAGTGGCGTCACAGTCAAGAGGGCCTGGCCGGATCGTCATTCAGTGCTGAGACGACGCGCGACCGTGCCAAATGCACTGGTGGCTGGTGGATCAGCTCGTCAGCCCGTCGCCGCTACCGTCGCCGCCCTAGGATGTGGCGGTGCGCTCCGTGTTGCGGCCGTTCGACCTGTGGTGGCGCTATTTCCCTCAATTGGCGGCGCTGTACCTGCTCGGTTGGCTGGGTCGTCGCGGCGCCATCGAGCTGGCGGCCTGGGCCGGTTGGGACAACGACGTCTGGGCCGCGCTGATCATGCCGTTCGCCGGGATGGCGCGGCTCGGTTCGTACGTCGCGATGTTCTTGGTGCTGCGCTCGGCCATCCCCGCGCTGGCGGCGCTGCCGCGGCGATCTGCGCGCAGCGTCGACGTGTTCGCCAACATCATCGTGCCGTTCTTCGCGATCTATCTGGCCTGGAAGCTGTTCGCAGAGGACTGGATCGAGTTCGAGACGGTGGCCCTCGACTATCGCATCACCGACTCCGTCACCGAAGCGCTGACATCCACGGAGCCCACCGAGCTTCATCCCGATCAACTGCCCGTCGGCACCACCACGTGGGTGATCATCGTGTCGGCGCTGGTCGTGCGTTATGTGCTCAGCAAGCTCAAGGACAAGCTGCCGGGGTGGATGATCGCCGTCCGCGTCTACGTCGACGCGCTGTGGGTCTTCCTCACGCTGAGCTTCGCTGCCAGCGAGGGCGTCGGCTTCCTCATCAACCCGATGGGCTGGATCTCCGAACGGCGAATCGTGGTGTGGTTCAACGAGACGCGGGCCGCACTGTTTTCGCACTTCGCGCCGCTGGAAGCCTTGTGGGACGGCCTGATGGCGGTGCTGCGGACAGCATTCGGTGGAGCCACGATCCCGCTTCTCTGGCTCGCCGTCGCCGGGATCGTCTACGGCGTGTCCATGCCCGACTGGCGCCGCGCGGCTCGCCGCGTTGTGGGCAGTCGCGCCGACAGGGTGATCAACAGCGCGGCAGAGCGGCGCAAGATGCTCAAAGAGCGCGGTTGGGACGTGCCCGAGACGCTGGGCCAAAAGGTGCGCTCCTGGCTGCTCTCCAAGCTGGGCAATTACAGCACCATCGTTGATTCGGCACGGCTCATCCTTTACGGGGGAGTCTTCGCCCTGTCGCTGTACGTGTTGGGCTATCTCGGCTTGGCGTGGCTCGACATGTCCGGGTCTTTCTATCGGCCCGAGATGGGCAATGGCTACTTATTCCGGTTCGTGGCATGGCTTCTCGGTCCGCATCCGCTGCCCTTCTGGTACGGCTTCGCCGAAACGATCGCGCTCGGCTCGCACCTGATCATCGAGCCCCTTCGCATCTGCCTGATCGCGTCCACGGTGGCGTACTGCCTTGAGCAACTCGAAAAGCAGGAACCTACAACATCATCCGCGCCAGTAGCCGACCGTCAGCACTCGTGACATCGAGCGCGTCGGGCACCGCATCCTGCGGCAGCACGAACGCGAACTGCACCGGGCCGGGCTTCTCACACCTGATCCCCACACCATCGGGTGGAGTCGGCCCCAAACCGCCCGCCTTCTCCGATGCCCACCGCCGCTGACCGTCGGTGATGACAGCGCTGCAGGTTTCGGGGTTCTCACGTGCCGGACCCGACATGTCCACCGTCACCACCGTCAATACGGCGCCCTCGGGTAGCTGCGGCCCGAACCGGGAAGGCTTGCGGTTCAAGTGCCTCACCGAGTCGACCTCCCAGGTGTATCCGCCGGCGCCGCCGGACTCACCCTTCGCCACCACTACGTCCGGAACCACCGTGTCGCGGTAAGTGGTCCACTGATCGCCCAGTGTGGTCGCGATGATGACGCCGAGTGCGGCCACCATGACGACGGCACCGATCAGGTTTCGCACCCACAGCGCCGACAGCCATCTCCTCATGACGCACGTTCCAAGGGAGCCTCGAGTCTCACGGTCTGTACTCGGCGGGCGGCTGCGAGCGGAACATCGATGACAAGACGCGAGTCCAGTTGCTCGTCATAACCCGTCCACACCCGCAGCGTGATCGGTGCGGATGAGCCGGGCTCGACCAGGGCCGGCGCGACATCGAACACCCACGACCCGCGTTGCGCGATGCCGGGCCTGACGTTCCCCCGGAGAGTTTTGAGGAAAAACCGATCGGTGGGTGTGTACGTGTTCGGCCCGACGATCAGGTCACTGCGGGGTAGTTCGGTGGTGACCGGTGCCTCCAGGGTGGCGTCGACAACCACCCAAACGCCCGCGGGTGCAACCGAATCCACTTGCGAAGAGATACGGACATCGGTGACGGTAGCCGCGACGTCGCGGCCGGCGGCACGCTGTCCCGCCTCGCCGTACACGTCGAACGGTCCGGTGATGTCCGGCGGTGTCGGCAGGTTCTGCCACACCACCGCGGCCGCCGCGATCACAACGACTGTCGTGATCACCGTCAGCGCCCGGCGCGTGCGCGGATTCACGGCAGCCCCTGGACCGGAACGACCACCCGACCGTAGTTATCCGTGTCGATCCATTCCTTGCCACCGTAGGTGACCATCAGCTGCGTGAACGTCTTCTTCCACACCCGGATGGTCACCTCCTGAGTCGAAACTGCGCTGGATTCCGGGACCTGCCAAGTGAACGCCAACTGTTCGGTGAGTCCGGGTCCGAGACTCTGGATCGCAGAACCGTCGCGCAGACGGAAGGTCCCGAAGATCTCCTTGCCGGGCAGACCCTGTAGGTCGAGGAGATCGCGGAGACCTCCTGGCACGGTGCCGGTGTTGTCGACGGTTGCCACGACGCCCAGGTAGACCTTGCCGGGTTCGGCAGCGCCGATGGTGGCCAACCCACCCTTGAGTTCGCGGACGAACCTTGCCCGCTCGACCGTGATCGTGAACTGGCCGTCGCTGAACTCCTCGGCGACCTTGAACGGGGTGACTTGCTTGTCGACGGTCTCGAGGCCGCCGAACGCGGCGGTGGCCACCAGAATCAGCAGAAGCGCGGTCCGTCTGATCTGTGCGACGTTCAATCGGGACAACCTCTGCGCGACCCGATGCGTCCGCGGCACGGGGACCGGAGGTTCGCCACCCACGTTGGTGGATGCTAATCGCAACCGCGGCAGACGCGCAGTTCCTCTGCCGCGCTGCCGTCACACTCCCGGAAGGACGTCGACAGATCACTCACCCGTCGTTCGGGCCGACGGTCATGAACGGTAAGCGCGGTAATGCGGCGGTGCAGGTTCTGGAAGGTCCCACGTCGAGTACGTGTAGCGCTGTTCGGGACGATCCGCTGCGCCCAGCATGAAGGCCCGGTGATAGCGGCCGGCACGTGCGATCGAGGCCAACCAGGTGGCAACCGTGCTGATGCGGTTGCGCACACCGGTGAGGAACGCGATATGAATCAGGCCCCACGCCACCCAGCCGAGGTATCCCGACACCCGGATGCGCCCCACTTGAAGCAGCGCGTTGCCATGGCTGATGTAGGCCGCCGATCCCAAATCGCGGTAGCGGTACGGGCGGCGCGGTCGCCCGGCGAGATCACGGCGGATACAGGCCGCCGCGTGCAGGCCGCCCTGCATCGCGTTCTCCGCGACGCCAGGCAGCTTGTCACGCCCGGCGAGATCGCCGACCACGAAGATCTCGGGGTGTCCCGCAACGCTCAGGTCCGGCTCGACCTGTATGCGACCGGCGCGATCGGTTGGCGCTCCGAGGGTTTCGGCTACATGACGGGCGAACGGGACGGCTTCGACGCCTGCGGTCCACAGCACGGTGCGCGTCGAGAATTGCCTGTCGGGCCCGCCGTTCTTCGGGGTGACGGTGACGCCGTCGCGCCGGACATCGGTCACGTGCACACCGAAGTGCATCTCGACGCCGAGCTCCGCCAAGGTCTCGGTGGCTTTCGCCGATAGGTCGGGCGCGAACTTCTTCAGGACGCGCTGGCCGCCGTCGAACAGCAGCACCCGCGCCTCTTGCGGCTGGATGCTGTGGAATTCGTTGGCCAGGGTACGGGTGGCCATCTCCCGGATCTGACCGGCCAGTTCCACTCCGGTCGGACCGCCTCCGGCGACGGCAAAGGTGAGCCAGTCGCTACGCTCCGAACCGGGCGGCAGGGTCTCGGCAATCTCGAACGCGGTGAGGATGCGCTGTCTGATCTCCAGCGCGTCGTCGAGCGTTTTCATACCCGGCGCCCAGTGCGCGAACTCCTCATTGCCCATATACGACTGCCGCATACCGGCCGCCAGGATGAGGACGTCGTACTCGACGACGAACGTCGTCTCGTCGGGCCGTAGTGCGGTGACGGTGCGCGCGGACGGGTCCAGTGCGATCGCCTCGCCCAACAGGGGCTTGATGTTGTCGTATCGGGCGAACTCCTCGCGGAGGGGACGGCTGATGTGGCCGATGCTCAGCTTGCCGGTCGCGCACTGGTAGAGCAGCGGTTGGAACAGGTGGTCGGCGGAGCGGTCGAGCAGGGTGATGTCGACATCCGCTTTGGCCAATCGACGCGCGCAGAACAAACCACCGAATCCGCCGCCGATGATCAAAGCCCTGGGTCGCTGCGAACTCATCATCGCAACGGTATTACCCAGCTCTGCGCCGTCCGAAGCCCGCCGGACGCCGATGAACGCGCACCGGCGGCCCCGAGGCGAATAAGGTCAGCGCATGACCCCGATCATGACCAAGTCCGACGCAGCGGCACTGGTGGTCGCCGCCAAGACCCGAAAGAACGTGAGCTGGACCGAGATCGCTGATGCTTTGGATGCGCCGCGAGTGTGGTGTGTCGCCGCGCTGCTCGGTCAACATCCGATGACGCAACCGCAGGCCGAACGGGTTTGCGCCCTGCTCGATCTCGACGCCGCGGTGGGCGAGAGCTTGCAGCTCCAACCCGCCCGCGGTATCGACCCGGCGCTACTGTCCGATCCGACCATCTATCGGTTCCAGGAGGCGCTCGCCGTCTACGGACCCGCGATCAAGGAACTCATTCACGAGGAGTTCGGTGACGGCATCATGAGCGCGATCAACTTCAAGGTCGACGTCGGGCGCCGTGAGGATCCCGACGGAGACCGCGTGGTGGTCACGTTCGACGGGAAGTTCCTCGACTATCGCTGGTAACGCGGCTACGCCACCTGTAGAAGAACGCCGGAATCGGGACTGGAAATCCGGTGGACGCCGGGATCGGTCTCTGATGTGTTCGGCTGTTTGAGCTCCGCGATGATCGTCTCGTAGTCGTCCGTCTGCCACGCCTTCATGAAGGCGTCCAGCGGGACCTTCATATTCTTCCCCTGCTCGGCGAAGCCGCTGTCGTTGAGGTAGACGACCCGCTCGTCGAAGTCGATTCCCGTGACGACCACCTGGTGATCTGCGGCGTTGGCGCCCGTAGGCATCGGCCGGTTTTCGACAGCGCTCCAGATGGTTTCCCCGTGGAGTCCGACCGACACCGCCTTCTTGTCTTCCAGCGCGAAGGCGACCGCTCTCAACGCCAGGTTGCCCTCCGTTTTGTCGTACTCGGTGACAGTGGCCGCCACTCCGTATGCATCCAGAAGTTTCACAGCATCTTTGATGTTGACGCCGTCCTGGGTGGTGTCCACGTACATCGGGTTACCCGGGTTGACAACGCTCTCGAGCTCCTGTGCCTTCAGTATGATGGCCTCTTCGTCGGGAATCTCTGGGGTGTTCTTGAGTTGATTGATGATCATCGCCGACGACATCAACACACAGTTCTGATACGACTGCGCTTGCCAGTACTGCTTGTTTGTTTCCGGGTCGCCGTACATGCCGGTGAAGACGGCTGGGGCGGTGAACCAATCCGACAGTCCGTGGATGAATTCGGTAACGGCGTAGGAGATGTAGTTGACGAACTCGGTCACGACGACCGCTGCGGTGTGGGCCAGTTCGGAGACCACGAACGCCGCGCTGCCGACGAGCGCACCGAGGGGGTTGTCCGCATATTGCGTCTCTACTTGCTCATTGAACGCGTCTGTGCGGGCAGCTTGGGCCACGATGAATGCTTCTATGCGCACGTCTCGGGCCTTGTAGAACGCTGCGGCCCGTTCGGCTGCGGTGGGTTCCACGGTCAGTTCATCGGGTACCGACCACGACGGGTGTTCGGTGTCCGAATCGGTCGTCGTCGTCGCGACGGGAACCAATTCCTCCGGGGGGACTTCGGCGGTCAGCGTGTTGGTGACGTGCTGGGTGTCGATGGCCAACTGGTCATCGTTCATCCGCTCCAGATCGCGGCGCACCAGGTCCAGCGAGCCCACCAGGATCACGCCCGGAAGTGGCTGTACCGGCCCGTCAACTGCGGACAGTGGTGAGCCGACACCGACCGCCGACAGCAGGCCCGACACGATGCCGGTCGACGCTGTCGAGGGTCCGGCGTCGGGTGCTTGGGCCACCACAGTGCGGTGGTTGTCGGCACCGGAACCATCCGAGGGCACCAGTTCGGCCTCGATCACCAGCGTGCTGGCTTCGGCGGCGGCCTCGACACCGATGATTTCAGCCGATGCTGTGACATCGGCTGGGCCGGAATCGGTTACGTGTGCCAGGGATCGAGCGCTGATGGTGTCCTCGGGTCGGCTCGCGCTCGTCGCCCCCACAGCGGTCGCGGTGGTCCTCTGCGGGGTCACCAAAGAGTCGGTGGGCACGCGGTCGGATCGATTCTTCTTCTGCTCCCGCTCGATCGGGGCCTCAGAAACGACCGGGTCGGCCGGCGGAACCGAAGTATCCACCAGCACAGGCGAACTGGTGTCGACCTCGCCGACAGTGCTCGCAGCCGGTGTCGACGCGGCCGCAGCTGCGTCCGACTCTTTGGCCGACTCTGTCGCTGACTGCTTCGCCGATGAGTCCGCGGACTGCCGCTCGGCTGTCGACTTTTTCGTGGAGCGTGTCTCGGATGCATCTGCGGTGGGCGTTGTCGTCGAGCGTCCCGCACCGACAGATGTCCTGGGCTTTGTTCCCGAGACGGTCGACGTCGAGGAACTGCCCGTCGACTCCGAAGCTCCGTCCTTAGTCGCCGACGAAGACTCCGATGTACCCGTCGACCCCGACGGCGTGCTGCCCGTCGATCCGGATGACGAGCTCGTCGACCCCGATGAACCCGAAGACCCGGATGACGAGCTCGACGATGAACTGGAGGACGACTGTCCTCCGTCGTCGGCGATCGCCGTCCCCATGCCGCAGGTGCCGACCAACCCCGCTACACCGAGCGAGAAGGCAACGGCCCCGACCCGTAACGCCACCCTTGCCGAATTCACGAGCGGTCCGCCACCTCCGTCGGACCGCTGACCTGGCGGATCATCAGCTGCTCAGCCAGACGTACCAGAGACCGTCGCCGCCCTGACGGCAATCCCAATGCCCGTAATTGGCGTCACCCTGTGCGATCTCGACATTGGGGCCGTCGACATTGCAGGCCTCGAGCGTCGAATAGCCACCCTCCACCTGAACCTCGTCAGCGTGTGCGACGCCGACACCGAGGGTGAGGAACCCACCCACTGTCAGCGCGCCCGCGGCGATCATTCTTCTCATGCTTGTGCCTTCCATAGCTGCTGCTTCGACCCCCGCGCACTATTTGCCGGCATTTCGCCGCGCGCGCGGATTGAGAATTATTAACGCAACCGTTATGGTCCCGGCGGCAAAAAGTTATTAGTTCATCTGTTCAGATGACTACCGGACGGATTCACAGATCGTCGACGCTGAGGATCTTGTCCTGGATCGCTCGAGCAACAAGAGCCGCCTTGGTCGGCGCAGGCCGGCCGACTGCCGCATACTTCGCCCTGACCCTTTGCAGGTGAGTCGCGACCGTGGAGGGCTCGATGTACAACCGCTCGGCGACCGCATTCTTGTTCTCCGTCTGAAACCAGGCGATGAGCACCTGCTGCTCTCGGTGCGTCAGCTCCGGCCGTGCCTTCTGCCGGCCGCTGTGCAAGGTCGGAGCCGTCCTCGTGACCACGTGCGGCCGATCGGTGTGGGCGGCATCGATGGCCGCTGCCAGCACGTGTTCGGGTTCATGTTTGGCGATGCAGCTGACCGCCCCCGCGTCGAGGGTGGCGGAGACGACGTCGTCGTTGAACGAACAGGTGTAGACGACGACGCGGTGGCCTGCGCCGCAGACCTGGCGTAGCGCATCGAGGTCCGGGCCGCCGCCGTCGCAGGGCAGGTCGAACAACACCACCAGCCCGGGCGCGGCGGTCTGGTATGCCGCCGTGAACTCGGCTGGACTGGTGAAATGGCCGATGATCTCTGCGCGTGGGTGGCTGCGCCTCAACCACGACTCGATACCCGCGTATACGACGCGTTGATTGCCGACCACCACGACCGATATCGAACGCTCCTCGTCGTCCGGCGGTGGCATGCCGCAGACCCCCTATGTCGTACAGTCGCCGCTGCAGTTGTTTGCCTATGAAAGCATTGCTACGCCGCCCCCGAGTTCGGTTTGCGCTAAATCGAACTCATGGAACGGTGAGCGTCTGTGCGTCAGGCGGATGGTTGCCCATAACTGTACTGATTGAAACCCGAATAAACGCCAGGCCCCCCGGGCGGCAAGGCGCGGTACAGCAGGCAACGTCTGGTACGCCGAGACGTCTCAGCAGAACTGGTATTCGACGTCCCAGAAGCCGGGCGAAGGGATCCAGCGGGCCGAGAACTGTCCGCCGAGGGCGGGATTGGCGTCGTGGATCATTCCTGTCCCGCCGACGGCTTGGACGAAGCCCGGCGGATCCCAGGAGATCGAGACCGGGTCACCCGGCGTATCCGGCGTGCATCCGATCTGCTTGACGAGATAGCCGTCGGTGATCGTCCACTCGGCGCTGGCCTGATCCGGGCTCGGGGGAGGAGGGGAAGCGTGCGCGACAGTCGGGGCCCCGATGGTCGCCGCAGTCACCACGCCCGCCACCGAAATGATGAAACGTTGACCGCGCATCCGACACCTCCTTGCACCCACGATGTCTGTGACGTTAGACCGTTCGCGATCGGGTGGTTTCGTTTCGGCTGAGTCGGGATCGAACCGCCTCCGCGTCTGGACGTCAACGGTTTCGAACCTGACGGCAACATCGACGCAACACCGCGTGGATAGCTTCGGGCGACCGACAACCCGGGAGTCTGTGCAAATGAATGAGTTGTTCGCCGAAGCCGCCGCCGAAACCCTCGCCAGAGGGATCGGGCGTCGCGATTTCGTTCGCGCGGTGGCAGCGGTGGGTGCCGGGACGGGCATCGGCGCCGTCGCGGCCGCCTGTGCCACGGGTGACACTCCCGCAGCGACCGGCACCACGACCGGACGCTTCGAGATCCTCCAACCCGACCACGGTGACATCGCCGGCGACCACTATCTGCGTTCGACACCCGACCAGGTGCTGTGGGGCTATGTGCCGACAGTGCATGCCACGCCGGTGATTCGGATGCGTTCCGAGCAGACGATCACCGTGGACACCGTCTCCCACGAGGGCATCCTCGAGGATCAGGGCCGCAATCCGGTCGAGTACTTCGGCGGTAAGGGCGTCAGCGAATCCGACGTCCTGCAGGACGCCATTGTCGTCGCATCCGAATACGACCGCACACCGCGCAACTTCGACAAGGACGGCCCGCATGTGGTGACCGGCCCGGTGTTCGTCGAAGGTGCTCAGCCCGGCGATGTCCTGAAAATCGAGACGCTACAGGCTATTCCGCGGGTGCCCTATGGTGTCGTCTCGAGCCGGCACGGTAAAGGTGCGCTCGCTCGCAAGGCGGACGGATCCGCCCCGGACGGCATCAGTATCGAGGAAGTGATGCCGCCCGTGGCCACCGATCACAGGCCCAACGCGAACCCCGTCGAGTACGGCAATGTCTCCACTTTCACCGCCGTGGAGGACGGCCACGGCGTCATGTCCTACGGTGACGCGCGCGTGCGGTTCCCGCTGTTATCTTCATGGGCCTGATGGGTGTCGCCTTCTCCCAGGACCGGGATATCACTGCGCCGACCGCGAATTCGATTCCCCCAACCGTTGGGGGCGGCAATATCGACATCCGGCTGCTTGGCGAGGGCTCCACGCTCTACCTACCTGTTTTCGCGGAGGGGGCCCGGTTCTACGCCGGCGATCCCCACATGGCCATGGGGGACGGTGAAGTGGCGCTCACCGCGATGGAGGGCTCTCTGCGCGGCACCTACCGCCTGACGGTCTGTAAGCCGGGATCAGGAGATGCGCCATCGGTCGCATATCACTATCCGTTCGCCGAAACCGAATCCGCCTGGGTGCCAATAGGACTGTCCGATCCCGACGGGGCAATCGGAGGCAGCAGCAGCGCTTTGAACATCGCGATGCGCCGGGCGGTGGTCAACGCCCTGGACTTCCTGCAGAACGACCAGGGGATGGACCGCGCCACCGCCTACGCCTACCTCTCGGCCGCATCCGATTTCGTTGTCTCCCAAGTGGTCGACCGAACCGTTGGCGTGCATGGCCAGATCTACAAATCGCACTTCGCGGTGTGAGACGGACGCCGTGGCGGTGCTGTCACCCTCGTGACAGGTACTTGTCGAGCTTGTCCAGCTGAGCCTTGTAACCCCACTTCATGCCGAATGCGGCCATCTTGGCCTTCGCGCCGATGTTGGTGATAGTGACGTTCAGCGCGACGACCGTCATCCCGTCCTTCTCGCTGAGGATGACGTCGTTGACGTGCTCGATCGTTGACCCCTCTTCCTCGCCCTCGGTCCACGATCGCGCGTCATACGTCAGGCGCGCGCGTTCCTCAATACGGGTGAAGGTGCCGCTCATCGGCCAGCGTGTGCCCTGGTACTTACCCATCGCCTCGCCCGCTTCCATGACGATGTAGATCTTTCCGCCGACCACGAGGTCGATCTCACATTCCGGCACGAACGTCTTCTCCGGACCCCACCACTCCCGCACCATGTTGGGGTCCGTCCAAGCCTGCCAAACGGTTTCGATAGGAGCGCGGTACGAGCGTTCGAGGTTCAGCTTCTTGGTCTTCTTGAACATCTGCATCAGCATGGCGAATCCTCCTTGTGTCGATCGGCGGTCAAGCGGTGCAGCGGTCAGTCGTCATCGGCCCGGTCCTCAGTGCCTTCAGCGATGGACTCGAGATATCTGCCCAACGAGTCGAGGCGCGTCTCCCAGAGCTGCGCGAACGATTCGGCCCAGCGGCCGATCTCCTCGAACGGTGCGGCCTCCAGGTGGTAGATCCGCCGCCGAGCCACGGGTTGGCCGGCGACGATCCCCGAATCACCCAACACCCGAAGGTGCTTACTGACCTGCGGCTGGCGAATTTCGAGTGTCTCGGCGATCTCGCCGACCGAAAGCGGCCCAGCACGCAACAATTCGACGATTTTCAGGCGGCTTGGCTCGGCAAGAGCTCCGAAGACCGTCGACTGCACGGGTTTGACGCTAGGGCCCATGACGTATTCCTGTCAAGGAATATGTGCGAGAGGCTACCGTGGAGGTATGGCTCGCATCTCGATCTTCGGTGGCCACGGCAAGGTGGCCCTGCACCTGTCCCGGATCCTCAGTGAGCGCGGAGACGAAGTGACCTCGGTGTTTCGCAACCCGGATCATTCGGAAGAGGTGATGGTGGCCGGGGCCCAGCCACTGGTGGGCGATATCGAGGCGCTGGACGTCGACGCCCTCACCGAAATCGTCGAGGGACATGACGCCGTGGTGTTTACCGCCGGCGCCGGTGGCGGCAACCCGACTCGCACCTATGCGGTGGATCGCGATGCCGCCATCCGCATCATCGATGCCGCCGAACGTGCGGGGGTGGCCAGGTTCATCATGGTGTCGTACTTCGGCGCAAGCCCTGATCACGGTGTGCCGAAAGACAATTCGTTCTTTCACTATGCCGAGGCCAAGGCCGCTGCCGATGCGCATCTTCGGTCCAGCGGTCTGCGCTGGACGATACTGGGTCCGGGCCGCCTCACCCTGGAGCCATCCACCGGCCGGATCGCCGTCGGTGCCGACGCGGTCGGCGGCGAAGTTTCCCGCGAAGACGTTGCGCTGGTCGCCGCTGCCTGCCTGGCAGATGAGGCCACCATTGGGCGCACGGTCGAGTTCAACAACGGGGACATCCCGATCGCCGAGGCACTGTCGCGCCACGCGTGAGCACCTCTTAGCCATAAGGCTGCAAATCCGGTCGCCCAGTCAACTGCGCGACGGAAAAGTCCACCGGAGCCGACACCGCTGTGGTCGTCTGGCCCCCATTCCCGGCGCTGCGGTCATACGATCGGCGCAATCGTCGCACGCCGAGCGGCCCCCGGGAAGGACACCGCGCTTGACCACACACGAACCAGCACGAGAGCCTGTGCGCTGGGCGACGCCGTCACGAGTTTTGGCTCTCGTTGCCGCGGGAGTGTTGGCGGCGGGATGCGGAAGTTCGGGAGGAGAGGCGGCGGACACCCACGACGCGGCGAAATCGCCTACCTCCCAGGGGTCCCCGGCTGCGCAGAACCCAGACCCTCCACCGGACCCGAGCGCGCCCGCCGACGGCGAGATGGTCGTCTTCTATGACATGGCCACCACCCCCGAAGCGACGAATGGGCGCAACATCATGCAGGACGATCAACTGCTCGAAGCCCTCGCCAATGACATCAACGAGACGCTCAAGTTGCCCCACAACATTTCGTTGCGCGGCTCGCAGTGCGACGAGCCCAACGCCTATTGGAGCGCCGACGACAACACCATCACCCTCTGTTATGAGGATGTGGACTGGGCGCAGCGAGTCTTTACCGAAGCCGGTGACCCCGATCCGAAGGCGTCGGCGCTCAATTCCGAGTACGCGACGTTCTACCACGAGGTCGGGCACATGGCGATCAGCATCTACGACCTTCCCGTGACCGGGCGCGAGGAGGACGTGGCCGATCAGCTCGCTGCCTTCGTGCTGTTGGCGCCCGGTGAAGACGGTCATGCCGACCCCGAATCGGTACAGGCGGTCAAGGATTTCGCGCGGGCATTCGGCGCCTCCGGTGCGCAGGCCACGGAGCTGACCGCAGACGACTTCGCCGACGAGCACTCGCTGGATGAGACCCGTATGTACAACCTGGAGTGCTGGATCTACGGCTCTGATCCCAAGGCCAACGCCGACCTCGTCTCAAGCGGTCAGCTCCCCGAGGAGCGGGCGTCGGGATGCCCAGCGGAG
Organism: Mycolicibacterium flavescens; assembly: GCA_900637135.1. Taxonomy (NCBI): domain Bacteria; kingdom Bacillati; phylum Actinomycetota; class Actinomycetes; order Mycobacteriales; family Mycobacteriaceae; genus Mycobacterium; species Mycolicibacterium flavescens. The sequence continues at coordinate 1,103,878 of LR134353.1, forward strand.
TGGGAACAACTCGATCAAGCTTGGTCGACGTTGCTCGATCCCTACTTCAAATAGCGGTCACTCCTCGGTGGGGCACAACAGCGAGTGCACGAGACCTGTTTCCTCGTAACGGAATTCGTGCGCGGGATGTCGCACGGGCTCGACGGTGGCGTCGTGGTGCACGATGACCCCACCACCGGCGGGGATGCCGATCCCGGTTGCGGCTCCCTGCATCGAATGGATTGTTCCTGACAGCCGCGCCCAGCCGGAGCGCTCGTCGTGCGTATCGATGATCGCGGGAACGAACTTGAACACGTCGAGCAGTTCTGTGGCCGCCGACTCGGATGTCTCGACGATTCCGTAGCTGCCGAGCTGGATCGCACCGGCGGAGATGCCGACCAGGACAGCGCCATGCGCGTACCGAGCCCGGATCACGTCCGCCATGCCGGTGCTCTCGAAGACGTTCCAGCCGATCCGCACATCACCGCCGGCGAGGACGACCACGCTGGCCCGCTCGAGGAACGCGCGATCGTCCGCGCCGAACGACGAGTCGACCATGCGGAGGTCGGCGATTCCGACGTCGTCCATGGCCGCTTCGAAGATGTCGTAGAACTCCGGACGATCACCGTTGGACGCGCCGATGTAGGCGGCACTCAGGGGTGCGTGTCGAGCCAACTCGTCGACCGCGGGCTCGAGCAGCAGCCGCTCCTGTCGTTTCCAGAACAGCAGCTGACTGTCTGCCAGTAGGAAGAGCGGTCGCAGGTGGCCCTGGGGAGCCGACGTCAACTGGCGTCCCGGGACCGGGACCGACCCAGGCGCCACTTGTTCTTCTTGGGTGTCTGGTACGCATCGTGAGTCCAGGCGTCCCACATGGCCTCGGATTCCTCCTGGACCGGACTGTTGGTGACCTGCCATCCGAGGTTATCGATTTCGGTTGTGCACCAACGGATCAGCGATCCGTCGGCGCCGATCTCCTGGGCGAGTTGGACTCGCTCGTCGGTGCTGAGCTCGTCGCTGAACGCCTGCATGGTGGTTTTCAACCGCCAGTAGGGCACGATCCCGTCGCACTGGCGGCAGAGTGCCAGAAGCTCCACTCGCGCACGGCCGAGCAGGGACGTCGGGTCTTCGTCGACCGCGGGGCTGTCAGTGGTCTGCGCGCTTTCCGCGCTGGCTTCGTGCGCTTCCTCGGCCTCACCGGTCAGTTCGCGGTACTTGATGCGGAGCTCGTCGAGCTCGGCCTCGACGGCCAGGGCTCGTTTGCGCCACCATGCGGCGTGGTACTGCGCCAACTTCGCCTCGCAGTCCGCGCAGACCGCCCCTTCGCCCGCGACATCGTCGAGCGTCGTGACCTTGGTGAGCACGAGACCGCAGAGCGCCTTGTGGGCATCGCGGTTGAAGTAGTCCCCGTGGTGCACCACCGACGCTGATGTGTCCCGGACGTAGCTGTGGGGTGGTTCCACATCAGCCAAAGTAATTGAGCGGGAGCGACGTTTCCGTTGGTTCAGTGAAAACGGTCGACAGCCCCGGTGCTGTTGCCCCGGGGCTGTCGAATGAGTGAAGTACTACTTGTTGTTGCCGGAGTTGTCGCCCCCACCTTCGCCGGCGCCGTTGTCACCGGGTTTGGTGGCGGTTTCGCTGCCCTGCGTGGTGCCGGTCGGCGTGCCAACCGTCGTTTCCTTCTTTTTCGGAACGTCGACGTCCCCGACCTCTTTCGCGCCTTCACCCGTCGAGGCCTGCGTACCGGTATTGGCGCCCGGAGAGAAGTTCGCCGACGGCCTCAGCAGGTTGCGATCCGAGGGCTTCTTTGGCTGCAACTTCTTGGGCAGCAGGTCGCTGAGACGCTTGCGCTCCTGCTTCGCGGGCTTCGGCTGTTCGGAGGGCTGTTCGGAGCCTTGTTCCGCACTGAGTTCGGTCTTCTTCTCAATCGGGCGCTCAACCTGCAGCGACACCGTCGGCGCCTCTGCCGCAACGCCGGCTACCCGCTGGTCGCCTGCCCTCAGGGGGGCGTCCTGCTCTGCCGGGGTCTCGTCGCGTACGACGATGTCGCGGATCGAGCCGTTGATCCGCTCGGTCGCGCTCCACAATCCGTTGCGGAAATTTTCGACCAGATTGCCCGGGCCGCCGATCGGGGCCGGCAGGGCATCGCGAAGTCCGTAGAGCGCCGGGTCGGCCACCCACAGCGGGCCGTCGACGATGTTCTCCACCGCGGCAAGGGCTGCTTCAGTGTCACCCTGGGCGACGGCGGCGACCGCCTGCACGATGCCCACCGGACCGAGCACGGCTGCGGCGGCCAGCCGCAGGGTCGACGCGATCGCACCCTGGGTGACGCGAGAGAACGCATCGATCGGTCCGGCCACCTCTTCATATGCGACGGGGCCGGGCCGCTCGAACGCCTCGATGGTCCCGTCGACGAAGCGCTGCACCAGCGCGCCCGGGTCCTGCAGCCCCTCGTTGATCTCGAGGGTGAGCCTGTAGAGCTGATCGCGGATCGTCATAACGAGCCCGCCGGGTCCTCCCAGCGGAGCCGGCAACGCGTCACGCAACGCGAACAGCGCGGGGTCGATCGTCCACAGCGGCGCGTCGACGATGTTCTTCACGAATGCTTCAAAGCTCGCGGAGCCGTTGCCGTCGCTGATGGCTTGCGCGAGCTCGATCAGGCGAAGAGGCGCGAGCGCGGTGGTCCCGAGCCGAAGTCCAGAAGCTGCGAAGCCTTGGCCGATGCGGCCCAACCCCTCGACGACGCCGGTTGTCGGGTCGGGGTTGTTGACGGCCTCTCCGCCGGGCCGGTTGAACGCCGCGAGGGTGCCCTCGATGAAGTCCTCCAGCGCGGCACCGGGTGCGAACATCTCCAGCAAAGCCTGTTGCGCTTCGAATTGACGTTGGATCTCGCTGGTGTTCGCGGCCATCAGAGCCACGTTGTGCGATCGGCTTTCTGCGACAGTGTTCGCTGGTGCCGGTGCGATCGGACCAGCGGCGATGACGCCTGCCCCCACAAGTGCCACCCCGGTCGTCACATATTTCTTGGCGCTGGCCTTCATCAAGCCCCTCCCCTTGTTTGCGCGCTTGCTACGAGTAGCAACCTACGCCTGCGTCGATACTGATGGCAAGTTGCCCTGAAATCATCGACGGAAGGAATTGCTGCGATCGATCATGCCTGATCGTCCGATGACCGAAAAGACACTTCTGAACAGCCCAAACGCGCTCGAAACGTCCCGGATTGATCGTGAGCGCTGCGAAACGACTTCGCTGATGTCTCGAGCACCTGCACGTCCGCAGAGGAGCGGCGAGGGCTGTGGCAAATAGATGCGGCATGCGTCGACGAGTAGCTGACACCTTCTCAGAGTCCATGGCGGGCAAAGCAGGCGCCGCCTCGGTCAGGAGGCCGCTCAGGCAGCGTCGGCTCACTGTCCAGTTTGCGAAGGTCGGCAGGGCTGCAAGCGTTAAGCGCGGGTCATTACGCGACCGAATGGTAGGGGCCAAGGCGGCAAGGCCCAACGAAAGCAAACGCGATGGACCTCGAGTTCGTTGCCCGCATTCGTGGCGTGGACCGCCCCTTACAGGGCGGCCACGGCGACGTCTACTGCACCAGTGACGGGGTGCTGAAAGGTTGGCTGTCCCGGGCCGCCAGGTATTCGGGCCTCGGAGTCTCGGCTCGGTAGGGCGCCACGAGCTGGTTCTCGACGGAGTTGAAGACCAGGAAGACGTTCGAGCGCGGCAACGGCGTGATGTTCGAACCCGAACCGTGCATCACGTTCGAGTCGAACCACAGCGCGGTACCGGCAGGCCCGGTGATCTGGTCGATGCCGTAGCGGGCGGCGGCCTCGGCGAGCGTGGCCTGGCTCGGAACGCCGATCTCCTGTTTCACCAACGAGGAGGTGTGGTTGTTGCGCGGAGTGGCGCCGACGCACGGGTAGAACGTCTTGTGCGAACCCGGCATCACCATCAGCGAGCCGTTGTAGGGGTAGTTGTCGGTCAGCGAGATCGAACACGACACGGCCCGCATGGCGGGCATGCCGTCCTCGGCGTGCCATGTCTCGAAATCGGAATGCCAGTAGAACCCGGTCCCGGTGAATCCCGGCATGAGGTTGATCCGCGCCTGGTGCAGGTAGACGTCACTGCCCAGCAATTGACGGGCCACGGGCAAGACCGTGTCGAGGGTGACCACCTCGGCGATGACATCGCTGAACAGATGGGGTTGAAACACCGACCGGATGCTGCCGCCGGGCTCACGAATGATCCGCGGGTCCTCCGGGTCGGCCTTGGCGCCGATATTGTTCAACTCGCCGCGCAGCGTCGTCAGCCAGTTGTCATCCACCGCCGACCGCTGCACCAGGTATCCGTTGGCGTCGATCGACTGCAGGTCGGTCTCGAACAGCGGACCGTCCGACTCCTGGCCCCACACCGTGGGCTCCGCGCGTGGAATCGGATCGCTCGGTTCCGACAGCCGCGTGGGATATCGGTCCCTGGTGTCGGTAAATATGTTGTCGCTCAACTCGCTTGCACCGCCGGGGGAGGGTAGGTACCAGTCTCGTCGTGAACCTCTTGTCCGGTCACGGGAGGATTGAATACACACAGCATCCGCAGCTGAGTATGGCATGTGACGCGGTGGCGTTCATGCCCGTCGAGCAGATACATCGTGCCGGGCCGGAGCGGGTGTTCCTCACCGGTCTCGTGGTTGGTCAGCGTCCCCGTGCCCTCGACCACCCAGACCGCCTCGACGTGATGGCGGTAGTGGAAATCGCTGACCGAATTCGCGTTGATAGTGGTCTCGTGGAAGGAGAATCCGACTCCGTCACCCGCCAGGATGATGCGCTTGGATCTCCAGTCCTTGGCCGACACGTCGCGTTCGGTGCCGGTGATCTCGTCAGTGGTGCGCACGATCACGTCGTGCTCCTTTCGGCGTGAGGTGGTCAAGAAAGCGTTGCGGCGACCGAGTCGGCGAGGATGTCGATGCCCGCATCCAGATCCGACTCGGAAGTGGTCAGCGGGGGAAGCAGCTTGACGACCTCGTCCGAGGGGCCGCTGGTCTCCATGAGTACCCCGCGATCGAACGCCGCGCGGCACACGGCCGACGCCATCGGCGCATCCTCGAACTTGAGCCCCTGCGCCATCCCGCGCCCGCGCGCGGAGAGGCCGGGATACTTGTCGGCGATGGTTTCCAGCCGGTCTCGGACCTGCTGGCCCTTGGCGATCGTGTCGTCACTGAATGTCTCGGTCTGCCAATAGATCTCGAGTGCCTTGCTCGCGGTGACGAACGCCGGATTGTGGCCCCGGAAGGTGCCGTTGTGCTCGCCGGGGGTCCACACGTCCAGGTCCCTGCGGAACAAGGTCAGTGCCATCGGAAGGCCGTATCCACTGATCGACTTGGACAACGTGACGATGTCGGGGACGATGCCGGCCTCTTCGAAGCTGAAGAACCGGCCGGTGCGTCCGCAACCCATCTGCACGTCGTCGACGATCAACAGGATCTCGCGGCGGCTGCACAGCTCGGCGAGCGCCTGCAACCACTCCATCCTCGCGACGTTGAGACCGCCCTCGCCCTGCACGGTTTCGACGATCACCGCGGCCGGGTGGTTGAGCCCGCCGCCCGAGTCGTCGAGAACGCGCTCGAACCAGTGGAAGTCCTCGGTGGCGCCGCCGAAGTAGTTGTCATACGGCATCGGTGTGGCGTGCACCAGCGGGATACCGGCACCGGCGCGCTTCATCGAGTTGCCGGTGACCGACAGCGCGCCGAGGGTCATGCCGTGAAATGCGTTGGTGAAGTTGATGATCGATTCGCGACCGGTCACCTTGCGGGCCAGCTTGAGCGCTGACTCGACGGCGTTCGCCCCGGTCGGCCCCGGAAACTGCACCTTGTAGTCGAGGTCGCGAGGCTTGAGGATCAGCTGCTCGAAGTTCTGCAGGAACTCCGTCTTGGCGGCGGTCGCCATGTCGAGCGAGTGCACGATGTTGTCGCTGGCCAGGTACTCGATCAACGGCCGTTTCAGCTCGGGGTTGTTGTGGCCGTAATTCAGCGCGCCGGCTCCGGCGAAGAAGTCGAGGTAGCGCCGCCCGGAGGTATCGGTCATCCACGAGCCCTGCGCGACGGCCATGGTGGTCGGCCATCCACGGCAGTAGCTGCGTACTTCCGATTCGACCGAGTTATAGACCTCGGGAAGGTCGGATTCGTCGGGACGGGGGAGTGTTGCTGGCGTAGACATGTGTCCTTTCTGAGGGGTCAGTCGGCCAAAGGTGTCGTGATGGGTCCGATGCGGACAGTCGGCTCGTCTTCGTGGGACTGATCGGCCGCCAGGTGTGCGGCGGTGAAGCGGGGTTCCTCGATCAGGGGCACCCCGTGACGCCGGGCGAACGCGCCGAAGAACGCGCGCGAAGCCGAGTTGCTCGGTGCCACCGTGGCCTCCACCGTGACCGGATGGCCTCGGCGGTTGGCGCGAACGCGGTGGACGAGGCCGTCGAGCATGGCGTTGGCCAACCCGGTTCCCCGCGCAGCCGCCGAGACGGCCACCTGCCAGACGAAGAGGACTTCGGGGCGTGCCGGCGGATGGTAGCCAGTGATCAGTCCACAGATGTCGCCGTCTTTCTCCGCGACGATGGAGGTACTGGCAAAGTCCGTGGCCATCAACAGGTACGTGTAGGTGGAGTTCAGATCGAGCACTTCGGTCTCGGCCACCAGACGATGCATTGCGATGGCATCGCCCTCATTCGGCGAGCGGAGATGATTCGTCCACGAATCTGGCTGCACTGCTGGCGTTTTCGAACCAGCTGTCCGCTCCTCCGGGACTGGGTCCCGGTCGCGAATGGTCACTTGCGTTGTCACCACCGAACAAAATCATCGAATCACATCAGTTACGTCATCGGCGTTATGACGGTATGCCAGCAAAAAATGACAGGCAAGTTTCCACAGCTCACGCGCACGCGCCGGGCGGCGCCCGGGTACGGGGGTTACCTGCGCGGATGGTGAAGTGTGAGACGGCGGTCACTTGATCAAGCCGTTATCGAAACGTTACCTATCGACGGCGGAAATGATTCGTTCCCCTAACAACGGGTACGTTATGACGCGCCCGTCAGTGTGGATGGCGTGTCGTCAGGGCACGCGGGTGTCGGGGTTTCGCGCTTTGGCGCTCGGCCGGTTTCCGGGTGCGCCGCGGACATCAATGACCAATCGGAGGGGGTTTCTGTGCGACGCATCTTCGGACTATTCATCGGTGCTACCGCCACAGCAGTCGCATTCGCCGCGCCGGCAGCGGCCGATCAGGCGGAGTTTGTGCGCAAGCTTCAGGAGACGTACGTCTTCCTGTCGGCGGACCAATTGATCGCCGCGGGCAACAAGGTCTGCGCCAACGCGGCGCGTGGCGTGCCTGCCGCCGAATCGATGCTGATGGTGCGCGAGGAACTGGGCGTTTCGGTGACCGCCGCAGCTGACATCGTCAGCATCGCGACCAACGAACTCGGTTGTTGATCCGCGGCCGCTGAATCGGCGGCTGAGGTTTTGTCACAAGCTGGTCAAGCGCCGCGTGGCACGCCGAGCATGCCGCCGCCGAATTGCTAGCTTGCCCGCGTGAAATCGTCTGTGGGCAGACTCTGGGCTGCGCTGTTCGCGATACTGCTCGTCTGCGTTGGGATCCCGACGCCAACGGCCACTGCGTATTCACGTGACGGGTTGCCGGTGGAGACGCTCGAGGTGCCGTCCCCGTCGATGGGGCGAAACATCCGCGTGCAGTTCCAGGGTGGCGGCCCGCATTCGGTGTACCTGCTCGACGGCCTGCGCGCGCAGGAGGATGCCAACGGTTGGGACATCAACACCGGTGCGTTCGAGTGGTTCTACGAGTCCGGTATCTCGGTCGTGATGCCCGTGGGCGGGCAGGCCAGCTTCTACACCGACTGGTATCAGCCTGCGGTGGGAAGCGCAGGCACCGTGACCTACAAGTGGGAGACGTTCCTGACTCAGGAACTGCCCGTGTGGTTGGCGGCCAACCGGGGGCAGGCGCCGACCGGCAACGCGGTCGTGGGTCTTTCGATGTCGGGCAGCGCGGCGCTGACCCTCGCCGTATGGCATCCGCGCCAGTTCATCTTCGCCGGTTCGCTTTCGGGCTACCTCAACCCGTCGAGCGGTCTGTGGCCCACCCTGATCGGCTTCTCGATGAAGGACGCGGGCGGCTACAGCGCGACCCATATGTGGGGGCCGACGTCGGATCCGGCATGGCGGCGCAACGATCCGACCGTCAACGTCAACACGCTGGTCGCCAACAACACCGCGCTGTGGGTCTACTGCGGAAACGGCGCGACCTCCGAACTCGACGACGGCGCGAACTTCGGTGCGCAGTACAGCGCGCAGTTCCTCGAGAACATCACGCTGTCGACGAACAAGGAGTTTCAGCAGAAATACCTCGCGGCGGGCGGACGGAACGCGGTGTTCAACTTCCCGACCGACGGGACGCACACCTGGGCGTACTGGGGTTCACAGCTACAGGCGATGAAGCCTGACCTGGTGCGCATCCTCGGAGGCGCGCGCCCCTGACAGGGTTCGGTCATACGATGGCCGGGAACCGATCGTATGGGGTGAGATATGACGGATCTGCGCGGCGGCGCTCTTCACGAAGAGATCGCGCGGTTGGCGCGAAGCCTGCACAGCCAGAAGAGCGCCGACATGGACGTCGACAACCTCGTCGACGAGGTGACCGCGACGGCGGTGCGCATCCTGCCGAATGTGCACCATGCGGGAATTTCGCTGGTGGAGCCCAAGAGCCGGCGGGTGCGCTCGGTCGCAGCCACGGGTCCGGTGCCCAAGGACCTCGACACCTTGCAGGAGGAGCTTCAGCAGGGCCCATGCGTGGACGCCGTCCACGAACACATGACGGTTCGGATCAAGGACTTCCAAACCGAGGACCGATGGGTCGAGTTCATCGGACGCGCCCTCGAAGCCACCCCGGTGCGCTCCAGCCTCTCGATCCAGCTCTACACCCACGATTCGGAGATCGGTGCGCTGAACCTCTACTCGGAGCGGGCCCGTACCTTCACACCCCACCTCGAGGACCTGGCGCTGGCGGTGGCGGCGCACGCAGCGATCGGTTTGGCGACCGCGCGCCGTGACGACCAGTTCCAAACCGCGCTGGCATCACGCGACATCATCGGTCAGGCCAAAGGCATGATCATGGAGCGCTTCGCCGTCGACGCGCCCGCTGCGTTCAACCTCCTGGTGAAGCTCTCCCAGGAGAAGAACACGCCGTTGCAGCTGATCGCGGTGCGACTGGTGGACACAGTGCACCGGCCAACGTAGTAGCCAAAGCCGAGTTATTGCTGCCTGACCGGCGCGGATGGGTCCCCGTTTAGGTATCGGTACCGTGAAGCCGCTACCCTATTGCGCGGGTTAAGACTGCAGCCTCGCGCGATCGGCCATGACCGCTACGGTGGTTGCCAAACAAGAGGTGAGGCTTGGACGGACAACTTTGTACCGAGAACTGGGTGGGACGCGTCGCTGTCGTCGCCGCCTCCGGTGACCTCGACATGCTCACGGCACCGCAGCTGCGCGATGCTGTGCAGGCGGCGTTGGGCAAGGATCCGGTGGGCTTGATCGTCGATCTGACCAGCGTTGAGTTCCTGGGGTCCGCGGGCATGCAGGTGCTGATGGAGACCCACAACCAGACCGACGGCACCGCGACCAGGTTCGCCGTCGTCGCAGACGGATCCGCCACCAGCCGGCCGTTGAAGATCACGGGGATCGCCGACCTGATCGACCTGTTTTCCTCGCTGGACGCCGCGCTCGACAACATCACAGCGTGAGCTCGGGCCGGACGGGGTAAACAGAGAGCACCATGAACGCTCCGACGGAACTCGGCTTCTCCAGCAACGGCCCCGCAGACGCGCAAACCGTTGCCGAGTTCCGCAATGCCTTTGCGCAATGGCTCCGGACGAATTTCGCGCTCGACGCCGACCGGCTCAGCGACATATTGCTAGCGGTGAACGAGGCGCTGACCAATTCCGCTGAATTCGCCTATGTCCAGGCTGGACAGGCCGGAAGCATGTCGGTGACGGCCCGGTACGACGCCGAGGATCGGCGCCTGGTCGCGACCATCTCCGACCAGGGAGCCTGGCTGGAGAAGGAGCCCGACGGCAAGCCGAACACCCGCGGCCGCGGCATCCAGCTCATGCGCGCTCTGTCCGATCGGGCCACGATCGACGCCTCGGCGTTCGGCACCCGCGTACAGCTCGAGTTCGACGATTGCCGGCTCGCCTCCCAGGAGCCTTTCGCAACTTCTGCGTGATTGCGTTTGGCCGGCGGCCGGCACGGGTAAAGGCGCATCGCTGACTTCCTTCAGAAAGCGAGCGCAGGCATGGGCGAAAACTTCTCGGGCGGCGACAGCGCCCCACCCGATATCTGCGCCGAGCGCGGAATCAGGCAGCGGTAACCCGTACGCGGTCGGGAACCGGAAAAATGTCCGTCGCGGCGATCGAACGCCCGTCATCGCAGCCCAGGCGCGCGCTGTCCGTCGCCTCCAGCACCGGTGCAATCGGTGGGCCCGGCCACGTCCTCGTGACAGTGACCGGTGAGGTCGACGCCGCCAACGCCAAGGAGTTCGCGGCTCTGGTCGCTGAAACGATCGCGGACGCACAGCACGTCACCCTTGATCTGTCCGGTCTGGGCTTCTTCGCCTTCGACGGGGTCACCGCCCTTCGCGCCCTCAACGCCCGGCTCCTTCGGGCCGGTGTGCCGTGGCGCGTGCTGCCCGGTGCCGTCGTGTCCAGGGTTCTCGCACTGTGTGATCCCGAGGAGCTGATTCCGGTGGTCCGCGTGAACCCGCCGACGCCGCCTCGCAGACCCCGACTGCGGCTGGTGGGCTAGTTCGCACCCCTTCCTGTGACGGTCGTGGCGCCTGTTGTTGATTTGCTGCCGTGTCGCCTGTGATTTACCGCTCACTTTGTCGACGAAAGGTAAGAAACCTTTATAAATGCTGTCGACCACATTATTCGGAAAGTCTTGCGGTAGCAGTATTTACACAGGTCATGGACTGTCTTGGAGTTGCCGAAATTTGGTAACAATCGGGTAACGCACGCTTTTCTAAGCGGTGTCTGAGAGGTTCACAGGTCGTCTCAGGTGCCGCTTTTCGCACCGCCGCGGGATGTCGGATTTCGTCGCTAGAATCGGTTCAGACCGCGCCGATTTGGCGCGTTATGACTTGAAATCTAGGGCCGGTTGCACGCGATGCCGGTGGAGGTACCGATTTTCGATGGTTGACTTTTTGATGCCTGAACATGCGCCTACGGCGATGGGTGCGGTGAAGCTGAGCCGAGGACCGATCGGCGATATCGCCGCAACCGGCACCGGTGCAACCGTGGTGACGCACCCGGGCGACGACAGCGTCGCGGTGCTCAATCCCCGCACCCTCGCCGCTGAGGCCATAGTCGCAGTCCACGGTGAGCCCTTCGCGGTGGCAGTCCACGACGACCGCGCTTACATCAGCACGTCGTCCTGGACCCACAAGGACGAGGTGACGGTCCTGGACACCGCGACCAAGTCGGTGATCGCTTCGTATCCGCTGGCGGACAACGTCACGGCACTGGTCGTGAGCCCCGACGGCAAGCGCGTCTACGCCGGTCGAACCGGTGACGGGCGCATCGACGTCGCGGTGATCGACATCCCCGCCGACCGCGTGGGCACCATCGACATCGCGACCGGCGCGGGCATCGGCATCGATGCCCTCGCGATCGACCCGACCGGAACGCGGCTGTACGTCGCGACCACCGACGCGCGGGGCAGCGCGGTCCTCACCGTCGAACTCGAGACCGGCCGGGTCGGCGGTGCGGTGCGTATCGGTGCGCCAATTCGCGATATCGCGCTCGCCGACGGCGCGGCGTTCGTCCTGAGCTCGGACCGGACCCGCGGTGGTGTGGTCCACGTGATCGAGTTGTCCTCGGGACGCATCACCGATGTCATCGAGGTCGGCCGCGCCCCAACGCAGCTCGCGATGGGCGAGGACAAGAGTAGGGCCTACATCGTCGACTATGACCACGTCGCGGTGCTGTGCACGCTGACCCTTCAGATCGTCGACACGATCACCGTCGACGGCCGGCCGTCCTGCGTGGCAGTCGATTCGCATGGTGGCCGGCTCTACGTGGCCGACTACTCGGGCGGGGTGGCGATGTTCGCCGTCAACGCGTCGATGCCGCTGCTGTATTCGGAGTTCGTCGCGACGGACCCGATCGTCGCCCCCAAGGTGCGCGAGCTGGAGCCGGTCACCGCTTAGGGAGCGCAGAAAGGGTCACGACATTCGCAGCTCGTGCGCGGCGACGGCGAAGATTTCGTCGCCTGAGCCGATCGCGACGAAGTGCCCTGCTCCGTCGACGGGATGCCATACCGAACCCGGCATCGAATGCGACACCGCCTTGTTGATCGGATCGGGCACGAGTCGGTCGTCGAGCCCCTGCCACAGATGCACCGGCCTCGCGATCCGCGAGATGTCGAAGTCCCACGCCCGGTAGAGCACTTCCGCGTCACGGACCAAGCCGTCCGAGCCGTGAGCGAAGCATTCGGCGACCGCATTCATGAACGTCGTTTCGACCTCCGGGCGACTCAGTATCTGTCGGTCGTGCTCACCGACCGACCTGCGGAGGGTCTTGACGAATCCGTCGCGCCTGTTCTTGGCGGAGTATCCGAGCGCGGCATACATGAGGCGAAAAGCGGGCTTGAACCGTAGCGCGAGGAAGCCGCCAAGGGCATCGATCTTCGACAGGTACGGCGCCGCGGAGTTGTCACCGAAAGCGCCGTAACTGCCGGGCGCGATACTGCTGACATGGCGCAGCCGCCCGCTGTCGATGTAGGCGGCGGCCGCCAGCGCCCATGGGCCGCCTTCCGACCAGCCCGTCACGCCGAACTCCCGGTAGCCCAACGCATCCGCGATGGTCGTCAGGTCGTCGGCCCAGCCCGCGTACGACCGGACCTTCTGAACGCTCGACTGTCCCATACCCGGGCGGTCGACGCCGACGAGCCGGATCCCGTTCTTGGCCGCCGAGTCCGCCAACAGCAGGACCTCCAAGCGGCTGCTGGGCCCACCGTGGTTGTGCATGACAAGGGGACCGTTCGGGTCGCCGACCTCGGCGAGGGCCAGTCGACGACCGTCGCGCGTCCTCACTTCCGCAGTCACATCGTCCTTCCACCAAATTGCGTTGAACCTTCGTCGCGGCTGTCCCGTCGTACCACCTGAAAGGCCACCGGGGCCTTCGGGTCACGAAGGGAGCGCGGTATGCGCGCAATACTGTTGACAATGGTCGGGCTGGCCGCGGTGGCATGCGGTGTGATTCTCACGCCGGCGGCCATCGCGTCGGCGGCTGATTCGGCGGAGCTGACCATCGCCACACTCGAGGCCCAAGGCTTCGACGTCAAGGTCAATCGGATCGGGAGTGCGCCCCTCGACGAGTGCGTCGTCACCGATATCCGAAATGCTCGTGAGCGAACCGAATTGGTGCGACGAGGCGACGATCTGGTGCAGGTGGTGGCCCAGCGCACGATCACCGTCATCGCGGATTGCTCACGCTGATGCGGCGGCTTCGGTGTAGTTGGTCGCGCTTGCCGCAACAAACCACACCGAAGTCGCTAGCGACCGCTGCAGTCCAGCGACACCGAGATCGGCTTGCTGATGGTCACGGGGAACAGCACCCCGTCCTGATTTCCGCCGAGCAGGGGCACCAGCTGGGTGAACTCCTGGGGATTGCGCACGCTGGTGACCACGCAGTCGGACAGCGGGGCCGTGCCGATCTTGTCGATGGTCACGTTGTACCCCTGATCCTGCAGCTTGCTGATGACCTCCTGGGCCGATTCCTGATCGTCGGCCGATGCGACGCCCGCGGGCAGCATGACAGCCGCGCACACGACGGTGGCGACTCCGGCGAGGGTCCGTGTGGTCCGCATGCGGTCCATGATTCCCTATCAGCGCTCGGCGCGCTGGTAAGCAGTCACAACCGCGGCGCCCCCGAGCCCGATGTTGTGCTGCAGCGCGGCGGTGACGCCCTCGACCTGTCGCTTGTCGGCCGCACCGCGCAACTGCCACGTCAGCTCCGCGCACTGCGCGAGACCCGTCGCACCGAGCGGGTGTCCCTTGGAGATCAGCCCGCCGGAGGGGTTGACCACCCACCGCCCGCCGTAGGTGGTGTCGTTGTTGTCGATGAGCTTGGGCGCCTCACCCTCGGCGCATAGGCCCAGCGCCTCGTAGAGCAGTAGCTCGTTGGCCGAGAAGCAGTCGTGCAGCTCGATCACCTGAAAGTCGGCCGGTCCCAGCCCCGACTGGTCGTAAACCTGCTGCGCGGCTTTGACATTCATGTCGTAGCCAATGAGGTTCTTGGCGCTGCCGTCGAAGCTGGACCCGAAGTCGGTGGTCATCGCCTGACCGACGATCTCCACCGCCTGGTCCGCCAGGCCGTGCCTGTCGACGAAGTCCTCGCTTGCCACGATCGCCGCACCGGAGCCGTCCGACGTGGGCGAGCACTGCAGTTTGGTCAGCGGGTCGGAGATCATTTTCGCGGCCAGGATGTCGTCGAGCGTGTACTCCTCCTGGAACTGCGCATGCGGATTGTTCACCGAATGCTTGTGGTTCTTGTACCCGATCTTCGCGAAATGCTCTGCGGTGCTTCCATGTTGGCGCATGTGCTCGCGACCCGCGGCGCCGAACATCCACGGTGCGACGGGGAATCCGAACTCGTCGATCTCGGCCATCGCCGCGACGTGCTTAGCCATCGGGGATTCCCGATCGTCGTGGCCACCTTGGAGTGACCCCGGCTGCATCTTCTCGAAACCAAGAGCGATGACGCAGTCGGCGAGCCCGCCGCGAATCGTCTGCGCGGCAAGGAACAGCGCTGTCGAACCGGTCGAGCAGTTGTTGTTGACGTTGGCGATCGGAATCCCCGTCAAGCCGAGTTCGTAGAGCGCCCGGTTGCCCGAGGTCGAGTCACCGGCGACGTAGCCGACGAATCCCTGCTGGACTTCGGAGTAGTCGATGCCGGCGTCGTCGAGTGCCTTGGTGCCCGACTCCTTGGCCATCTGAGGGTAGTCCCACCCTTCACGGCGGCCCGGCTTCTCGAATTTCGTCATTCCGACACCGACGACGAAGACCCTGTTTTTGGCGGTCGACATTGATGATCCTTTCGCTGCGCTGCGATCGACAGAAACATACAGCGCGCCACCTGTCTAGCGGCCGACGAAAGCGTCGAGAAACTGCCCCGGAGCCCCGCGGCACCGAGCCCGATCTTGATTACGGCCGTCGCAGCCATTGTGGCCCGCGCGGGACGGGTTGTGGTGTAGACCTGCAAGAGTAGAACGTGTTCTAGTTTCGCGTGAGGAGTCGGTTATGGGCCTACGGGTGGTGCAGTGGGCGACCGGTGGCGTCGGCGTCGCAGCGATCAAGGGTGTGCTCGAACATCCCGACCTCGAACTCGTCGGATGCTGGGTGCACTCGCCGACGAAGGCAGGCAAGGACGTCGGCGAGATCGTCGGCATCGGGCCGGTGGGGGTGACCGCGACCAACAGCCTCGACGACATCCTCGCCCTCGACGCCGACGCGGTGATCTACTCACCGCTGTTGCCCAATCCGGACGAGGTGGCCGCATTGTTGCGGTCCGGTAAGAACGTCGTCACCCCGGTCGGATGGGTGTATCCCAGCGCCCGGCAGGGCACGCCTTTGCAAGAGGCGGCGCTCGCGGGAAATGCCACGCTGCACGGCACCGGCATCGCGCCAGGCGGGATCAGCGAGAAGTTTCCGCTCCTGTTCTCCGCGTTCTCGACCGGCGTGACATTCGTTCGGGCCGAAGAGTATTCCGACCTTCGCACCTACGAGGCACCCGACGTCGTGCGGCACGTGATGGGCTTCGGTGAGGTTCCGGAGAAGGCGCTCAGCGGACCGATGCAGAAGCTGCTCGACGGCGGCTTCATCCAGGCGGTGAAGATGATCGTCGACAAGGTGGGTTTCCGTGCCGATCCGAAAGTCCGTTCCGCGCAGGAGATCGCGGTCGCCACTGCACCGATCGAATCACCGATCGGTGTCATCGAGCCGGGGCAGGTCGCGGGCCGCAAATTCCACTGGGAGGCCCTCGTCGACGAGGAACCGGTGGTGCGAGTCACCGTGAACTGGCTGATGGGTGAGGAAAACCTCGACCCCGCTTGGACATTCGGCCCCGAAGGCCAGCGGTACGAGATGGAGGTCCGCGGCAACCCGGATGTCAACATCGTCGTCAAGGGCTTTCAGTCGGCGGTCGGCGGAGAGGGCCCGGAGTACGGCATCGTCGGCACCGCGGCGCACTGCGTGAACTCGGTGCCCGCGGTGTGCGCCGCAGAACCCGGCATCGCAACGTATCTCGATCTGCCGTTGATCAGCGGCAGGGCGGCGCAGGGCCTCGCGTAGCGTCGGGGGCCGCGCGGGCGACGCCGCTCACCTGGCACACTCACGGGCTGTGACGAGACGTGCACTGGTACTGGCCGGCGGCGGCGTGGCGGGTATCGCATGGGAGACCGGCATCCTGACCGGCATCGCCGACGAGTCGCCCGCGACCGCCGATGCGTTGTTGGCCTGCGACGTTCTGGTCGGCACATCGGCGGGTTCGACGGTCTCCGCACAACTCGGGAGCGGCCTCGGCCTGCCCGCGTTGTTCGACCGGCAGACCTCGGCGACATCGTCGGAGATCAACCCCGGCGCGGGGATCGAGACGATCACCCAGATGTTCCTCGACGCGATGACCGCTCCCGGTTCGAAAACCGAGAAACTGCAGCGGATCGGTGCGATCGCGCTCGCCGCGGACACCGTCACCGAAGACGTGCGGCGAAGGGTGATCGAGCAGCGACTGCCGTCGCACGACTGGCCCGACCGCGATCTGCGCATCACCGCCATCGACACTGAGACCGGAGAACTGGTGGCGTTCGACCGCACTTCGGGCGTCTCGCTGGTCGACGCGGTCGCGGCCAGCTGCGCGGTGCCCGGTGTGTGGCCGCCGGTCACCATCGGGTCGCGCCGCTTCATGGACGGCGGCGTCGGTAGCACCGTCAACCTGGCCGTGGCCGACGACTGCGATGTCGTGGTCGCCCTGATCCCACAGGGCCTGTCGTCGCCGTCACCGTTCGGGGCGGGCGCCAGGGACGAGGTCACCACGCGCAACGCTTTCGGCGTGTTCGCCGACGACGAGTCGCTGGCGGCGTTCGGCGCCAACCCGCTCGACCCCGCGTGCCGGACACCGTCTGCGCATGCGGGACGCAGACAGGGCCGCGGCGTCGCCGCTCAGATCGCCGAGCATCTCGGCATCTAATCCTCGGTCACGGTGGGTGTTTCGGGCTTGGTGTCGAACGCGTCCAGTGCGGCGGCCGCCAACTCGATACCGATGTCGATCACTTCGGCTGCGCGGTGGAATTCCAGGCTCCGACAAGCCGAACGGGGTACCTCGATGAGCATGTCGGGCGGATAACCGGCGAGCTGGTGCCGCGCAAGCGCGGCCTGCGCGATGTCGATCGTGCGGTTCATCACTTCGAAGCTGCCGAGCTTGGGCACCACGGACGCTTCCTTCGTCGCGTCGACGAGCTCCTTCTCGCTGTCTCCGCCCGCCGGATAGTCCTCCGGTGCCGCGCCGAAGCGGGTCAGCATCGCATTCGACTCGAACAGCGACGCGGTGCTGCGCCACACCCTCGCCAGCCACTCGGTGGTGGCGCGTTGACCCTGTCCTGCTGGTTCTACAGGTTCTTCGCTGCCGCCGGCCTCGCTGCCGGCCAAGGATACCGCGATGGTCAGGTCGGCGTTGACGGCTGCGATCGGCGCCATGGGCAGCGGTTCGAGGATGCCGCCGTCGGCGAGCAGGCGCCCGTCGAGCACATGCGGCGCGATCACCCCGGGGATCGCGATCGACGCTCGGATCGCGGCGTCCACCGGGCCCCTCTGCAGCCAAACCGACTTGCCCGCGATGAGGTCGGTCGCGACCGCGGTGTAGGGGATCGGCAGGTCCTCGATGCGCACCTCGCCCAGGATGTCGCGAACAGCGTCGAGGATCTTGGTCGCGCGCAGCACGCCCGCCGCGGTGATCGAGGGATCGAGCAGCCGCAGCACGGCACCCTGGGTGAGCGACTTCGCCCAGTCGGAGAACTCGTCGAGCTTGCCCGCCGCGTGCAGCCCGCCGACGAGAGCGCCCATGGACGATCCTGCGATGCCGACGATCTCGTAGCCGCGGTCCTGAAGTTCCTCGATCACCCCGATGTGGGCGTAGCCGCGGGCGCCACCGCTGCCCAGCGCCAGCGCGACCCGCTTGCCAGCCATGCCGCCATTGTCGCCTGCCGGCGCCGGTTGTGGCCGCCGGTTTCAGGCGCAGAGGCCGTCGGCCGCCGCCTGCACGGCGACGATGACCGCGGCCTGACGCGGCGGCGGCAACTGCGTCCATGGTGTGTCGTACGTTCCAGGCCCGGCCGAATCCGTGGATTGCACCATGCCGAGGTAGGGCTCGATCTGTGACTTCGGGTCACCACCCTGTTCGTCCATCCACTGCCGCGCTGTGGCGCAGGCCTTGAAGTACTCCTCCTCGGTCGAGTCGGCGGGAGCGCCGACCGCGGTGGTGACACCGTCGGGGGAGACGGCGACCGAACCCGGTGCCGCGGTGGGCGTTTCCGAGCTGGTGGCCGTGGGCGTCGAGTCGGCCGACGGCTCGGAGGTGTCTTCGGTACCCGACGAGCATCCCGCGACGACACCCACCATCACTGCGGCCGCCGCGACACCGTGACGCATGCGCATGCCCGTCAATCTAGGCAACGGCTTGCCCGTGACAGACACCGGGCTGCACCGATCGGTGAGGTTGCGCTCACGGTGAATCTATCCGCCGACCCCGCAAATACGTGCCTGGCCTGCGACGACAGGCGCCGAGCGTGCGGGACCGTCACCTCCTGCCGGGTTGGAATGGCACGCCCATGCCAGGCTTGCCCTCATGACGACCGGACGTCAGGAGTGTTGAAGGCCCTAGCGCCGCCCCCTGCCCGTTTCCGGTTCTCTTGGAGCTCCCATGGCCTCCCCTGCAGTTCTGCCCTCTGCCGCACCCGCGGTGTCCGCACCGACGCGGCTGCGGCTGCCCGATCTGTTGCTTGCTTCGGACCGCTGCGCCGACGAGGTGCTCACCGGTCGCTACAACCACCTGCTGCCTGCTGGCGGACCGCCTCGCGACGAACGCTGGTTCACCCGCCTCCATGGTGATGACGAGCTCGACATCTGGCTGATCAGCTGGGTGCCCGACCGGTCGACCGAGATGCACGACCACGGCGGCTCTCTTGGGGCCCTGACGGTGATCTCGGGCGCATTGCGTGAGACCCGCTGGGATGGTGGAGCGTTGCGGCGTCGCCGGCTGCACGCCGGGGATCAGGCGGCCTTCCCGCTGGGGTGGGTGCACGACGTGGTGTGGGCACCCGACGGTGACACGTCGGCCCCGGTCGCGCCCGCGCTGAGCGTGCATGCCTATTCGCCGCCGTTGACCGCGATGTCGTATTACGAGGTGACGGAACGGAACACGTTGCGCCGCAACCGGACCGAGCTAACCGATGGACCGGAGGGGTGATCGTGACAAGTCGCATCGACCGGATCCTGGACGACGCCCGCGCCCGCCTGCACCGGTTGCCCGCGGCCGAGGTGCCCGCGGCGTTGGACCGCGGAGCGATCCTGGTCGACATCCGTCCGCAAGCCCAACGCGCACGCGAGGGGGAGGTGACAGAAGCGTTGGTGATCGAACGCAACGTGCTCGAATGGCGTTGCGACCCGACCAGCGAGGCGCGGCTGCCACAGGCCGTCGGCGATGACGTCGAGTGGGTGGTGCTGTGTTCGGAGGGTTACACCTCGAGCCTGGCGGCGGCGGCGCTGCTCGATCTGGGACTGCACCGCGCGACCGATGTCATCGGCGGATATCACGCGTTGAAAGACGTTCTTGCCTAATCCTTCTCGTCGCTGCTCAGCAGCGGCCGCAGGCGCTCGGTCTTCTCCGGTTTCCAGCCCGGCGGCTGCAGGATCGCCGCCCACGCGTTGGCCACATCCCTGACGTAGACGTGACCGTGCCCGTCGGGCACATCCACAGCCACGGCCATGTCCGCCGACACCTGGAGGAACGTCACCACGGGTATCCACTGCATCCGGCCGGAGACGTCGTAACCTCGCGGCTCCTTGAGCCAATCCGGTTCGGCGAACAGCAGATCCGGGTTGAACCACGCGATCGGGTCCGACGCGTGCTGCAGGTACACCACCCGCGGATCCCCCCAGGGGCCGTCCGGCCGGCTCAAATCCTGGGCGCGGGCGGCGAAGTGGACGTTCTCGCCGTCGTCGTAGATTGGCAGCCACATCGGGGAGCCGGGGTCGCGGTCACGGGTCAGCTGCGTCCAGATCGTGTTGTTGAACGTGGGGCCGCTGAACAGGGCACCGTCCGTGCGGGCGATGAGGTTGTTGAGCGCGAGGAAAGGCGCTTCACCGCCGAATGATCCGAGGCTCTCCCCGAACACGACCAGGCGCGGTCGCTGCGCCTCGGGCATCTCT
This sequence comes from Mycolicibacterium flavescens, assembly GCA_900637135.1. Classification (NCBI taxonomy): domain Bacteria; kingdom Bacillati; phylum Actinomycetota; class Actinomycetes; order Mycobacteriales; family Mycobacteriaceae; genus Mycobacterium; species Mycolicibacterium flavescens. The sequence goes on from LR134353.1 coordinate 1,124,373, forward strand.
CGGATCAGCGCGTCGACGGCCTCGAACAGCGCCTGACCCGCCTGTCGTGCGTTCTCCTTATCCACGAGGAACGACAGCCAACTCGGCAGAAACGAGTACTGCATCGACACGATTGCGGTGTCGCCGTTGTACATGTATTCCAGCGCAGAGGCTTCGGCTTCGTTGATCCAGCCGGTGCCGGTGGTGGTGGCCACGGCGACGACGTCGCGGTCCAGTCCGCCGGTGCGCTGCAGTTCGCGGGCCGCCAGCGCGGCGGTGGCCTTGATTCCGTCCGCGGAATGCAGACCGGCGTAGACGCGGATCGGTTCGACGGCAGGCCGGCCGTTGAACTCCGTCAACTGCTCGACCGTCGGCCCCGCCGCCACGAATATCCGGCCCTGGTGGCCAAGGGATTCCCAGCTGGCCAGCGACTGGGGACCGCCGGACCGCAACGGTGATGTGGGCGCAGTGAAATCCGGGTCGGTTTCGTCGTTGACTGCCGCGAACGTGTTGTTGATCGTACTCATCGCGAAGCGCACCACGATGCCGTTCAGCAGCGCGATGGTGAGCGCGATCAGCAGCACCACCACCACAACCGCCGAAACCCTCGGCGGTGCAACGCGTTCGAGTTGCCGGACCAGGAAGCGCACGAGCCTGCCGATCAGCTGCCCGATCTCGACGAGCACGAACAGCGTCACGATGGACAGCACGGCGGTCAGAGGATGATCCCAGAAGCCCATACGCGGAACACCGTTGAGATCGCGGACCTCGTCCTGCCAGATGTGGAAGTAGACGATCATCAGGATCTGGCCGATGACGCCGATGACCACCAGGGCGATCCAGGCCTGTCGCGGGGCGGGCGGGCTGCTGTCCTTGGACCGCATGTAGCGCACGAGCCACACCACGAACACGCCGAGTGCATAACCGAAAGCGCCTGCGCCTCCGCTGACCAGCCCCTGGAACAGCGGACCTCGCGGGAGCAGCGACGGCGTCATCGACAGCCACAGGAAAACCAAGCCCAGCGCGGTGCCGGTGAAGGTGTAGTTGCGCACCCACCAGGGCGTGTCCTTGGATGTCTTGACCGGCTTCTCCCGCGGCTCTTCGACCGTGGTGTCGGTGTCGTCGCGGGTGTCGGTCACCACCGCAGATTAACGGTGGCGGAAGGCCGGTGGGCGCTTCTCGGTGAACGCGTTCATGCCCTCGGTCTGGTCGTCGGTCGCGAACGCGGAGTGGAACAGCCTGCGCTCGTACAGAAGGCCCTCGGCCAGGGTCGATTCGAAGGCACGGTTGACGGCCTCCTTCGCCATCCGCGATGCCGACAGCGACATTCCGGCGATGGTCTTGGCGACCGCGTTGGCCTCGTTGAGCAGTGTGTCGGCGGGCACCACCCGGGATACCAGGCCCGCTCGTTCGGCCTCCTCGGCGCCCATGTTGCGACCGGTGAGGATCAGGTCCATGGCCTTGGCCTTGCCGATAGCGCGGGTCAGCCGCTGCGAGCCGCCCATGCCGGGCAGCACGCCGAGCTTGATCTCGGGCTGGCCGAATTTCGCGGTGTCGGCGGCGATCAGCAGATCGCACATCATCGCCAACTCGCAGCCACCGCCCAGCGCGTAGCCGGCGACGGCGGCGATCGTGGGGGTGCGGGTGGCGGCGAACGAACCCCAGGCTGCGAAGAAGTCGGTGGCGAAGACGTCGGCGAACGACAGGCTCGCCATCTCCTTGATGTCGGCTCCGGCAGCGAACGCCTTCTCGTTACCGGTGATGATGATGGCGCCGATCGCCGGATCGTTGTCCAAATCGGCTGCCGCGGAGGTGACTTCGTCCATCACCTGGCTGTTGAGCGCGTTGAGTGCCTTCGGCCGGTTCAACGTGATGGTCGCGACACGGTCGTCACGCGTGACGAGAATAGTGGAGAAGCTGGTGTCGTCATTCATCTTTGAACTCCAGTTCGCGATCGGCCGGCGCGAAGTAGTCCTCCACGTCGGCTGTGGTGACCGCCGCCAACGAGGCGGGCGACCATTTCGGATTGCGGTCCTTGTCGACAACCTGGGCGCGGATACCCTCGACGAAGTCGTGGGAGCGCAGGGCCCCGCACGAGGTCCGGTATTCCTGGCGCAGCACGTCTTCGAGTGTGTCGAGTTCGGCGGCGCGGCGCAGGGCTTCCAGCGCGACGGAAACCGAGACGGGCGAGCGGCTCTCGATGAGGTCGGCCGCCTCGCCGGCAGCCGCGTCTTCGTGGGAGCGCAGGGCCGCGACGATGTCGAGGACGGTCTCACCGGCATAACAGCGGTCGATCCATTCGCGTTGCCGCAGAAGGTCACTCGGCGGTGGCTCGATGGCATGGGCGGCCAGTGCGTCATTGATCCCGGCCGCGAGGATCGCGGCCTTGAAGTCGGCGAGCTTGTCGTGGGGGACGAAGTGGTCGGCGAAACCCATCGCGATCGCGTCGGCTCCGTCGAAGTTCGCGCCCGTGAGCGCGGCGTGGTAGCCGAGTAGCCCGGGTGCGTGCGACAGGATCAGCGTGCCGCCGACGTCGGGAACGAAGCCGATGCCGACCTCCGGCATCGCCATCTTGGTGGTGTCGGTGACGACGCGCACGCTGCCGTGGGCGCTGACCCCGACGCCGCCGCCCATCACGATGCCGTCCATCAGGGCGACATACGGTTTGGCGAACCGGCCGATCTGGGCGTTGAGCAGGTATTCGTCGTACCAGAAGAGGCGCGCTTCACGCCCTTTGTCAGGTCCCTCGGCCCTGGCGCTGTGATAGAGCGCGACGATGTCGCCGCCCGCGCACAGGCCGCGTTCGCCGGCGCCGTCGACGACGACGGCGGTGACGGCATCGTCGTCGGCCCATTCGGCCAGCACACGCGACATCGCGGTGACCATGGAGTGGTTCAGCGAATTGATGGCCTTGGGCCGGTTGAGGGTGATCAGGCCGACGCCGCGGTCAACGGTTACTAGGACATCCTCGTTTTCGCCCACGAGTATGCAATCTAGAACGTTGCCCGACCTGCGAATGCTTTGGGTAGGGTTTCTCGTGAACCAGCTGGGAAAGTGATCGGCGCGGCCGGGAACCGACCAGGGACATGATTCGTTGACGGTGTGTTCGCCGATTGACGATCGACATCATCAGGAGAGGAACCCACGGTGCGGGAATCCAGCAACCCCGTATTTCGATCCCTGCCAAAGTCGCAGGGCGGATATGCGCAGTTCGGAACAGGGGCCGCCGCCTACGGTACGCAGGCGGTCCACGCCGACCCCTATGTGACGCAGTACCCGGAGCAGCGCCAGGCCGGCGTTGCCCGCCCGATGACCATCGACGATGTCGTCACCAAGACCGGCGTCACGCTGGCGGTGTTGGCGGCCGTCGCAGTGGTCACCTACTTCCTGGCGGCGGTGAACCCGGCTATTGCCCTTCCGCTGGCGATGGTCGGAGCGATCGGCGGCCTGGTGTTGGTCCTGGTGGCCACCTTCGGTCGCAAGCAGGACAACCCCGCGATCGTCTTGAGCTACGCGGGCCTGGAGGGTCTTTTCCTGGGCGCCATCTCGTGGGTGTTCGGTAGGAGTGTCGAGATCGCGGGCGGCAGCGCGGGCGCGCTGATCACCCAGGCGGTGCTCGCCACGTTCGGCGTGTTCTTCGGCATGCTCGTCGTCTACAAGACCGGCGCCATCCGCGTCACCCCGAAGTTCACCCGCATGATCGTCGCCGGCCTGTTCGGTGTCCTGGTGCTCATGCTCGGCAACCTGGTGCTGGCGATGTTCGGTGTCGGCGGCGGCGAGGGCATGGGCCTGCGCGCCGGTGGTCCGATCGCGATCATCTTCTCGCTGGTCTGCATCGGCCTGGCCGCGTTCAGCTTCCTGATCGACTTCGATTCGGCCGATCAGATGATCCGCGCCGGTGCACCGGAGAAGGCGGCGTGGGGCGTCGCGCTCGGCCTGACCGTCACGCTGGTCTGGCTGTACATCGAAATCCTGCGACTGCTGTCGTACTTCCAAAGCGATTAGCAGCTTGACGAGAAGGCCCGGCACGAAATGTGCCGGGCCTTTTCGTTTTCGCGGGCTCTTCGCGGGCTAGGAGAGCCGCTCGATCACCATCGCCATGCCCTGGCCGCCGCCGACACACATCGTCTCGAGGCCGAACGTCTTGTCGTGGGTCGTCAGGTTGTTCAGCAGCGTCGCGGTGATCCGCGCGCCGGTCATGCCGAACGGATGGCCCAGTGCGATCGCACCGCCCGAGACGTTGAGCTTGTCCTCGTCCATGCCCAGTTCGCGCGCCGAGCCGAGCACCTGCACCGCGAACGCCTCATTGATCTCGTAGAGGTCGATATCGCCGATCGACATGCCGGCGTTGGCCAGCGCCTTCTTCGTCGCCTCGATCGGGCCGAGACCCATGATCTCCGGCGACAGCCCGCTCACCCCCGTCGAGACGACACGCGCCAGCGGCGTCAGGCCCAGCTCGCGAGCCTTGGTGTCCGACATGACGATCAACGCGGCGGCGCCGTCGTTGAGTGGGCAGGCGTTGCCGGCCGTCACGGTGCCGTTCGGCCGGAACACCGGCTTGAGTTGGCTGATCTTCTCGTAGGTGGTCCCGGCCCGAGGGCCATCATCGGTGGACACGACGGTTCCGTCGGGCAGCGTCACCGGGACGATCTCGCGCTCGAAGAAGCCGTTCTTGATGGCCTCCTCGGCCCGGTTCTGCGACCGAACACCCCAGTGGTCCTGGTCCTCGCGGCTGATGCCGGTGTACAGCGCCACGTTTTCGGCGGTCTGGCCCATCGCGATGTAGACATCCGGCAGCAAGCCGTCCTCGCGCGGGTCGTGCCACTCCTCGGCACCGGCGGCCGCTTGATCCGAGCGGCTCATCGCGTCGGCGAACAACGGGTTCTTGCTGTCGGGCCAACCGTCCGCCGTACCCTTCGGGAACCGCGAAACCGTCTCCACGCCAGCCGAAATGAACGCATGTCCCTCGCCGGCCTTGATCGCGTGGAACGCCATGCGCGTGGTCTGCAGCGACGACGAGCAGTAGCGGTTCACCGTCGTCCCCGGCAGGAAGTCGTAGCCGAGCTGCACGGCCACCGCCCTGCCGACGTTGAAGCCGGCCTCGCCTGCGGGCTGGCCGCAGCCCATGATCAGGTCGTCGATCTCCCGCGGATCCAGTGCGGGCACCTTGTCCAGCACCGCGCGCACCATCTGCGCGGCCAGGTCGTCGGGACGGATGTCGACCAGCGAACCCTTCGCGGCGCGGCCGATCGGCGACCGCGCGGTCGCGACAATGACGGCTTCAGGCATGGTGTCTCCTCGCATTGACGGCTATGGGGAGAACCTAGCTCGCGGACGCCACGATGGGTGCGGGGACCCCAGTCGACCGCCGCCACAGCCGGCTCAACCCGCCCACCCGGGCCAGCAGCGCGAAGCCCTCACCCGAGCGCGTCCGCCACGGTAACTCCGGCGACGCGCCACCGAGCCAGTCGCTCAACGCATTACACAGCGCGGGCAGCAGTTGGTTGGCTGCCAGCGCATAGCCGGCGCCGGATGGGTGGAACATGTCGGGCGAGAACAGCACGTCGGGGGTGGTCCGGAAGTGCGGCGCCAGCAGGTCGGCCAGCGGCACGGGAACCCCGCCCTCGGCTCGCACCGCAGCCGTCTGAGCCCGGGCAAGCTGCAGGCCCCGGCTGCGTGTCACCGCGCGCAGGGGCTGCGGTATCGCGGTGATGACGCCGAAGTCAGGGCACGTTCCCACCACCACGACGGCGCCCGCGGCCCGCAACCTGCGCACCGCCTTTCCCAGTCGGCGCGCCGACGGTCGGATGCCGTTAGGCCGGGTGATGTCGTTGGCGCCGATCATGATCACCGCGGCGTCGGGCGGTGGGCCCGCGACGAACATCGCGTCGATCTGGCCCGACAGTCCCTTCGACGTCGCCCCGACGATCGCCTTGGTGCTCAGCCGGATCCGCTTACCGGAGACCTCGGCCAGACCCCTCGCGAGCAGGACTCCGGGCACCTCCTCGGCGGAGGAGGCGCCGTAACCGGTTGCGGTGGAGTCGCCGAAGACCATCAGATGCAGGTCGAACGGCACTTCACGGCGCCAGCGCTCGAGGGGACCGCCGCCGGGTGCGTAGACGCCGTCGGCGCGGGGCGGGATGTCCCACGCGTGCGGAATGACCCGACGAGCCTGATCGGCCTGCCCGATCAGCAGGTTGCGCGCCCCGACATAGGCCGAACCGACCGAGGCGAGCGTGGCCGCGGCTGCGAAGGCGATGGTGCTCGTCCGTCGTGGTGTGCCCACGTCGGCAAGTTTAAGTGGCTTTTCTGGGGTATCCGCGTGGCGAGAAGCGATAAGGGATCACATTGCGGTATCAACTCCGGTATCGAATATGACTCACTAATTGTTGAAACGAACGTAAGCTGTCAAGCTAAGGTGCGAGTCACGTCCAGAAAATTAGGCGTGCTCAGCACCGCGGCGGCTTGAAACGTCGGAGGGGGTGGTTGTAATGACCGCACCAAGCAAATCCAGCCATGTTCGCCCGCGAGGCATACCGCCCGCTCACACGCGTAAGCCCCGTAAGTTCCCGGTCAGTGACGGAGCGCCGGTAGAGGTCGTCGAGGACGGCCCGAGCCTTGGCGGTCGGCTTGCATCGCTCGCGGCCCTGCTAACTGTTCGACCCACGCTAGCTATCGGCAGCTATGCGCCGAAGCTGCCGTGGCCCTGGGGTTTTGTCGACTTCGTCTCGCGCATCGCGCGGCCTGCGCCGGGCACCGTGCGGGCCACGATTTCTTTGCCGAATTGCACTGCGCAACTCGTCCGGGCACCCGGTGTGCTGCCCGCGGACGGCAAACGCGGCGTCATCCTTTACTTGCACGGCGGCGCATTTCTGACCTGCGGTGTCAACTCGCACGGCCGCCTGGTGCAGGCGCTGTCGGGCTACGCCGATTGTCCAGTGCTGGTCGTCAACTACCGGATGATCCCGAAGCACTCCGTCGGCATGGCGATCGACGACTGCTACGACGCCTACCAGTGGCTGCGCCTGCACGGCTACGAGCCCGACCAGATCGTCCTGGCCGGGGACTCCGCGGGCGGCTACTTGGCGCTGGCCCTGTCCGAACGCCTGCAGCGCGAAGGCCTTAAGACTGAGGTGCCTGCCGCGATGGTGACGATGTCGCCCCTCTTTGAGATCGACAACGAGGCGCGGGCCAACCACCCGAACATCCGCACCGACGCGATGTTCCCGCCACGGGCGTTCGAAGCGCTCGTCGACCTGATCGAGGACGCGGCGCGGCATGGTCGCAAGGATGGCAAGCCCGAAGAGGTCTACGAGCCGCTCGACCACATCGAACCCGGGCTGCCCCGCACGCTGATCCACGTCTCGGGCTCCGAGGTACTGGTGAGCGATGCGCGCAAGGCCGCGCGGCGCCTGGCTGCGGCCGGTGTGCCGGTCGAAGTCCGCGTCTGGCCGGGGCAGATGCACGTGTTCCAGATCGCGGCGCCGATCGTGCCCGAGGCGAAACGCTCGTTGCGCCAGATCGGCGAATACATCCGCGAGGCCACCTGGTAGCCGACCTGGTGACGGCGGGAGTCGCCTGACACGATGGAGTCATGCGGATCGCCCGGCACGTCAGTGAACTCATCGGCAATACCCCCCTGGTACAGCTGAACTCTGTTGTGCCGCCGGGGGCCGGTATGGTCGCGGCCAAGATCGAGTACCTCAACCCCGGCGGCAGCTCGAAGGACCGCATCGCGATCAAGATGATCGACGCTGCCGAGGCCATCGGGGAGCTCAAGCCCGGCGGCACGATCGTCGAACCGACGTCGGGGAACACGGGGGTGGGGCTGGCGCTGATCGCCCAACAGCGGGGCTACAGGTGCATCTTCGTCTGCCCAGACAAGGTCGGCGAGGACAAGCGCAACGTGCTGCGCGCATACGGCGCCGACGTGGTGGTGTGTCCGACCGCGGTGCCACCCGATCATCCCGACAGCTACTACAGCGTCTCCGACCGGCTGGTCGGGGAGATCGACGGTGCGTGGAAGCCGGACCAGTACTCCAACCCGATGGGGCCCGAGTCGCACTACGAGACCACCGGCCCGGAGATCTGGGCCGACACCGACGGCAAGGTCACGCATTTCGTGGCGGGTGTGGGCACCGGGGGCACCATCACCGGCGCCGGTCGCTACCTGAAGGAAGTGTCCGACGGCAAGGTGCGGGTCATCGGCGCCGATCCGGAGGGTTCGGTGTACTCCGGCGGCTCGGGACGGCCGTATCTGGTGGAGGGCGTGGGCGAGGACTTCTGGCCCAAGGCTTACGACCCCGCGGTGCCCGACGAGATCATCGCGGTTTCTGATGCCGATTCGTTCGAGATGACGCGCAGGCTGGCGCGCGAAGAGGCGCTGCTCGTCGGCGGGTCGTGCGGTATGGCAGTGGTGGCCGCCAACAAGGTCGCCGAACAGGCCGGCCCCGACGCACTGGTTGTCGTGCTGTTGCCCGACGGCGGAAGAGGCTATCTCGCAAAGGTTTTCAACGACGATTGGATGTCGTCGTACGGCTTCCTGCGTAGCCGGATGGACGGGTCGGTGGAGGAGTCCACGGTCGGTGAAGTGCTGCGCGGCAAGTCGGGGGCGTTGCCGGACCTCGTGCATACGCACCCGTCGGAGACCGTTCGCGACGCCATCGGGATCCTGCGCGAATACGGCGTCTCGCAGATGCCCGTCGTCGGTGCCGAACCGCCGGTAATGGCCGGGGAGGTCGCGGGCAGCGTGTCCGAACGCGAACTGCTCTCCGCGGTGTTCGAGGGACGGGCCAAGCTCGCCGATGCGGTGGCCGAGCACATGAGCCCGCCGATGCCGCTGATCGGCGCCGGCGAACTGGTCAGTGCCGCAGCGAAAGAACTTCGCGAGTGTGACGCGGTGATGGTGGTCGAGGAGGGTAAGCCCGTCGGCGTGCTGACCCGCCACGACCTGCTCGGTTTCCTGTCTGATGGAAGTAAGCGCCGGGTTCGCTAGCGCCTCACCGTCATCGGGCCGGTGTTTCGCACAGAAAACTCTGCACAAAGCGGCTTCTCGGGTAGATTAGGCACGCTTGATCCCAGCTAAGCCATTGACTGGAGCCGTCCATGAGCGATGAACCGCCGCCTCCGGCAAGCGGTCCGTCTTCACCCGACGGTTCGCAGGGCGGCGGAACTCCGCCACCGCAAATGGTGACCGGCTATCCACCTCCAGCGCAACCGGTTCAAGCACTACCGAGAGAGGCTTACACGCCCTGGTTCACTCGCGTCTTGGCATGGCTGATCGATAACATCCCCACGTTCCTCATCCTCGGCATCGGCTGGGCCGTGTTACTCGCAACGCAGGAAACCACCTGCGTGACAGAGTATTCAGAAACCGACATGCGTGAGATCTGCGTGATGGAGCCGTCGATGCTGGGGCAGGCGTCGGCCGCCCTCATCGCTCCGGTACTCGTTCTTACATACGTGATCTGGAACTACGGTTACCGCCAGGGGACCACCGGCTCCAGCATCGGCAAGTCGATGCAGAACTTCAAGGTAGTCAGTGAAAAGACCGGGCAGCCAATCGGGTTCGCTATGTCGATCCTGCGGCAACTGGCGCATACCATCGACGCCGCGATCTGCTATATCGGCTATTTGTTCCCGCTGTGGGACGCCAAACGGCAGACCAATGCGGATAAACTCGTCTCCACCGTCTGCTTACCGCTGTAGTCAACCGGGAAGGTCACATGACTGATCAACCGCCCCCTCCGCCGGAATACAATCCTCCGCCACCACCCGGTGGTTATCCGCCCCCGCCGCCACCCGGGGGTTACCCACCTCCTCCGTCACCCGGCGGGTATCCACCGCCAGGTGCTGGTTATCCGCCACCGGGGCAGGCCGGTTACCCGCCTCCAGGCGGCTATCCGCCGCCGGGTGAGCCGGGATACCCTGGCGTTCAGAGGTATAGCGTCGGACAGGCGTTCTCGTGGGCGTGGGGGAAGTTCACCTCCAATGCCGCCGCACTGATCGTTCCGACGCTGGTCTACGGGCTGATCATCGCCCTGCTACAGGTGCTATTTGGCGTCCTGTCGGCCCTCGTGGAACCGGAATCGACCAGTTACACGTCCGACGGCGATGGTTTTGCCTTCTCGTTCAATGTGTCTGGACCCGCCAGCCTCACCATCACCATTGTCGGCTGGCTAGTCTCCCTCGTCGTAGGCGGAGCTATCCAATCCGCCTACTACAATGGCATGTTGCGTATCGCCAACGGTCAACCGGTAAATATCGGATCGTTCTTCAAACCGCGTAGCGTGGGCAGCGTCATCATCGCCAGCCTGATCGTCGGATTCCTTTCTTCAATCGGCTATGCGCTGTGCTTCGTTCCCGGTTTCATCGTGACCATCTTCACGATGTTCACCGTGATCGCCCTGCTGGACCGCAACCTCTCGCCGATCGACGCGATCAAAACGAGCTTCGACATCGCGAAGAATAACTTCGGTCAGGTGCTGCTGACATTGCTGGCTGTCTTCGCCATCACGGTCGTCGGGGCGTTGCTCTGCGGCGTGGGTCTGCTCGTCGCGCTTCCGCTGGTCGCGCTCATCGAGGTGTACGCCTATCGCAAGCTCAGCGGGGGCCAGGTGGCCGACCTCAACCCGCAACCATTACCGCCCGGTCCGCCGCCTCAAGTCACCCCGCAGCAGTAACCGATCATCGGAAGGCGCTGACGCCGGTCAGCGCCTCTCCGATGACCAACTGATGCACCTCCGAGGTGCCCTCGTACGTCAGCACCGACTCCAGGTTGTTGGCGTGCCGGATGACCGGATACTCCAGGGTGATCCCGTTGGCGCCCAACAGGGTTCGACACTGACGGGCGATCTGGATGGCCTCGCGGACGTTGTTCAGCTTACCGAGGCTGACCTGCTCGGGCTTGATCTTGCCCTCGTCCTTGAGCTTGCCGAGGTGAAGGGCGAGGAGTTGAGCTTTGCCGAGTTCGACTGCCATATCGGCGATTTTGGCCTGAGTCAGCTGGTAGCCCGCCAGCGGTTTGTCGAACACCTCCCGTGTGCCGACGTAGTCGAGCGCGCTCTGCAGGCAGTCCCTGGCGGCGCCGACACTGCCGAACACGATGCCGAACCTGGCCTCCGACAGGCAGCTGAGCGGCCCGGACAGTCCGCGCGCGTCGGGAAGCTTCGCGTCGGCCGGCAACCGGACGTCGTCGAGGTGCAATTCCGAGGTGACCGAGGCCCGCAGCGACAACTTGTGTGTCATGTCGGTCGCGGAGAATCCCGGCGTTCCGGCGGGCACCAGGAATCCGGCGACCCCGTCGTCGGTTCGGGCCCACACGACCGCCAGATCGGCAACCGACCCGTTGGTGATCCACATCTTCGAACCGCGCACGATCCAGTCCGATCCGTCCCGCTTGGCGGTCGTGCGCATCCCGCCCGGATTGGAGCCGAAGTCGGGTTCGGTCAGCCCGAAACACCCGATGGCCTCACCGGTGGCCATCGCAGGCAGCCACTGGTTGCGCTGCTCCTCGCTGCCCCAGCGGTGGATCGCGAACATCGCCAGCGAGCCCTGCACCGACACCAGGCTGCGCAGCCCGCTGTCCACCGCCTCGAGTTCCTGGCACACCAGGCCGTAGGCCGTCGCGGTCGATCCGCCGCAGCCGTAACCCTTGAGGTGCATGCCCAGAAGCCCGAGCTTGCCGAACTCGGCGGCCAGTTCGCGAACCGGCACCTGACCGGTTTCGAACCACTCGGCGATGAACGGCCGCAGCCGCTGTTCGCCGAACCGGCGCACGGTCTGGCGCAGCTCGATGTCCTCGGGTGAGAGCAGGGAATCCAGCTCGAGCATGTCCTCGAGGCGGGTCGCAGAATTCATGGGACATGTCTACCCGGTCGGCATGCGGCACAGTCGTGGCTAGGCTGAGCGGTGATGTCGAAGAACGAAACGCAGGGCCTTTCTACTCAGGGTCTTTCCACGAAGGCCATCCACGCCGTCCGACCCGATCTGACCACGGGTGCCGTCAACGCGCCGATCTACGCCAGCTCGACGTTCGCGCAGGACGGCGTCGGCGGGCTGCGCGGAGGCTACGAATACGCCAGAACCGGCAACCCCACCCGGGCGGCGCTCGAGGTCTCCCTCGCCGCGGTGGAGGCCGCGGCCTACGGGCGGGCGTTCTCCTCGGGCATGGCGGCGACGGATTGCGCGTTGCGGGCGGTTCTGCGGCCCGGTGACCACGTGGTGATGCCCGACGACGCTTACGGCGGGACATTCCGGCTGATCGACAAGGTATTCACCAAGTGGGGCATCGACTACACCGCCGTTGCGCTCGCCGATCTGGACGCGGTGCGCGCGGCGATCACGCCGAACACCCGGTTGATCCTGGTCGAGACGCCGACCAACCCGCTGCTGTCGATCGCCGACATCAGCGCGATCGCGCAGATCGCGGCGACGTCGAATGTGAAAGTGTTGGTGGACAACACCTTCGCCTCACCCGCGCTGCAGCAGCCGCTGCTGCTGGGCGCCGACATCGTGTTGCACTCGACCACCAAGTACATCGGGGGGCACTCCGACGTGGTGGGCGGCGCGCTGCTGACCAACGACGAGGAACTCGACGCCGCGTTCGCCTTCCTGCAGAACGGTGCGGGCGGGGTGCCCGGACCCTTCGACGCCTACCTCACCCTTCGCGGCCTGAAGACACTAGTGATCCGCATGCAGCGGCACAGTGACAACGCGGCCGTCATCGCCGAGTTCCTCGAGGGACATCCCGCGATCGAGACCGTGCTCTACCCGGGGCTGCCCACGCATCCGGGCCACGAGGTCGCGGCAAGGCAGATGACCGGCTTCGGGGGCATGATCTCCGTGCGACTGCGCGGGGGAGCGGAGGCCGCGCGCAAACTGTGTTCCCGCACAGAGGTTTTCATTCTCGCCGAGTCGTTGGGCGGCGTCGAATCGCTGATCGAGCACCCCGGCGCCATGACCCACGCGTCGACCGCCGGTTCCCAACTGGAGGTCCCCGATGACCTGGTGCGGCTGTCGGTCGGTATCGAGGACGTCGCGGATCTGCTGGCCGACCTTGAGCAGGCTTTGAGCTAGCGGCTAGGTCAGCGCCGGGCGCAGCGCCGAGGCCGTGACCGCCAGGTTCATCTCGGGCAGCGCCGTCGGTGACTCTTCGACCCAGCTGCCCAGCGCGATCTCGCCGGCGCGGGCATGCACCCACCGCCAGCCCCGGTCATTGAGGCTGAGCAGTGCGCCCAGACCGTCGATCGCGTGCAGCAGCGTGATGATCGCGGCTGCGGTCGGGCCCGGCGGCCTGCGATCGAACAGCGCCGACAACAGCGCCGAGCGCGCGTGGCCGACGCGGTTGCGGTTGGTCAGCGGCCATGCGAACTCGTGTCCGAACCGCTTGTCCGGCAGAGGGATACGTCGGATCTGACCGGTTCGCTCCAGATGGCCGACGACGTTGCTTTCGGTGTGCTTGGCCAGCCGCTTGACCGCCGATCGGGGCCGCAACGGGCGGCGCTGCAACAGCGAAAACGCCGGTTCTGCGACCGGGTCCGTCGCGCCGGCCACCGACAACGCGATCAGGCGGCCCGGTTCGACCGGGTCACCGTCGACCGACGGGCGGATTCGGCAGGCCAGGGCCAGGTCGAGCAGCACCGCGGCGGCCAACACCCGCTCCCGGCGCGGACGGTCGAGAACCGGTTGCGCCGAAGCGTTGTCGAGCAGCAGCAGGAAAAGGTCCTCGGCGATCTGCGCCATGAGCGGATGCTAAACCGCATCCGGTCCGCGACTCGAATTCGGCTGGGAGTGGGCCGGGCCGTCAGGCGTGATACGGCTCGGCCTCGAGCAGCTTCACCTTGACCGTGCTGCCGCTGGGCACCGTGTAGGTGCGCACGTCGCCGACCTTCGCGTCGAGGAGCGCCTCGCCCAGCGGGGACTTCGGCGAGTACACCTCGAGCTTGCCGTCGCTGATGCCCTCTTGGCGGGTGGCGATCAGGAAGGTCTCGGTGTCGCTCTCGTCGTCGCCGTACTGCACCTTGACCACCGAGCCGGGCAGCGCGACGCCGGACTGCTTGGGCGCCTCGCCGACCTTGGCGCTGTTGAGCAGTTCCTGCAGCTGACGGATCCGGGCCTCCTGCTGGCCCTGCTCCTCGCGGGCGGCGTGGTAGCCGCCGTTCTCGCGGAGGTCACCCTCTTCGCGGCGGTCATTGATCTCGGCGGCGATGACGGGCCGGTTGGCGATCAGCTGGTCGAGCTCCGCCTTCAACCGGTCGAATGCCTCCTGGGTAAGCCAGGTGACCTGCGTATCGGTCATATCGTCGCGCTCCTGTCCTTCTGGGTCTTGCGGCGTGCTCGCGCTTTTCTCGCGTAAGACGTCTCGTGGTACGGCGCCGGGGCTTGACGTGTATTGCCGCGGTTCACGTGCTCAAGCACAGCACCAAATGCAGCAATACACGGCTCCAGCAGGAACCGTGTACCCGACCATGGTAGCACCGACGGGCCAATCGGATTTCACGAATTCGCAGTTCGCCGTTTGCCGGACCGACGAATCAGCATGATTTCAAGGGGCCACCAGATACGACGGCACGTCGGTTCCGCACCCGTAAATATCGCCGATCACGGGCTGGCGGGTCGCTTTGACCGGTGCGGTCACTTGCACCGTCTGTTGCGAGGCCGGCGGGACCAGCACCTCCCGACGGCCCGTCTCGGCGCCGTCGATGGAGCGGGCGCGCACGATGCAGACGACCGGCTGGGACGGGTCCTCGCGGGTGACGCTGATCGTGACCGACACCGTCTCGTCGTCGACCAGTTCGTAGGCGCCCAGCTCGCCCGTCACGGGCTCGCTCTCGAACCGTCCGAACGCCACCACGGCGACCGTCACCCCCACCGCCAGCGCGAGCAACGTGAACGCGACCGCGACCCAACGGCGGCGGTTACCGGGCAGCCGCTGGCGGCCGTAGCGTGCGGCGGGGCGCTCGATCATCTGGTTTTCTATGCCCGTCGGTCGGATAGATCTACAGAACTGGAACTATAGGGACTATTGAGACGTCTCCGCGGGTTGATATCGCCGGAGACGACAGCGCGATGATAAGGCAGAGCAGGTTGAGTGAACTGCGGATGATGGCGGTGCACGCCCACCCGGACGACGAGTCCAGCAAGGGTGCCGCCACCATGGCTCGGTACGTGGACGAGGGTGTGCGTGTGCTTGTGGTCACGCTCACCGGCGGCGAGCGCGGCGACATCCTCAACCCGGCCATGGACCTGCCCGAGGTGCACGGCCGGATGGCCGAGATCCGCCGCGACGAGATGGCCAAGGCCGCCGAGATCCTCGGCGTCGAGCACCGCTGGCTCGGCTTCGTCGACTCCGGCCTGCCCGAAGGCGACCCGCTTCCGCCGCTGCCGGAAGGCTGCCTCGGGGTGGTGCCGCTCGAGCAACCGGTGGAGGCGCTGGTGCGCGTCGTGCGCGAGTTCCGGCCACACGTGATGACCACCTACGACGAGAACGGCGGCTATCCGCATCCGGACCACATCAGGTGCCACCAGGTGTCGATGGGTGCCTACGACGCCGCCGGTGACCACCTCCTGTTCCCCGACGCCGGCGAGCCGTGGGATGTCCAGAAGCTGTACTACACGCACGGCTTCGTGCGACAGCGGATGCAGCTGCTGCAGGACGAGTTCGCCAAACACGGGGAGGTCGGCCCGTTCGAGAAGTGGCTCAAGCACTGGGATCCCGAGCACGACATCTTCGCCAAGCGGGTGACCACCCGCGTCGAGTGCGCCAAGTACTTCGCGCTGCGCGACGACGCGTTGCGCGCGCACGCCACCCAGATCGACCCCAACGGGGACTTCTTCCGCGCGCCGATCGAATGGCAGCAACGGCTCTGGCCCACCGAGGAGTTCGAGTTGGCCCGCTCGCGCGTGCCCGTATCGCTTCCTGAGGACGACCTCTTCGCCGGGATCGAGGGCCGATGAACCTCCTGCTCGCCGTCGACCTGCTGGCCCAGCAGGAACCACCCAGGGACACCGGACCGGACTTCGGCAAGGCCAGCCCGTTGGGCCTGCTGATCGTGGTGCTGCTGCTGGTCGGCACGTTCCTGCTGGTCCGGTCGATGAACCGGCAGCTGCGCAAGGTGCCGGACTCGTTCGACCCGCCGGATGCGGAAGCCGACCAGATCGCCGAGCCGCCCGACGAGCCCCAGGCGCCGATCGAGTCCGATGCGCCGCCCGACGGGACGAAACGTGAGCCCGGGGGCTAACACACTCTCGCGGGCCACCAGCCCGTATCTGCGTCAGCACGCCGCCAACCCGGTGCACTGGCGCGAATGGACGCCTGAGGCGCTGGCCGAGGCTGCCGACCGCGATGTGCCGATCCTGCTGTCGATCGGCTACGCGGCCTGCCACTGGTGTCATGTCATGGCCCACGAGTCGTTCGACGATGACGAGGTCGCCGCGGTGATGAACGACGGCTTCGTCTGCATCAAGGTCGACCGCGAGGAGCGTCCCGACCTCGATGCGGTGTACATGAGCGCGACTGTTGCGCTCACGGGGCAGGGTGGCTGGCCGATGACCTGCTTCCTCACTCCCGACGGCAGGCCGTTCTTCTGCGGGACGTACTACCCGAAGCCGACCTTCCTCCAGCTGCTGGCCGCGGTCATCGACACCTGGCACAACCGCCGCGGCGAAGTCGAGCAGGCGTCCGAGAAGATCACCGAGGAACTGCGGACGATGGCGGCCGGGTTGCCCGGCGGGGGACCGCCGTTGCAGCCCGCGCTGTGCGACCACGCCGTTGCCGCGGTGCTGCAGGACGAGGACGTCGCTCGCGGTGGATTCGCCACCAATCCCGCTGGCGCACCGAAGTTTCCACCATCGGCGTTGCTCGAGGGTCTGCTGCGCAATCACGAACGCACGGGCGACATCATGCCCATCGAAACCGTCGAGCGGACCTGCACGGCGATGGCCCGCGGCGGAATCTACGATCAGTTGGCGGGCGGCTTCGCCCGCTACAGCGTCGACGCGGCCTGGGTGGTTCCGCACTTCGAGAAGATGCTTTACGACAACGCCCTACTGTTGCGGGTGTACGCCCATTGGGCGCGACGTACCGGAAATCCGTTGGCGCACAAGGTAACCGTCGAAACAGCCGCATTCATCATCGACGAACTCGGCGCCGACGGCATGTTCACGTCGTCGCTGGATGCCGACGCGGACGGGGGGGAAGGCCTGACGTACGTCTTCACCCCCGCGCAACTGCGCGGGTTCCTCGGTGACGACGACGGGCAGTGGGCGGCAGAGCTTTTCGCCGTGACCGAGGTGGGCACATTTGAGCAGGGTGCGTCGGTGCTGCAGTTGCCGCGCGACCCCGACGACCAGGACCGGTTCGTCAGTGTGCGGGCAGCGCTGCTGGCGGCCCGGCTCACCCGGCCGCAACCCGGCCGCGACGACAAGGTCGTCACCGGGTGGAACGGGCTGGCGATCACGGCGCTCGCCGAAGCCGCTGTCGCGCTCGACCGGCCCGAATTGCTCACCGCCGCAACGAATTGTGCGCGCGGCGTGTGGAATCTGCACGTCGTCGACGGCAGACTGCGGCGGGCGAGCCTCGGCGGTGCGGTCGGCGACAGCGCCGGGATTCTCGAAGACCATGGGGCGTTGGCCACCGGCCTACTGACCGTTCACCAGATGACGGGTGACCCGGACTGGCTGGAGGCCGCGATGACGCTGCTCGACATCGCGCTCGAGCACTTCGCCGACCCGGGCCGGCCCGGCCGGTGGTTCGACACCGCCGACGACGCCGAGGCATTGATGGTGCGGCCGGCCGATCCGCTCGACGGTGCGACACCATCGGGTGCGTCGTTGATCGCCGAGGCGCTGCTCACCGCAGCGCACCTCGCCCCCGCCTGGCGGGCGGATCGCTACGGCGCGGCGGCCGAGGCCACTCTGGCGGCGGCCACGCCGATCCTGACCCGGCTGCCGCGCTCGGGTGGACACTGGCTCGCCGTCGCAGAGGCGGCGGTGCGCGGGCCGATCCAGATCGCAGTGGCGTGTGACCCTGGCCGGTCGGAACTGTTGTCGGCAGCGCGGCGGCTCGCGCCGGGCGGAGCGGTCGTCGTCGGCGGCGTGGTGAATTCGTCCGAACTGCTGATCGACCGCGACCGCGTCGGCGGCGCCGACGCCGCCTATGTGTGCCGTGGCAGAACGTGCGACCTGCCGGTCACCACGGCGCCGGAACTCGCTGCCGCCCTGGGCGCGTCCGTGTAGCGTTCGGCGCATGCCGACGCCGGAAGACAACGCCAAGACCGTCACCCGTTACCTCGAACTGGCTGCGCAGGGTAAGGCCGATGACATCGCCGAGTTGTACGCCGACGACGGCACCGTCGAGGATCCGGTTGGCGGCGAGGTGCACATAGGCCGCAAGGCGATCCGCGGTTTCTACGACGCGCTCCCCACGACGGGCGCCCAGGCCGACGTCGTCACGCTGCGGGCGTTGGGCAACGAGGCGGCGTTCTTCTGGGCGCTGACCATCGACCTCGGCGAGAACAAGATGCGCATCGAGATCATCAGCGTGATGACCTTCAACGAGGAGGGCAAGATCGCGTCGATGAAGGCCTACTGGACCCCCGAAAACGTCACCCAGCTCTAGAAGACCGCGAACCACATCGCGATGTAGTGGCAGATCGCTGCCACCGCGGTGCACGCATGAAAGAACTCGTGATGGCCGAACACCGTCGGCCACGGGTTGGGCCACTTGAGCGCGTAGAGCACACCGCCGATGCTGTAGAGCGCGCCCCCGACGATCAGCAGCACGAGCGCGGCCACTCCCGCACCGTGCGTGATCGGTCCGACGAACCACGCCGCCACCCAGCCCAGCAGGATGTAGAGCGGCACGCCGACCCACCGCGGCGCCGACGGCCAGAAGCACTTGAGCAGCACGCCCGCGATCGCACCACCCCACACGATCCAGAACAGCACCATGCCGTCGGTCTGTGGCAACGCCAGCAAGGCGAACGGCGTATAGCTGCCCGCGATGAACACGAAGATCATCGAGTGGTCGAGTCGCTTCATCCACTTGCGTGCGGTCGGCGACTTCCAGTCGACCCGGTGGTACGCGCCGCTGACCGCGAACATCGCCACGATGGTGAGCGTGTAGATCAGCGTCGCGACGCCCGCGCGCGTGGACTGGACCGACCACGACACCGACACCAGCGTGGCGCCGCAGATGGCTGCGATCCCCGCCGCGTACACGTGTATCCAGCCCCGTGCGCGCGGCTTACCGATGAAATTGGCGAGACCGTCGACAACGGCTTCCGGAAAGTCCTCCGCAGGGTTCTGCGGGTCGCGGGACATATCGGAATCGGTGCTGTCGATGGATCGGGTCATGTCACCTCCACTAATGCCATGGGGGTTTTCGAACCTCACAGTAGTCTGGATCTTCGTGGAGCTCATTCCCCCGCGACTCAAAGAGCCGGCCTATCGGCTGTATGAGATGCGGCTGCGCCAGGAGCTGGCACGGTCCAAATCCCAACTGCCGCGCCATATTGCCGTTTTGTGTGATGGCAACCGCCGATGGGCACGTGACCTTGGACACGACGACGTCAGCGTCGGCTACCGGATGGGCGCCAGAAAGATCGCCGACATGCTGCGCTGGTGTCAGGAGACCGGCATCGAGATGGCGACGGTCTATCTGCTGTCCACCGAGAACCTGCAGCGTGCGCCCGACGAACTGTCCCCGCTGATCGACATCATCACCGACGTCGTCGAGGAGATCTGCGCGCCCGCCAACCACTGGAGTGTGCGCACCGTCGGCGATCTGGAGCTGATCGGCGAGGAGCCCGCGCGCCGGCTGCGTGACGCGGTCGGGTCCACCGACTCGGGTCCGGACTGCTTTCACGTCAACCTCGCCGTCGGTTACGGCGGGCGCCAGGAGATCGTCGACGCCGTCCGTCAGCTGCTGAGCAAGGAGCTGGCCAACGGCAGCACCGCTGAACAGCTGATCGAGGCCGTCACCATCGACGCGATCTCGGAGAACCTCTACACCTCCGGACAACCGGACCCCGACCTGGTGATCCGCACCTCGGGGGAGCAGCGGCTGTCGGGCTTTCTGCTGTGGCAGAGCGCGTACTCCGAGATGTGGTTCACCGACGCCTACTGGCCGGCGTTTCGGCGGGTCGACTTCCTGCGCGCGCTGCGCGACTACACCGTGCGCCATCGCCGGTACGGAATGTGATGTGACGCCGTAGTTGATGGAACACTGAGAACATGGCTGCGCTGTCGGCGGTGGTCTTCGCGCTCAGCTGGTGGTTGGGGCTGTATCTGCTGGCCCGCGACCCGCGTAAGCCTGTGCTCGTGCTGGCCGCGATCGGGTTGACGAGCTTCGCGGCGGTGGTCGCGCTGGATGCCGTGCGGACCGTCAGCGGCGCCGATGTGCTCAGCCGCATCGAGGTCTACCTCGTCGCCGTGCCGGGCATCGCCTGGTTCGCGGTGCTCCTCGAGCTGTCCCGGCCCCGCGACACCTGGCGTGGCCGTGCCGGTGAGCTCGGCCTGGTCGCCGCGGTGGCCGCGACCGCGTTCGTCGGCGCCGCGATGGCCGGAAGCGTCGACGGCCCGTTGCGCCTTGGCCACTGGGTGATGTTCGCGGCGGTCTCGGTGCCCTCGCTTGGCGCCATGGTGTACGCGGTGCTGCGCCAGTCGCAGCCGGTCCCGGTGGTCGGTTTCGTGGTGGTCGCGACGTTGTTCTTCGCGTTGGGCAACGCGATCCTGATCATCCCGCTGGGGCTGGTGCCCAGCTGGTTGGCGCTCGCTTCGACGGGTTTCGACGTGGCGCTGCTCGGTGTCGCGGTCGCGATCGGGGATGCGTTCGACGAGGGGCAGGCGTTGCGCGCCGACATGCTGCGCTCGTTCGCGGCGACGACGGTGGTGGCGGTGCTGTTCGGCGGTCAGGCGTTGATCGGTCTGGCGGTCACCGGTCACGACACCGCGCTGACGGTGCTGCTGTTCACCAGCCTGGCGGTCGCGATCGCGATCAACGTCCTGGCCGACCCGCTGGCAGGTGTGCTCGACCGGTTGGCGTTCTCGCGCTCGCCCGCCCTGCGCGCCGACCGCGCCGCCCTGCGCAGCACCGAGGCTGCGCTGCCGCTGCGCAAGGACAATCCGCTCGACGGCATCGACGAGCAGACGTTCGTCCGCCTCACCCGCCGCGCGCTCGGGCACTACGGCGACCTGTCCAAGCTGATCGCCAGCCCGCTCACCAACCTGCCGATCATCGACCAGCGGTTGGCCTCGCGCGGCGCCTCCGGCCAACCGCTGGAGCGGGCGACCGAACTCAAGGCGCTGCTGGCCGAGCGCATCGCCCGGCTCAAACCCCGCGACGGCGGCGAGTTCGGCACCACCGAGGAGTGGCGGCACTACAACTCGCTGTACTTCCCGTATGTCGCCGGGGTGCGGGCCTATGCGCAGAACGCCACCGCGACGGGACTCGACCCCGTGGCCCGCCAGGCCTGGCAGTGGTTCGTCACCGAAGTGCCCCAGCGGTCGCTGCACAACTGGCAGAACGCGGCCGCGCGGCTGATCGCTGCCGATCTGCGCGGCAACCTGGTGGCCGCTCAGGACTGACGCGCATCCGCATCGGCGCCGGCGTTGGGCCCGATACCCACGTGACCTGCGGCTGGCAGTAGCTGGCAGCGTTCTGCGTCGATCTGGCAGCGGCATCTGAGCACTGTCGGTGACATGACCACCGCAACCACCCACCTGGTAAACACCACCGGCGAAGGCGATACCACCGACTCGCTGCTGCGCGTGGCACTGCGTGCCGACGCGACGCTGTGCGGGGGTCTCGGCCTGGTCATCGCGATGGCCGCCGACCCGCTGTCCCGACTGAGCGGTCTGTCGGCCACCAGCGAGTGGATCGCCGGCGCCGCGCTCGTCGGCTACGGCGCCGCACTGTTCCTGGCGGCCGGGATGTCCGACGTCCGCCGCGTCGGTGTCGGCGTGCTGGTCGGCAACATCGTCTTCGCGCTCGTCGTGACCGCGGTGCTGGCGACCGGCGTGCTGCCGCTGACCGAAGCCGGCGTTGCGGGCATCGCCGGGTTCACCGCCGTCACCCTCGCATTCGCCTACGCCCAGTACCTCGGGGTGCGTCGCCTGACGTGACCCCCTCATGACTGGTCCGGAGCCGCCGTCGTCAGAGGTTGCGGCGTCGGCTCCGGAACGGTCCCTCGCCCCCACAAGATAAGGAAACCATCATGACCGCACTCTCAGAACGGCTGAACGAGTCGACGGACGCCCTACTGCGTTTCGCGATGCGTGCCGACGCGATCCTCACCGGCCTCGCCGGTATCGCGGCCCTTCCGCTCGCGGGCTGGCTGGCCGACACGTCGGGCACCACCGTCGCCTTCGAGTACGGAATGGCGGCGTTCTTCATCGCCTACGGGGCAGCAGTGCTGGGTCTGGCGGCGCTGCAGTCGCTGAAGGCGGCTGGCATGGCGGTGATTGTGGCCAACGTCCTCTACGCCGTCGCAGCGGTCGTGCTCGTGATCTCGAATGTGTTCCCGCTCACCACGATCGGCGTGGTCCTGACGCTGGCCACCGGCGTGTACACGCTGGCGTTCGCCGAACTGCAGTACCAGGGCTGGCGCCGGATCAACCGATAGCCGGCTACAGCTTGCGCAAGCGCAGCCGGTTGATCGAGTGGTCGGCGTCCTTGCGCAAGACCAGCGTCGCCCGTGGCCGGGTCGGCAGGATGTTCTCGATCAGGTTCGGCCGGTTGATCGAATGCCAGATGTCGCTGGCGGCGAACACGGCCTGCTCGTCGGTGAGCGTGGCGTAGTGGTGAAAGTGCGAGGCCGGGTCGGCGAACGCCGTCGTGCGCAAGCCGAGGAACCGATCGATGTACCACTTCTCGATGTCGTCGATGCGAGCGTCGACGTAGACCGAGAAGTCGAACAGGTCGGACACCATCAACGTCGGCCCGGTCTGCAGCACGTTGAGGCCCTCGAGGATCAGGATGTCCGGATGCCGGACGATCTGTTTCTCACCGGGCACGATGTCGTAGAGCAGATGCGAGTACACCGGCGCGCACGCGTACTCCGCGCCGGACTTGACCGTCGTCACGAACCGCATCAGCGCACGACGGTCGTAGCTTTCCGGGAAACCCTTGCGGCCCATCAGGTTTCGTCGTACCAGTTCGGCGTTGGGGTAGAGGAACCCGTCGGTGGTCACCAGGTCGACGCGCGGGTGGTGCTCCCATCGCGCCAGAAGTGCCTGCAGCACACGGGCCGTCGTGGACTTGCCGACCGCGACGCTGCCCGCGACGCCGATCACGAACGGCACCGGCCGGTCGGGCTGAGAGTCGCTGTCTGAGTCGCCGCCCAGGAACTCGGCGGTCGTCGCGAACAACCGCTGGCGCGCGGCGACCTGGAGGTGGATCAGCCGGGCCAGTGGCAGATAGACCTCTTCGACTTCGAGCAGGTCGATCTTCTCGCCGATACCGCGCAGCTTCTTCAGCTCGTCCTCGGTTAGTTTCAGCGGCGTCGACATACGCAGGTTCCGCCACTGACTCCGGTCGAACTCCACATATGGGCTGGGTTCACTCAGCCGCGCCATGCGCCCAGTCTTGCATTTACGGTTGAGATCATGGACGCCAGCACCTCAGATTCGTTGGTCCGCGAGTATCTGCTGCTCGGGCTGCGCTTCGACCGAGTGGAGGAGGGTTACGTCGACTCGTTCACCGGCGACCCGGCGCTGCGCCGTGCCGTCGCCGCCGAACCACAGCCCGTTCCCGCGGACCTGGCCAGGCAGGCCGACCGGTTGCTGGGGGAGCTGACCTCGGTCGACGGGCTGGAGCGAGCGCGTATGGACTACATCGGCGCCCACCTGCGGGCGCTGGCGTGCGCGGGTCGCAAATTCGCCGGTGAAGACGTGGGCTTCGTCGACGAGGTCGAGGCGTACTTCGACGTGCGCATCACCAAAGGGGACCCCGAGCGGTACCGGCAGGCCCATCGCCAGCTCGACGAAGTGCTGAGCGGGTCCGGACCGCTCGCCGACCGGATGCAGGCCTACCGCGCGGCCGAGGAGATTCCGCCTGCGCGCCTCGAAGAGTGCATCCACGCATTCTCCAGCGCGCTGCGTGACCGCGTGCGCGCCGAGTATCCGCTGCCCGACGCGGAGACCATCACCTATGAGGTGGTTTCCGACAAGCCGTGGTCGGGCTTCAACTACTACCACGGGGATTACAAGTCCACGGTGGCCGTCAACGCCGACCTCAAGCAGCAGATGTCGAACCTGCCCCGGCTGGTCGCGCACGAGTCGTATCCGGGACACCACACCGAGCACTGCCGCAAGGAGGCCGGGCTGGTCGAGGGCAGGGGACAGGCTGAGCAGACCATTTTTCTGGTCAACACCCCGCAGTGCCTGATGGCCGAGGGCTTGGCCGACCTCGCGCTGTACGCGGCGATCGGGCCCGAATGGGGTGTGTGGGCCGGCGAGATCTACGCCGACCTGGGGCTGCGGTTCGACGGGGAGCGCGCTCAGGCGGTGTCGGAGGCGACGGCGGCGCTGGCCGAGGTGCGCCAGGATGCGGCGCTGATGCTGCACGACGAGCACCGCGACGTCGACGATGTCGTCGTCTTCCTCAAGCGGTGGCTGCTGGTCAACGACCAACGCGCCCGCCAGATGCTGCGGTTCCTGTCGTCGCCGCTGTGGCGCGCCTACACCAGCACCTACGTCGAGGGGTACCGGTTGCTGCGGGGCTGGCTGGATGAACGTCCCGAAGAGGTCAGCCTGACCCAGCGGTTCGGCACGTTGCTCGACGAGCCGTTGATCCCGTCGTCGCTGCGGGCCGCCTGAGCCTGAGCAGCCGCCTGAGCCTGAGCCGCCGCCGAACGTGGGTTACCGTCACGCCGACGGCGGGTGTGGCGTGTGTCAATCCCACAGTCGGCGGCCCAGGTATGGGCATCGAGCGGCCCAGGTATGGGCATCGAGCGCCCCAGGTACGGGCATCGAGCGCCCCAGGTGCGGAAAGTAGGCTGAACCCCATGACTGCAGACCCCGTGACCTCCAACGCTGCCGCTCCCGGTGCCGAGTACGCCGAGACCGCGAGTGCCGCCTACCGGGCCGCGTTGCAGGTGATCGAGTCGGTGGAGCCGCGTATCGCGGCGGCGACACGTAAAGAGCTTGCCGATCAACGGGACTCGCTCAAGCTCATCGCCAGCGAGAACTACGCCTCGCCCGCGGTGCTGCTGACGATGGGCTCCTGGTTCTCCGACAAGTACGCGGAGGGCACGATCGGGCACCGGTTCTACGCGGGCTGCCAGAACGTCGATACCGTCGAAAGTCTCGCCGCCGAACACGCCCGTGAGTTGTTCGGAGCGCCGTATGCCTACGTCCAGCCGCACTCCGGTATCGACGCCAACCTCGTTGCCTTCTGGGCGATCCTGGCCACCCGGGTCGAAGCGCCCGAACTGGCGGCCCTCGGCGCCAAGCACGTCAACGACCTGTCCGAGGCGGACTGGGAAAAGCTGCGCAACAAGCTCGGCAACCAGCGGCTGCTGGGGATGTCGCTGGACGCGGGCGGCCACCTGACCCACGGTTTCCGGCCCAACATCTCCGGCAAGATGTTCCACCAGCGCAGCTACGGCACGGACCCGAACACCGGATTCCTCGACTACGGCGCGGTGGCCGAGGCCGCCCGCGAGTTCAAGCCGTTGATCATCGTGGCCGGATACTCGGCCTATCCGCGTCGGGTCGACTTCGCCAAGATGCGCGAGATCGCCGACGAGGTCGGCGCCACGCTGATGGTCGACATGGCGCACTTCGCGGGTCTGGTCGCGGGCAAGGTGTTCACCGGCGACGAAGACCCGGTACCGCACGCCCACGTCACCACCACGACCACCCACAAGTCGCTGCGCGGACCGCGCGGCGGGATGGTGCTCGCCCAGCCCGAGTACTCCGACGCCGTCGACAAGGGCTGCCCGATGGTGCTGGGCGGTCCGCTCTCCCACGTGATGGCCGCCAAAGCGGTCGCGCTGGCCGAGGCCCGCCAACCGGCCTTCCAGGCTTACGCGCAGCGCGTCGCCGACAACGCCCAGGCGCTTGCCGACGGTTTCCTCAAGCGTGACGCCCAGCTCGTCACCGGCGGCACCGACAACCACATCGTGCTGCTCGACGTCACCTCGTTCGGGCTGACCGGGCGCCAGGCCGAGTCGGCCCTGCTCGACGCGGGCATCGTCACCAACCGCAACTCCGTGCCCGCAGACCCCAACGGCGCCTGGTACACCAGCGGCATCCGGTTGGGCACTCCCGCGCTGACCACCCGGGGATTCGGGGCCGACGACTTCGACCGTGTCGCCGACCTGATCGTGGACGTGCTGTCCAACACCGAACAGCAGGGCACTTCGAAGGCCAAGTACACGCTGTCCGACGGCACCGCCGAGCGCGTTCACGCCGCCTCTGCCGAGCTGCTGGAGGCCAACCCTCTGTATCCGGGGCTGACGCTGTAGCCCCCCGCCGCGCCGGTCGGGAATTTTACGATTCCCACAGAATTGAGTTACTGTAACCGCATGGCACAGAAACCTGTACCGAATGCGCTGATCCTCGAACTCGAGCCGGTCGTGCAGCAGGAGCTGCGTCGTCACATCGACAGCGAGGATCTCTGGTACGCACACGACTACGTGCCGTTCGACCAGGGCGAGAACTTCGCCTTTCTCGGCGGTAAGGACTGGGACCCGTCGCAGGTGACCCTGCCCAAGGACGTCACCGACGCGCTCGAGATCCTGCTCATCACCAAGGACAACCTGGCCAGCTTCCACCGCGAGTTCGTCTTCAGCTTCATCCTCGAGGAGAAGTGGGGCCGTTGGATCGGCCGGTGGACCGCCGAGGAGCACCTGCACGCGATCGCCTTGCGCAACTACCTCGTCGTCACCCGGGAGATCGACCCGGCCGCCAACGAGGACGTCCGCGTCGAACACGTGATGAAGGGCTACCGTGCCGACACCTACAGCCAGGTCGAGCGGCTGGTGTTCATGGCCTTCTTCGAACGTGCCCACGCCGTCTTCTGCCGCAACCTCGAGGCCAAGATCACCGAGCCGGTGCTGGCGAACCTCATCGGCCGCATCGCCCGCGACGAGGAGCGGCACGAGGAGTTCTTCGCCAACCTGGTCGCCCACCTGCTGTCGACGAGCCGTGACGAAACCGTCGACGCCATCGCGCGACGCGCGGCCGAGCTCGACGTCGTCGGCGGCGACATCGACGCGTACGCCGACAAGGTACGCAACGTCGCCGAAGCCGGGATCTTCGGACCAGATCAGCTGCGTCAGGTGATCGCCGACCGGGTCGCCGCGTGGGGGCTGGCCGACGAGCCGAAGATGCGGGAGTTCACCTCCGCGTAACCGCGCGCTCATCGCCGCGGACGAGCAGCGGCGAACACTACGGCGCGCCTGCACGGCGCATGTGCCGCAACGGGAGTAGCGTCGTTTGCGATGGCTAGCGACGTGCTTTGCTGTCCGGGCGGTACCCGATCGTTGCGATCACGAGAGGGCCGGCCCCGGCCCTGGTGCCGCAGTGTCCGCCGACGGTTCGCGGGGGACCCGCGGATACCAGGAGCGCTACGTGATCGATTCGCCTCTCCGGACCTACGTGCTCGACACCTCCGTGCTGTTGTCAGATCCCTGGGCCTGCACGCGCTTTGCCGAGCATGAGGTCGTGGTCCCGCTGGTGGTCATCAGCGAACTCGAAGCCAAGCGGCACCATCATGAGCTGGGCTGGTTCGCGCGTCAGGCCCTGCGACTCTTCGACGATCTGCGGCTCGAACACGGCCGGCTCGATCAGCCCATTCCCGTTGGCACACAAGGCGGTACGCTGCACGTCGAGCTGAATCACAGTGACCCTTCGGTGCTTCCCGCCGGTTTCCGCACCGACAGCAATGATGCGCGGATCCTGACGGTCGCGGCCAACCTCGCCGCCGAGGGCAAGCACGTCACGTTGGTCAGCAAGGACATCCCGCTACGCGTGAAAGCCGGTGCGGTCGGGTTGTCGGCCGACGAGTACCACGCCCAGGACGTCATCACCTCCGGGTGGACGGGTATGGCCGAGGTCGAGGTCGTCTCCGATGAGATCGACGTGCTGTTCGCCGAAGGCGAGATCGATCTGGAGTCGGCCCGAGATCTGCCCTGCCACACCGGCATTCGCCTGCTCGGTGGTACGTCGCACGCGCTCGGCCGGGTGACGCCGGAGAAGCGGGTGCAGTTGGTGCGCGGTGACCGGGAGGCGTTCGGGTTGCGCGGCCGCTCCGCCGAACAGCGGGTGGCACTGGACCTGTTGCTCGACGAGTCGGTCGGCATCGTTTCGCTCGGCGGTAAGGCCGGCACCGGCAAGTCGGCGCTGGCACTGTGCGCGGGACTGGAAGCCGTGCTGGAGCGCCGCACGCAACGCAAGGTCGTGGTGTTCCGTCCGCTCTACGCGGTCGGCGGGCAGGACCTGGGCTACCTGCCGGGCAGCGAGAGCGACAAGATGGGGCCCTGGGCACAGGCGGTCTTCGACACGCTGGAAGGACTGGCCAGCCCGGCGGTGCTCGAGGAGGTGCTCTCGCGCGGCATGCTCGAGGTGCTGCCGCTGACCCACATCCGGGGGCGCTCGCTGCACGACTCGTTCGTGATCGTCGACGAGGCGCAGTCGCTCGAGCGCAACGTGCTGCTGACCGTGCTGTCGCGTCTCGGCGCCGGTTCCCGTGTGGTGTTGACCCACGATGTGGCACAGCGGGATAACTTGCGAGTCGGCCGGCATGACGGCGTCGCGGCCGTGATCGAGAAACTCAAGGGCCACCCCTTGTTCGCTCACATCACGCTGTTGCGCAGCGAGCGCTCACCGATCGCGGCGCTGGTGACCGAGATGCTCGAGGAGATCAGCCCCGGCGCGCTGCCGTGAACTCCGCTAGAGGCGGAGACGATTGCGACGGGCCAGGTACCAACCGGCGGCCGCCGCACCGCTGAGCGCCACCACCCGGTCCGCGCGATCGCCGCGCGGCAGGTCCAGTAGCGAGACCAGGCCCAGCACCGCGAACCCGGTGTCCAGGGCCGGCTGGCTGGTGGCGGTCGTGACCAGGGTGTTCTCGCCGTGGTCGGTCAGCATTGCGGGAGCTTCGTCGAGACGCACCGGTTCTCCAGTCGATGGCGTGGGCGAGACAGCGTTACGACGGTAAGTCCTGTGCCCCGACGGGAGGAATAGGGTGTTTCCCTATGTGTGGTCCCCCTTTTGGGGCCCGCTCGGCCGCCCGACATGTCGACCCAGTTCGGCGCGCGACTTGATTCCCAGCTTGCGGTAGATGCGCGCGAGGTTGGCTTCGACGGTCTTGGGGCTGATGAAGAGCGTGGCCGCGACGTCGCGGTTCTTCATTCCGCTCGCGACGAGTTCTGCGACCCGCTGCTCAGACGGCGTCAGTTGCCCGCTGCGCTGAGGTCCCGCGCTCGCACGCGAGAACTCCGCGCGGGCCCTGGCCGCCCACAGCGGGATGTTGAGACGCTCGAACACTTCGAAGGCCTCCCGAAGATGCGCCGACGCCGATTCCTTCTTGCGTTGCCGGCGTTCGATCTGCCCCAGGGTCAGCAGGGTCCGTGCGCGCTCGAACGGCATCGGCAGACGGAGGTGTGCGGCCATCGCCCGCTGGGCGGCCTCGTGTGCGGCGTCGAGGTCGCCGAGTGCGGCCAGCAGCATGCCGCGTGATCGTGCACCGACCGCGAGCATCCAGTCCCGGTCGGTCCGCCGGCCGTTGTTCTCCAGCGCGGTGGTGAGCCGTTCCGCCTCGTCGAGGCGATCGAGATGTATCAGCGCCTCGATCGCGTCGGGCAGGTAGGCGGCATTGGGCAGTTCGGTCGGCGTGCTGTCGGGGTCGAACTGGACGAGCATGGGTTGTAGCGCGGCCGCAGCGGCTTCGTAGTCGCCCAGCGAGACTTCGAGAAAGCCGAGGGTCGCCCGCACGCGATCTGCCATGCGTAAAGTCCCGGTCTGCCTTGCGCATTCGAGGGCGTCCTCGATCGCGCGGCGGGCGACCTCCTCGTGGCCGGCGAATGCGGTCAGCTGGGCCCGCAAGCTCTGGGTCAGGAACTGCGAGGTGTTGCCCCCGAGCTGGCGGGCCTTCTCCACGGCGTCCTCCGCGACCAGGTTGGCCGTGACGAAATCACCGCGCGCGATCGCGTTCGTCACCACGTGCTGGGAAACGAAGACATGCTCACCCTCTTCGCCCTTCTCCAGGCAGCGCGCACGGATCTTGTCCACGACATCGCGCGCTTCGTCGAGCCGGCCGGTCCACTCCAGCAGCAGCGCGTGTTGCATGGTGGGCCGGAAGACCAGCGGTGCGTATGCATCGGGGTCCTCCAGCCGCAGCGCTCGATGCAGGGTCTTTTCGTCGTACCCTTCGCCGGCGGCGAACCGCAGTATGACCAGCATGCCGAGCGCCATGCTGAGCAGATGCGGCTGGTCGAGGGTCTCGGCGTTCGCGACCGCCTGCGCGGCGGTGTTCAACCCCTGTTGAAGTTGATTGGCGTGGAAAAGCGTGTACGCCAACGTGATCAGGGTCTGGACGCGCAACGCGTGGTTGTCGTGGGCCTCGTCGAGGGCCTCGCGAAGCAGCCGCGCGCTCTCGATGAAACCGTCCCCGTACAGCCGCACCACCGCCAGTCGGCTCAACGCTTCGGCGCGCAACGCGCCGGTGGGCACTTGTTCGATGGCTTCGGTGAGGACGGCCGCCGCGCGCTCCTGCTCCCCGGCGTCGAAGTGGTGCAGCGCCGAGCGCAGCCGCCGCTCCGCGGTGTCGCCGCCGAGGCCGATGGCCAAGTCCACCAGTTCGGCGGCTGCGGCTGGCGCACCGCGCATCCGTGCCGATTCCGCCGCCATGTCGAGGGCCTCCAGCGTGGCCTCGTCGCCTTTGGTGGTGGCCAGCGCCAGGTGCCGGGCCCGAAGTTCGGGTTCGTCGACGATCTCGGCGAGCCGACGGTGCATCGCCCGGCGGCGGCTGGGGGACGCCTCGGTGTAGACCCCGCTGGCCAGCAACGGATGTGCGAACCGGATCCGGTTGCCGTCGATCGCGATGATGCCCTTGCTCTCGGCGATCTCGAGCAGTTCGACCAGCCGGTCCTCGTCACCCGTCGTCGCCTTCGACACGAGCTCGACCGTCGGCACGGCAAGGCACGAAGCGGCCAGTAGCGCGTCGTGGACGTCGGTGTCGAGGCTGCCTAGCCTCGTGCGCACCACGTCGGCCAGGGTGCCGGGCAGCGACGCGTCGATGCCCGGCGCCCGTTCATCGAGGGAGCGGGCCAATTCGATTGCGTAGAACGGGTTCCCACCCGACACCTGGTGGATCCGGTCGATGGTCGGGCGTGAGAAGGGGCGTCGCAGCCGTGCGGAGACAGCACGATGCAGATCCTGGATGTTTAACGGGCTCAACCGGATTCGATTCACTGCGTCGGGCCGGGACAACTGGAGCCAGTCGTCGACCGCACGGTCGTCGGATTCGGTACGCAGGCTGGCCAGTAGCCCGGTACGCCCCGTGAGCCTGCGCACCGCGAAGGCGATGACGTGCTTGCTCGACGGGTCGAGCCACTGCAGGTCGTCGATGGCCAGCAGGACAGGGCGGTCCTCGCTGAGCCGTTCGACCACCGAAAGGAACGCGGCGGCCACGGCTCGCTGATCGGTCACCGCGTCGTTGTCCGCGCGCAGCAGCACCTGGTCGACCGCGAGGAGTTGCGGCGTCGGCAGGTCGGCCCACGCGCGCGTGTCGGCCTCCTCGAGCAGGTCGGCCAGCGCGGTGTAGGCGAGCACCGACTCCGCGGCCGCCGGTCGGGTCGACAGGACGTGAAATCCGCGCTGGTGCGCCTGCTCGACCGCGGCCAGCCACAGCGTGGTCTTGCCGATCCCGGGGTCACCGTCGATCAGTAAGGCCGACGGGCCCAGCGCCATCGCGTCCAGGAAGGCAACGACGGCGTGCTGGTGTGTCGACTGGCCGATCACGGTATCTCGTGGGTCCCCTCGCGTCTCCCCAGAATTGCAGCTGAGCCGGAAGCGGGCGACATCCCTATACCCCTTGGCGGCCGGACTGACCCATCACCCGGGTTAGTTCGGCCCGGGACCGGATGTCGAGCTTGCGGTACACCCGCGCAAGGGTGGCCTCGACGGTCTTTGCACTGAGAAAGAGTTCACCGGCCACGTCGCGGTTCGTCAGGCCGGCGGCGGCCAGCTCGGCAATGCGCAGCTCGGCGGCGGTCAGCGCGTGCGGCCTCGACGCAGCGGAACGGAGTACCTCTCGCGCGGTCCTGGCGCGCTCGGCCCAAACCGGCGTGCCGATGGCCTCGAACGTCGCCAGCGCCTCGTTCAGCGTCGAAGCGGCCTGCCGATCGCGCAGTCTGGCCTGCAACTGCCCGAGCAGAAGCTGGGTACGAGCGCGTTCGAACGGCATCGCCAACCGTTGATGGTCCTCGAGCGCGCGGCGCGCACAGCTCGCGGCGTCGCGCAGATCGCCCTCGGCCGCGTGCAGCATGGCGCGGCACCGCCCGCCCACCGCCAGCATCCACGCCCGGTCGAGGCGACGGCCGTTGCGTTCCAGTGCGGCCACCAGCGGTTCCGCTTCGGTCGCGCGGCCCAGCTCGACGAGTGCCTCGACCGCATCGGCTACGAACTCGGCGGCTTGAATCTCGGTGGACTCCGGTGCGAACCGCGAGACCAGCGGGTCGAGAAACTCCATTGCCGCACCGTAGTTTCCGAGCGATACCTCGAGAAATCCGAGCGCAGAAAGCGTCCAGTCCTCGTGCCACGCGGTGCCACTGCGTCGGCAGGCGTCGATCGCGTCCGCCGCGGCCAGGCGGGCCTTGCTCTCTGCGCCGTCGTAGGCGGCCAGCCAGGCCTGTAGCACCAGGCTGAGCATCGCGGGGAACTCACCACCGAGTTGCCTTGCGAGAGCGGCAACTTCGTGGGCCACCCGCTTGGCCTCGGCGAAGTCCGCGCGCCATATCCGGGTCAACGCGACGTAGAAGTCGACGAAGACGACTTCGCCTTCCTCACCGCGGTCGGTGCAGCGACGCGAGATCTCCCGCATGCTCTCATAGGCGGTGTCGAGGTCACCGGTGCAGGCCAGCATCAACGCGTGCTCGACGCTCGGCCGCAGCATGATCGGCGTGAAGGTTTCGGTGTCTTCGAGTTCGAGGGCGCGGCGCATGCTGGCGTCGTCCACCCCACCGCCGAGGAAGAACTGGATCGTCGCCCGGACCCCGAGTGCGAGGCTGAGCAGGCCGGGGATACCGAGCTGTTCGGTGTAGGCCACCGACTCCTCGGCCCGCGGCCGGGCCGACGCGTGGTCACCGGTCATGTAGAGGCCGTACGCCAACGTGGTCAGCATGACCGCCTTCGCCGGGCCCTCGGTCGCGTCGTCGAGCGCCGTCGTGAGCAGCTCGACCGCTTCGGTGTAGCCGTCGTCGACGAACCGCACGACCGCGAGCATGTGCCGCGCTTCAGCGCGTATCGGTCCGGGCGCCAGATCGCCGACCACCCCCTCCAGCAGCGCGCGTGCCCTGGACGGATCTCCGCCGTCAAAGCAATACGCCGCCAACCGCATTCGTCGGTCGGTGGTATCACCGCCGAGTGCGATGGCGAGCTCGATCAACTCTGCGGCGGCGACGGGGGCGCCTCGCGCGTGAGCGGAGATGGCCGCCCGCTCGAGCGCGCTGACAGTGGCGTCGTCGCCGGCGGTCGCGGCGAGCGCCAGGTGGCGTGCCTGCAATTCGGGCTCGTCGACGAAGCCGGCGAGCCTGCGGTGCATCTGCCTGCGGTCCTCGGCGGAGACGCCGGTATACACACCGGTGGCCAGTAGCGGGTGTGTGAACCGGACCCGGCTGCCCTCGATGACGACGACGCCGCGCTGTTCGGCGGCCTCGAGCACCTCGACCGTCCGCTCGTGATCGGTGCCGACCGCGGCGGCCACCAGATTGACCGAGGGGTTGGCCACCGAGGCGGCGGCCAGGAGTGCGGCCATCGTCTCGGGATTCAGTCCGCTGAGCCGGGCTTCCACCACGGCGGCCAGCGTGTCCGGCAGCGAAACTTCCGGCCTGCCGTCGGCGACCTTGGCCAGTTCGATCGCATAGAAGGGATTGCCACCGGAGATCTGGTGGATGCGCGCCAGTTCCGCACGCGGCAGCGGATGCTCGAGGTGTTGTGTGACCACGGCGTGCAGCATGCGGGACGTCAACGGCTGCAGTGAGATTCGTTGGGTGGCATCCGGGCGCCGCAGCTGAAGCCAGGTGTAGGCCTCTGTGCCGTCGGTGCGCAGGGTGCCCAGCACGCCCACCGGCGCGGAGAGCCGACGTGCGGTGTAGGACAACACATGCGAGCTGGACGGGTCGACGCACTGCACGTCGTCGATCGCCAGTAGCAGCGGTTGTCGGGAAGCGAGGCCCTCGATGACCGACAGGAATGCCGCCGCGACGGCGCGCCGGTCGGTGGGTGCGGCATCGGCGCGGTCGTCGCGGCGGATCCGCTCGATGGCGCCGCGCTGGGCGGCGGGCAGGTCGCCGAACTCGGCGGCGTCGACGTCGGCGAGCAGTTCGGTCAATGTCGCGTAGGCGAGCACCGATTCGGTGCTTGGGTTCGTGGCCGACAGCACACGGAAACCACGGCTGCGGGCGCGCTCGGAAGCCGCCTGCCACAGCGTGGTTTTACCGATCCCGGCCTCGCCCTCGATCAACAGAGCCGACGGCGCATGCGAAGCGGACTGGAGGAAGTCCGCTACCGCCGTCTCCTCTTTTGGGCGGTCCGCCAGGTATGACGGAGAACGAAAACCCTTAGCGCTCGTCGTCTTTCACCTTGGCCATCGCCAACACGTCGAGGCGCTTGTCCAGTTCCTCCTCGGACAGCTTGTCGCCGATCAGGCCTCGATCGATGACGGTCTGACGGATGGTCTTCTTCTCCTTGAGCGCCTGCTTGGCGACCGCGGCGGCCTCTTCGTAGCCGATCGCCGAGTTCAGCGGCGTGACGATCGACGGTGACGACTCGGCCAGTTCGCGGAGCCGGTCCTCGTTGGCCACCAGGCCGTCGATGCACCGCTCGGCGAACAACTTCGACGAGTTGGTCAGGATCTTGAACGACTCGAGGATGTTGCGGGCCATCATCGGGATGTACACGTTCAGCTCGAAGGCACCGTTGCCGCCACCCCACGCAATCGCGGCGTCGTTGCCGATCACCTGCGCGGCCACCTGCGTGATGGCCTCCGGAATAACCGGGTTCACCTTGCCCGGCATGATCGAGCTGCCCGGCTGAAGATCGGGCAACTGAAGCTCGCCGAGCCCGGTCAGCGGTCCCGAGCCCATCCACCGGATGTCGTTGGCGATCTTGGTCAGCGACACGGCGATGGTGCGCAGTGCGCCCGAGGCCTCGACCAGCCCGTCGCGGGCCGCCTGGGCCTCGAAATGGTTGGCGGCAACCTGCAATTCGGCCAGGCCGGTCTGCTCGCGCAGCACGGCGACAACACGCTCGTCGAAGTCGTCGGGCGCGTTGAGGCCGGTGCCCACCGCGGTGCCGCCGATGGCCAGTTCGCCGAGCCTTGGGAGCGTGGCCTTCACCCGCTCTATGCCGGCTTCGACCTGGCGGGCGTAGCCGCTGAACTCCTGGCCCAGCGTCACGGGCACGGCGTCCATCAGATGGGTGCGCCCGGACTTGACGACGGTGCGCCACTGCCGCGCCTTGCTGGCCAGCGACTCGTGCAGCACCTCGAGCGCCGGGATCAGGTGGCGCACAGCGGCTTCCGTCGCGGCAATGTGTGTCGCGGTAGGGAAGGTGTCGTTCGACGACTGCGACATGTTGACGTCGTCGTTGGGGTGCACGGTCACGCCGTTGCGCCCCGCGATGCCGGCGATCACCTCGTTGGTGTTCATGTTCGAGCTGGTGCCCGAACCGGTTTGGAACACGTCGATCGGGAACTGGTCGTCGTGCTGACCGTCGGCGATCTCACCGGCCGCGGCGATGATCGCGTCGGCCTTGTCCGCCGCGAGCAGGCCGAGGTCCTTGTTGACCTGTGCGCAGGCACCTTTCAGCAAGCCCAGCGCCCGGATCTGGGTGCGCTCGAGACCGCGGCCGGAGATCGGGAAGTTCTCCACCGCGCGCTGAGTCTGCGCGCGCCACAGCGCGTTGACCGGCACCCGGACCTCGCCCATGGTGTCGTGCTCGATGCGGTACTCGGTTTCAGCTGCGCTGTCGGAGTCGACGCTCATGAATGTCCTTACTTCTCTTGTGGTTACGGCAGCGGGTAGACGGCGTTGCTGTCGCCGGTGAAGTCGATCGCGGAGTACTCGCTGAGTTTGGACAGCCGGTGGTACGCCTCGATCATCCGAACGGTGCCCGATTTCGAGCGCATCACGATCGACTGCGTGGTGCACCCGCCGCTGTAGAAGTGCACGCCCTTGAGCAGGTCACCGTCGGTGACGCCGGTGGCGCAGAAGAAGACGTTGTCGCCGGAGACCAAGTCCTCGGTGGTCAACACGCGGTCCAGGTCGTGGCCGCGGTCGATGGCCTTCTGCCGCTCCCCGTCGTCCTTCGGCGCCAACTGGCCCTGGATGGCGCCGCCCATGCAGCGGATCGCGGCCGCGGCGATGATCCCTTCCGGCGTACCGCCGATTCCGGCCAACATGTCGGTGCTGGTGTTGGGGCGGCACGCCGAGATCGCGCCTGCGACGTCGCCGTCGGTGATCAGCCGGCACCGCGCGCCGGCCTCCCGCACATCGGCGATCAACTGCTGATGGCGCGGCCGGTCCAGGATGCACACGGTCAGATCGGAGACCGACACATTCTTCGCCT
Organism: Mycolicibacterium flavescens; assembly: GCA_900637135.1. NCBI lineage: Bacteria > Bacillati > Actinomycetota > Actinomycetes > Mycobacteriales > Mycobacteriaceae > Mycobacterium > Mycolicibacterium flavescens. Next base: position 1,161,150 of record LR134353.1, read on the forward strand.
TTGCCACCCGACGGATGTTCTCCCCGATCGGGGCGGTGATGTCGATCGCGTCGACGGCCTCGGGTCCAACCGCGATCTTGCTCATGTAGAACACCGCGGACGGATCGAACATGGTGCCGCGTTCGGAGACCGCGAGCACCGAGATGGCATTGGACAGGCCTTTGCTCATCAACGTGGTGCCGTCGATGGGGTCCACGGCGAAGTCGCATTCCGGTCCGTCCCCGTTGCCGACCTCTTCGCCGTTGTAGAGCATCGGCGCGTTGTCCTTCTCGCCCTCGCCGATCACCACCACGCCGCGCATCGACACCGAGTTCACCAGCTCGCGCATGGCGTCGACGGCCGCCCCGTCGCCGCCCTCCTTGTCGCCGCGGCCCACCCAGCGGCCTGCGGCCATGGCGCCTGCCTCGGTTACTCGGACGAGCTCGAGCGCGAGATTTCGATCTGGGGCTTCACCACGGGTCGGACTCATGGCCCAGATTGTCCCATTAGCCGGTCCGCGTTCGGGAGCTGGGATACTGGCGGAGTGACCTCGCAACCGGCTCCTGCACCCAAGCCCGCCAAGTCGCGGCTGCTGCATGACGGCCGGGACATGTTCTGGTCGATGGCGCCATTGGTGCTGGCCTGCATCGTGCTGGCCGGGATGCTGGGGATGTGCTCGTTCCAGGGCGCGGGACCCGGCGCCGGTCCGGTCCCGTCCTTCGACGCCCCCGCGGCGTTACGTGCCGATGCCGAGGCGCTGAAGATCCCGATCCGGATCCCGCAACTGCCCGAGGGCTGGCAGTCGAACTCGGGTAGCCGCAACGGCATCGAGGCCGGTCGCGCGGACCCCGCGACGGGGCAGACCCTGCGTGCCGTCAGCTCTACCGTCGGTTATCTCGCACCCAGCGGGATGTATGTGAGCCTGACCCAGAGCAACGCCGACGAGGAGAAGCTGGTCTCTTCGCTCGAGTCCGATGTCGTGCCCACCGGGGTTCAGGACGTCGACGGTGTGAAATGGGTGGTCTACGGCGGCACCGACGACGACGGCAAGCCCGCCGAACCGGTGTGGACGACGCGGCTGGCCGGCCCCACCGGACCGGCGCAGATCGCGCTGACCGGCGCCGCGGGCGCCGGCGATTTTCGTACGCTTGCGGCGGCGACGCAGACCGCGGCGCCCCTGCCGGTCCCGTAGGAGCACGATTGACTTGTTCGACGAGATTGCACCCACGCAGGCTCCATCCCGCACTTTCTCTGCATGGTTTCAATCTCGCGTGACGAGCGAACTGGAGAAGCGCCCATGACCGCACCGGACCCCGATGTCGCCGCCGGGGCGGCTCCGGACCCCGATGTCGCCGCCGGAGCGGCTCCGGACCCCGATGTCGCCGCCGGGGCGGCTCCGGACCCCGATGTCGCCGCCGGGGCGGCTCCGGACCCCAATGTCGCCGCCGGGGTGGCTCCGGAAGCCGACCTCACCGGATGGGCCGCCGCGCCCTTCACCGCCGCCGGTTACACCCACGACGTCTACCGCAAGGGCGAGGGCCCCGGTGTGGTGCTCATCCCCGAGATGCCCGGCGTGCACCCCGGCGTCCTGGCGCTCGGCGACCACCTCGTGGAGGCCGGCTTCACCGTCGCGATTCCGTCGTTGTTCGGCACGCCCGGTGCGGCGCCGATGCGCCCGGGCATGGTGCCGGTCATGCTGCGCGGGTGCGTGGCCAAGGAATTCGCCGCTTTCGCCACCAACGCCGACCGCCCCGTCGCGCACTACCTGCGCGCACTGGCCCGCGACCTCAACGCGCAGACGCCGGGCAAGGGGGTCGGGGTCATCGGCCAGTGCTTCACCGGTGGCTTCGCCCTGGCCGCCGCTGTCGACGACAGCGTTCTCGCGCCGGTGCTGAGCCAGCCGTCGCTGCCGTTGCCGCTGACACCGAAGCAGCGCAGGGACCCGGGCCTATCCGAGGCCGAGCTGAAGGTCGTCGAGCGCCGCGCCGCCGACGAAGGGTTGTGCGCGCTGGGTCTGCGCTTCAGCAAGGATCCGCTGGTGCCTGCGGAGCGCTTCAAAACGCTCAAGGACCGCCTCGGGGATGCGTTCGAGGTGATCGAGATCGACTCGGGTAAGGGCAACGAACACGGCTTCGGGGCGATGGCTCACTCGGTGTTGACGTTGGAACTGCGTCACCAGGAAGGGCATCCGACGGACGCGGCCCTCAAGCGCGTGGTCGCGTTCCTCAGGGAACGGCTGGTTTAGGTTTCGGGTCGGCTTGGGTTTTGGCCCGCGCCTTTTTGATGCGACGGCCCAGCCACCAGAACGGGTTTCGACGTTTAGGTTTTTCATCGGCCGAGTCGGGCCGGCGCATCGGCACGCCCTTGTACTCCTCGAGGTAGACGCTGATCGTGGTGACGATGACGATCATCAGCACCGGTCCGATCACGATGCCCCACGCGCCGAACATGCTGATTCCGGCGAACACGGCGAGCAGCATCAGCGCGGCGTCCAGACGGGCCTCGCGCGGCACCAGGATCGGCCGCAGGAAGTTGTCGATGTTGGTGACCACGATCAGGTGGAACAGGATCACGAACGCGCCGCCGAAGATGTTGCCGAACAGGATCATTCCGATACCGAACGGGATCGTGACGATACCGCTGCCCAACGGGATGACCGACAGCGCCGACAGCAGCACGGCGAACAGGAAGAAACCCTGATGGAAGCCCGCCAGGTAGATCGACGCGGCGCCCGCGACGCCCTGGCACACCGCGATGACGAACTGGCCCATCACGGTGCCCTTCACCATCGCGCCCATCTTCTCCATGTAGACGTCGGTGATCCCCTCGCCGAGGGGGTTGAGTTGGCGGATTATCGCCACCACGCGTTCGCGGTTCGTCAGCAGCGACACGAACACGTACACGAACAGGATCAGGGCGGTGACGGCGCCGAACAGGCCGCCGGCGGCGCCCTGCAGCAGGCCGAGCAACCACTGGCCGGCCTCCTGGGCGACCCGAGCCATCGAACTCTGCAACGACTCCGGGGTGACCGTGGTGTCGATGTAGGGCACGCGGCGCAACAGGTCGTTGACGAACTGCAGCGCCCGATCGCCGAGCGCGGACAGGTCGGTGCGGCCGACCCACTCGGCCACCCGCTCCACCATGGTGGAGATCTGCACGACCGCGAGCGTGACGAAAAGGCTCAGCGGCACGATCACCGCGGCGAACGCGGCGAGCAAGGTCAGCGTCGCCGACAGCCCGCGGCCCATCTTCTTGTTGAGCCAGGTGTACAGCGGTGAGAACAGGTAGGCGCCCACCGCTGCCACCACGATGAGGATGAAGAAGCCGCGCAGGAAGTACGCGCCGAAGGCGACCGCGATGACCGTCGCGACGGCCAGCGCACGGCGTTGCGGCAGCGAGAACTCGGTACTCATTGCCGCTATGTCTACAACGTGTCGGACCTGGCTTGCGCTTGTTTGGCGCGTTGATCGGCGATGAACCGCATCGACACCCGGTTCATCAGGGTCGGCGCGAGGCGCGCAAAGATCCACTGGGCATGCGCGACGCGAGGTTTGACCAGGATCGGCTTGTTCTTCTCGACCGCGCGCAGCACGTCGCGGGCCAACCGATCCGCGTCATAGGGCTTGCCGCCCTGGGCCTGCAGGAAGTAATCGCGGCCAACGAAGCCGCCGATGGACCCCTTGTCGAGGATCGGCGTCTCGACCGCGGCCGGGCACACCGCGAGCACCCCGACACCGCGCGCGGCGGCCTCCGAGCGCAGCGCGAGGCTGAGCCCCACGACTGCGTGCTTGGTCATCACGTAGCTGGTGACCTGCCCGGCCGCGGTCAGCCCCGCCATCGACGCGGTGTTGACGATGTGGCCGTGGCCCTGGCGCACCATCAACGGATAGGCCGCCGCCACCCCGTGCACCACGCCGCGGATGTTGACGTCGATGATCGCGTTCCACTGGTCCAGCGTCAGCAGTTCGGTGTCGCCGCCCCAGACGATTCCGGCGTTGTTGAACATCAGGTCAAGACGTCCGGCCCGGTTCACCACCTCGTCGACGGCGGCCTGTACCGTCGCGGAATCGGTCACGTCGAGGCGGGCGGCGCGGGCCCTACCGCCGAGACCGGCCGCCGTGCGTTCGGCCGCGTCGCCGTCGACGTCGGTGCACACCACCTCGGCTCCCGCGTCGACCAGTGCTCGGCACAGTGCGGCGCCGATACCGGAACCGCCTCCGGTGACGAGGGCCTGCTTTCCGCTGAACGTCATCACTGGTTGTCTGTTCTTCGCGCGAGCGCTCATCACTGGTTGTCTGTTCTTCGCGCGAGCGCTCATCACTGCCCCGCGAGCCTCATGACGTGCCCCATCACATCGGGGTAGCGCTTCATGTGCGCACCGCCGTTGAGGTCGAGCACCTCGCCGGTCAGCCACGACGCCTTCGGCGAGCACAGATACAGCACCGCTTCGGCGATGTCCTCGGGCGTGCCCGCGCGGCCCAGCGCGGTGTTCTCCACGTACTCCTCCACGACGCCGGGGACGGCCGCCGCCGGCGCGGTCAACGGCGTGTGCACGAAGCCCGGAGCCACGGCGTTGACGCGGATGCCGCGCGGCCCCCACTCGAGTGCTGCGACCTGGGTGAGCATCGACAGGCCCGCCTTGGCGGCGCAGTAGGCGCTCATCCCGGCGGCCGGCTGACGCGCGTTGAGCGAGCTGATCGACACCAGTGCACCGCCCTCGCGCAGCACCCGGCCCGCGTGCTTGGCGACGATGAACGCCCCGTTGAGGCATACGTCGACGACGGCACGGAAGTCCTCCACGGCGAGGTCGATGATCATGCCGACGTTGCTGAACCCCGCGCAGTTGACGACGACGTCGAGCGGGCCGGTCTGATCGAACAGCGCCTGCACCGAGGCCTCGTCGGTGACCTCGACGTGCACGGCGGTGTGTGGATCGCCGAGTTCGGCGGCGTGTTGACGGGCGTCGTCGACGTCGCGGTCGGCGAGCGTGACGCGGTCGCCTTCCGCGGCCAGCGCGCGGGCCGTCGCCAAGCCGATACCCGACGCCGCGCCGATCACCACAGCCGCCCTGGCCGACCGCCCGTTGCTCATACAGTTGCCCTTTCGACGCAGTAGAATGCGTTTCAACTTAGCGCTTTGACAGACTCGACCGGTGAGCGATCTGAAGATGAGCGAGTCGATTCACGTGGCCGCGGACCCGCACCGGTTGTACGAAATCGTGTCGGACGTGACGCGGATGGGCGAGTGGAGTCCGATCTGCCGCGCCTGCTGGTGGGACGACGGGGACGGTCCGCGGGTCGGAGCGTGGTTCACCGGCCGCAACGAGACACCCGAACGCACCTGGGAGACCCGCTCGCAGGTAGTCGCGGCCGAACCCGGGCGCGAGTTCGCGTGGGAGGTCAACGACGGCTGGGTGTACTGGGGCTACAGCTTCGAGCCGGCGGACGGCGGAACACGACTCACCGAATCCTGGGAGCTTCTTCCCAAGGGGGTGGCCGGATTTCGTGAGCGCTTCGGCGAGACGGCCGACGCGGAGATCGACAAGCGCCGCGAAGCCGCCCGCACCGGGATCCCGGCGACGCTGGCGGCGATCAAGGCCGCAGCCGAAACCGCGTGAGGGTCGCGACGCCGATCCTCCTACCGTTTGACGCAGCGAAACCCGATGTGGCTCATCCCCGTGTCGACGGGCTGAGGCCGGCGCGCCGCAGGGCGGTAGCGGCGGCAGTAGGAGTCGGCGCATAGGAAGGAACCGCCCTTCACCACTCGGCGCGGCACACGGAACTGCGGCTGCTGCGGGTCGTAACTGTCCTCTGCGCAACAAGCCGATGGTGACGGGTCCTCGGCATACCAGTCGGTCGTCCATTCCCAGACATTGCCCGCCATGTCGAACAGACCGTAGCCGTTGGGCGGGAACGTACCCACGGATGTCGTTCGGCCATAGCCTTTTTCCGGCCGCCACGGAAAGTCGCCGTGCCAGTAGTTGGCCAGCGGTCGTTCGGGTTGTTCGGGCTCGTCACCCCAGGTGAACTCCGCGCCGTGCAGTCCGCCCCGTGCTGCCGTCTCCCATTCGGTCTCGGTCGGCAGCGCCATTCCCGCCCACTCCGCGTACGCCTCGGCGTCCTCGTAGGCCACATGTGCGACGGGGTGGTCGGAGCGTCTACCGATGGACGACAGCGGTCCGACAGGATGACGCCACGAGGCGCCCGGTGTCCACGTCCACCACTGACCGAGGTGACGTAGGTCGACCGGACCCGGTGTACGGGTGAAGACCATTGATCCCGGCTCGAGATTCTCCCGCGGGGCGCCCGGATAATCGGCGGGGTTCAACGGACGTTCCGCAACCGTGAGATACCCGGTGGCGGAGACGAACTCGGTGAACTGGTCGTTGGTGACCTGATGCGCCATCATCCAGAACCCCTCGACATCGACCTGACGTACCGGTGCCTCCTCCGGGTAATGGCGGTCGGAGCCGAGCACGGCGGTCTGCGCCGGGATCCATACGAGGTCGGTCATCACCCCTCCGACTTCTGTTGTGCAACCAGATCGCGAACTAGCGGCTGGACAGCGGTTGGGGCGATCTGGACGCACACTAGGCGAAGACCCTGGTCCAGTCGTTGCGCATACTGACGACGATCCAGCCGTCGCTGTCGGCCCGCGCGAGGGCCTTCTCAGCACCGGCGGTGTAGGCGAACTCGCGATGGGGGTCGTCGTGCAGGACGAGCAATCGAAGCCCGCGGGCGAACTCGAGCATCTCGATGTCGCCGTTGGAGTTCCCGGCGGCAAGAATCGGTCGGCGGCCCGTACGCCCCCAGATTCGTACCGGTTTCACCGGGCCGTCGTCCAAAAATTCCGGCCGACTCGTGGTGCGCAGATCGCCGTCTGAGAAGTCGAGGCCCACCGAGCTGCCGATGACCCGCTCCGGTGGTATGCCGTAGAGCGCTTCGGTCACCGGCCGCATGAAGTCGCGACCTCCGCCCGACGCGATATAGGTGGTGAATCCGTTGTCCTCCAAATACCGCAACAGCTCAATCATCGGGGGGTACCCGCATGCCGTGTACGGCCGGCGCAGCGTCGGGTGTTCGACGGTGGCGAAGAACGCCTTCACCCGATCGGCGTGCTCTTCGACCGTCAACCCGGCGAAGGCCGAGAGTATGCCCCCGGCAAGGTACTTCAGCTCTGAGTCGTCGCCGTTGTAGTGCCTGGTGACCGCGTCGCCGAACCATCCGAGGTCTCCGGCCGCGGCGGCACGGTACGGCTGCCGGTCGGCGAGTTCCGGGTCGGCGCGGGCTTGTTCGGCCAGGCGACGCACGAGGAAGTCGAGTTGGATGTATGCCGGTTTCTCACACCACAGCGTTCCGTCGTTGTCGAAGACCGCTACGCGTTCCACGGCGGGAACGTCGTCGACTGCGCGCGAAATGAAGTCGACGATCGCCGACTTGGCCGGCCCGTCGTTCCACGACTCGAGCATCGAGTCAGCGGCCTAATGACTCGAGGAAATCGTTGAGCTTCTCCACCGCGTCGCCGATAGTGAACGACGCGGGTTCGCGCCGCGGCGGGAACTCCTTGAACGTCTCCAGGAATTGGGTGACCACCGCATTGGCCATGAACGCGATGTAGTCGTGGTCGAAGAACCAGTCCCAGTAGGTATTGGACGTGACGTCGGCGTGTTCGAACGGATCGGTGCGCAGGTTGAAGATCTTCGGCGCGCGCAGCGGAGTGAAAGGTTCGAACCAGATCTGTAGCGTGCCTTGGCAACGCTGCTCCATGAAGACGATCTTCCAGTTTTCGATCCGGACGCCCAGGACATCGCAATCGTCGGAGAAGTAGACCAATCCACGCCGCGGGCTCTTGTCCACCTCGCCGGTCAGGTAGGGCAGCAGGTTGAAGCCGTCGATGTGCACCCGATAGGTCTGGTCGCCAATTGCGTTGCCCTGCTTGAGCTTTTCGACGATGTCCGGCTGACCGGCGGCGGCCAGGAAAGTCGGTAGCCAGTCGTGGTGCTGGATGATCTCGTTGGACACCGCCCCTGCTGGAATCCTGCCCGGCCAGCGGATCATCTCCGGCACGCGGAAGGCGCCCTCCCAATTCGTGTTCTTCTCGCTGCGGAACGGTGTGGTGGCGCCATCGGGCCAGGTGTTGGCGTGCGGGCCGTTGTCGGTCGAATAGATGACGATGGTGTCGTCGGTGATGCCCAGTTCGTCGACGGCATCGAGCAGCTGCCCCACATGGCGGTCATGGTCGATCATCGTGTCGTGGTAGCCCGATTGCCAACGCCCGGCCTGCCCGAGGCTTTCCGGCTTCGTATGTGTGCGGAAATGCATATGGGTGGTGTTCATCCACGCGAAAAACGGCTTGCCCGCCTCGTGCTGGCGCTTGATGAAATCGATGCATGCCCCGACGGTCTCGTCGTCGACGGTCTCCATCCGTTTCTTGGTCAGCGGCCCGGTGTCCTCGATGCGCTGCTTACCCACTGGGCCGAACCGCTCGTCGACTTCGTCGGAGGCCTCGTCGGTGGCCCACGACTTGATCACCCCGCGCGGCAGGAAAGCCTTGCGTAGCAGCGGCGCCTCCTCGACGGTCGGGTAGTCGGGGTGCTCGGGTTCCTCCTCGGCGTTGAGGTGGTACAGGTTGCCGAAGAACTCGTCGAACCCGTGCGCAGTCGGGAGGTACTTGTTCAGGTCGCCGAGGTGGTTCTTGCCGAACTGGCCGGTGGCGTAACCCAGTGGTTTCAACAACGTGGCGATCGTCGGATCATCCGGTGACATCCCGACGTCCACCCCAGGCATACCGACTTTGCTCAACCCGGTCCGGTAAACGCTCTGTCCCGTAATGAAAGACGAGCGGCCCGCGGTGCAGCTTTGCTCGCCATACGAGTCGGTGAACCGCATACCCTCGTTCGCGATGCGGTCGATGTTGGGGGTGCGGTAGCCCATGAGACCGTCGCTGTAGCAACTGAGGTTCGTGATCCCGATGTCGTCACCCCAGATGACCAGAATGTTCGGCTTCCCGTTCGGCATGGCGACTCCTTCAGCGCTGGCCCTAGTCGCACGATAGGACGGTGGTATCCGAGTCGTGGCCGTTCGGTCAACGTGACGGCAATATCTGCCAGGCGACGCTTGGTCAGCTCCCATCGACGGTGTCGATGTGGGCGCGCACCAGCGCCGGATAACGGTCGCGGTCGGGACGGAAGATGTCGTGCGGCGAGTCGGCGAACACGTGTAGCGACGCCTTGGGGAACACCTCCCGATAGCGGTCCCAGGCGGCGTCGGAAATCAGCGGGCTGTTCGCGCTACGCACCACCAACAGCGGCGGCTGCCACTGCGCCAACGACTCCCAGAACGACTGCTTGCGGGCGGCGCGGAAGATCGCCTCCCCGGCGGCCCGGTTCAGCCGTTCGTGCACCGGAGTGCCACGCCACCGCCCGTCCAGCAGGAAGGTGGAGACCTCTTCGGGAAGCGTGATCTCCTCGGGCACGTAGTCGCCGATCGAGATCGAGCGGACCCGCCCGCGATGCGCGAGCGCCCAGGTCAGCGCGTAGGGGGTGCCCCGGGAGAACGTCATCAGGTGGACGGGACCGTGGGTGACCGCGTCGATCACCGCGCCGACGTCAGCGCCGAGAACCGTTGAGTCGTAACCACTTTCGGGTGCATTGCTGCGTCCGTGTCCGCGTACGTCGACGACCACCGTCCGTCGGCCGAACAGTGACAGCACCTCGACGTAGTCGTCGGCGACGTCGGTGAAGCCGGGTACGAAGACGACAGGCGCTCCGCGGTCGGGCCCTCCGGAGTCGAGGTAGTGCAGACGAGCGCCCGCATTGGTTGTGAACCGTGATTCGACCATCACCACCACCATGCCCGGTCGTCGCTCCCGGCGCGGGCCAAACGCCTGCGAAGCGTCGGCGAGAGGAGCACGCTGGTAGCTGGAAGGTGATCTGTATGTACGACAAAGTTCAAGACAACGCCTGGCGCATCGACATCGAGTTCAACGAGGACGAGACGCACACTCACGCGACGGTGTGCGCCACACGCGACGACGGCGAGACGGTGACCGCCCAGGGCGATGCCTACCGCAACCCGAAGGATTCGGTGCAGCCGCTGGTCGGGGAGGAGATCGCCGCGGCCAGAGGGTTGATTGCGCTGGGTGCCGAACTGCTGCAGCGCGCGTCGTCGCGGATCGAGCAGACCACGCATCAGCCGGTCCACCTCGTTCACTGACCTACCGGGCGGCGGTCAGCCCTCCGGCGGGGCGGACGCCGCGACACTGACCGTCGGATCCTTGGACGCGTTCTTCATCTGGTAGAAGAGGTCGACGTAATACGGCAGGCACTCGGCCATCGCCTGGTCGGTGGTGAACAGCGGCCGGTATCCCAGGTCTCGTTCGGCCTTGGCGATCGAAAAGTAGTTGTCGAGGTAAAGGCGTTCCACCCCAAGGGGTTCGATCATCGGTTTGGGTATTCCGAACCGGAAGTGCAACCACTGCCATGCGGTCATGGCGAACCACACCAACCGGCCCGGCACGCGGATCTTCGGGTAGCGCTCGCCGCACGCCTCGACGACGGGCCTCGAGAACTCGAACATGTTGATCGGGTCGCCGTCGTTGATGAAGTACGCCTGCCCGGGAGCGGTGCCGCCCGGGACGAGGTGCTGAGCGGCGAGGATGAAACCGTGAATCAGGTTGTGCACGTAGGAATTGTCGAGCTTGACGTTCTTGCCGCCGACGAGAACCTTGACGTGCCCGGCCAGCACGCTCTCGAACACCTTGCGGAACATGGTCTGATCTCCGCGACCCCAGATACCGCTGGGGCGGATCGAGCAGGTGAGCAGGCCGTCGACTCCGTTGGCGGCCAGCACGAACTTCTCCGCGGCGACCTTGGTCTCGGTGTAAAGGTCGTTGAATCGCTCTGTGTAGGGCAGGGTCTCGTCGCCGCCGGAGATGCGTTTGCCACCCATCACGACGCTGTTCGACGCGGTGTAGACGAAGCGCTTGGCGCCGGCGGAGCGGGCGGCGCGCACGAGGGTTTCGGTGCCGGTGACGTTGATCGCGAAGCTGCGCTTGCGGTACTCGTCGGTGACCGACGCGCCGCCCATCAGATCGATGATCGCCGCGGTGTGGAACACGGTGTCGATGCCGGCGACCGCGGCCGCGACCTGGTCGGGGTCGCAGATGTCGCCTTCGACGGCCTCGAGGCCCGGTTGCGCAGGAAGCGGCGACGGGGCCCGGTCGAAGGAGCGGACCTCGTGTCCGCGCTTGAGCAGTTCGGTCACCAGGTTGGCGCCGACGAATCCCGAGCCTCCCGTGACGAGGACCCGGCCCAGTTCGGTGGTCAGCGTTGAGTCACCCATGGCGAGCAGACTAACTGAAACGTGTTACAGTTTCGACCCCTCAGAGAAGAAAACGTTGCGCTGTCAACTTTCGTCGCCGTCTTTGGCGGCCAGCGCCTCCTCGATGCGCTTGCGGGCGCCAGCTAAGTGCTCTTCACAGCGTTTAGCCAGCTCCTCACCGCGTTCCCACAGTTTTAGCGACGTATCCAGATCGAGGCCGCCCTGCTCGAGTTGCTGGACGACCGCGACGAGTTCTTCGCGTGCTTCCTCGTATCCCAATTCACTAATGGGCTTCATCTTCTGCCCCTTCCGGCCCCTCGCTGATCGCGGTGATCGCCCCGTCTGCCACCCTGACCCGCAACCGCACACCGCTGGCGGCGTCCACGGCGGTGCGCAGCACCTGGGCGTCCGGCATCGTCTGCACCACCGCGTAGCCGCGCGCCAGGGTCGCCGCAGGGCCCAGTGTGCTCAGCCGGGCCGACAGATGTCCGATGCGATCGGTCTCGGTGGCCACCATCCGGGTGACGTCGCGGCGTGCGGTCGTGCGCACACGGTCGACCTCGTCGGCGCGCGCGGTGATCGCCGCCAGCGGCTGCGCCAGCACCGGCCTGCTGCGCAACTGATCAAGGGCGTGCTGCTCGCGGTGCACCCAGTTGCGCAGCGCGCGGCCACCTCGACGGCACAGATCGGTGATGTAGGCCTGTTCGGCGGCGGCGTCGGGAACGATGCGCTTGGCGGCGTCGGTCGGTGTCGCGGCGCGCAGATCGGCGACCAGGTCGCAGAGCGGGTTGTCGGGTTCGTGTCCGATCGCGCTGACCACCGGTGTGGTGCACTTGGCGATCTCGCGGCACAGCGTCTCGTCGTAGAAGGGCAGCAGGTCTTCGACGCTGCCACCGCCGCGGGCGATGACGATCACGTCGACGTCGGGGTCGGCGTCGAGCCCCCGCAGCGCCTGGACCACCTGCGGGACCGTGTTGGGGCCCTGCACGGCGGTGTTGCGGACCGCGAACCGCACGGCGGGCCAGCGGCCGGTGGCCACCGAGATCACGTCGTGTTCGGCATGGCTGCCGCGGCTGGTGATCAGCCCGATCGTGTTCGGCAGGAACGGAATCGGCCGCTTGAGCCGCGGGTCGAAGAGTCCCTCGGCGTGCAACAGCTGGCGCAGGCGTTCGATACGCGCCAACAGCTCGCCCACGCCCACCGCGCGAATCTGGTTGACCCGCAATGAGAACGAGCCCCGACCGACGAAGAAGTTCGGCCGTCCCAGCATGACGACCCGGGTGCCCTCGGTGAGTTTGACCGGCGCGTTGAGCACCAGCTCGCGTGGGCAGGTGATCGACAACGACATGTCGACCGACGGGTCGCGCAGCGTGATGTAGGCGGTGCTGGAGTTCGGCCGCGTCGAGAGCTGGGCGACCTGCCCCTCGACCCAGACCGTGCCCAGCCGTTCGATCCAGTCCTTGATCTTCATCGACACGGAGCGGACCGGAAACGGGTTCTCCGGTGACTGGCCCTGCTCGGCGTCGGTCATCTACCCGGCGTTGGGGTGGTCACTTGGCCGACGCGCGGGTGATCCTGTTGGCGAGCAGCGTCTGGAACGGCGCGCGGCCCTTGGTGGCCTCCTCGTAGGCCAGCAGCGCCTCCAGGTCGGCCACGCGCAGCGTGTTCAGCCGCGCGCGCAGCTGCGCCAGCGTCAGCGACTCGTAGTCGAGTTCGGTGACGATCTCGGGGGCCTCACCGATCGCCAGGTCGGTAGCTTCGCCGTTTTCCTCGCTGCCGTCTTGTTCGGACGGCGACTGCGGCTCACCGTTGCTGAACAGCGCAAAACGGCCTTCGGTCATGCGTTCGCCGTCGCTCGAGGCGGCCGAACTCGGCGCCTCGGAAGCGTCGTCGTCTTCGTCGAAGGTGGCCCACTCGGGCTGCTCGTCCTTGGGCGGGAAGATCGTCTCCAGCGTCTCGTCACCCTTGTTGACCAGGTCGGCGACGTCTTGCTGGACCTTCATCACCAGGTGCGCGAGGCTACTGACGACGGTCATCGGGTACATCAGGATGGTCTGGGGCAGCTTGCGGGTTTCCTCGATGGCGGTTACCGCCGCGCCAACCAGCAGACGGACCCCATACGGTGCGGTTGCCATGGTCACAGACTACGGGCGGCTTCTCGGCTGGTCCGAACGGCCTTGGAACGGCACTGTGCGTACCCTGGTAGCCATGCCGCCGACAATCAACATGGGGATTCCGGGCGCCTCGAGCTCGGTCGCCGGTGGCGTGACCGGGAAACGCGTACTGCTGGCCGAACCTCGCGGGTACTGCGCGGGGGTGGATCGCGCCGTCGAGACCGTCGAGCGTGCGCTGGAGAAGCACGGCGCCCCGGTGTACGTGCGCCACGAGATCGTGCACAACCGCCACGTCGTCGAGACGTTGGCCAAGGCCGGGGCCGTCTTCGTCGACGAGACCGACGAGGTGCCCGAGGGTGCGATCGTGGTGTTCTCCGCGCACGGCGTGGCCCCGACCGTGCACCAGACCGCCAAAGAGCGCGACCTCAAGGTGATTGACGCGACCTGCCCGCTGGTCACCAAGGTCCACAACGAGGCCAAGCGATTCGCCAGGGACGACTACGACATCCTGCTGATCGGCCACGAGGGCCACGAGGAGGTCATCGGGACCGCCGGCGAGGCGCCCGACCACGTCCAGCTCGTCGACGGACCGGATTCGGTCGACAACGTCACCGTTCGCGACGAGAGCAAGGTCATCTGGCTGTCGCAGACCACGCTGAGCGTCGACGAGACGATGGAGACCGTGCGCCGGCTGCGCCAGAAGTTCCCGACCCTGCAGGACCCACCCAGCGACGACATCTGTTACGCCACCCAGAATCGCCAGGTCGCCGTCAAGGCGATGGCCCCGGAGTGCGAGTTGGTGATCGTCGTCGGCTCGCGGAACTCGTCGAACTCGGTGCGCCTGGTCGAGGTGGCCTTGGGTGCCGGTTCCGACGCAGCGCACCTGGTCGACTACGCCGACGACATCGACCCCGCGTGGCTCGACGGCGTGACGACGGTCGGCATCACGTCCGGCGCGTCGGTGCCGGAGATCCTGGTCCGCGGCGTCCTGGAGCGGCTGGCCGAGTACGGCTACGACATGGTGCAGCCGGTGACGACGGCCAACGAGACACTCGTGTTCGCGTTGCCTCGGGAGATCCGCCCCGCCCGCGCGTGACGCTCGTCGAGCGCGCCCGAGGCTAGATGTCGTACTCCCAGGAATCGGCCTCCGAGCCGCGGGGAGCGCGGCGGCGGGTGCGGTACTCCGCGCGGTCGTCGGCTTCCTCGCCGCGGTAGCGCACCCGGGAGATCGGATGGTGGGTCCCGTTGCCTGACCCGTTGTTGCTGCCGTTTCGGCCGTGCGGCTCACGAGGCTGGTAGTCGTCGAAGCGACGGCGGCGCTCGGGCCGGTCCGCGGTCCGGTCCTGACTTCTGCGGTCGTAGCCGGCGCGGCGTTCGGACGGCGGAGGACCCGGCTGACGCGGGTTCGACGTGCGCGGTCTGCGCCGGGGCTCGGGCCCGGGCGGCGGCTCGGCGTGCCTGCCGGAGCGAGCGCGTCGAGGACGTTCGGTGATCGGCTCGATGATCTCGGTGGCAGGAGGGCGCACATGGCGGGACCGCGACGTCGTGCTGCGCCGGGCAGGCCGGCCGCTGCGATCGGCGGCCGCCCTGCTGGTTCGCGACGACGTACGGTCCGCGCGGGCGGTCCGGCTCGCGGTGTCGGGGCGCTTGCGGCGCGGCCGGGGGGCAACCTCGTCGTCCTCGTCACGGGGCGTGCGGGCGAACAGCGGCGAGATCTTGGCCGCCGCTGCCGTGACCGCTGCCGTGACGGCCGCGGCCAATGCGGGCTTTTTCGCCTCGCTGTCCTCGGAGGTGGCCGGAGATGTGCGGCGTGTTGACATCCCGATGTACCAGCGGCACAAACCGATCAGCAGCACGGCCGCCGACGTGAAGAACATCAGCGGGAAGCGCTCGATCAGCGGATAGCCGCAATTGATCGCCAGGTCCTTCACCCCGGTGAACTGGCCGCCGGTGAACAGGAAGTAGGCGCCCGGCACGCTGACGAACAACAGCAGCGGCGGCTGGATGACGGCGGTGAACACGGCTTGCTGGCGGACCGCCAGCACGGCCGCGAGGCAGCCGAGGACGTAGAACGCCGCGAACACGGAGCTGAGTTCTCGGCTGCCCGATCCGGCGTCGAACGCGAACCCGACCGTCGTCAGGGTGACCGCGATCAGCACGCCGCCCCACCCGGGCACACCGGGAAAGTTGGGATGCGCGGAGCGGTGGTCGGCGCCGACGGCCGACCGCGCGCGCTGTGCTGACACAGGTAGACCGTACCGGCTCTGGCTCCGTGTGGCTGTCAGCGCGGTTCTGGCGTGCCCGTCACGGTCTCCTAGACTCTGGACCCTGTGAGCTTGAACCTGGGAATCGTCGGCCTGCCGAACGTCGGGAAATCGACGCTGTTCAACGCGTTGACGCGCAACGACGTCCTCGCGGCCAACTACCCGTTCGCCACGATCGAACCCAACGAGGGTGTCGTTCCGCTGCCCGATCCGCGACTGGCCGAGCTCGCCAAGATGTTCGGGTCGGAAAAGATCGTTCATGCGCCGGTCACCTTCGTTGATATCGCCGGGATCGTCAAGGGCGCCTCCGAAGGCGCCGGGCTGGGCAACAAGTTCCTCGCCAACATCCGCGAGAGCGACGCGATCTGCCAGGTGGTGCGCGTGTTCAGCGACGACGATGTGGCGCATGTCGACGGCCGCATCGATCCGAAGTCCGACATCGAGGTCATCGAGACCGAGTTGATCCTGGCGGATATGCAGACGCTGGAGAAGGCGCTACCGCGGCTGGAAAAGGAGGCCAGGACGCACAAGGAACGCCGGCCCGCTTATGAGGCCGCCGTGGCTGCGCAGGAAGTCCTCAACGAAGGAACCACGTTGTTCGCCGCCGGGACCGACGTCGCGCCGCTGCGGGAGCTCAATCTGCTGACCACCAAACCGTTCCTGTACGTGTTCAACGCCGACGAGGCCGTGCTGACCGACGAGGAGCGCAAGGCGGAGCTACGCGAACTGGTCGCACCCGCCGACGCGGTCTTCCTGGACGCGAAGATCGAGGCCGAGCTGCAGGAGCTCGACGACGAGTCGGCCGCCGAGCTGTTGGAGTCGATTGGCCAGACCGAGCGGGGGCTGGATGCGTTGGCGCGGGCCGGTTTTCACACGCTGAAGTTGCAGACGTTTTTGACCGCCGGCCCGAAAGAGGCCCGCGCGTGGACGATTCACCAGGGCGATACCGCGCCGAAGGCGGCAGGCGTGATCCACACCGACTTCGAGAAGGGCTTCATCAAAGCCGAAATCGTCTCCTACGACGACCTGATCGAGGCCGGATCGATGGCCGCGGCCAAGGCCGCAGGCAAGGTGCGGATGGAAGGCAAGGACTACGTGATGGCCGACGGTGACGTGGTCGAGTTCCGGTTCAACGTTTAGAGCACTGCCGCTACGCACCGGGTACGCGTCGAGCGGCGACGCCGAGATCAGTGAGTAGGCGGCGGACGCGCTCTTCGATGTCGTCACGGATCGGTCGAACGGCGTCGACCGACTGGCCTGCAGGATCGGGCAACTCCCAAATCTCGTAACGCTTTCCCGGGAAGACAGGACAGGTGTCGCCGCAGCCCATGGTGACGACGACATCGGCGGCTTGGACGATCTCGTCGGTCCAGGGCTTGGGGAACTCGTTGGTGATGTCGATGCCGACTTCTGCCATGGCCTCGATTGCGGAGGGGTTGATCTCATCAGCTGGTTCGGACCCGCCGGACCAGCCAACGGCATCATCCCCGGCCATGTGGGTGAAGTAACCCAGCGCCATCTGGGACCGTCCGGCGTTGTGGGTGCACAGGAACAACACGGACGGCTTGCCGTCGGCCCCCTTTCCCGTCATCGCGCGCTCCGATCGGACGTGCCGGGTATCGGGGTCAAGTCGTCGGTGAAGCGGCGGCGAAGGGCGAGTGAGACGTAGACGAGGGCGACGAGAACGGGTACTTCGATGAGCGGGCCGACGACTCCGGCGAGTGCCTGACCCGACGTGGCGCCGTAGGTGGCGATGCCGACGGCGATGGCGAGTTCGAAGTTATTGCCCGCAGCGGTGAACGCGAGGGTGGTGGTGCGCTGGTAGCCCAACCCGAGCAGGGCTCCGAGGAGGTAACCGCCGCCCCACATCACGGCGAAGTAGACGAGCAGTGGCAAGGCGATGCGGACGACGTCGAGGGGTCGGTTCGTGATCTGTTCGCCTTGCAACGCAAAAAGAATCACGATGGTGAACAACAGGCCGTACAGCGCGCAAGGGCCGACCTTGGGCAGGAACGTGGATTCGTACCAGGCGCGGCCCTTGGCCCGCTCTCCGAGCCGCCGGGACAGGTATCCCGCGAGCAGTGGAATGCCTAGGAAGATCAACACGGACTTGGCGATCTCCCAGGGCGAGGTGCTGATCGTCGCCTGTTCCAGGCCGAGCCAGCCGGGTAGCAGGGACAGGTAGAACCAGCCGAGGACCGCGAACATGACGACCTGGAAAATCGAGTTGAGCGCGACCAGGACGGCGGCGGCTTCGCGGTCGCCACAGGCGAGGTCATTCCAGATGATCACCATGGCAATGCATCTCGCGAGACCCACGATGATCAGGCCGGTGCGGTATTCGGGCAGGTCGGGCAGCAGCAGCCAGGCCAGTGCGAACATCAGCGCTGGGCCCAGCACCCAATTGAGTACCAACGAGCTGATGAGCAACTTGCGGTCGGCGGCGACGGTGTCGAGTCGGTCGTATCGGACCTTTGCCAGCACCGGATACATCATGATCAGCAAGCCGAGCGCGATCGGCAACGAGATGCCATCGATCTCAACGTGATTCAAGGCAGTGTTCAGACCTGGAACGAGTCGTCCGAGAAACAGGCCAGCGGCCATCGCGATACCGATCCACACCGGCAGGAAGCGGTCGAGCAGCGACAACTTCTCAACAACGGCGGGATGCGTGTCCGCGGCGACGGGACCCATCACGCCGGTGCCGCCGTTGCCGCCTCGTCGGCGACCGTGCTCAGTAGCGACGAGAGGGTCATCAAAGTCTCAGTACGGACGGAGTAGTACACCCAGGACCCACGACGCTCGGAGGCGAGAAGCCCGGCGTCTTTGAGGACCTTGAGGTGATGAGAGATTGTCGGTTGGGTGACGTCGAAGTCGCCGGAAATGTCGCAGACGCAAGCCTCTCCACCGGCGTGACTGGCGACCAGACTGAACAGGCGCAGACGCACTGGGTCGGACAGGGCCTTGAGTTTGGCTGCGATGTCAGCAGCGGCAGCCATCGACAACGGTTCGCGAATCACGGGAGCGTAGGCGCAGGCCATCCCATCGTTCAGCGGGTGACGTGACTTAGACACTCATCGATATTGACAGATATCGATCCAGGGCACAAACGAACTTCGAGTGAACCGGAGCCGTCCCTCAGATTTTCCGGGTGAGGGTGAGCTGGCGGGAGTGGAAGTCGAAGTGCCGCCCCGGGTATCGGTAGAGATCCTCCAACGTCATGTAGTCGCTGAAGAACGGGTCCCACCGAGTCGGGAAGTGCATACCTCGGCCGAAGGCGCGGTCGGGTTCGTGGGCCATCCGCAATTGGAGCGAGCTCATCACGCGGTCGAGCTTTGCGCCCATTCGACGGCGGTTGTACACACGGGCGGCGGCGCGCGACCCGTAGTAATTGATCAGGTGGAAGGGGCGGGTCGATGCGTTGAGGATGCGGGCGAACGCGGCGCTCACCCCGCTCGGAAGCCGGCCGAAGATCGCTATCAGCAGCAGTAGCCGTTGAACGACCATGTACCCGAACACCATGTGGAACAACAACTCTTCGTTGGTCCATCGGGTGCCGTCGGTCGGCCTTGTCCAGTCCGAGGGTTCCGCACTGTCGAGCAGTCGGTGGAAGTCGATGCGAGCACGTTCGAGGTCGGCGATGATCGCGGCTCGATCGACGCTCTTACCGCCAGCCTCCATACTTCGATGATGCGCCCGCCGCGATCAGATCTCCACGAGGTCGCGGCGGGCGCATCGCATCTAGCAGCAGGAAGACGTTGCCGCCACGGTGTCATCGCTGTCAGCAGCCGTACCGCCGCAGCAGACGTCGCCCTCAGCGTGACCGTCACCGGGGTGCTGCGGGCTGGTGCCGAAGGTGTCGGAGTCCTCGAGCACCGTGTACACCTCCCACTTCTCGCCCGCCGGGCCCGTCACCCAGACCTTGTCCTGCTTGGCGAAACAACAGGTGGTGCCGATCTCTTCGTCCGTGAACAGCCCTTCGTCGGTCAGGCGGGCGATTTCGGCGTGGACGGTCTCGCTCGTCGCAACCTCGACTCCGAGGTGGTTGATCGTGCCGCCCTTGCCGGGATTCTCCAGCAGGACCAGCTTCAGCGGTGGTTCCGCGACGGCGAAGTTCGCATAGCCCTCCTTGATTTTGGCGGGCGGAGTGTTGAACAGCTTCGAGTAAAAGGTGATTGCTTCGTCGAGGTCGTCGACGTTTAGGGCGAGCTGAACGCGGGACATGATGTTCCTCCATACTTGTGAGACATATATCGAAGTAGCCGGCTGCCCACCACCCTCCTCACCTTTTTGATATATGTCAAGACCCGTGGCAGACTTGCTTCATGCCCAAGTCGTTGCCCGTGATCGATATGTCCGCGCCGGTGTGCTGTGCGCCGGTTGCCGCCGGTCCGATGAGTGACGACGACGCGCTCCATGTCGCGCTTCGACTCAAGGCGCTCGCTGACCCGGCCAGGGTGAAGATCATGTCGATGTTGTTCAGTTCGTCGGCGGGCGAGCAGAACAGCGGCGAACTTGCGACGGCACTTGGGTTGACCGAATCGACTGTGAGCCATCACCTGACCCAGCTTCGACGCGCTGGGCTGGTCGAATCCGACCGGCGCGGAATGAACGTGTACCACCGGCCGCACCGCGATGCGCTCGGTGCGTTATGCGCCGTCTTGGACCCAAACTGCTGCACGTAGTCTCGCCGGGGTCGTAGCGGCGAGGCGTTACATTCGAGGTATGACTGACGACTGGCGCGTCGACCGGGTTGAGGAGATTCGGTCACTGATCAAGCAAGCCGAGCCCGACGTCGTCGAGGAGATCAAATGGCGCAAGCCATCGAATCCCGATGGTGTGCCTGCGTTCTCGTTGGACGGCCTCATCTGCACGCTGGAGATGTATAAAGGCAAGGTCAAGGTGAATTTCGCCAAGGGCTCGTCCATCGACGACCCCGATGAACTCTTCAACGCGAGTCTGCAGGCACCCGTCGGGCGGTCGATCGATCTACGCGAAGACGACGAACTGGACCCAGAGGCGTTCAAGGCGCTGATCAACCGAGCCGTCGAGGTCAACCGCAGCAACAAGGCGTCGAAGCGCCGCAAGTGAGGATCGCCGACCGGCTTCCCCGCGGCGAAGGCAACGTGACGGTCCGGCGGCTGCGACACGGCGACGCGCACGCCTTCGCGGCGGGCACCGACGACGACGCGGTGCGACGGTTCGCACATCTACCGCTGCGGGAGTACTCGGCAGAGATCGTGCGCGAGCAGATCGACGGCGTCATCGCACGCGGTCTGGCCGACGACACGCTCGCCGTGCTGGCCATCGCGGACGCGTGGTCCGACGGCTTCCTCGGCAGCATTGTGCTTTTCGACATCCACGAATTCGATGCAGAGGTCGGGTTCTGGTTGGCTCCGCAGGGGCGCGGTCGCGGCGCGGCCCGTCAGGGTCTGTCGGCAGTTGTTGGTCTGGCCACCGAAGCCGGATTGACGCGGTTGACGGCACGGACCGCTCCGAAGAACGACGGATCTCGTCGGGTATTGGAAGGCGTCGGCTTCGTGCTGGCGGACGGTCCCCGGGACGAGGTCACGCCATCTGGAGAAGCGATGACCGTCGTGACATATGAGTACTACACTCCGTAGTACACAATGGCGGGAGGTCGCGATGCGGTGGCGCGGGGTCAGTCACGTGGAGTTTGCGGTGCTGGACTACGACGACTCGATCGCCTTCTACGACGCGTTGTTCGGCTGGCTCGGATACAGCAGCTTCTCGTCGATGGACATGGAGTACCAGTCGATCTACTACATGACGCGCTACGTCAACCCGCACAGCTACATCGGCATACAACCTGCCCGCACCGGCGCGAAGCTGACCCACGCCGACCAGTCCGTCGGCATCAACCACATCGCCCTGTGGGCGCGTAGCCGCAAAGAAGTCGATCGCTTCCACCGCGAGTTCCTGGTCGCGCGCGATGTCCCGGTCACCGATCCACCGAGGGAGTATCCGCAGTACTGGCCCGGCTACTACGCGGTCTTCTTCGACGATCCGATCAACGGCATCCACTGGGAGTTGGCGTGGGTGCCGAAAGTGCCGACGCCCCGGCATGTTTGGTCGTTCTACCGAGCGTTGCGGGTATTCGCCAAAGCCAGGCCGGACCTGGCGGCCACCGTGGCGGGCGTCACGTGGCAGGCGCGAAGGACCCTGCCGCGCCAGTAGACCGAAGTCAGGGGAGGGCTACCCGCACCGAGCCGTCACACGCCTGGACTGTAGGGCTGGCGACGCGCACCGAGCCGTCGCACAAGCGCGATTGCGGATGGCTTGGGCGCACCGAACGGTCATTGGGGGCAGCGACATCGGAGTATTCGATCCTCAACTCCGGATGCGGTGACGGGGTCGCATGGGCGGCACCCGCGGTGAGTGCTGCGGCGAGGGCCGCACCGCCCAACAGCGTCGCCCCGATCATCGACTTCATCGCGCCGTGTGTGTTCATGTCTGCCTGGTTCCTTTTCTCGAGGCTTCGCGTCGTATCGCGTCGCCAGTGCGATGAGTAGAAGGGGCCGGACGCGCTACCGATCCCAAGAATTGCGAGCGCCGAATCGGGTTCAATGTTGGTGATGACACGCACGGATAGCGCATCGCGGGTGGTCAAGGCGCCGTTGAGCCGCGTCTTCGAGGCGCTCGTCGACCCTGAGGCGCTGGTCCAGTGGCTGCCGCCGTCGGGGATGACCGGCCGATTCGAACACTTCGACCCCCAGCCTGGTGGTTCCTACCGAATGGTCCTGACATACAGCGACCCGCCCGCGCAGGGCGGCAAAAGCAACGCCGACGCCGATGTCGTCGAGGGACGCTTCGTTGAGATAGAGCCCGACGAACGCGTCGTTCAAACCGTCGAATTCGCATCTGCCGACGCGATTTTCGGCGGAACGATGACGATGACGTGGTCGGTGACGAGGGTCGACGGCGGCACCCGGGTCGAACTGCGCGCGGACGACGTGCCGGTCGGGATCTCGGCCGCCGACCACGCGGACGGAATGAATTCTTCGCTGCAGAACCTCGCGGACTACCTCGCCAGGCGACAGGCCGTGTTTCGCGCCGAGTGATCGGCCCACCAAGCGATGCACGCCCGATGCATTGTGAGATCTCGCCGGCATCAGGTTTGAACGCTTTCTTCTGCGTGAACACTTGCTCCCGAGCTAGGGGGGTGGGCTTGGAGTCCATGGGTCGTCTAGCTCCAACACAAAAAAGGAGCAACACAATGCATAAATCACTGGCGGTTGGCGCCGTGACTCTCGGTCTGCTGTTCGGCGGCGCTGGTGTCGCCAATGCGACTGATCTGACCGTGCCCGCAACGACCACCACGACGGTCGCGCAGGAAGTCGAGCACGAGCAGGAAAGCGACAACACCGGTCTGTGGGGGCTTGCGGGGCTCCTGGGCCTGCTGGGCTTGCTCGGACTGAAGAAGCGCAGGGACGCCGACTACCCGGCCGTTCGCAACACCGGTACGACGAACCCGCCGCCGCCGCGGGCGTAGTACCTCACTCGATCTACAAGCCCCCGCCAGGCCCGCCCTGGCGGGGGCTTCTCGAGTACTGATAGGGCAGAATCGCGCACGTGACGCAGCCGCCGCACCGCCCGGGTCCGCCTGACTGGCGGGGCCGTGGCTCGCCGCCACCGCACCCGTCACAGCGGCGACCGCCGCCCCGGCCGCCGGAGCCGCCCCGGCAACCGGCCCCGCCACCGCAAGAGCGGCCGACCGAGCAACTCCGCACCCCAAGGGGGCCGGCGAGCGCCGGTCCGACACAACGCTTTCCGCGACCACCGTCACCGGCCGACGTGCAGCCGACCCAGCAGATCCATCGACGAGAACCGATCCCACCGCCGCCACCACCAACGTTCGGGGCGCCGGGCGGCGACGAGAAGCCGCGCCGCAGACACGGTTTCAACAAAACGTCGATCGTGCTGGTCGCGGTCATCGTGCTGGCCCTGCTGGCGGGTGGCCTGGCCGCCGGCGAGCTCTATGCGCGGCAGCGCGCGGACAACATCTTGACCGAGGTCGCCGAGTGCGTGACCGAAGACGGCGTCAAGATTTCCTTCGGAGTGAACCCCCCGTTCCTGTGGCAGCACATGACAGGGCATTACACCAACATCTCGGTCACCACCGACGGAAACCGGGTGCAGAGCGCCGACGGTATGACCGCGCAGGTCACCCTCGCCGATGTGCGGTTGCAGGACACCGGAGATTCCAAGGGCACCATCGGGTCGCTCGACGCGACGCTGAGCTGGAAGTCGGCCGGTATCAAGGACACCGTTGCCGCGAACCTGCCCGGCGTCGGCAATCTGGTCACGGGCGTGCGTACCGACCCCGCGGCGGGGACGGTGATCCTGGAGGCCGGCGACAACAGTGTCAGCGCCAAACCCGTCGTCACCGACGGTGACCTCAACCTCCAGGTCCTCGACGTCACCGGGCCGCTGCCCAAGGACGCTGTGCAGACCGCGCTCAACGACCTGACCAAGAAGCTCAACGAGAACTACCCGCTCGGGATCCAAGCCGACAGCGTCAGGGTCACCGACTCCGGCGTGGTCGGCACATTCTCGAGTCGAGACGCCGCCATCCCCAAGGAGGACGCCAACCCCTGCTTCGCGCGCCTTTAGCGCTATCTCGCAGGAAGCCGGAGGCAACTACATAGGGGTAGGTGCAATGATGGTTGCCTCGGGGACCTCGCCTTTGAGGGCGTGAATCAGTCCAGCGTCACGGCGATTTCGGGGCTGAGTTGATAGCCGGGCGCGAGCGGCAGCGTGTCGCCGCTCCAGAACGAGCCCGGGTCGAACCAGTTGTAGTGCTTCTCCGAGGTGAGCAGGCCCATCTCCTCGTAGGTGATTGCGACGGTCTCGGCGCAGTACGCGGTCTGCAGCCCCACTTGGAGCTTCTCCTGTTTTCTGCGTAGCGTCGCATCGCGAACCTTCTTGTGTACGAACGGAATTCCGCGGGTGAAGTCGGTGACGGCGAGGCGCCCGCGAAACCACCGGCCGGTCAGCCGCGCGGTGCTCGGGAACGGTGTGCCGTCCATGCGGGCGACCACCTTCAACGCGCGGTCCTCCTGCTCGCGGCTGGCATACGGCGTGAGTTGGCGCAGCCAGCAGCGCTGGTGATAGTTGGTGATCCACCGCTCCACCACCTGGCGTGCGTCGTTGAGTTGAACGCCTCGTTGGTTGCGCCCGGTCCACATGTCGGTCAGCTTGTCGCCGAGTTCGGCGTGCCAGATCAGCGGCGGCAGGTCTTCGATCGCCATCGTCATCCCGACGTGGTTGACCGGGCTGTTGGTCAACGACTGAATCGCCCGGTCCGGCCCCGACCGTCCGCGAAACAGCCACAGATCGCCGGTGCGGGTCGCCTCGAGCGCCTGCTCCAACGACACGGTGGTTGGTTTCACATCCGCAGCTTAGGCAGACTGAGCGTCATGCGCGGTATCTGGAAGTGGGTCGGGCTGGCGAGTGTGGCGGGTGTGGTGGCAGGCGGGGCGCTGGTCGCGCGCGATCAGCGGCGCCGCAATTCGTACACACCCGATGACATCAGGGCGCGGCTACACCAGCGGGTGGCCGAGACCAACGCCGACGGTCATGACGCGACGGCATAGAGCCGGTGTGATCCGTTGAACCCCTTGAGTTCGGCGTCGCGGCCGTCGTCGAACTCGATGTCCTCGACGTCGGCTAGCGCGTCGCGCACCACCTCGCTCACTAGCACCTCGCCGCCGTTGGCTTCGTTCGCCACGCGGGCGGCCATCGCGACATTGCGCCCGAACAGGTCGTCACCGCGGCGCACCGACTTACCCATGTGAATGCCCATCCGGACGCGAATACCGTTGGGCGGACGACGAAGTGACTGCTGCACCTCGATGCTGCAGCGCACCGCTTCCTCCGGTTGGGCGAAGGCCACCATGAACCCGTCGCCCTGACTCTTGACCACGTAGCCCGAGTGTTTCTTCACGTGGCGGCGCACCATCTTGTCGTGGCGGCCCAGCAGTCGGACCCAGGCGCGATCACCGATGCGTTCGTTGAGCGCCGTCGACTCCTCGATGTCGGAGAACAGGATCACCATCTTGCCGCTCGGCGAGAGCCGGGCCAGGTCCGGTCGTTCGACCTCGGCCCAGTCCGCAAGGTCCTCGATCGATGATCGCACCGCCGCGCCGAGGCCGTCCTTGCGCAGGATGTTCGCGGTCTGCCACACCTGCTTCACCGCTTCGCGACCGCCGCTGAACAGCATGTTCCTGGTATCCAGACGCCGGTGGGCTTCGTCGAGTTCCTCACGCTGGCGGGTGTAACGGATCCACAGCACGGCCAGCGCGACGGCTTCGGCCGCCGCCACAATCGCCAATACGTAGGCCACGATCTGGGCACCGGTCACCCCCTAAGTATTGGATGCTGAACCGGTGACGTCTGCGGAGCCCCCGTATTACGAGAGTCGCTACATCCGCGCCAACCATCCTGACCTGCCGCAGGCGCTGTGGCTCCGGCAGACGCTGCTGCTCCCCACGGCGGGGGAGGCGGTCGCAGACGTGTGGGTGATGGTCTTCGACCCGGACGGCGCAGGCAACCGCGCGCTCAAGGAGCCGTACCCGATCGAGTCGGCCGACTACGGCTATGAGGACTGGACCGCGCGCATCGCCGCGACCGTCCTCGACGACCGGTCGGCCGAGGGGGTGGTCACCGGTGGGCGCCGCTCGGCGCGGTGGGACCTGCGCATCACGCCGGGCGACGAAGCACCGGTCCGGCTGCTCACCGACCGTGCCTACGCGGCGCGGTTTCCGACCGCCAAGACGACGGTGCGCCATCCCCTCGCGCGCTTCGACGGATTGCTCGAACTCGACGATGTCCGCCTCGTTCTCGACGGCTGGACCGGCAGCGTCAACCACAACTGGGGCACCCGGCACACACCGTCATACGCATATGGGCAGGTCTGCGGGTTCGACGACGCACCGGATACGACGCTCGAGATCGTCACTGCCCGAGCGGCGTTCGGGCCGGTGCTGTTGCCCGGTGTGACGTTGTTCGTGTTTCGGCATGCCGGTCAGGAGTTCGCCGTGCGCTCGATCCGCGGCAGCCTGCAGACCCACGGCCACTACCAGCCGTTCACATGGACGTTCGGCGGGCGGGTCGCCGACCAGATGATCGAGGGCGAGATCGTCACGCAACCGTCCGACGTGATCGGGCTGACGTACACCGACACGGACGGCGCGACGAAATACTGCTACAACTCCGCGATCGCCAGCTGCCGAATCCAGGTGGCGGGTAAGGCGTTCGAGCGCGCCGAGTTGACGGCCAACCGGCGCGCGATGTTCGAGATCCTGACCACTGACCGCCACGAGGCAGTGTCACTGCTCGCCTGACGGCGACTCGAAACTGAACTTCTGCACGAATTCTCGCAACATTTTCGCGCAAAACCTCAGTTTCGGCGCATGCGGCGACCGTGGCGGTCGTGAGTCACCGGCTGACGAATTGCACCACGACTTCGGAGAACGCGTCATTGTCATCGCCGGCGGCGGTGTGCCCGGCCTCGGAGAGCTCGACGAATTCCGCCCGGGGCACCTTCTCCAGGAAGTCCTTGACCCCCGCGGTGCTGACCACGTCGGAGAGTTTCCCGCGGATCAACAGGATCGGGATGGTCAAGCTCATCACCGCGTGCTCGAGCTTCTCCTCGCGGACGAACCGGTCGTCGATCGGCGCGGTGAGAAACGCCGGATCCCAATGCCAGAACCAGCGTCCGTCGCGAAATCGCAGGTTTTTCTTCAGGCCTTCGGGGTTGCGCGGCCGCTTCCGGTACGGCAGATACGCGGCGACCGCGTCGGCCGCCTCGTCGAGGGTCTCGAATCCGTCTATGCCGCTTGACATGAACTCGCGGATGCGCGCGCTGCCGTCCTTTTCGTACCGCGGCACCACGTCGACGAGCACGAGCTTGGTGACCTTTTCGGGTCCCGCAGCGGCGGAAGCCAGCATGCCCGTCATCCCGCCCATGCTCGCGCCGATCAAGGCGACCGGACGCCCGATCTGCTCGATGACCGCGAGCGTGTCAGCACTCAACGCGTCGACGGTGTAGTTGGCGCCCGGCGCCCGGTCGCTGTCGCCGTGTCCCCGGCTGTCCAGCGCGACCACGTGCAGACCCAGAGCGGCCAGAACGTGTCCGGTCTGCTTCCACGAGTAACGGTTCTGGCCGCCTCCGTGCAGCAGCAGGACGGAGGGCTGATGCGTCTGCGCACCACGGTTCCACTCGTCGGCCACCAAGGTGATGTCCTCCGACCCGCGGAACTTAACGGTCTGCGGTTCGCTGTCAGTCGCGCTCACGGCCGTCCTCTCCGGCTCGCCCCGGTGGCTCACGTTACCTACCGGGAATTTCCGTCGATCCCGGTGTCCGTGATGAGAGCGTCAATATACTTTGCGCTCGTGCAGCCCGAGTTTGCCGCCCATGACCGTGAGCGCATCATCGAGGCTGCTTACGCCTGTTTGTCGCAACCACACACGGGACCCGTTCCGGTCGCTGCGATTCTGCAGCGGGCGGAAGTCTCGACCCGCGCTTTCTACCGTCACTTCGAATCCAAGGACGAGTTGTTCCTCGCCATGCTGCGCGAGGAGACCGACGCGTTGGCGCGGCGCCTTGACCGCGTCCTCGAGGAGAAGTCGGGTGCTCCCGCCGAGCAACTCGAAGCCTGGATCGAAGCGATGTTCGGGCTGATCCACGACGAGGAGATGCGGATGCACTTCACCGTCATCGACTCCGACGAGGTCCGCGCGGCCAAGGGCTACCGCGAGACGCGCGAGAAGGCACACGCCGATCGTGAGCGCTCACTGGTGGAGATCCTGCGGCGCGGCCGCGACCACGGATCGTTTCCGCTGGCCGACCCCGAGCAGGATGCGGTAGCCATCAACGCGATCATCAGTCGCGTGTTGATCAGCCAGACCTTCGACGACCACGAGGGTCTGCGCCTGGCCAAGGCCCGCATGCTCGACTTCGCGCTCCGCGCGCTGGGCGCCAGGCAGGTCGTCGCCGAAGAGCGATGATTTCCGAGACCGCACCGGTCCTGCCTGCTGGTTCGCCGTGCGCGAAAGTTAGCCGGTGGCCTTTGTAATGGGGAAACTGCCCTGACTGACGTCGGCGGTTGCTCAACCGCAAAATCCCGATATACGGTTCCCGGACGTCCGGCCGTGTGTACCCTTGCGCCACAGCCATCACGGGCGCGGGTTGTTGGTGTCAGGGAAGGTCGGCGGGCTATGGCAGTGCAGATGGCAGTGCGAAGCGCGCGGGTGGGAGCCGACTGATGGTCGCTGTCAATGCAATTGCAAAGCCTGTGCGCGCGTTCGGCGGCTTCTACTCCATGGCGCTCGACACCTTCGTGTGGATGTTTCGGCCACCTTTCGCTTGGCGCGAGTTCATCTCTCAGTCGTGGTTCGTCGCAAGAGTGTCGATACTGCCGACCCTGATGCTGACCATTCCGTATACGGTGTTGCTGACCTTCACGTTCAATATTCTGTTGGTGGAGTTCGGCGCCGCCGACTTCTCCGGAACGGGCGCGGCGCTCGGAACCGTACGCCAGATCGGGCCGATCGTGACAGTGCTGGTGGTCGCGGGCGCAGGCGCCACCGCCATGTGCGCGGACCTCGGCGCGCGCACCATCCGCGAAGAACTCGATGCGCTGCGGGTAATGGGTGTGAATCCCATTCAGGCGTTGGTCGTTCCACGCGTGGCGGCCGCGACCCTGGTGTCGCTCGCCCTGTCGGCGACCGTGATCCTCGTCGGGCTGGCCGGCGCATACTTCTTCGTGGTCTACATTCAGAACGTCTCACCGGGTGCGTTCGCCGCCGGTCTGACGTTGCTCATCGGGACCACCGACGTCATCATCGCGTTGCTCAAGGCCGCGCTGTTCGGCTTGTCCGCCGGCATGATCGCTTGCTACAAGGGCATTTCCGTCGGCGGAGGGCCTGCCGGCGTCGGCAACGCGGTCAACGAGACCGTGGTCTTCACGTTCATGGCGCTGTTCGCGATCAACATCGTCGCGACCGCGGTCGCGGTGAAGGTGACGATGTGACTGTTTCACGGCCGCATTCCCAGTTCCCCTGGCTGAAAGCCCGGTTCAAGAGCGTCGCCGATCCATGGAACCGAGTCGGGATGCAAGCCAAGTTCTTCGGCCGCACCCTGACGTCGATCCGCTACACCGTCGTGCACTACCAGGTCGAGTTGATCCGGATCATCGCCCAGATGGGCCTTGGGGCCGGGGCGCTCATCATCATCGGCGGCACGGTGGCCATCGTCGGCTTCCTCACCGTGACGACCGGCGCCCTGGTGGCGGTGCAGGGCTACACCGACTTCTCCGAGATCGGCGTCGAGGCACTGACCGGTTTCGCCTCGGCGTTCTTCAACGTGCGGCTGATCGCGCCGGCGACGACGGCGGTGGCGTTGTCGGCCACCATCGGCGCGGGCGCCACCGCGCAACTGGGCGCCATGCGGATCAACGAGGAGGTCGATGCGCTGGAAGTGATGGGCATCCGAAGCATCGCCTACCTCGCATCGACGCGGGTCGTCGCCGGCTTCCTGGTCGTGATCCCGCTGTACTGCGTCGGCGTGATCGCCGCGTTCTGGGCGGCACGCTTCGGCACCACCGTGATCTACGGTCAGTCGACGGGCGTGTACGACCACTACTTCAGGACGTTCCTCAACCCCACGGATCTGATGTGGTCGTTCGGTCAAACCATCGCGCTCTCAGTGATGATCATGCTCGTACACACCTACTACGGCTACACCGCGCGAGGTGGACCCGCGGGCGTCGGTGAGGCCGTCGGGCGGGCGGTGCGCACCTCGCTCATCGTCTCGGCCTTCGTGCTGGTGATGCTGTCGCTCGCTGTCTACGGTCAATCCGGCAACTTCAACCTGGCCGGTTGATCATGGACATCGAAGACGAAGGCCTGCACCCCGCGTGGTGGACGTTGATCCTCGTGGTCATACTCGCCGCCGCCATCTGGCTGACGTACGCCCTGTTCGTCGGCGCCTTCAGGGCGACCGAGACGGTCACGCTGACATCTGACCGCTCGGGTCTGGTGATGGAAACCGACGCCAAGGTCAAGTTGCGCGGCGTGCAGGTCGGTCGGGTCTCCGCAATCCAGGGTGGCAGCCAGCCGGTGGCGTTGAAGCTGGAGATCGACAAGGACAAGCTCCAGTTCATCCCGTCCAACGTCGAGGCGCAGATCCGGGCGACGACGGTGTTCGGGGCCAAGTTCGTCGATTTGATCTATCCGAACGATCCGAGTTCACAGCACCTGGCCGCCGGTCAGGTGATCGAGTCGCGCAACGTCACCGTCGAAGCCAACACGGTGTTTCAAAACATCGTCGACGTGCTCGAACAGATCGACCCGGCCAAGCTCAACAGCACGCTGTACGCGCTCGCCGAGGGGGTCCGGGGTCAGGGCGAGCTGATCGGTCAGGCCACCACTGACGCGAATCAGGTTCTGCTCGAAGTCAATCCGCGCTACGAGACGGTGACCGCCGACTTGCGCGCGCTGCGGGATTTCAACGACACGTACAGCGCTGCGGCACAGGACATTCTGAGCACCTTGGACGCGCTCAGCACGACGAGCACCACGATCACCGCCCAGGCCAGCCAATTGGACGCGCTGCTGATGGCCACCATCGGGCTCTCCAACAGCGGAATCAACCTGCTGGCGCCGAACCAGGCGAACCTGATCAAGTCCATCAACGTGCTCGAGCCGACGACGAACCTGCTGTACAAGTACAGCCCGGAGTACACCTGCCTGCTGACCGGCGCGAAGACCCTGCTGGACACCGGCGGGTACGACGCGCCGGGTGGTAACGGCCGGACCCTGGTGCTGGATGTGGCCCTGGGCGTCGGTGACGACCCGTACCGATACCCCAATCACCTGCCGATCGTCGGCGCCAAAGGCGGGCCGGGCGGTAAGCCAAGTTGCGGCTCGCTGCCCGACGTCGCGCAGAACTGGCCAGTGCGCAACCTCGTCACCAACACCGGGTTCGGCACCGGAATCGACTGGCGGCCCAACCCCGGCATCGGTTTCCCCGGATACGCCAACTATCTGCCGACCACCCGTGCGGTGCCCGAACCGCCGAGCGTGCGCAACCTGTTCGGCGGACCCGCGATAGGTCCGATCCCGTACCCGGGAGCCCCGGCTTACGGTGCCGATCTGTACGCCGACGACGGCACCCCACTGTGGCCGGGCCTGCCGGCCGCACCGCCGCCGATGGCACCGCGGGATCCCGGTCCCACACCGGGTTCGGAGCCGTTCATCGTCCACTCGCCGGCCCAGGTGCAGCCCACGCCGCTGCGACCGACACCGCTGCCGACGCCGGCACGACCGGGCCCCCCGTTCGGATGATCCACGACGCCATGAGAGGTGACACGCCATGTCCAGCATGAACGCCAGGGTTCGCCGAGACGCGGTGCGTCTCGGCGTGTTCCTGGCTGTCTGCCTGCTCGGCGTGTTCGGACTGTTCGCGGTCTTCGGCGAGATGCGCTTCGGGGAGGCCACCAACAGCTATGTCGCCGAGTTCACCAATGTCACCGGCCTGGAGAACGGGGACTTCGTGCGCATCGCCGGCGTCGAGGTCGGCAGCGTGGAAAAGGTTGCCATTCAACCGGATACCACCGCACGGGTCGAGTTCAACGCGGACCAGTCGGTGGTGCTGACCGAAGGCAGCAGGGCCGTCATCCGATACGACGACCTCATCGGCGGCCGTTATCTGGCACTCGAGGAGGGCGTGGGCGGAGTCAAGAAGCTCGAGCCCGGCGGCACGATTCCGTTCGCCCGCACGTCTCCGGCGCTCGACCTCGACGCGCTGATCGGCGGCTTCCGCCCGCTGTTCCGTGCACTGGATCCAGATCAGGTCAACGCGCTGTCGAGTCAGCTGATCCACGCGCTACAGGGGCAGGGCGCGACCATCAACTCGTTCCTGTCCCAGACCGCAGCGCTGACAACGACTTTGGCGGACCGGGACCGGCTGATCGGGGACGTCATCGTCAACCTCAACGTGGTGCTGGGGTCGCTCGGCGACCAGAACGACCAGTTCGCGAAGGCCGTCGACGCGCTCAGCGAACTGGTCGGGACGCTCGCGGAACGCAGAGCGGACATCAGCAACGGGCTGGCGTACACCAACGAAGCGGCCGGAACCGTCGCGGACCTGTTGGACCAGGCCCGGCCACCGTTGCGCAAGGCGGTCCAGGAAACGGACCGTGCTGCGGGGATCGTGGTGGCTGACCACGAGTACTTCGACAACCTGCTGAACACCCTGCCGGATGCCCATCAAGCGCTGGCGCGGCAAGGGCTTTACGGCGATTTCTTCAACTTCTATCTCTGCGACATCGTGCTCAAACTCAATGGCAAGGGCGGCCAGCCGGTGTACGTGAAAGTCGCCGGGCAGTCCACCGGGAGGTGTGCGCCGCGATGAGGTCCTTCTCGGAACGGAATCAGACCGTCATCGGAGCTATCGGGCTCGCGTTGACGATCGGCATCGTGCTCGGGGCGCTGAACTACGACCGGCTGCCGTTCTTGCAGGGCAGCGAGTACTCGGCCTACTTCGCCGAGGTGGGCGGGCTGCAAGCCGGTAAGGCCGTGCGTGTTTCGGGATTCGAGGTCGGCCGGGTCAAATCGATCGAGCTGGACGGACCGCGCGCCCTGGTGACGTTCACCGTCGACAGCGACATCCGGCTGGGTGATCGCACCGAGGCGGCGATCAAGACCGAGGGGCTGCTGGGCACGAAGATCCTCGAGGTCACCTCCCGCGGCGACGGCCGGCAGGAGGGCACGATCCCGCTCGACCGCACGAGGTCGCCCTATGAGCTGCCAGATGCGCTGGGCGAGTTGGCCACGGCGATCAGCGGTTTGAACACCGACCAGTTGTCCGAATCGCTGCGGGTGTTGTCGGCCACGTTCTCCGACACTCCACCGGAGTTGAAGATCGCGATCGAGGGCGTGGCGCGGTTCTCCGACACGCTGAACGAACGTGACGCCCAGTTGCGCGGGCTGCTCGGCAACGCCGACAAGGCCACCAAGGTGCTGGCCGAGCGCAGCAATCAGATCGTGAGTCTGGTGACCGACACCAACGCGCTGCTGGCTGAGCTGCAAAACCAAAGCGCCGCACTCGATGAGATCTCGGGCAACATCTCGGCGCTCAGCGGGCAGCTGCAGGGTTTCATCGGCGAGAACCGCGAAACCCTTCGGCCCGCTTTGGACAAGCTCAACGGCGTGCTGACGATCATCGACAATCGCAAGGAACGCGTGCAGAAGTCGCTCTCGTTGCTGACCGACTATGTGATGTCGCTGGGTGAATCGGTGTCGGGCGGCCCGTTCTTCAAGAACTACGTCGCCAATCTGTTGCCCGGCCAGTTCCTTCAGCCGTTCATCGATGCCGCATTCTCCGACCTCGGCCTGGATCCCAATGTGAAGCTGCCGTCCGAGCTGTCCGACCCGCAGGTCGGTCAGCCGGGTACACCGGCGCTGCCGGTGCCCTTCCCGCGGACAGGTCAAGGCGGTGAACCGCGGCTGACGGTCCCCGACGCCATCACCGGCAATCCCGGCGATCAGGCGTGTGGGCCGCCCGGGCTGCCGTTGCCGGGGCCCGGCTGCTATCCATACCGCGAGCCGCTGCCGGCACCGCCCCCAGGCGGGCCGCCGCCGGGACCGCCCGCCGAGGCGCCGCCGGCCATGCGCTCGACCGCGGACCCGACACCATCTCCGGTCGCGGTGCCCGCTCCCGGTGGGCAGGCCCACCTTTCATCGTCGGAGGCCGGACGATGACGCGGGGTGCGCGCATCATGTTGGCCGTTGCGCTGGTCGTGATACTCGCCGCCGGCGCTGTCGTGTTGTTGCGCAACACCGGAGCGATCAACCGCACACACGTCGTCGCCTACTTCGACAACGCCAACGGCATCTACCCCGGCGACGACGTCAACATCGTCGGCGTCCCCGTCGGCAAGATCGAATCCATCGAACCGCAGCCCGACCGGGTCAAGATCTCGTTCTGGTACGACAGCAAGCACAAGGTGCCTGCCGACGCCAAGGCCGCGATCCTGTCGCCGACATTGGTGACAGCGCGCGCCATCCAACTGACCCCGCCCTACAGCGGCGGACCGGTGATGGGCGACGACACGGTGATCCCGCAGTCGCGCACCGCCGTTCCGGTGGAATGGGACGAGGTCCGACAACAGTTGCAGAAGCTCGCCGAGACGCTGCAGCCCACCGAGCCCGGCGATGTCAGCCCGTTGGGATCGGTCATCAACACCACCGCCGACAACCTGCGCGGTGAAGGCGCCAACATCCGCGACACCGTCATCAAGCTGTCGCAGGCCGTGACCGCGCTTGGCGATCACAGCACCGACATCTTCTCCACGGTCAAGAACCTGGCGACCCTGGTCTCGGCACTGCAGGACAGCACCGACGTGATGCGTCAGCTCAACCAGAACCTCGCGTCCGTGACCGGACTGCTGGCCAACGATCCCGGCGAAGTCGCCGACGCGCTGCGCGACCTCAACAACGTCGTCGGGGAAGTGCAGACCTTCGTCGCCGACAACCGTGAAGCGCTGGGCACCACGTCGGACAAGCTGGCGGGGGTGACCCAGGCGCTGACCGACAGCCTTGGCGAGCTCAAGCAGTTCCTGCACGTGGCCCCCAACACGCTGCAGAACTACGTCAACATCTGGCAGCCCGCCCAGGGGGCGGTGAGCAGCTTGCCGATGCTCAACAACTTCGCCAACCCGATTTCGTTCCTGTGCGGCGGAATTCAGGCCGCATCCCGGCTGAATGCCGAGCAGTCGGCGAAGCTGTGCGTGCAGTACATGGCGCCGATCCTGAAGAACCGCCAGTACAACTTCCTGCCCATCATGCAAAACGTCTTCTCCGGTGCCACGACGCGGCCCAATGAGCTGACCTACAGCGAGGACTGGCTGCGGCCGGATTACATTCCGCCGCAACCTGTCCCACCCGCAGCACCGCCGCCTCCGTCGGCGCAGGCGGCACCACCCGCACCGGCCGGCCCGCCGCTGGCGGCCGAGGCGCCGGTCTCGACGAACCCGGCCGACGGTCTGCACGGCATGATGGTGCCCCAGGGGGTCGGCCCATGATGCGGCGCAGGATTTTTCGTCCAGTAGCGGTGGTGGCCGTGTCGGCGGCGCTGCTGTCGGGCTGTTCCGACTGGCAGGGGCTGAACTCGCTTCCGTTGCCGGGCGTCGAGGGCACCGGCCCGGGTGCGTTCACGATTCAGGCGCAGATGCCCGACGTGGACAACATCGAGCCGAATTCCCGTGTCCGGGTTGCCGATGTGAACGTCGGCACCGTGCGCAGGATCGAGCGTCAGGGCTGGCATGCGCTGGTGACGATGGAACTCAACGGTGACGTCGAACTGCCCGCCAATGCGACGGCCAAGCTGGGGCTGACAAGCCTGTTGGGGTCGTTGCACATCGAGTTGGCCCCGCCGACCGACGCGCCCCCGACGGGCAAGCTGAAAGAGGGCTCGCTGATTCCGCTCGAGTCGTCGAGTGCCTACCCGAGCACCGAACAGGCGCTGGCCGCAGTGGCGCTGCTGCTCAACGGCGGCGGGATCGGCAATATCTACGACATCACCGAAGCGCTCAGTGTCGCGTTCACCGGCCGCGAGAACGACCTGCGCAGCCTCATTGAGCAGCTCGACATCGCGATCGGGCACCTCGATGACCAGAAGCAGGACATCATCGAGGCCACCGAGAGCCTGAACAATCTGATGGGTCAGATCGCCGAGCAGAAGCCGGTGGTGGACAAGGCCTTACGAACCATTCCCGATGCCCTGGTCGTGCTCAGGGATCAGCGGCAGAACCTGGCTGAGGTGCTGACCCAGCTGGGTAGGTTCAGCGCGTTGGCCGCCGACTCGATCAACCAGACCAAAGACGCTCTGGTGCAAGAGCTCAAGGACCTGGGCGTGGTGCTGGAGGAGTTGGCCGATGCCGGTCCCGCGTTGACCCGCGCGCTGAGCTTCTTGCCGACTTTCCCGTTCCCGAAGGAGACGTTGCTCAATTGGATGCGCGGCGACTACGCGAACCTGACGTTGGTCGTCGACCTGACGTTGAGCAGAATCGATTCGGCCTTCTTCACCGGAACGCGGTTCGAGTGCAACCTGACCTGGCTGGAGCTGCAGTGGGGCCGCACCATCGGCCAGTTCCCGAGCCCGTGCAACCACCATGTGCCGCCACCGGGCGGCAACCCGTTGGTCGCTCCGTATCGCTGGGATCAGGGGCCGTAGCATGCGAATGACCCGTCAGATCCTCATTCAGATGGCCATCTTCTCGGCCATCGCGATCATTGCGTTGAGCGTCATGATCTTTGGGTACATGCGGTTGCCGACTCTGCTCGGCGTGGGGCAGTACCGTGTCACGCTCGAATTGCCGGAGACCGGCGGGCTGTATCCGCGGGGCAACGTCACCTACCGCGGTGTGCAGGTCGGTGAGGTGAAAAGCGTCGATCTCACCGACAGGGGAGTCGAGGCGGTGCTGTCGCTGGACTCCGACGTCAGCATCCCCGCCGACCTCGAAGCCGAGGTGCACAGCGTGTCCGCCGTCGGCGAGCAGTACGTCCAGCTGCTCCCCCGTAGCGGCGATGGTCCGGAGTTGAGGGACGGCGATGTGATCCCGTTGGACCGCACCAGGGTTCCGACGGATATCAATACGGTGCTCGACGATACGGCCCGGGGACTGCAGGCGATTCCGCAAGAGAACTTGAGGACCGTCGTCGACGAGGCCTATACCGCGGTGGGCGGGCTCGGCCCCGAACTGCGCCGGCTGGTCCAGGGGAGCGCCACGCTGGCCATTGATGCCCGCAAGAACCTCGACCCGCTGCTCACACTGATCGACGAGTCCAAGCCGATACTTGACACCCAGACCGAGACTTCCGGCTCCATTCAGGCGTGGGCGGCGAACCTGGCGAGCATCAGCGGTCAACTGCAGAGCCAGGATCCGGCGGTGTCGGGAATCCTGGCCAAGGGGCCGGGGGCCGCCGACGAGGTGCGCGCCCTGTTCGAACGACTGCAGCCGACCCTGCCGATCGTGTTGGCCAACCTGGTCAGCATCGGAGAGGTGGCTCTCGCTTACCAGCCGAGCCTCGAGCAGCTGCTGGTCTTGTTGCCGCAGGGCACCGCGGTCACACAGGCGGTGGGCGTGCACAAGCGCAATACCAAGCAGGACTACATGGGCGACTCGCTCATCTTCAACCTCAATGCGATCCTGCCCGCGCTGCCCGCGCCGCTGCCGCTGCCGCCGCAGAACCTGCCGCCGCCGTGTACGACGGGGTTCCTGCCCGCCCAGCAGCAGCGCGTGCCGGTCTTCGAGGACTACCCCGACCGGCCGGTGGGCGATCTGTATTGCCGGACGCCGCAGGATGCGCCGTTCAACGTCCGTGGCGCGCGCAACCTGCCGTGTATCACGGTGCCGGGCAAGCGGGCTCCGACGTGGCAGATGTGCGAGAGCAACGAGCAGTACGTGCCGCTCAACGACGGCTACAACTGGAAAGGTGATCCGAACGCGACCCTCTCGGGGCAGCCGATCCCGCATGTGCCCCCGGATGTGCCCGTCGCCATCACGCCGCCTCCGCCGGGTACGCCGCCGCTGCCCGTCGCGGCCGCCGAATATGACCCCGCTTCCGGCGAATACGTGGGACCGGACGGCAAGGTGTACACCCAGTCCAACCTGGCAAACGGTGCGGCCGGCGAGCGGCCGTGGCAGTCGATGCTCGTCCCGCCGGGGAGCTGACGCTGAACTTTGCAGCATCGATACCGGCGCGGACGTGTGCCGTTTCGCGGGCAGGTTCCGACGCTATGGTGTCGGACACGTAAGTTGTAGTCGACCTGTCTACCCGACCACGACCTGGCCCGTGGGCCGCAGAGGAACTTAGATGGCAGACGAGACCACACCCGGCAAGGACGCCGCGGCCGAAGGTCCCGAGTCCACGACACCTGCCGAGACGGCACCGGCTGCTTCGGTGACACCCGCTGCTTCGACGACACCGACTGCGTCGACAACAGAGGCCGCCGACACGACAGAGGCCGCCGACACGACAGAGGCTGCCGGAGGCGCCGAGGATTACGACGCCGCCGAGGATGAAGCGGAGCCCGCCCCGCTTAAGGCGCCGATGTCGCACGTCCGGTTGGCGACGATCGTCGGCCTGGTGGTCGTGGTGGCCCTCGCGGCGCTGACGGGCTGGCTCGGATACCGGGCGTACGAGTCGCGGCAGGCCGAGGATCTGCGCAACCTCTTCCTGCAGGTCGGTCGGCAGGGCGCGCTGAACCTCACGACGATCAGC
Organism: Mycolicibacterium flavescens; assembly: GCA_900637135.1. NCBI lineage: Bacteria > Bacillati > Actinomycetota > Actinomycetes > Mycobacteriales > Mycobacteriaceae > Mycobacterium > Mycolicibacterium flavescens. The sequence continues at coordinate 1,200,141 of LR134353.1, forward strand.
CACGAGCACGCTGAGCAGGATGTGCAACGTGTCCTGGACTCGTCGACCGGAACGTTCTACGACGATTTCCAGGCCCGCGCGCAACCGTTCGTCGAGGTCGTCAAGCAGGCGCAGTCGAAGTCGGAGGGCGAGATCGCCGAGGCGGGGATCGAGTCGTTGAACGACAACGAGGCCAAGGTTCTGGTCGCGGTGACCGTCAACACGACCAATGCCGGTGCGCCCGAGCAGGCGCCGCGGTCCTGGCGGATGAGGATCTCGGTGCAGAAGACCGGCGAGGACGAGGCCAAGATTTCGAATGTGGAGTTCGTACCGTGAGCAATAGACATCGACTTCCGCGGCGCAAGCGAAACAACGACGCCACCGACGAGGCCGCCGAGAAGGGCACGACGCCGGCATCCGAGGCGGTCGAGCTGACGGAATCGACGGCCGAGACGACGGCCGCGCCTGCGGAGAAGACCGAGGCAGTGGAGAAGACCACGGCCGCGGAGGACCCCCCGGCGGCCGAAACGACCGAGTCAGCGGAGACGACCGAGCCCGCCACGAGCGAGCCGGCCACGACCGAGCCGGCCACGACCGAGCCGGCCACGACCGAGCCCGCCACGACCGAGCCCGCCGGCAAGGGAGGCATCAACTGGGCCCGCGTCTTCGCCTTCGGCGTGCTGCCCGCCCTCGCGCTGCTGCTGGCAGGCGGAGCCGGTTATCTGAAGTGGGTCGACAACTCCGTGCGCAACGCGGACGCGGCGCGCGCCGAATCGGTCCAGGCCGCCAAAGACAGCACGGTGGCGATGCTGTCGTACAAGCCGGACACCGTCGAACAGCAGCTCAACGATGCACGCTCCCTGTTGACAGGCGAGTTCGAGGAGTCCTACACCGGGCTCATCAACGACGTGGTGATCCCCGGCGCACAGCAGAAGCAGATCTCCGCAGTGGCTTCCGTTCCGGCGGCCGCATCCGTGTCGGCCGACTCCGAGGAGGCTGTGGTCCTGGTGTTCGTCAACCAGACCGTGGTCATGGGGCAGGACGCGCCGACGGATACCGCCTCGAGCGTGCGGGTGACGTTGGAAAAGATCGACGGCGACTGGCTCATCTCGAAGTTCGAGCCGGTGTAGGGGCGTAGTGGCCGAACCCGAACTCATCGATGTCGATGCGCCGGGCGTACGGCTGCGCGCCCTCAGCTGGGGCACCGTCGGTGCGCCGATTGCACTGTGCCTGCACGGTTTTCCCGACACCGCGCACGGATGGCGCAACATCGCACCGCTGTTGGTCGACGCGGGATGGCGGGTGGTGGCGCCGTTCATGCGAGGCTACGCACCGTCGTCGACCGCATCCGACGGCAGCTACCACGTCGGCGCGTTGATGGACGATGCGCTGCGGGTGCTCGACGCGGCCGGACCGACCGGCCGCGACGTGCTGATCGGGCATGACTGGGGAGCGATCGCCGGTGCCGGGCTCGCCGCGATGCCCGACAGCCCGTTCTCGAAGGCCGTCATCATGTCGGTGCCGTTTGCCGCGGCGTTCCGACCCCTGGGCAAGACGCCGGATGCGGGCCGGCTCGCCGCACAGTTGCCCCGCCAGTTACTCCGCAGCTGGTACATCATGTACTTCCAATTACCCGGCCTTCCCGAGCGATCCGCGTCGTGGGTGGTGCCCCGGTTGTGGCGCCAGTGGTCGCCGGGTTACGACGCCACCGAGGACGTCGCCCACGTTCTCGACGCGATCGGTGCGCCCGAGAACTGGCGTGCCGCGCTCGGGTACTACCGGGCCACCGTGCGCAACAGCAAGCCGCCCGCGCAGTACGCTCAACTGCACCGGCATTGGCTCTCGGCGCCGCAGCTTCCGACTCTGTACCTGCATGGCACCGACGATGGTTGTGCCTCAGCGGATTACACCCGGTGGGTCCGGCGGCTTCTGCCGGAAGCTAGAGAGGTCGCCACCGTCGAGCGGGCCGGTCACTTCCTGCAGCTGGAACAGCCGGATGCCGTCGCGGGGCACATCGTCGACTTCATCGGCTCGACGCGCGCTTAGCCTGGGGGACATGGGGCGACGACTGGCTGCGGTAGATGCGCAGACGTATTGGATGTCGGCGAAGATTCCCAGCGATCAGTTTCTGCTCTACGGTTTCGCGGGGGACGTTGCCGATGTCGAGTCGGCCCTAGCGCGAATCCGTGCCCGGGCGCGGGGCTGTACCGAGTTACGCCTGCGGGTGCGTGACGGCAATCCGCTGACATATCCGCGGTGGGTGCCCGCGGACGTCTCGCCGAACCAGTTCGTGATGCATGCCGCGGGGGCCAGTTGGGCGGGCTGTCTGGCGATCGTGGCGGGGTTGTTGAGCTCGGACCAACTCGATCCGCGGATCATGGCATGGCGAATCCACGTCTTCCCGGCTGTCGAGGATGTTCCGGGAGCGGGACTCGGAACGGTAGCGGCGGTGCAGGTGGCGCACGCGCTCGGGGACGGTGTGCGGTCATCGGCGTTGGCTGCGTGGCTGTTCGGGAGACGAGAGATCGTGCCGAATGTTGCGGCGCCAGAGCGGTTTCTAGGGTCGAGACTGCCGTGGCGCGGTTGTGCTGCCGCGCGGGCTCACCTTGGGTTGGTGCGAGATACGTCGGCGGGATTGGTTCCGCCGCAGGCGGATTCGCGTCCTGCGCTGCGGAGCAATGCGCGACCGGAAGGCTTGCGCAGCATCCGGACGGTGGTGATGCGGCGTTCACAGATGCCAGGGCCCACGGTGACGACTGGCGCATTGGCCGCGGTGTCCGAGGCGTTGGCCGCGCACTTGCGGGAGTTCGGTGATGACACATCGCTGCTGGGCGCCGAGGTGCCGATGGCGAAGACGGGCGAGCGGCGCGCCCACAATCACTTCGGCAATGTGGGTGTGGACCTGTATCCGGATCTGCCATTCCATGAACGTGCTGCGCGCATTGCCAAGGACCTGGAGCAACGCCGGCGCAGGGCCGCCCATCCGGCGATGGTTGCGTCTGGTAGGGCGTCCGCTGCGGTGCCGGCATCGTTATTGCGTTATGGCATAGAAAAATTCGATATGACACTGCGTTCCCCGACGGTCACCGGGAACACCGTCGTCTCCAGCGTGAACCGTGGGCCTGACGATTTGCAGTTTGGAAGTTCGCCCGTCGTCCTGACGGCCGGATTTCCGGGGCTGTCTCCGATGATGGGCGTGACGCACGGCGTACACGGCATCGGAGACACCATCGCCGTCAGCGTGCATGCGGCCGAGTCGGCGATCGGCGACATCGACTCTTACGCCGAGAGATTGGAGGCGGCCTTGACCGCCGAACACCCCTAGAAGGGTGGGGGTTTGTTGCGTTCGGCCATGAGTTGGTCGACGATGGTTTGGTTGTGGCGGCGTTCGTCGGTGATGGCTTGATGGCGGGCTTGGGTGCGGGTTTGTTTGCGGCGCGGCATTTTCAGGGTGCGCGCCTGGCTGGCGTCGCCGTTGCTGTCGGTGTCGGCTGTGTGGTCGACGATGGCGGGGGGGGTGTGGCGGCACAGTTGGGGAAACAGCATTCGGCTACCGGGGTGGGTGGTGTAGGTCTGGCCCTCGCGTGAGGTCCACTCGACTCTGCCGTCGGGGTATTGCTTGTCGCGCCAGCCGGCGAAGGTTTTCAACAGATGATGTTGGCGGCATAAGCATTTGAGGTTGGCGGCTTGGGTGGGTCCGGCGGGGTAGGCGATGGTGTGGTCGAGATCGCAGTCGGTGGCGGCCACGTCACAGCCGGGGAACCGACACGTCATATCGCGGCAGCGCACGAACCACGCCAGCTTGGCTGAGGGCCGGTAGCGCGGTTCGGGCCCGGCCTGCCCGGGATGGATGAGGGGTTGGTGGGTGGCGGTGGCGGCCAGCTTGCCGGCCAGCAGCGGGGCCGGCAGCAGGCCCTTGCCCATCAGATAGCCCGGGTCGGTGGCGGCCGGCCCGGCGGGTTCGGGCTCTTGGCTGTAGGACACGTGCCCGTCGAGCATGGCCGGGGTGTCATCGCCCAGTGAGTCTTCGCGCGCGATCACATGGACCACGACCGTGCTGGGGGTGGGTGCGGCAGCGTCGCAGTCAGCGCGCCCGCACGCGCAGGCCAGCCGCTCAGCACCATGGCCGATGGCGCCCAAGGCATCAGAGCGGCGTTGTTCGGCGGTGCGCGGGTCGTGGGCGCAGACCGCGGCGGCCATGGCGTCCAGGCGGGCATCGAGGGCGTCGGCGTCGGTGGCCACCAGTGTGCCTTCGATGGTGGCAGTGCCTGATCCGTCGGCGGGGTTGTGGATGTCGATGTGGCGTCCGCGCGCGGCGTATTCGGCGCGCCGCACGGCGGCGGGGTCGTAGCGGTCCACGCAGGTGTCGATGGCGGTGTGCAGCTTTTCCGTGGACAGGGTGGCCCATCCGCTGAGGTGGGTGGCCAGCTCGTTGTCGAGTTTTCTCAGCGCGCCCGCATCGCGCACCAGGCGGCTGCGGTGGGCCACTGCGGCCACGGTGCGGTAAGTGATGGCCCCAGTGGCGAACACCTCGGCCACGCGCGGTAAGCGCCGGCGTAGGTCATCGGCGAGCAGTAGTTGGTGAGAGGCCACTCCCAGGGAGACGCCTTGGGCGGCGGCGACCTCGGCGGCGGCGATGGTCCAGTTGTCGATGCACCACTGTTCGCGATCGACGGCCCCGGCTTCGACGATCAAACGTTCCAGGACGTCGGCGGCCGCGGCCAGCCGGCGCGCGCAGGCGGCGTTTTCCACCCGCGCCCACGCCCCGATCACACCCGCACCCCGGGCACCGTCGGCGGCGGCCACCAACTCTTCGAACATGTGATCGAATCTATCGACCCGGACGTTGCGCAACCAGCGGATAGAGCGCATCTGGGGATGAACCCCAACTTGGGGATAACCCGCGTGCGGGCGGATGCCGAGAGCTGGGGATACCTGGTTCACGCGACGGGGGCGAACAAGGTCGGCTGGAACGCGGAGGGCCGGGTACGCACGCACGGCGTGGGGGTGACGACCACTCGATCATGCGAGGGGGCTGGGCAGTGGCTTAACACATGGCCTAGATTTTGTTGCATGACTGCCTACGACGTCGGAGTGCTGATCCTGCGCGTGGTTCTGGGCCTGACCATGGCCGCCCACGGCTACAACAAGTTCTTCGGACCCGGAGGCCTCAGCGGCACTGCCGGGTGGTTCGACAGCATGGGGATGAAGCCGGGCAAGTTCCACGCCCGAGTCGCCGCGACGACCGAGATGGCGGCCGGCATCGGGCTCGCGCTCGGCCTGCTCACCCCGATACCCGCCGCGGGCTTCGTGGCGCTCATGCTCGTCGCCGCGTGGACCGTGCACCGGGCCAACGGCTTCTTCATCGTCAAGGAAGGTTGGGAGTACAACCTCGTGCTCGCCGCCGCTGCCGTCGGCATCGCGACGATCGGCGCGGGCAAGCTCAGCCTCGACCACCTGCTGTTCAGCTCGACGAGCTTCTACGACCTGCTGCACGGGTGGTGGGGTCTGGTCATCTCGCTGGGTCTCGGCCTGCTCGGCGGCATCGGTCAGCTGGCGATCTTCTACCGGCCGCCCGCCAAGACCGACGCCTGACGACAGCCCGGCGCAATACCGCACCTACATAGCTAGAACACGTTCTAGTCTGTGTTCCCATGGGGTTCTTGAAACAGGACGCGCCTGTCGTCGATTACGAGGAGTGGAGTAAGGGCAGCCGCGCCGAGAAGATCGTGCCCATGGCCCGGCACTGGGCCGAGGTGGGATTCGGGACGCCGGTGGTCCTGCACCTGTTCTACGTCGTCAAGATCCTGCTCTACATCCTCGGCGCATGGCTGATCGCGATCAGCACCACGGGGATCGATGGGTTCACCAACGTCGCCTCCTGGTACAACGAGCCGATCGTGTTCGAGAAGGTCGTGCTGTACACGATGCTGTTCGAGGTCGTCGGCCTCGGCTGCGGCTTCGGACCACTCAACAACCGCTTCTTCCCGCCGATGGGCTCGATCCTGTACTGGTTGCGGCCGAACACGATTCGGCTGCCTCCGTGGCCGACCCGGATCCCGTTGACCAAAGGCGACACCCGCACACCGTTCGACGCGTTGCTCTACGCCGCCCTACTGGTGCTGCTCGTCGTGGCGCTGTTCTCCGACGGGACCGGACCGATACCCGAACTGGGGACGACGGTCGGCGTGTTGCCGGTGTGGCAGATCGCTGCCATCCTCGGCGTTCTTGCCGTGCTGGGCCTGCGCGACAAGGTGATCTTCCTGGCTGCCCGCGGCGAGGTGTACGCCTCGCTCGCGGTCTGCTTCCTGTTCGCCGGGCCCGACATCATCATCGCGGCCAAACTCGTGTGCCTGACGATCTGGCTCGGCGCAGCGACGTCGAAGCTCAACAAACACTTCCCATTCGTCATCTCCACGATGATGAGCAACAACCCGGTGTTCCGGCCCAAGTGGATCAAACGCAAGTTCTTCGAACGCTTTCCGGACGACCTGCGACCCGGGCGCGCATCACGGTGGCTGGCGCATTTCAGCACGGCGATCGAAGGCCTGGTTCCGCTGGTGCTGTTCTTCTCCAACGGGGGCTGGCCGACCTACAGCGCCGCGTTCGTGATGTTGGTCTTCCACTTCGGCATCCTGTCCTCGATTCCGATGGGCGTGCCGCTGGAGTGGAACGTCTTCATGATGTTCGCGGTCCTGGCGCTCTTCGTGGGACATCCGGGCATCGGCCTCGGCGACCTGCAGAGTCCATGGCCGATCGTCTTGTTCGCCGTCGTCGCGGGCACCGTGATTCTCGGAAACCTGTTCCCGCGCAAGGTGTCCTTCCTGCCGGGCATGCGCTACTACGCGGGCAACTGGGACACCGGGCTGTGGTGTGTGAAACCGTCAGCCTCGGCGAAGATCGAGGAGAACGTCGTCTCGATCGCGAGCATGCCGCAGGCGCAGATGGAGCGGTACTACGGCAGCCCCGAGACCGCCCAGATGTATCTCTACATGGGATACGCCTTCCGCGCGTTCAACTCTCACGGTCGCGCCATGTTCACCCTCGCCCACCGGGCGATGGCCGGGCACAACGAGGACGACTATGTGCTGACCGACGGTGAGCGCATCTGCAGCACCGCGATCGGCTGGAACTTCGGCGACGGCCATATGCACAACGAACAACTCATCGAGGCCCTGCAGAAGCGCTGCAATTTCGAGCCGGGAGAAATCATCGTCGTGCTGATCGACGGGCAGCCGATCCACCGGCAGACCCAGCAGTATCGGTTGGTCGACGCCGCGACAGGGGAATTCGAGCGGGGCTACATCCGCGTCGCCGACATGGTCACCCGCCAGCCGTGGGACGACACCGTTCCCGTCCACGTCACGTGGCAGAAGGACAGCGCTGACGCTCCCTAGCCCATGACGTCGCGGACCTGGACATCCTCGAGTCCCTGCAACAGCAGTTCCCGCGCGGTGTCGAGGTGCTTGCGCCAATGTGCTTCAGCGGCCGCGCCGTCGCCGGACCTCAACAGCTGCATTAACTTCCGGTACGAACGCATCAACTTGTCGAAGTCGGCACGGGAGACCGGCCGACGTTCCTTGAACAGGAATGCGTTGTGGCGCACCGTGATCTCGTGCAGCATGCCGGCGATGATGGACAGGGTCGCGTTGCCCGACAACTCGACGACGCGCCTGTGGAAGTCGCCCGTCGTCTCGGCCAGGGTGTCGTTCTGCCAGCCGGAGGGCACGTGCTCTTCGAGCAGGCCGTCGAGCTCGTCGAACGCCTCGGCCGAACCGGACTCGGCCAGAAGCCGCACCGCCATCGGTTCGATTCCGGCGCGCGCCGTCATCAGGTCGGCGATCGTCGCGCCGGACAACTCGAGCAGCAAGCCGGCGGGGCGGGCGACGATCTCGGGGCCGGGCACGCGAACGCGGGCGCCGGTGCGCGACCCGCGCCGCACCTCGACGAGGCGTTCGGACTCCAGGACCCGGACGGCCTCCCGCAAGGTCGGCCGGCTCACCCCGAAGTGGGCCATCAGCTCCGCTTCGTTGGGGAGGAAGTCGCCGTCCTTGAGTTGGCCGTCGACCACCATGCGGCGCAGCGTTCCGGCGACGAGTTCGGCGGTCTTCGGTGACCGCACCGTCGTTCCGGCGCCGACGCCGTCCGGGCCGATCATCGGCGCCAGCGGTGTACTTCGAGCCACTCCCACTCCCACGTTGCGGCTGACCGAGCGGCCAGCTGTACAACTCAGTAAACCATGTGTAGTGGATACTTCGAGCAATCCGACTTGCGGCGGCGCCGTCACGGTCGCGGCCGGGACGGATGTGAACCTTATCCCGTGACCAGGCAGGCCGAACCTTCGCGACGTCCGCCCACTCGCAGAATCGCCCCGTCGGCCATCTGCCCCCACCATGCCCACCAACCAGTAGGTTGACCTAGTAAACCTTGTTCGTTTACGTTCGGGGGTGGACCCCTGCGTGAGTGGGTAAATCATCGAACTTCGAAGGAGAAGCGTCATGGCTGAAGCCGTCATCGTCGAGGCAGTACGGTCGCCCGTCGGCAAGCGCAACGGCGGGCTGTCGGGGGTTCACCCCGGTGACCTGTCGGCCCAGGTGCTCAACGGCCTCGTCGAGCGCGCCGGCGTGGATCCCGCCCTGGTCGACGACGTGATCTGGGGATGTGTCATGCAGGCAGGGGAGCAGGCGCTCGACATCGCCCGCACTGCCGTGCTGGCGGCCGGCTGGCCCGAGACCGTGCCCGGTGTGACCGTCGACCGCCAGTGCGGTTCGAGCCAGCAGTCGGTGCACTTCGCAGCCGCGGGCGTGGTCGCCGGTCACTACGACGTCGTCGTCGCCGGTGGCGTCGAGGTGATGTCGCGTGTTCCGATGGGCTCGTCGCTGGCCAACGGCGGTCATCCCTACCCCGAGGCGTTCCGCAACCGCTACAGCCAGACCCCGAACCAGGGCATCGGCGCCGAGATGATCGCCGAGCAGTGGGGCTTCGACCGCACCACGCTCGACCAGTTCTCTCTCGACTCGCACGAGAAGGCTGCCGCTGCCCAGGATTCCGGTGCGTTCGACGACCAGATCGTCGGCATCAAGGCCAAGGACGAGGACGGCAATGAGAGCGTCGTGCTCAAGGACGAGGGCATCCGCCGCGGCACGCCGATCGAGAAGATGGCTCAGTTGAAGCCGGCGTTCAAGGAGGACGGCGTCATCCACGCCGGCAACTCCAGCCAGATCTCCGACGGTTCGGCGGCGCTGCTGTTCATGAGTGCGGAGAAGGCGAAGTCGTTGGGCCTCAAGCCGATCGCCAAGGTGCACACCGCGGTGCTGGCCGGATCCGATCCGGTCATCATGCTGACCGCGCCGATCCCCGCCACCCAGAAGGCGCTGAAGAAGTCTGGCCTGCAGCTGTCGGACATCGGTGTGTTCGAGGTCAACGAGGCGTTCGCGCCCGTGCCGATGGCGTGGTTGAAGGACATCGGCGCCGACGAGAAGAAGCTCAACCCCAACGGCGGTGCGATCGCGCTCGGCCACCCGCTGGGCGGCTCCGGTGCGCGCATCATGACCACGATGCTCTACCACATGCGGGACAACGGTATTCAGTACGGTCTGCAGACCATGTGCGAGGGTGGCGGGCAGGCCAACGCCACCATCCTCGAGCTGCTGTGACGGAAGCTGTGACGGCACCCGCGGCGCTGACCGAGCGCCGCGGGAACGTCATGCTCATCACGATCAATCGGCCCGAGGCGCGCAACGCCGTCAACAGCGCGGTCAGCACCGCGGTCGGCGATGCGCTGCAGCAGGCGCAGGACGACCCCGAGGTGCGCGCGGTGGTGATCACCGGGGCTGGGGAATCCTTCTGTGCCGGAGCCGATCTCAAGGCCATCTCACGGCGGGAGAACCTGTTCCACCCGGAACACGCCGAGTGGGGCTTCGCCGGTTACGTGCGGCACTACATCGACAAGCCGACCATCGCCGCGGTCAACGGCACCGCGCTGGGCGGAGGCACCGAACTCGCGCTCGCCAGCGATCTGGTGATCGCCGAAGAGCGCGCCAAATTCGGTCTGCCCGAAGTCAAGCGGGGCCTCATCGCCGCCGCGGGCGGGGTGTTCCGCATCGTCGACCACCTGCCGCGCAAGGTCGCGATGGAGCTGCTGTTCACGGGTGAGCCGATGTCGTCGGCCGATGCCCTGAAGTGGGGTCTGATCAACCGGGTGGTCTCCGACGGCACCGCGGTCGAGGCCGCATTCGAGCTCGCCGAACGCATCACCAGCAATGCGCCGCTTGCGGTGTGGGCGAGCAAGCGGGTCGCGATGGGTGTCGACGACGGCGTCATCGCCGGTGACGAGGGCGGATGGTCGAGGACCATGCGTGAGATCTCGACGGTGCTCCGCTCAGAGGACGCCAAAGAAGGACCGCTGGCATTCGCCGAGAAGCGCCAGCCTGTTTGGAAGGCCAAGTAAGCACGCTGACGAGCGCTTGCGCGAGGAAGAGAAAGCATATGAAGAGAACGATTTACGACGCCGAACACGAGGCGTTCCGCGAGACCGTCAGGGAGTACATCGAGCGCGAGCTCGTACCCAACCAGGAGAAGTGGGAGACCGAGCGCATCGTCGACCGGTCGGCGTACACCGCGGCAGGCAAGTACGGCCTCATCGGGTTCAACATGCCCGAGGAATACGGCGGCGGCGGCTCAGATGACTTCCGGTTCAACGCGATCATCGATGAGGAGACCGCCAGGTCCGGCGTGCATGGACCGGCGCTGAGCCTGCACAACGACGTCGTGGGCCCGTATTTCAAGGAGCTGGCCAACGACGAGCAGAAGAAGCGCTGGTTGCCGGGCATCACCAGCGGTGAGCTGATTATCGCGATCGCGATGACCGAGCCGGGCGCCGGTAGCGATCTGGCCGGCATCCGCACCTCGGCGGTGCGCGACGGTGACGATTGGATCATCAACGGCTCCAAGACATTCATCTCGTCGGGCATCAATTGCGACCTGTGTGTGGTCGTCGCGCGCACCGATCCCGAGGCCGGCCACAAGGGCTTCTCGTTGTTCGTGGTGGAGCGCGACATGGAGGGCTTCACCAGGGGCCGCAAGCTCGACAAGATGGGCCTGCACAGCCAGGACACCTCCGAGCTGCACTTCGAGAACGTGCGGGTGCCCAACGCCAACCTGCTTGGCAAGGAGGGTCGCGGCTTCTACCACCTGATGACCAACCTGCCCTCAGAGCGGTTGGGCATCGCGATCTCGGCCATCGCCGGAGCCCGCGGGGTCTTCAACGAGACGCTGCAATACGCCAAGGACCGCAAGGCATTCGGCCAGCCGATCGGCAGCTTCCAGCACAATCGCTTCCTACTCGCCGAGATGGAGACCGAGCTGGAGGTCACCGAAAACTACATCGACCGCTGCCTACAGGGTGTGGTCGACGGTGAGCTGACCGCGGTCGAGGCGGCCAAGGCCAAGTGGTGGGCCACCGAGGTGGCAAAGAAGGTCGTCGACCAGTGCGTACAGCTGCACGGCGGATACGGCTACATGATGGAGTACCGCGTCGCGCGCGCTTACGTCGACGGGCGGATCCAGACGATCTTCGGTGGCACCACCGAGATCATGAAGGAGATCATCGGCCGCGACTTGGGTGTCTAGCCGGCCCGCCGGCGTGGCGTCTAGCCGGCTCTAGCGCCGCCCCCAACGCCAAAGCCCCCGAAACAACGGAGTTTCGGGGGCTTTCGCGTGTGCGGGCGAGATCAGCCGATCGGAGCGTCGCCTGCCGGCATCGGCTCCACCGGCGGGGCCGGCTCGGTGGTCTCGGTCGTCGTCGTGGTGGTCGTCGTCTCGCTGGTCGACGTCGCGGACGGCGTCACGGCCGCCGGCGCGTTGGCCGGATCGAGCACCGCGTCGATCAAGTAGATCCGGGCGTTCGCCGCCTGAATGCCACCGCAGACCACCTTGGCGGTTTCGTTGATCGTCACGTCGGCGTTCTCACCGGTCACCTTGATCTCCGCACCCTGCTGGGTGGGCCGCTGACCCTTGACGTCCTTGGGTCCGAGCAACCCGAGGAACACGTGGTAGTAGTCGAAGTCCGTCAGCGCGGCGGGGTCGGCCTTCAACGCGTCCAACTGCGCGGGCGGAAGCGCGGCGAACGCCTCGTTCGTCGGCACGAAGACCACGTACGGGCCGTTCTCCAGCACGGGCACCACGTTCACGGCGGGATTGAACCCACCCGAGATCGCGGAGTAGAAGGTGCTGGCCTCCGGGATGGCTTGCAGCGCCTGGCCCACGGGCAGGTTGTTCAGCGCCTTCCAGTCGGGCACCGCCTCCTTGAAGGCGTCACAGCCCTTCCCCTCGGGGTTCGGGATCTCGACCACCGCAGTCGTGGTCGGCTCGGCCGGTTGCTCGGGTGCGGGCGCGGGCGGATCGGCGTATGCGGTCACGGCCAGCGGCACCGAAAAGGCGATCGCGGCGATCCCGGCAGTGGCACCAAGGGCTTTGCTGGTGCGAGTCTTCACTTACGGCTCCTCAGCTAGACAGGTCGAAAGGCATGTTAGAGGCAGTGCTGCGTGCCTGCCAAAGTCGCCACCTCGCCAAACACCTGCTGTGGCCCATCTGACCTGGGCTTTGTCAATCTGCCCACATAGTGCCCCGAACGGCGGTGAAAGGCCGATGCATACGATGAGCCGCATGCCTGAGCCGCTGATCGTTCCCATCCGTGGTCGCACGCCGTCGCTGCATGCCGAGGCGTGGGCGGCGCCCAACGCGAGCCTGATTGGTGACGTGACGCTCGCGGCGCGGGCCAGCGTCTGGTACGGCGCCACGTTGCGGGCCGAGGCTGAGCCCATCGAGGTCGGCTTCGGGACCAACATCCAGGACGGGGTGATGGTCCACGTCGACCCGGAGTTCCCGGTCTGCATCGGCGAAGAGGTCAGCGTCGGCCACAACGCCGTACTGCACGGCTGTGTCATCGAGGACGGGGCGCTCATCGGCATGGGGGCGGTCATCCTCAACGGCGCGACGGTGGGACAGGGCGCCTTGATTGCCGCGGGTGCGGTCGTGCCGCAGGGTTTCGTGGTGCCGCCGCGGACTCTGGTCGCCGGGGTCCCGGGCAAGGTGCGAAGGGACCTCAGTGACGCAGAGGTCAATCACAACCGATACAACGCGCAGGTGTACCAGCATCTGATCGATCTGCACCGAGACGCGAAGGCCTAGATTCTCCCGGGATTCTCCCGGCTCCGATCCGGGTACAGGCCCTACCGTGAAACGTGTTCGAACTCTGGTGACCGGCGCGACCGGTTACGTCGGCTCCCGGCTCGTCAACGAATTGCTCACCGAGGGCCACGAGGTGGTCGCCGCCAGCCGAAATCCCGACCGGCTGGCCGAGTTCGGGTGGCAGGACCGCGTCGACGCCGTCGCGTTGGACGCCCACGACGAAGCCTCGGCGCGGTCGGCGTTCGCCGACGCCGGCCCGATCGACGTCGTCTACTACCTCGTACACGGCATCGGGCAGCCCGATTTCCGCGAGGCCGACAACCGCGCGGCGGCCAACGTGGCGAGGGCGGCCAAGGACGCCGGGGTGCGTCGCATCGTGTACCTCGGCGGGTTCGTGCCCGACGGTGACGAGCTGTCCGAACACCTCGCGAGCCGCGCCGAAGTCGCCGAGGCGTTGCACGTCGACGCCGGACCGGACGTGGTGTGGCTCGGTGCGGCCATCATCATCGGCGCGGGGTCGACGTCGTTCGAGATGCTGCGCTACGTGGGTGATCGGTTCCTGGTCATCCCGATGCCGTCGTGGTCGGTGAACCCGATCGACCCGATCTCGATCTGCGATGTGCTGCACTATCTCGTCGCCGCCGCCGACAGCGAGCGTGTGCCCGCCGGCGCGTACGACATCACCGGCCCGGAAACCACGTCGTATGCCGACCTGCTGCGTACGTATGCGCGAATCGCCGGAAAGTGGCGCGCCGAGCTGCCGGTCAACGGCGTCGACACCGGTCTCGTCTCGTGGGTGACGGGGGTGGTGCTGCCGGTGCCGGGCGGACTTGCCGCCGACCTGGTGCAGTCGTTGGACCATCCGATGATGGCTTCTGACACCCGGCTGCGCGAGTTCGTGCCGGACCCGCCTGCCGGGCTGATCGGCGTCGAGGAGGCGATCACGCGGGCGCTGGCAAGCCGTCGCCGTCGACCCGTCGACGAGCTCACCGACCCACACCACCTCGCCGACACCGACCCCGGCTGGGCGGGTGGGGACACACTGCGTCTGCAACAGGTGGCCGGTGCGGTCACACCGTCGGTCGTCCGGCCCGCGCTCGGGCTCATCGGCGGGGTGCCCGGACCCGTCGCCGGGGCGGTGCGCACGGGGGTGGACACGCTGCTGCATTTCGTGCCTAAGGTCGATCTGACGTGACGGAGGAGACGCAGACGCGCCCCGGCCTGCTTCGGGAGATCCGCGAGATCGTCAGCGCGTGCCCCGTTCCGCATCACGAACCACCCAGCGTCATACGGCGCAGGCGCATCGTCGTCGCGGTCGTGCTCGTCATCGGCGCCGCCCTGCTCGGTTATTCGCTGACCCGCCCGCCGGGTGACTCGTCGTTCTACTGGCTGACGTTGGCCCTGGCCGGGGTATGGGCGCTGGGCGCGTTCCTTTCCGGCCCGCTGCACATGGGATGCATCCGCTTCCGCGGCCGCAATCAACGACCCGTGATCACCGGCACCGCAGTGGGTTTGGCGCTGGGAGCGGTGTTCGTCATCGGCGGCCTGATCGCGCGCGAGATTCCCGGTATAAGCGAATACATCACTCGCGTACTGGAATACGCCAACTACGGACCCTTGGTCCTGGTGACGTTCATCACCGTCATCAACGGGCTGGCCGAGGAGATGTTCTTCCGCGGCGCGCTCTACACGGCGTTGGGCACGATGAAGCCGATACTGATCTCGACGATCTTCTACGTCATCGCCACCGCGGCCACCACCGGCAATCCGATGCTCGGCTTTGCCGCGATCATCCTGGGCACGATCTGCGCGTTCGAGCGCCGGATGACCGGCGGCATACTCGCACCGATGCTGACCCACTTCTTCTGGGGTCTGGTCATGGTGCTCGCGCTGCCGCCGATCTTCGGCGTCTGAATCAGCGCAGCGGGTGGGCCAGCTCGTCGCGACGCATCCCGGCCGCCCACACCGCGACCGCGGCGACCAGCACGGGAACGATACCCGCGACGAGGAAAATCGTCTGTGTCGAAACGACTTTCGACAGCGGTCCGACGATCGCGAACGACACCGGCATGAACGCCAGCGAGACGAAGAAGTCCAGGCTCGACACGCGGCCCAGCATCGCCGTCGGCACTCGTCGCTGCAGCAGGGTGCCCCAGATGACCATTCCGGTGCCGTCGGTGAACCCGATGACGAAGGTCGCGACCGCCATCACCGTGAACGACGAGGTGAAGCCGAACACGATCAGCGGGATGGCGCCGAAACCCCACATCGCCATCATCACCGACAGATACCGGCGCGGCATACGGCCCGACGACACGGTGAGTGCCCCGAGCGCGCTGCCGAGCCCGAAGAACGCCAGGATGAATCCGTACATCCGCGCGCCGTCGACGAAGCGGTCCTTGGCGATGAACGGCAGCAGCACTTCGATCGGTCCCAGGACGACCAGCACGAAGATGCTCGCGAACAGCAGCGTCCACAACAGCCACGGTGTGCCGAGCACGAACACGAAGCCGTCGCGAAGATCGCGCAGCACATGTGTGTGCTCCTGTGGCGCAGGTGGTTTCAGTGCCGGCCGGGTCGCGATGAGCAACACCAGGCCGACGGCGAACAGGGCGGCCACCGCCACCGCGCCCAGTGCGGGGAACGTCGCGCCGACGATCACGCCGGCGGCGGCCGGGCCGATCGCGCGCTGGAACACCGGGCGCACCACACCCTCCACACCGTTGGCCGCGAGCAGCTGCTCGGGCGGCAGGATGCGCGGAAGGATCGCACTGTAGGCGGGGAAGAAGAAGGCCGCTGCCGTGCCGAGGGCCGCCGCGCCCACCGCCAGGTGCCAGATCTGCAGTGCGCCAAGCATCCCCAGCGCCGCGACGGCGGTCGAGGCGAGTACGTTGACTGTCTCGACCGCGATGATGATCGCGCGTTGAGGGAATCGGTCCGCGGCGATCCCGCCGACCAACACGAACGCGACGAGCGCGCCGCCGAAACAGGTCGTCACGATCGACAGCGATACAGGGTCGTTGTTCAGGTCGATGACCTGCATGGCCAGTACCACCGCGAACATGCCGTCGGCGAAGATCGACAAGGTCACCGCGGCGATCAGCAGGCGGTACTCGCGGTTGCGGAACGGTGCGAGTACGCGCCAACCACCGGTGTTGCGCACCGGCTGTTGGATCTCGAATTGCGTACTCACCTGTCGATGGTTGCCGACGCGTAGGCGCCGAGTCCACCGATTTTCTTCGTGCGAGCGACCGCTTTTGTACGCCCGAACGCCGCGTGTCGCGGTGCAGACACGGTCGGTCGCGGCAGTAGAAGGTTAGAAGTCGGAGAAGTTGACCTTGCGGCGCTGCTGGAACGCCGTGATGCCCTCGATGAAGTCCGACGAGGTCAGCAGCGTCAACTGACCTTCGCGTTCCCGTCCGAGCGCGGGCTCGAACTCGGTGAGCGTTGCCGCGTTGATCGCGTGCTTGGTCTTGCGCAGCGCCACCGCCGGTCCCGACTTCAACGAGGTGAGCACCTTGTCGACCTCGGCGTCGAACTCATCGGCCGGATAGACCGCGGCCGCCAGACCCCACTCGAATGCCTCACGCGCCGAGACCTTTTCGGCAAGCAGCGCCATCCGCGCGGCACGGGTGCGTCCCACCGCCGCGGCCACCAGAGCCGAGGCCCCGCCGTCGGGCATCAGTCCGATCTTGGTGAACGCCAGCATGAAATACGCGTTCTCCGAAGCCAATACGACGTCGGAGGCCAGTGCCAGCGAGACGCCGACACCTGCCGCCGCACCGTGCACCGCCGCGACAACGGGTTGGGGCAGGTTGACGATCGCGCGGACCGCGTCGTTGGCGGCGTCCAGCACCGAGGCCGGCCCGTCGACCTCCTTCTGCGCCTGGTCGTCGTCGCCGATGCCGGCGCCCGAGCAGAAGCCACGGCCCGCACCGCCGAGCCGCACCACCTTGACCCGCCGATCGGTGGCCGCCGTCTGGAGGGTTTCGGCGATACCGGCCAGCATCGCCCGGTTCAGCGAGTTGAGGCTGTCGGGCCGATTCAGCGTCACCGAAAGCACACCGTCGGCGAGGTCGACCCTCAGAGCGTCGATACCGGTGTATGTGGGTGCGCCCGAATCGAGGGTTGTCATGCACTGCACCCTAGAACCGGACGACTTGGTTATACAAGTAAGCTATGTCGGCGATCCGGAAGCGATTGTCCAACGAAGGGCGGTAAGCATGGCGGGACCTCTGCAGGGGCTGCGGGTGATCGAACTCGCGAGCATCGGACCCGGCCCGCACGCGGCGATGATCCTCGGTGACCTGGGCGCTGACGTCGTCCGGATCGAACGGCCGGGCAAGCTCGGGGGAGTGCCCACCAGCAAGCGCGAGGCCACGCTGCGCAACCGTCGCTCGGTGGCCGCCGACCTCAAGAGCGACGAGGGTCGCGAACTGGTTTTGCGGCTCGTCGCGAAGGCCGACGTGCTGATCGAGGGCCTGCGCCCCGGTGTCACCGAACGGCTCGGTCTCGGCCCGGAGGACTGCGCGAAGGTCAACGAACGGCTGATCTACGGGCGCATGACCGGTTGGGGTCAGACCGGCCCGCGCCGCCTACAGGCCGGCCACGACATCAACTACATCTCGCTGAACGGTGTGCTGCACTCGATCGGGCGCGCGGGCGAACGGCCGGTGCCGCCGCTGAACCTCACCGGCGACTTCGGTGGCGGCTCGATGTTCCTGCTCGTCGGCATCCTGTCCGCGCTGTTCGAACGGCAGAACTCGGGCAAGGGCCAGGTGGTCGACGCCGCGATGATCGACGGGTCGAGCGTGCTGTCGCAGATGATCTGGGGCTTCCTGCAGGACGGGCTGTGGACCGATCAGCGAGGAGTCAACATCCTCGACGGCGGTGCGCCCTACTACGACACCTACACCTGCGCCGACGGCCGCTACATCGCGGTCGGGTGCATCGAGCCGCAGTTCTACGCCGCGTTCCTCAAGGGACTGGGCCTGGAGGACGCCGACCTTCCCGACCAGAACGACGCGGGCCGCTGGCCGGAGCTGCGCGCGAAGTTGACCGAGGTCATCGCCAGCAAGGACCGCGATCACTGGGCCGAGGTCTTCGCAGGCAGCGACGCCTGCGTGACGCCCGTGCTGTCGTTCAGCGAGGTCGAGTCCGAACCGCATATCACCGAGCGCAACACCTTCTATCGCGACGGTGAGCACCTGCAACCGATGCCCGCGCCGCGGTTCTCCCGCAGCACGCCGGCGGCACCCACGCCGCCCGGCCAACCCGGAGCCGACACCGAAGCCGTCTTACGAGACTGGGCATAGAGAAAGGAACACCCTCAAAGTGGAGATCAAGGACGCCGTAGCCGTCGTCACCGGTGGCGCATCGGGCCTCGGCCTGGCCACCACCAAGCGCCTGCTCGACAGGGGCGCATCGGTGGTCGTCATAGACCTCAAGGGCGAAGAGGCGGTCAAGGAACTCGGTGACCGTGCCCAGTTCGTCGAGACCAACGTGACCGATCCTGACGCCGTCAGCGCGGCGCTGGACGCGGCCGAGAAGATGGGCCCGCTGCGCATCAACGTCAACTGCGCGGGCATCGGCAACGCGATCAAGACGCTGAGCAAGGACGGGCCGTTCCCGCTCGACGGCTTCAAGAAGGTCATCGAGGTCAACCTGATCGGCACGTTCAATGTGCTGCGGTTGGCGGCGGAGAGAATCGCCAAGACCGAGCCCATCAACGGTGAGCGCGGCGTCATCATCAACACCGCGTCCGTCGCGGCATTCGAGGGCCAGATCGGTCAGGCCGCCTACTCCGCGTCCAAGGGCGGCGTGGTCGGGATGACGCTGCCGATCGCGCGTGACCTGTCGCGCGAGTTCATTCGCGTCGTCACGATCGCACCGGGTCTGTTCAAGACCCCGCTGCTGGGTTCGCTGCCGGAGGAGGCGCAGCAGTCGCTGGGCAAGCAGATACCGCATCCGGCGCGCCTCGGCGATCCCGACGAGTACGGCGCGCTGGCCACCCACATCGTCGAGAACCCGATGCTCAACGGTGAAGTGATCCGCTTGGACGGCGCGATCCGGATGGCTCCGCGATGAGCGCTTGCGCGAAGAGAAGAGAGCAGCGATGAGCATCAGGACGAAGTTCACCGAGACGTTCGGTGTCGAGCATCCCGTCGTGCAGGGTGGGATGCAGTGGGTTGGCCGCGCGGAACTCGTTGCGGCCGTCGCGAATGCGGGTGCGCTCGGTTTCATCACTGCGCTGACCCAGCCGACGCCTGCCGATCTGGCCAAGGAGATCGCCAAGTGCCGCGATCTGACCGACAAGCCGTTCGGGGTCAACCTGACGATCCTGCCGACGATCAACCCGCCGCCGTATGACGAGTACCGCCAGGTGATCGTCGACTCGGGCATCAAGATCGTCGAGACCGCGGGTTCGAACCCGGCGCCGCATCTGCCGATGTTCCACGAGAACGGGATCAAGGTGCTGCACAAGTGCACCTCGGTGCGGCATGCGGTCAAGGCGCAGAGCCTCGGCGTCGACGGCATCAGTATCGACGGATTCGAGTGTGCGGGCCATCCCGGCGAGGACGACATTCCGGGGCTGGTGCTGATCCCGGCGGCGTCGACCAAGATCGACATCCCGATGATCGCCTCCGGCGGGTTCGCCGATGCCCGTGGCCTGGTGGCGGCGCTGGCGCTGGGCGCCGACGGCATCAACATGGGATCGCGGTTCATGTGCACCGTCGAATCGGCGATCCACCAGAACGTCAAGGAAGCGATCGTCGCGGGCACCGAGCTCGACACGGAGCTGATCTTCCGGCCGCTGCGCAACACAGCCCGCGTGGCCAGCAACGCGGTGTCGCGTGAGGTCGTCGAGATCCTCAACCGCGGCGGTCAGTTCGAGGACGTCAAGGACCTGGTCGCCGGTTCGCGCGGGGTGAAGGTCTACGAGGTCGGCGATCTGGA
Organism: Mycolicibacterium flavescens; assembly: GCA_900637135.1. Lineage (NCBI taxonomy): Bacteria > Bacillati > Actinomycetota > Actinomycetes > Mycobacteriales > Mycobacteriaceae > Mycobacterium > Mycolicibacterium flavescens. Next base: position 1,220,268 of record LR134353.1, read on the forward strand.
CGCAGGCATCTGGAGCGTGGGCACCGCGATGGGGCTGATCAACGACATCCCGACCTGTGGGGATCTGGTCGCGCGCATCGTCGACGAGGCCGAGGAGATCATCAGCGGCCGGCTCAGCGACATGATCGCCGACGACGAAGAAGAGAACGTGGCTTAAGAACGGGGATCGAATTTAGCGGGGCGGGTTCAACAAGGAAGCATCACAGAACCGGCTTCGGCCCTCGAGGCCGAACCGTCGGAGCGAATGCGCGACCCCTCGGCGCGCGTTCGGTCAGACGGCGGTGCGCAGGGTGTGCTCGTCGTCGAGCTGCTCCGAGGTATCGCCTTCTACCAGGACGTCGCCGTGGTAGAGCGCCTCGAAGTCGACCTTGATGACATCGGCACTGGTGTCGTCGATCCACATGTACTCGACAGTAGGGGTCACCCTTAAGGAATCTTTGAGTCACGATTCGGAATACTGTGGCAATTCTTACCGCCAAGTAGGGTCGCGGGCTACTCACCAGTAGCGATTTGCTGGCCCGCTAGGCCCCGGCCGTGAAGTGGATGGGGTTGGTGCCCAGCAGCGCCACCCAGGTCAGGATCGCGGCTGCGAATGCCACCACCAGCAGACCCACGGCTACGCGCCGACCCCACGACACGCGGCCCCACACCTTGGCGTCGACCGAGTACGCGCCCGCCCCGAGGAACAACAGTGCAGCGGCGCCAACCCCGATCAGGAACGGCACGTTGAACGGTTCGGACCAGAAAGCCGACTGCGACACGTTGACGGCCCAGGCATCGACCATCGCCGCGATCACCGCGCACGCAGCCAACGGCGTCAGCACACCGAAGATGAGTCCCAGGCCGCCGAGCGTCTCGGCCGCGGTGACCATGAACGCGGCCAACCCCGGCAACCGCCACCCGGCGGACTCCATGAAACCGACCGTGGTGCCGAAGTCGAAGGCCTTGATGAGGCCGGCCTGAAGGATGGCCGCGCCGACACCGATTCTCAGGATGAGCAGGCCGATGTCCATCGCAGTGTCGCGCGTGGTGGTGGCGGTGGTCGCCGCGTCTGTCGTTGTCATGTCGATTACGACTACCAGGAACGTCACAACTCATCGCGAAGAATCGCAGTGAACGCGGCGGGTCCGTGATTCGTGTGTCCGAGAGTAGCGTTGCGCTGGTGACTTACCGTTGTTAAGTTACCGACGTTAGTCCAGAGCCGAGAGGACGCCGAGTGCTGCAGCGAATCGCACATCTGGCCATAGCGGCGCCCCGGCGCATCATCGCGATTGCGGTCCTGGTGATGGTCGCGTGCGGGATCTTCGGCATCCCTGTCGCCAAACACCTCTCCGCGGGCGGTTTCCAGGACCCTACGTCGGAGTCGGCGAAGGCCACCCAGCTCTTGGTCGACAAGTTCGGTCAGGGCGACATGGAGCTGATCCTCAGCGTGCATTCCGACGAGGGCGCGCAGAGCCCGACCGCCCGCGCTGTCGGGGAGGAACTCGCCGCCGAACTGCGGGCCGCACCGTCCGTCGTCGGGGTGACCTCGCTTTGGAGCGCACCGCCGACCGCCGCGCCTTCGCTGATCAGCGAGGACGGGAAGACCGGGTTGATCGTCGCCGGCATCACAGGCGGTGAAAGCGCCGCGCAGAAACATGCCAAGGAACTCTCCGAGCGTCTCGTGCACGACCGCGACGGCGTCACCGTGCGCGCCGGCGGCGAGGCCATGATCTACGTGCAGATCAACGGGCAGAGCGAAAGAGACCTCCTGAAGATGGAGGCGATCGCGATCCCGCTGTGCTTCGTGGCGCTGGTCTGGGTGTTCGGCGGCCTGCTCGCCGCCGCGCTGCCGTTGGCCATCGGTGGTCTCGCGATCCTCGGTTCGATGGCGGTGCTGCGCGGCGTCACCTACCTCACCGATGTGTCAATCTTCGCCCTGAACCTCACGGTCGCACTCGGTTTGGCGCTCGCAATCGACTACACGCTGTTGATCATCAGCCGGTATCGCGACGAGCTCGCCGATGGCGTGGAACCCGACTCGGCGTTGGTGCGCACGATGGTGACCGCCGGGCGCACCGTGTTGTTCTCGGCGATGACGGTCGCGCTGTCCATGGTCGCGATGGTGTTGTTCCCGATGTACTTCCTGAAGTCGTTCGCGTACGCGGGAATTGCGGTGGTGACGTTCGCGGCCGTCGCTGCGGTGGTGGTCGCGCCCGCGGCGATCGTCCTGCTCGGCGACCGGTTGGATTCGCTGGATGTGCGGCGGTTCGGTCGACGGCTGTTCGGCAGGCCGGAGCCGGAGCGCAAACCGATCGAGCAGTCGTTCTGGTACCGCTGCACGAAAGTCGTGATGCGCCGGGCGCTTCCGATCGGGCTCGCGATCGTCACGCTGCTGCTGGTCCTCGGCGCGCCGTTCCTCAACGCCCGCTGGGGGTTCCCGGACGAGCGGGTGCTGCCTCAGTCCGCGTCGGCGCGCCAGGTCGGCGACGAGCTGCGCAACGACTTCGCCGTCGACTCGGCCCGCAACATCACCGTCGTCATACCGGACACCAAGGGAATCACGCCCGCGATGGTGGACCGTTACGCCGCCGATCTTTCGCGGGTTGCCGACGTGTCGTCGGTGTCGGCTCCGGGCGGCACGTTCGTCGACGGTAGTTCGGTCGGGCCGCCGTCGGCCGCGACCGGCGTCAAGGACGGCAGCGCTTTTCTCACGGTCGCCAGTGAAGCGCCGCTGTACAGCGATGCCTCCGAAGCGCAGCTCGACCGGCTGGAGGCCGTGAGCACTCCCGCCGATGTTCCGGTGCTGCTGACCGGCACCGCACAACTGAACCGGGACAGTGCCTCGGCGATCACGTCGCGGCTGCCGCTGGTGCTCGGGGTGATCGGGGCCATCACCTTCGTGCTGCTCTTCCTGCTCACCGGGAGCGTGGTGCTGCCGGTGAAGGCGTTGATACTCAACGTCTTATCACTGACGGCCGCATTCGGTGCGCTGGTGTGGATCTTCCAGGAAGGCCATCTCGGCGCGCTGGGCACCACGCCGACAGGAACCTTGGTGGCCAACATGCCGGTGTTGTTGTTCTGCATCGCGTTCGGGCTGTCGATGGACTACGAGGTCTTCCTGGTCTCGCGTATCCGCGAGTTCTGGCTGCAGTTGGGCAAGGACCCGACGATGTCCGCGCGTGCCCGCAACGATGAGAGCGTGGCCCTCGGCCTGGCCAGGACCGGCCGCGTGGTGACCGCGGCGGCGCTGCTGATGTCGATCTCGTTCGCCGCGTTGATCGCCGCGGAGGTGTCGTTCATGCGGATGTTCGGCGTGGGGCTGACGCTGGCGGTGCTGGCCGACGCGACGCTGGTGCGGATGGGACTGGTGCCGGCGTTCATGCATCTGCTCGGCCGGTGGAATTGGTGGGCGCCCAAGCCGCTGGCGCGGCTGCACGAACGGATCGGCTTGACGGAGTCGGTCGAACCGTCGCTTGCCGCCGGCGAGAGCCCGGTCGAACCGGCGGGTACGCGATGAAACGGCGACGCGCTCCGCGGGGGTCCGGCGAGCAGCTGCGCGACGAAATCCTCGACGCCACCACCGATCTGCTGCTCGAGTCAGGCAACGCGAAAGAGGTGTCGATCAGGTCGGTGGCGCAGCGGGTCGGGGTGACCCCGCCGTCGATCTATCTGCACTTCGCCGATAAGGACGCCCTGCTCGATGCGGTGTGCGCACGGTACTTCGAGAAGCTCGACGAGGAGATGCAAAGTGTGGCGGCAGGACAGCCGTCGACCATCGAGGTGCTGCGTGCCCAAGGGTTGGCGTATGTCCGGTTCGCGATGAAAACCCCTGAGCTGTACCGCATTGCGACGATGGGAGACAGCCGGCCGGGCAGCGATGTGGATATCGCGCTGAACAGCTCGGCATTCGTGCATCTGCGCAGCGCGGTTGAGGGACTGATGGCGGAGGAGACCTATCCACCTGGGGATGCGACCGCGACGGCGCTGGAATTGATGACCGTTGCGCACGGGGTCGCGGCAATGCTGATCTCCAAGCCGTACCTTCCATGGGGGGATGTCGAGGACTTCGCCGACCGGGTCCTGAAGGCCGTATGTCTTGGCCATATCGCCCGGGGCGCGGTGGACCTCGATGCGCCACCACCGGAAACCGTCGCTCAGTTGAAGGGAATGCTCTATGTCGGACACGGTCGATAACCCGTTCTTCGCTCGGTTGTGGACGGTGATGTCCACCCACGAGACCGATGCCATCCGGCAGCTCAGGCGCGAGAACCTCGCCGGCTTGTCGGGACGGGTGCTGGAGGTCGGTGCGGGCACCGGAACGAACTTCGAGTTCTACCCCGACACGGTCAGCGAGGTGGTGGCCGTCGAGCCCGAACGCCGTCTCGCCGAGCAGGCGCGGCGGGCCGCGGTTGGGGCCCGCGTGCCCGTCACCGTCAGTGCCGACACGGTGGAGCACTTCGCCGCCGCGGGCAGCGAGCCGTTCGACGCGGTCGTCTGCTCGCTGGTGCTGTGTTCGATCGACGACTCGGATACGGTTCTGCGCCAGCTGCTTTCGTTGCTGCGGCCGGGTGGTGAGCTGCGCTATCTCGAGCACATCGCCAGTGACGGCGGCCGCGGGCGGCTGCAGAGAATCGCCGACGCGACAGTGTGGCCGCGACTGTTCGGAAACTGCCACACTCACCGCCACACCGAGCAGAGCATCGTGGGCGCGGGTTTCGAGGTCGAGGGTGCTCGGCGGGAATGGACAATGCCGAGGTGGGTGCCGCTACCCGTCGCCGAGTTCGCGATCGGGCGGGCGGTCAAGCCTGCATGATGTGTGTGCGCTTCGGAGCGGTGAGGCTAGTTGAGGAGGGCCGGCAGTCGCTGCAGCAGGTTCGGCAGTGCACTGGCCGCCGTTTCGCGCAGTGACGCCGTCGCGGAGTCGGACAGCGGTGTGCGTTCCGGGTTGACCTCGATGACCGGGGTGCCGTTGGCCAGTGCGATCTCGGGTAGGCCCGCCGCGGGATAGACGATCGACGAGGTGCCGACGACGATCACCAGGTCGGCGCCGCTGACCGCCTCAACCGATCGCTGCCATGCGTCCTCGGGCAGCGCCTCGCCGAACCAGACCACGTTGGGCCTGATGAGCCCGCCGCACACACACCGCGGCGGGTCGACGGTCTCCACGGGTTCGGGCATGTCGGGTAGCTCACCGGAATACGTCTCCTGGCAGCGATCGCAGCGGAACTCGAACAGGCTTCCGTGCACGTGGTAAACGTTCTTGCTGCCCGCTCGCTCGTGCAGGTCGTCGACGTTCTGGGTGGCGACGTGCACGTCGGCGTAGTCCTGCCAGGCGGCGACGGCCCGGTGGCCATCGTTGGGATGCACCGCGCTCATCATGCGGTGGCGCCACAGATACCACGCCCACACCTTCTCCGGGTGTGCCCGCCACCCGTCCGAGCTGGAGATTTCATATGGGTCGACCTTCGCCCACAGTCCGGTTTCGACATCGCGGAACGTCGGCACCCCGCTTTCGGCCGAGATGCCCGCACCGCTGAGGACCGTCACTTGCACATGACCAAACTAGCCGCTGTGGGCGATACTGAGCACGTGGCCGGGTTGGGGGATTGGGTACGCATCGACCAGCGCTCGTCGGGGGCCTTGTTCGACCAGCTCAGAACGCAGATCATCGACGGGGTGCGCGACGGCAGGCTGCCGCCGGGAACGCGGTTGCCGACGGTGCGCGAGCTGGCGGGCCAGCTCGGGCTCGCGGTGAACACCGTGGCGCGGGCTTACCGCGAGTTGGAGGCGGCGGGAATCCTCGAAACCCGCGGCCGCTTCGGCACATTCGTCGCACATGCGGATCCCGTCGACGGAGCGATGGCCACCGCGGCGAACACGTTCGTGTCGGCGGCCAAGACGCTCGGCGTCGGCAGGGACGACGCGCTGCGGTATGTGGAAGCGGCGTTCGGTTGATTTCGGCGAGCTAGCCGAATTCGAGCAGGGTGAAGACCGGTCGCACGGAATCGAACCACGGCAGCCGCTGAGCCCCCCACATCAGCGCGTTGAGCACCTTGCCGCGTCCAGGCGGCAGCGCGATGTCGTGCACCGCGCGGATCCCGGGGATCTCGTTGACGAGGTTGGCGACCTGCGAGGGCGTCATGTGGAACGGCATGGGCGGGACGCGGTAGCTGAACGACGGCCGCAACAGGCCGCGGCTGATCAACCGGGCGAACCACGCCGGTGGCAGCTCGAACAGCATTCGTCCGCCGGGGAAGCGGGCCGCGCACTCGCCGATCAGGCCGAGTGCCTCCTCCGGCTGCAGATACATCAGCAGACCTTCGGCGGTGATGAACACGCCGTGTTCGGTGTCGACCTGGTCCATCCAGCTGTAGTCGAGCGCCGACTGGGCCAGCATGCGCACCCGATCCGATGCGGGCAGCAGACGTCGGCGCAGTTCGATGACCGGTGGGAGATCCACGGTGAGCCACTGAAATTCGTGTCCCACATCAGCGGCATCGATGCGGTAGAAGCTGGTCTGGAGCCCCTCGGCGAGCGCCACCACCGTGGCGCGAGGATGGTCGCCGAGGTAGCGTCGCGTCTCGCGGTCGAACGCCAGGGCCCGCACCGCCATGTCCTGGCGGCGCGACAGCCCGAATTTGGAGAAGTCGAAGTCGATGGAGTCGGCGAGCTGGATCGCCATCGGGTCGTCGATCAGTCGGTCCGGTCGACGGGCCTCCGTGGCCCGCACGTTCAGCGTCATCAGCGCGGTCTCGGAGACACCGGTCAGTATGGTGGCGTCGGCCTTGGCGGACTCGGCGTTCGATTCGGAACTCACCTGCTCGAATGTACCTAGCGCAGGACTTTGTCCAACGTCCGCAGGTTCCTGGTGGTGGTCGACGACTTGTACCGTTTCTTGCCCATGGTCTTGCCGATCGTGGTGTCGAGCGTCGCGGCCTTGGGCACCTGCCAGTAGATGACGCCATCGCCCCGCTCGATCTTCTCCTCGGGCGCGGCCGACTCGGCCAGACCGGCGAGCTCGTCGAGCACCTGTTCGTCGGTCACGAACGTGACGTAGGAGTGGTGGTCGGGGACCTCGCGCTCGAAGGGGTAGGCGCGCGAGATCGCCGCGACGGTGTCGATCGGGTAGGCCAGCACCCAGGCGTCGTATCCGAACGTGTCGCGCAGCGCCTTCTCGGCCTTCTTCCGCACCACGTCGACCTTCGACCCGCTCTCGAACAGCACGTTGCCGCTGGCGAGAATCGTTCGTACCGAACGGAACCCGGCTTCCTCGAAGGCCTTCGCGACGTCAGCCATCTTGAGGTTGACGCCGCCGACGTTGACCCCTCGCAGGAAGGCGGCGTAGCGCGTCATCAGCCGAACTCCAGCAGGGTGTGGCTGGGCCGGCCTCTGCGCAGGAAGCCGAGGCGGTCCCACATCGGCGAGGCCAACACCTTGTACAGTCCACGCCCCGGAATCATGGGGAGGTCGTGGGCGGCGCGCACACCGGGAATGCGCCCGGCAAGCGCGACCGCCTCGTCGGGCGTCATCGCGAACGGCATCGGTGGGGTGACGTAGCGGTCGGAGAGCTTCAGTTTGCCGCGCATCGTGCGTCGACTGAACCAGGGCGGCACGTTGTCGAACACCATCCGGCCGCCGGGGAAGCGGGCCGCGCAGTCGCGGATCAGGCCGAGTGCGTCGTCGGGGTCCAGATACATCAGCAGGCCCTCGGTGGTGATGAACACCCCGTTCGACGCGTCGATGCGGTCCATCCAGCTGCGGTCCAGCGCTGACTGCGCCAGCGGGACGATACGCTCGTCGTGCGGTAACAGCTTCTCCCGCAAGGCCACGACAGGTGGGAGATCGACTGAGTACCAGGTCAATTCGTCGGTGACGCCCTGCCGCTTCAGGCGCCAGAAACTGGTCTGCAGGCCTTCGGCGAGCGCGACCACCGAGGCTTTCGGATGCGCGGTCAGATACTCGCGGGTGGCGGCGTCGAAGGCGAGAGCCCGGACCGCGTGCGACTGATTGGGTCTGCCGAACTTGCCGTAGTCGTAATCGATGGCGTCGAACAGCGTGACCGCCCACGGGTCGCGGAGCACCCCGTCGGAGCGCTTGGCTTCGCTGGCGCGAAAGTACAGCGTCCACAGCGCGGTCGCGGATACGCCTTCGAGCACGTTGCCGTCGATTCGGGGTGCAGGAGCGGTCACATCTCGATGGTAGAGACGTAGGCTTCGAGCATGGGACGCCACGTGTTCGATGACAAACTGCTCGCGTTGATCGGCGGAAACTCCCTGGGCGTCCTGGCGACCATCAAACGCGACGGTCGTCCGCAGCTGTCAAATGTGTCGTACTACTTCGATTCGCGCGCGTTGACCATCCAGGTGTCGATCACCGAGCCGCGGGCCAAGACCCGTAACCTGCGGCGCGATCCGCGCGCCTCGCTTCACGTCAGCTCGGACGACGGCTGGTCCTACGCGGTCGCCGAGGGTGATGCGGCACTCACGCCGCCCGCGGCGTCACCGGACGACGACACCGTGGAGGGTCTGATCGCGTTGTACCGCAACATCGCCGGCGAACATCCCGACTGGGACGACTACCGGCGCGCGATGGTCGACGACCGCCGGGTCTTGATGACGCTGCCGATCAGCCACGTCTACGGCATGCCGCCCGGCAAGCGCTGAAAGCGGGCGACGCCCGCCGGCCCCACGGGCTAGGCTGCCGTCATGGCTGAGACACCGGAAGACGACACCAAGCGCAAGTTCCGGGAGGCGTTGGAGCGCAAGAAGGCCAAGTCTGCAGGTGGTGGCGACCACAAGGACGGCGGCGCCAAACAGCCGCGCACGCACGGGCCGGTCGAGCATCGCAGGGAGTTCCGCCGCAAGAGCGGCTAGCTAGCGGGACGCGCGCGCTTCGCGGACCAGGATCGCCGCCAGGCAGATCCCGGCGAGCACGGCCACCGCCACCGCGAAACTCATGCCCGCCGTTCGTAATCCCCATTGCTCGGCGGCCAGGCCCTCGCCGACGACCGGCAGCGAGATGGCCACATAGCCGATGACGAAGTAGGTCGAGTTGACCTCGGCGCGGCGGTCGGCCGGGCTGTGTTCGGAGATGGCGGCCAGGCCGCGGCTGAAACTCATCCCCTGGCCCGCGCCCGACACCACGGCAGCCGCGATGAGCCCGATCAACGACGAGAGTTGAAGGGCCGCTGCGAGAATCGCCATCCCGGCGACCAGGATCGTGCAGCCGATGGCCAGCGCCCGCTGCGGCTGCACGGTGTTGGTAGCGATCTGGGTCAGGGCGGACGCGGCGAAGATCGAGCCGGCGATGAGCCCGGCGACGGCCTGGTTGTCGATGCCGACGATTTCGGTCACGAAGGCCGGCGCGACGGCGGCGAACAGGCCGGTGACGGCGAATCCGGCGAAGCCTGCGATCGCGGCGAGGATGAACACCGAGCGCACCTCGGGCGGTACCGCCAACCGCTGCAGCGCGATGCGTCCTGACCGCGGTGAGGTCTCGGGCACCAGCAGCACCGCCGCTCCCGCCAGTGCCGCCAGCACGATGTGCACGATGAAGCTCAGGTGCAGCGGCATCGGCGCGTACTCGACCAACACGCCGGCCAGCATCGGACCGGCCCCCAGCCCGCCGATGTTGGCGACGGTCGCGACCGCGGCGGCCCGGCTGCGCCAGTGCGGCGGTGCGGCCTCGATGACTGCGGCGGTGGCCGTCCCGGTGAAGACGCCCGCGGACAGTCCGGAGAACACGCGCCCGACAACCAACAGCGGCACCGAGTCCGCGACCAGGAACACCCCGGCACTCATCAGCGCCGCGACGACACCGCCGAGCAGCAGCGGGCGCCTGCCGATCGCATCGGACCAGCGTCCGAACGCCAGCAGCGCGAACAGCACACCGCCCGCATAGGCCGCGTAGACCACGGTGGTGGTCGCCACCGAGAACCGCATCTGCTCGCCGTAGAGCGCGTACATCGGCGTCGGCATCGTGGTGCCGAGCATGATCGCCGCGAATGCGTACGCCAGTAGCGGGAACGTCCAGCGCGTGCTCACGCGGGTCGGAGCCTCAGCCACGAGGAGGTGCAACTTTCCGCGCCGAAATTGCATTCCAGCAGCCGGTCACTCGGACTTTGCCTGCCGGAATGCAATTTCGCGCAGTTGAACTCAGTGGGCGACGGCCTTCTCGGCGCCGACGCCGGTCAGCGAGCGCACCTCGAACTCGGCATTGATGTCCGGATCGCCCCGGTCCGATGAGGTCAGGGTGCCCAGGGCGCCGAGCAGGAAAGCCAATGGGATCGACACGATGCCGGGGTTGGCGAGCGGGAACCATGCGAAGTCGACGCTGGGCAGCATCGCGGTCTTCGATCCCGACACGGCCGGGGAGAACACGATCAGCACGATCGTCGAGATCAGACCGCCGTACATGCTCCACAACGCGCCGCGGGTGTTGAACCGCGGCCAGTACAGCGAGTACAGGATGGTCGGCAGGTTGGCCGCCGCGGCCACCGCGAAGGCGAGCGCGACCAGGAACGCGATGTTCTGTTCGGCGGCCAGCACGCCAAGGCCGATCGCGAAGACACCCAGCACCACGACCGTGATCCGCGAGACCCGCACCTGCTCGCTCTCGCTGACCCGGTCGCTCTTGAGCACGCTGGCATAGATGTCGTGCGCGAACGACGTTGCCGCCGTGATGGTCAGGCCGGCAACTACGGCGAGGATCGTCGCGAACGCGACCGCCGAGATGATGCCGAGCAGGATCACCCCGCCGAGTTCGAACGCCAGAAGCGGTGCGGCCGAGTTCTGCCCGCCGGGGGCGGCCAGGATGGTGTCGGGCCCGACGAGCGCCGCGGCGCCGTAACCGAGGGCGAGGGTGAACAGGTAGAACGCGCCGATGAGCGCGATCGCCCAGACCACCGAGCGGCGCGCCTCCTTGGCGGTCGGCACCGTGTAGAAGCGCATCAGCACGTGCGGCAGGCCCGCGGTGCCCAGCACCAGCGCCAGCGCCAACGAGATGAAGTTGATCTGCGATGTCAACGACGCGCCGTACTGCGCGCCGGGGGCCAGGACGTCGCGGGCGGCGACGGCCTCGTTCGACGAACCCGAGACGGCCGACTGGGCTGCGCCGAGGATCTCGGAGAAGTTCGCACCGAACTTGGCGAGCACCCACACCGTCATCAGCGCCGTGCCGCCGATCAACAGCACGGCCTTGATGATCTGCACCCAGGTGGTGCCCTTCATGCCGCCGATCAGCACGTAGACGATCATCAGGACACCGACGACGGCGATCACGACGGCCTGGCCGAAATCGCTGGTGACGTTGAGCAGCAGCGCGACAAGTCCGCCCGCGCCGGCCATCTGCGCCAGCAGATAGAACAGGCAGACCGCAAGTGTCGTCGTGGCCGCTGCGAGGCGCACCGGGCGCTGCCTGAGCCGGAAGCTCAGCACGTCGGCCATCGTGAATTTCCCTGCGTTGCGCAGTAATTCGGCGACCAACAGCAGCGCGACGAGCCAGGCCACCAGGAAGCCGATGGAGTAGAGGAAGCCGTCGTAGCCGTAGACCGCGATCGCACCCGCGATGCCCAGGAAGCTGGCGGCGGACAGATAGTCACCGGAGATCGCGATGCCGTTCTGGGGGCCGGTGAACGACCGCCCGGCCGTGAAGAACTCGGCGGCGGTGGCGTTGCGCTTGCTCGCGCGGATCACGATGTACAGCGTCACCGCGACGAACAGCCCGAAGATGCCGATGTTGGCGGCGGGGTTGCCGACGTTCGGGTCGACGGCCAGCAAGGTGGTCATACCGCACCGCCTTCCAGTTTGGTGCGGATGGCCTCGGCCCGCGGGTCGAGCTCGCGGTTGGCAAAGCGTACGTACAGGCCGGTGATCACGAACGTGGAGACGAACTGACCGACGCCGATCAACAGCCCGACGTTGATGTCGCCCCACACCTTGATCGCCATGAAGTCGTGGGCGAAGGCACCCAGGATCACGTAGGCGGCATACCAGATGAGGAACACCGCGCTCATCGGAAAGACGAAGCGGCGCAACCTGGAACGCAACTCTTGAAACTCCGGGCTGGCTTGTACGGTTCGGTATTCCTCGCCGCTGATCGGGGTATCCCGATGGGGTAGGTCTGTCTGGGACATCTCAACTCCTGGACCTCGGCCGGTGGACGGATCAGTTGCTGGTAGGTGACTTTCGTTCACGGGTAGCCGCTGGCTCTCCCGACACGCCGACAGGGGAGGGCAGGTTGTGAATGCCGAGGAACAAGAGAAGGGCGGTTACCGATCTGAGCATGGTTGCGTATGCGAAACATTGCCACACCCGGTCGTGGAAGTCGGCAAAGCTCACTGCCGATGAAACGCGATCAATCGACTTACGAGAATCGCGTCACGCCATCGTGCGTTCCGCCTCGCGAGCAGCGCGCTTCTCCTCGTAGTGCTTCGCCTTCGCATCGAGCGCCGCGAGGAAGAACGAGAGCTCGTCGCGAGCCTGCTCACCAGCCGACCCGAAGTCGGTGCGCTCGAAGACTCGCCAGAACCGGAGCACGGGCTGGATCACCGCGTCATGATGCAAGCGCAGGTCGTAGATGCCGGCTTTGGCGATCGTGATCGCGTTCTTGGCGTAATCCGTCATGCCCTGTCCCGGCATCTGAAATCCAACCACTTCGTCGCGGATTGTCTGCATGGCTGCGTCGGGCGCGATGTCGAGCGCTGCGTCCATGAGGTTCCGGTAAAAGATCATGTGGAGGTTCTCGTCGGTGGATATCCGAGCGAGCAGTTGCTCCGCGAGCGGACAGCCGGTCGCGCGTCCGGTGTTTCGGTGCGCGATTCGGGTGGCCAGTTCCTGGAAGGAGACGTAAGCCAGTGCCTGTAGCACAGTCTTGTCACCGCTGTCGTAACCGGCCACCATATGCTCCATGCGCAGCGCCTCCAGCCGGACCGGATCGACACCACGCGTGACGATGAGATAGTCGCGTATCGCGATCGCGTGTCGAGCTTCTTCGGCCGTCCAGCGACCGACCCACTGCCCCCAGGCGCCATCGCGTCCGAAGCGGGTGGCGATCTCGCGGTGATAAGAAGGCAGGTTGTCCTCGGTCAGCAAGTTGACGATCATGGCCGTTTGGGCGACTGGATCGAGCGGCGAGTCCTCGGGCCGCCAATCGGTGCCCCCGAGGAACGAGAAGTCGCGCCCGCGTGACCAGGGCACGTAATCATGGGGCTGCCACTCTTTCGCAGCGCTGAGGTGGCGGTCGAGGTTCGCTGCGACGACCGGCTCCAGTTCGGACAGCACAGCGGCGTGTAGATCTGGCACGCGGCTACGCTACCGTAACTTACGGTCGAGTAGCTGCGTTTTGGAGATTTGCTATGCCGACAAGAGCAAGAACTGACTGGCGCGATAATCGTCACTCCAGTTTGCGGTGCAAATTCATGTGGCCGCAATTGTGAGCTCAAGTCCGAGCCGGCTCATCTGCTAACGCAATCGCTCCCCTCTTGCCGGAAAACATCGGGCGTCACAGGTGGTTTCGCGACGAGGTTGATCTGGGTGACGGGTGTAGCTGTTCTCAACATGGAGTGCTGCTAGCAGCATCGCGCAGTTTTAAACTGGCGGCGTGGCGAAACTGCAGCTTGTCCAAGATCCCGCGGCCGACGCGCTGCTGGAATCCAACCCGTTCGCATTGCTGACCGGGATGCTGCTCGATCAGCAGTACCCGATGGAGGCCGCGTTTGCAGGTCCGAAGAAGATCGCCGACCGCCTCGGTGGCTTCGATGTCCGCGAGATCGCCGACTACGACCCCGAGAAGTTCGTCGAGTTGTGCTCTAAAACCCCTGCAATCCACCGGTTTCCGGGTTCGATGGCTAAACGGGTACAGGCGCTGGCGCAGTTGATCGTCGATCGCTACCGCGGTGATGCGGCCGCGCTGTGGACCGAGGGCGACCCGGACGGCGCCGAGGTGCTGCGTCGGCTCAAGGCCCTGCCGGGGTTCGGGGAGCAGAAGGCGAAGATCTTTCTGGCTCTGCTCGGCAAGCAGTACGGCGTGACCCCAGAAGGTTGGCGCAAGGCCGCCGGCGACTACGGCAAGGCGGGCTCGTACCGGTCGGTGGCCGACGTTGTCGACGCCGGTTCGCTGGAGAAGGTGCGGTCGTACAAGAAGCAGGCGAAGGCAGCCGCCAAGGCCGCAAAGGGTTAGACCGCGGCGTCTTCGGAATCCAGGCGGGCCAGCGTCTTGATGACGGATGCGACGACGCGGCCGGTGGAGGTCCCGGTGTCGAGGCCCTCTTTGAGAGTGCGAAGCCGAAGGCCGCGCTCGCAGAGTTCGGCGATGGTGCGGGTGACCTCGGTTCCGGTGCGGCCGAGCCGGTCGAGCGCGACCACGACGATGGTGTCGCCGGAACGGGCGTAGCTCAACATGGAGTGTAGGCCCGCGCCGATGCGGTCGGCGGAATCAGAAAGCCGGTCGGTGAACACCCGCCGGGGGTCGACACCTGCAGCGTTGAGCGCCGCGAGCTGACCCTCGAGGCCCTGCTCGGCGGTGCTTGCTGTGGCGTAGCCCAGCGTGCAGGTCACTTTCCCAAGGTCGCATGAAACGCCTGGCGAGCGGAATCGACTAAGCCATATCGAGTCTGGTTGCCGACCGAACTGTTACCGGACGTCACCCGTCATGCGCCGAACGGCTCTCCGTCGAAGCGCTCCCAGCTGGCGATCTCGGCAACGGGTTTGCGGGTCAACTTCGTCAGCTGGCGGACCGGCTTGCCGAGCGGCAGTACAGCGGCGACCGCGTAGTTGTCCGGGATGCCCAGCAACTCACACACCCGCGGCTCTTCGGCGACGGCGGCAGTGGTGAGCACACCGCCGTACCCCTCGTTGCGGGCGGCCAGCAGGATGTTCCAGACGAACGGGTATACCGAGGCGCCCGCGACCAGACCCACACGGTCGAGGTGCTGATCGAACGCGGCCACGACGCCCAGATCGACGCAGACCACCAGCACCACCTCGGCGGTGCGCAGCGGTGACTGGTTCGGCACGTTGATCGCCGAGATGGTCTGCTCGTCAACCCGACAGGGATGCAACGGATTCCACGGGCTTTCGCCGTTGCGCAGCTGCGCGAGGTAGCGCTTGGCCCCGGGTATCGCGCATTCGATCAGCGCCTCGCGTGTTGCGGTATCGCGCACCACGACGACCCGAGTGCCTTGGCGGTTGCCGCCGCTCGGCGCGAAGCGGGCATTGTCGAGAATGCGCTCGAGGACGTCGTCGGGCAGCGGGTCGCCGGTGTACTCGCGCACTGCAGCCGTTGTGCGCATGACGTCGTAGAGATCCATGGCTATATCTTGGGCCTGTCGGTGGCGACCTATGCGAAGGTGGGGATATGAAGACGCACCTGAACTGCCCGTGTGGCGAAGCGATTGTCGGTAAGGACGAGGAGGACCTGGTCGAGAAGGCCCAGGCGCATCTGTCCGAGTCGCATCCCGGCCGCGATTACGACCGGGACGCGATCCTCTTCATGGCCTACTGATCCTGATTCCACACCGACGCAATGGTCGATCGCGGGCGGGCGAATCAGCCAAAACGTCGGTTTGACGACTACTGATCCCGGCGAGCGACCGCATTTGCACGCGCCGGCGCGGCGTGTCGCGGTGCAAACACGGCCGCTCGCGGGGATGTGTGTGGTCCCGCGAGGATGTGTGTGGGCCGGCGGGGGTTGAGGCAGACGTTACGGAACGACCGTCGAGCCGATCGTCGGCATGAACTGGCACTGCCGTTCGGTGGTCGTGACCTGTCCGAAGATCGTCGACAGGATGCTGCCGGAGCCGGTGTCGGCGATCGCCGTCAGGGTGGTCGGCCCCTCGGGGTTGATATCCGAGCGCGGCTTCAGCGTGGCGCTGCCTGACTTACCGGTGGTCAGGTTGACCCAGGTGACGTTGAGCGGCAGCTTCTGCTCGGCCGCGGGGCCGGGCGTGCCGACGGCGGTGAACACGTAAGCGGTCTGACCCGGACTGGGGCCCGGAGTCGGGATCTTCGCGGGCCCGGCCACCGAAATCGCGGTGGCGAGTACGTTTCCGCCGTCGCCCAGGCAATTGTTGCTGATCGACGGGTACATGAAGTCCTGCGTCGGCGGGGCGTCCGGGCCGAAGCCGGGGCCGGGCGCGGCGGCAGGAGCCGGTGCGGGTGCTGGACCCGGGGCAGGCGCGGCCTCCGGAACCGGCGCCGGAGCGGGAGCCGGAGCGGCCTCGGGTGCGGGCGCCGCGGCAACAGCCACCGGTGCAGCCGCAGGCGCGGGTGCCGGAGCGGGAGCGGCCGCAGGTGCGGGCGCAGGTGCGGGAGGCGCCTCCGATGCCACCGCCGCTTCCGGTACGGGTCCGACGGCGTGAGCGGGGTTGATCCCGGCCGGCAGGTGCGCCTGCTCGCCCGGCACCGCACCGGGTGCCGGGGTGTGCGCGACGAACTGGTTGACCGCCGACGCGACATTGCGCGACTCGGGGGGCGCGACCGCGTCACCGGCGAACACCGCGGCCGCGGCCATCAGCGTCGATGCGGCATTCGTCGGATCCGCGGCGGCCTGCTGGATCGCCGGGCTGATGCCCTGGACCGCCGTCAGGCCGGGCGCCTGCAGCCCGTCGATCGGCCCCGGGGGCGCGGGTTCGGCGCCGGCCACACCGGTCACGCCGCTGGCGAGCAGCGTGGCCGATGAGCCGATCGCGAGGGCGACGGTGGCGAACATCCTTCGAGCTGACATGGCTCCCTCAGAACGTGGTTGTAGTGGTCGTGTCTGCCAGTGGGTGGTTCGGCGTCGCCCCGCGGATCACGGAAGAGCCGACAGCGGCATCAGCAGCGGCGCCATACCCGCGCTGGGCAGTGCCGGGGCAGCGGCAGGCGCAGTGGCGGCCGGGGCCGCGGCGGCGGGTGCGGCAGCCGCCGGCGTGGCCGCCTGTGCGGCGGCGGGCAGGAGGCCGGTCAACGGCGTTCCCTCAGGCAGCAGGGAGGCCAACCCGGTCGGCAGGTTGGACAGCAGGTTGGCCGGGTTGGCCGGCGCGGCCGCAGGCGTGGCTGCGGGTACCGCCGGCGCCGCGGGCATACCGGGCAGCGATGACGGCGGCTGCGGAAGGGTGACCGTCGCCGTCGCCGACGGAGGCGTCGCGGCCGGGGCGGCGGGGGCCTGAGCGGTGTTCAGCAGCGATGTGAAGCCCTGCATGAGCTGCGTCGCGGCGGCCGGGTTCGACGCCAACTGCTGGATGAGCGGCAACCCCGGCACGCTGGGCGCGGGTGCCGGCGCCGCGGGCTGGGCGGTGGCGGTGGCGCTCAGCGCCAGCGCGGCCGAGACCGCTCCCGCCGCGGCGATCATGGTGGTCGCGAACAGTTTTCCGGTGCTGCGCATGGTTCTCCCAATCAGTTGTGTCGGCACGTCTTCGCCCGAAGCTACGGAGTTACTGGTGTGACTCAAGTGACACATGTGGCAGTGACTCAACCGTTACGCAAGCGAGGGGTTTCGGTGACCGGCCGATAGAGTCGGGCGGATAGACACCTCGACAAGCGCCGCCCCGTCGCGGATGGCCGAGCGACTGGCCGCTGCGGCGCCCGTGCTGTTGGTGATCAGCATCGCCGCGCGACTGGCGTGGACCTATCTGGTGCCCAACGGCGCGAACTTCGTCGACCTGCACGTCTACGTCGGAGGTGCCGGCACGCTGGATCAACCCGGCGCGCTCTACGACTACGTCTATGCCGAGCAGACGCCGGACTTCCCGCTGCCTTTCACCTATCCGCCGTTCGCCGCGGTGGTGTTCTATCCGCTTCACCTGTTGCCGTTCGGCCTCGTCGCGTTGTTGTGGCAACTCGGAATCATCGCCGCCCTTTACGGTGTGGTGCGCATCAGCCAGCGGCTCCTGGGTTCCGGCGATCGGCGGACCGCGATGCTGTGGACGGCGGTCGGCATCTGGCTCGAACCGCTGCGCAGCACCTTCGACTACGGGCAGATCAATGTGGTGCTCGTGCTGGCGGTTCTCTATGCGGTGTACAGCACGCGGTGGTGGTTGTCCGGCCTGCTGGTCGGCGTCGCGGCAGGGTTGAAGCTGACGCCCGCGGTCTCGGGGTTGTACTTCCTCGGTGCGCGGCGATGGGGTGCGGTGATCTTCTCAGCGGTCGTATTCGTTGCGACCGTGGGGATTTCGGCCTTGGTCGTCGGCGACGAGACCCGGCGCTACTTCACCGAACTGCTCGGTGACGCCAATCGTGTCGGCCCGGTCGGCACGTCGTTCAACCAGTCGTGGCGCGGTGGGATATCGCGGATCCTCGGGCACGACGCGGGGTACGGGCCGGCGGTCGTGGCGGGCATCGCGGTGACGGCGGTGCTGGCGGTCCTGGCGTGGCGCGCGATCGGCGGCGCGTCGGATCGGTTGGGTGAGATCGTCGTGGTGCAGTTGTTCGGTCTGCTGCTCTCACCGATCTCGTGGACACATCACTGGGTGTGGCTGATCCCGTTGATGATCTGGTTGCTGCACGGGCCGTTGAGCGCCCGTCTCGGCGCGCGGGTGCTGGGGTGGGGCTGGCTCGTGCTCACGCTGGTGGGCGTGCCGTGGCTGTTGAGCTTCGCGCAGCCGTCGATCTGGGTGATCTCGCGGCCGTGGTATTTGGCGTGGGCCGGGCTGATCTACGTCGTGGCCACGCTGGCGACGCTGGCCTGGATCGCCGCTACTGGCCGACGATCCCGTTGATGTCGCGGGCCATCTCGACGTCCTTGTCGGTGATGCCGTCCTCGGAGTGCGTCACCAGCGCGAAAGTTACTGTGCGCCATCGGATGTCGATATCAGGATGGTGGTCCTTGGCTTCGGCGTGCTCGCCGACCCGACGGACGGCGTCGATACCGTCGAGAAAGGCCGGGAACTTGATCGAGCGACGCAGGGCGCCGTCGGCGCGCTCCCAGCCGGGCAGGTCGGGCAGTGCGGCGTCTACTTGTTCGTCCGTTAACACAGCCATGGGCTCGACGGTATACCTTCGGTCGCGATGTCAGAGCAGATCGTGGTGGCCGGTGCGCTGATCGACGCCGGGGTGCTGCTGGTGGCGCAGCGCGAGCGGCCGCCCGAACTGGCCGGGCTGTGGGAGTTGCCCGGCGGCAAGGTGTCGGCAGGCGAGACCGACGAGGCCGCGCTGGCCCGCGAGCTACACGAAGAACTCGGCGTGGAAGTGACCGTCGGCGCGCGTCTGGGCGCCGACGTCGCGCTCGGACCGACGACGTCTCTGCGCGCCTACGTCGTCACCCGGACCGGTGGCACCCTGCATCCCAATGACCACCGGGCGCTGCGCTGGGTCACCGCCGACGAACTCGACGGCCTCGCTTGGGTTCCCGCCGACCGCGCGTGGGTGCCGGAGCTGCGCCTGGCGCTGGGGGGTCAGTAACGCAAGCCGTCGCGGACGACGCGCACCGCCGGTTGGTGATGCACCGCGTAGATGGGGTGCAGCAGCGCCGGATGCCGGCAGTGCACGCAGGATTCGCGCGATGCGGTGGTCGACGACAGCGTCAGGTGGTGACAGGTCGCGCATCGCACCACGAAAGCGGCGCCCATCCAGTTGAGCAGTCCGATGTAGATCGCCGCGACTGCGGCGGCCGCCAGCACTCCGATGAGCACCACGGTGAGGATCTCGAAGATCATCATGACCCGTCTCCCTCCCTCGGGTAACGAGGTCGACGGTAGTCACGGCACCTGCGCAAACGCTGTGAGCTCCGGACTACTTGATCTTGCGCGCCCGCTTGTGCACCTTCGCCAGGTCCTTGCCGCGCAGACCGTTGAGTTCCGCCTTGCGGACCTGGTGCACCACGACCGGGCAGCGCTTACACCGGGGCTTGCTGCGGCAGCACTTCTTCTTCGGCTTGAGGTCGGCGAGCTTGCTGGGCTTCAAGTGACGGACATCTCTCGTTTTCGTGATCGGCCGACCGCACTGCGACAATCTCGAAGTGGATTTTAGGAACGTCGCCATCGTGGCACACGTCGACCACGGGAAGACGACCCTGGTCGACGCCATGCTGCGTCAGTCGGGCGCGCTCACACACCGTGGTGACGACGCCACCGAACGCATCATGGACTCCGGTGACCTCGAGCGCGAAAAAGGCATCACGATCCTCGCCAAGAACACCGCCGTGCACCGCCACCACGCCGACGGCAACGTGACCGTCATCAACGTCATCGACACCCCGGGACACGCCGATTTCGGCGGCGAGGTCGAACGCGGGCTGTCCATGGTCGACGGTGTGCTGCTGCTGGTCGATGCGTCCGAGGGGCCGCTGCCGCAGACCCGCTTCGTGCTGCGCAAGGCGCTGGCCGCCCATCTGCCGGTGATCCTGGTGGTCAACAAGACCGACCGCCCCGACGCCCGGATCAGCGAGGTCGTCTCCGACAGCCACGACCTGCTGCTGGACGTCGCATCGGACCTCGATGAGGAAGCGCAGATGGCGGCCGAAGAGGCGCTCGGGCTGCCGACGCTGTACGCGTCGGGCCGGGCCGGCATCGCCAGCACCACCGAGCCCGCCAACGGCGAGAACCCGGACGGCACCAACCTCGACCCGCTGTTCGACGTGCTGATGGAGCACATCCCGCCGCCCACCGGTGACTCCGAAGCCCCGCTGCAGGCGCTGGTCACCAACCTCGACGCCTCGGCGTTCCTGGGCCGCTTGGCGCTGGTCCGCATCTACAACGGCAAGCTGCGCAAGGGCCAGCAGGTCGCCTGGATGCGCGAAGTCGACGGCGTACCGGTCGTCACGAACGCCAAGATCACCGAGCTGCTGGCCACCGTCGGCGTCGAACGCAATCCGACCGACGAGGCCATCGCCGGCGATATCGTCGCCGTCGCGGGCATGCCCGAGATCATGATCGGCGACACGCTCGCCGATCCGGACCATGCGCACGCGCTGCCGCGCATCAGCGTCGACGAGCCGGCCATCTCGGTCACCATCGGCACCAACACCTCACCGCTGGCGGGCAAGGTGTCCGGCCACAAGCTCACCGCGCGGATGGTGCGCAACCGCCTGGACCAGGAACTGGTCGGCAACGTGTCGATCAAGGTCGTCGACATCGGCAGGCCCGATGCGTGGGAGGTGCAGGGCCGCGGCGAACTGGCGCTGGCCGTGCTCGTCGAGCAGATGCGCCGCGAGGGTTTCGAGCTGACCGTCGGCAAGCCGCAGGTGGTGACCCGCACCATCGACGGCAAGCTGCACGAGCCGTACGAGGCGATGACCATCGACTGTCCCGAGGAGTTCGTCGGCGCCATCACGCAGCTGATGGCCGCACGCAAGGGCCGCATGGAGGACATGACCAACCACGCCGCGGGCTGGGTGCGGATGGACTTCGTCGTGCCGAGCCGCGGGCTCATCGGGTTTCGCACCGACTTTTTGACCATCACCCGCGGCACCGGCATCGCCAACGCCGTCTTCGACGGCTACCGGCCGTGGGCGGGGGAGATCCGCGCCCGGCACAGCGGCTCGCTGGTCTCCGACCGCAGCGGTCAGATCACGCCGTTCGCGATGATCCAGCTCGCCGACCGCGGCCAGTTCTTCGTCGAGCCCGGCCAGGACACCTACGAAGGTCAGGTCGTTGGCATCAACCCGCGCGCCGAGGACCTCGACGTCAACGTGACCCGGGAGAAGAAGCTCACCAACATGCGCAGCTCGACGGCCGACGTCATCGAAACCCTGGCCCGGCCGCTGGAACTGACCCTGGAACAAGCCATGGAGTTCTGCGCCGAGGACGAATGCGTCGAGGTCACCCCCGAGGTCGTCCGCGTGCGCAAGGTGGAGTTGAACGCGAGCCTGCGCGCAAGGGCCAAGGCGCGCGCGAAGGCCCGCGGCTGAAACCGGCGGTCGCCGATCGGGCGGGTGCCTCAAAGTTGCCCGATACCCTGTTGGGCGTGCCCGGCCCCCGACGCGTCATCGCCACGTTGTCCGCGATGGTGACACTGTTGGCCGCCTGCACCGTCAGCCCGCCGCCCGCGCCGCAGAGCACCGATACGCA
Organism: Mycolicibacterium flavescens; assembly: GCA_900637135.1. Lineage (NCBI taxonomy): Bacteria > Bacillati > Actinomycetota > Actinomycetes > Mycobacteriales > Mycobacteriaceae > Mycobacterium > Mycolicibacterium flavescens. The sequence continues at coordinate 1,242,232 of LR134353.1, forward strand.
GCAGCAGCCGCCGCCTCCTCCGTTGAAGGCGACGCAGATCATCATGGCGATCGACTGGATCGGCCCCGGCTTCAATCCGCATCTGCTGTCCGATCAGTCGCCCGTCAACGCGGCGATCAGCTCGCTCGTGCTGCCTAGTTCCTTCCGGCCCATCGCCGATCCGAAGACCCCGACCGGGTCGCGGTGGGAACTCGACACCACGCTGCTGGACTCGGCAGAGGTGACGAGCCGAGATCCGTTCACCGTCACCTACAAGATCCGCCCCGAGGCGTCGTGGACCGACAACGCGCCCATCGCCGCCGACGACTACTGGTACCTGTGGCAGCAGATGGTCAGCCAGCCCGGGGTCGTCGACCCGGCGGGGTACGACCTGATCACCGGCGTGCAGTCGGTCGAAGGCGGCAAGACCGCGGTCGTGACGTTCTCGCAGCCGTATCCGGCGTGGCGCGAGTTGTTCAACGACATCCTCCCGGCTCACATCGTCAAGGACGTGCCCGGCGGGTTCGCGGCAGGCCTCGCGCGGGCGCTGCCCGTGACGGGCGGTCAGTTCCGCGTCGAGAACATCGACCCCCAGCGCGACGAAATTCTGCTGGCCCGCAACGACCGGTACTGGGGTCCTCCGGCGAAACCCGATCAGGTGTTGTTCCGCAGGGGTGGCGACTCGGCGGCGCTGGCCGATTCGATTCGCAACGGTGACACGCAGGTCGCCCAGGTGCACGGCGGGTCGGCCGTGTTCGCCCAACTGTCCGCGATTCCCGACGTGCGCACGGCGCGCATCGTCACGCCGCGTGTGATGCGCTTGAGTCTGCGGGCCCAGCAGCCCGCGTTGCGGGAGTCGCAGGTCCGCAAGGCGATCCTGGGGTTGCTCGACGTCGACCTTCTGGCCGCCGTCGGCGCGGGCGACGACAACACGGTGACGTTGGCTCAGGCTCAGGTGCGCTCACCGTCGGATCCGGGTTACACCCCGACCGCGCCGCCCGCGATGGCCAAGGAGGACGCCCTCGGGTTGCTGGCCGACGCGGGGTACGAGGTGGAACCCGTCGTGACCAGTGCGCCGCCTACACCGGGAACCCCCCCACCGGACGGCGACCGTGGGCGCATCGCCAGGAACGGTGAGCCGTTGACGTTGGTGATCGGGGTGGCGGCCAACGACCCGACGTCGGTGGCCGTGGCCAACACCGCGGCCGACCAACTGCGCAACGTCGGCATCGCCGCATCGGTGTCGGCGCTCGACCCCGTCGCGCTCTACGACGATGCGTTGCCCAATAACCGGGTCGATGCGGTGGTCGGCTGGAATCAGGCGGGCGGCGATCTGGCCACGTCGCTCGCGTCGCGCTACGGCTGCCGGGCGCTGGAGGCGACCCCGGTGGCGACGGTCCAACCCGGCCCAAGAGCGACTGCTCCCGCGACCCCGGCACCGAGTACGACGCGGCCCACACCCACCGCGACGACGCCGAGTCCACAGCCCGAACCCGAAACCGACGAACTGGTTCAGGCGCCGAGCAACATCACCGGGATGTGCGATCGCAGCATTCAGCCGAAGATCGACGCCGCGCTCGATGGCAGCGAAGATATCGCCGATGTCATCACCGCCGTCGAACCGCGCCTGTGGAACATGGCGACCGTGCTGCCGATCCTGCAGGACACCACGATCGTGGCGTCGGGCCCGAGCGTGCAGAACGTCAGCCTGTCCGGTGCCGTGCCGGTCGGCATCGTCGGTGACGCCGGCGAATGGGTGAAGACCAAGCAGTAGCGCCTCACCCGCCGGTAATGGCCCGCCTGTCGCGCAGCACGCGCAAGCCGTGTGCGGCGAACGCCGCGATTGCGAACACCACCAGCAGCCAGTAGGGCGGATGCGCGAGCTCCCAGACAAACAGCGCCGCGAACGCCGGTGCGCGCTGGGTGATCGCCAGCACGCCCGCTGCACACGTCAACGACAAGGCCGAGACGGGGAGGTCCGTTCCCGCCCACTGATTGAGTGATAGGGCGACGAGCGACCCAGCGGCCGCACCCGTCGCCAACGCCGGAGTGATCAGGCCGCCGACCGCGCCGGCGCGCAGGAACACCGCGGTGAGAAGCGGCTTCAGCAGCAGGATCATGGCGGCCGCGCCGAGCGTGAGCCCGTTGTTGACGCTGACAGTGAGAATGCTTCTGCCGTTACCCGGCAATTCGGGCCACCAGATCGAGCACACGCCGGTCAGCAGGCCGGCCGCGGCGATCGCGGGAACCAGCATCGATGAGCGCATCTGGATCCGTGGCCGGGCGGCGGTCATGACGCGGTCGAAGGCCAAGCCGACCGCGGCGGCCAGCGGCGAGATGGCCACCGCCAGAAACGCGAACAGTGGCGACAGCTCGAAGTCGGGCCAGGTCAACGCGTGCTCGAGATGGGTGACCGGAGCCGCCACCGCCACGGCCAGGCTCGACGTGATCAGCGCCGCGCCGACCGCACGCGGATGCCAGGTTCGGAGCAGGATGCTTGCGGTGAACAAGGCCCCACCCAACGGCACGCTGTACACCGCGCCGAGCCCGGCGCCGGCGGCGCAGGCGAGCAGGATCTCGCGATCGCGCGCAGTCAGGGCGAGCCGTGTCGTCCCGAAATCGCCGAGCGCGGCGGCGATCTGGCGCGGCGCGCTCTCACGCCCCAGCGATGCGCCCGATCCGACGAGCAGCACCTGAAGTGCGGCGTCTATGCACAACGGCACGCGGGGCAGTGGGCGGGGTTCCCTGATGGCCGAGGACAACGACGGAATCTCGGTGCGCCGACGCAGCAGCCACCACCCGAAACCGGCAAGCGCCCCGCCGATCATCGGGCCTGCGGCGCGCCGGACCGGACTGCTCCCGCCGATACCGGTGAGCAGGGTACCGAACGAGTAGTGGTACGTGAGGTGTTCGACGCCGTGCAGGAGCAGCGTCGTGGCCGCACCCGCGACGCCTGCGAGCAGACCGATGACGATGATCGCGCAACCGAACTCCACGGTGCGCCGGGACACCTCGTGAATGTATGCCAGCCGGCAGGCAAGCTGGTGCGAATGGAACGCGATGACCCCAGCGGTGGGCGGCTGTTGTTCGTGCACGCCCATCCCGACGACGAGACGCTGACCACCGGCGCCACGATCGCCCACTACGTCGGCCGCGGCGCGCAGGTGCGCGTAGTGACATGCACGCTCGGCGAAGAGGGCGAGGTCATCGGCGAGCGGTGGGCCCACCTGGCCGTGGACGAGGCCGATCAGCTCGGCGGCTACCGCATCGGCGAGCTGACCGCGGCGCTGAACGCGCTGGGCCTCGACGAACCGGAGTTCCTCGGCGGGGCCGGGCGCTGGCGCGACTCGGGGATGGCGGGCACACTGCGCCGGCACCACCAGAGGTTCATCGACGCCGATCCCGCCGAGTCCGTGGGTGCGCTGGTCGAAATCATCCGTGAGCTGCGCCCGCACGTCGTCGTCACCTACGACCCGCAAGGGGGTTACGGCCATCCCGACCACATCCACACCCACGAGGTGACGATGGCCGCCGTGGCCGCCGCCGAAGGGTCGGGGTTTCCTGGCGAGCCGTGGGCCGTGCCGAAGGTCTACTGGGCGGTGACGTCCAGGAACGCGATCGCCGAGGGGCTCGCCAGGATCGACGATGCACCCGCCGAGTGGACCCGGGTGACCGTGGACGAGGTGCCGTTCGGCTATCCCGACAACGAGATCGACGCGGTGATCGACGATCCCGGACAGTTGAGCGCCAAGGTGGCGGCGATGCGCGCGCACGCGACGCAGATCACCGTCGCCCCGGACGATCGCTCGTTCGCGCTGTCCAACAACATCGCGCTACCGGTCGGCGGGGTCGAGCACTACATCCTGGCCGCAGGTACGGCCGGTGAACGCGACAGCCGAGGCTGGGAAACCGATCTGCTCGCCGGACTGGACCTTCGATAGCGGCGGCGATAGGGAGTAAGCTCGCCCGCAGTCGGCGGCGCGACGAAGGGACGGCACATGGATCCAGATCTCGATCCCAACCTGCAGCACTGGCAGGACCGGTTCGACAGCCTGCAGTGGGTGATCGGTTCCCTCACCGGCATGCTGGACAGCATCCCGACCTGACCTCGCTCACCACCACCGCCGGGCCTCGAAGCGTGGCAGTCCTGACGCTGCTGGCCATCGACGGCGTGCTGTGCGCCATCGCTTCGGCCTTCTTCCTTCCGCTCCGCCTGGGGTCCGTCCCTTTTCCGATCAGCGCGTTGCTCGCCGGCCTGGTCAACGCCGCGCTGGTGTGGGCCGCCACGCACTGGACCACGTCGCTGCGGGTTGCGGCCCTTCCGTTGTGGACCTGGCTGTTGACGGTGGGGCTGATGACGCTGGGTGGACCGGGAGACGACCTGATCTTCGGCGGCGCCGGCGTGCTGGAGTTCGCGGCGCTGCTGCTCATCGTGCTCGGCACGCTGCCGCCTGCGGCGGTGCTGCGGGCGTACGTGAAGCGAGGACTAGGGTGACCCGTATGTCAGGCGTACGGCACGCGCAAGCGGTTTCACCATGTGAGACCGGATCTGAGACCGGATCTGCGTCGGAGGGGATGAAACTCGTCGGCGGCGGGGTTACAGGGGAGTGGCTCTGAACCCTCAGCGCGGCGCCGATCTGCCCGACCCGGTGATCTCACCGAAGCCCGATCAGCCCAGTCCTGCGGCGCTGCGGCGGGTACTGCGACGCGCACGCGACGGGGTGGCGCTCAACGTGGACGAAGCCGCGATCGCGATGACCGCCCGCGGCGAGCAGTTGGCCGAGTTGTGTACCAGCGCATCACGGGTGCGCGACGCCGGACTCGAGGCAGCAGGGCGGCGCGGGCCCTCGGGACAGCTACCGGTCAGCTACTCGCGCAAAGTATTCATTCCCGTCACGCATCTGTGCCGCGACACCTGCCACTACTGCACGTTCGTCACCGTTCCCGGCCGGCTGCGTGCGCAGGGCAAGGGCATGTACATGGAGCCCGACGAGATTCTCGACGTCGCGCGGCGCGGGGCCGAATTGGGTTGCAAGGAAGCGTTGTTCACGCTCGGTGACCGCCCCGAAGCGCGGTGGGACGAGGCCCGCCAGTGGCTCGACGAGCGGGGTTACGACTCCACGCTGGACTACGTGCGCGCGATGGCGATCCGCGTCCTCGAAGAGGCCGGACTGCTGCCACACCTGAATCCCGGCGTGATGAGTTGGTCGGAACTGTCCCGGCTCAAGCCGGTCGCACCGTCGATGGGCATGATGCTCGAAACCACCTCGCGGCGGCTGTACGAGACGCGCGGCGCGGCTCATTTCGGCAGCCCGGACAAGGACCCCGAGGTTCGGCTGCGGACCCTGGCCGACGCGGGTCGGCTGTCGATCCCGTTCACCACGGGCCTGCTCGTCGGAATCGGTGAGACGCTTGTCGAGCGGGCCGAGACCATTCACGCGATCCGCCGGTCGCACAAGGAGTTCGGGCACGTTCAGGAAGTGATCGTGCAGAACTTCCGGGCCAAGGACCACACCGCGATGGCCTCATCGCCGGACGCGGAGTTCGAGGACTTCCTGGCCACCATCGCGGTCACCCGGCTGGTGCTGGGACCCAAGATGCGGGTTCAGGCACCGCCGAACCTCGTGTCGCGCAACGAGTGTCTGGCCCTCGTCGGGGCCGGGGTCGACGACTGGGGCGGTGTCTCGCCGCTCACCCCCGACCACGTCAACCCCGAACGCCCGTGGCCTGCACTCGACGAGCTGGCCGCGGTGACCGCCGACGCCGGCTACGACCTGGTGCAGCGGCTCACCGCGCAGCCGCAGTACGTGCAGGCGGGTGCGGCGTGGATCGACCCGCGGGTGCGGGGCCACGTCGACGCGCTTGCCGACCCCGACACCGGTTTCGCGCTGGACGTCAACCCGGTCGGGCGGCCGTGGCAAGAGCCCGATGAGGCGTCGGAGTCGTTGGGCCGCACCGACCTTCACTCCGCGATCGACGACGCCGGCCGGCTCACCGAGACCCGCAGCGACCTCGACAGCGCGTTCGGCGACTGGGAGTCGATCCGTGAGAAGATCTCCGAACTCGCGGCCAGGGCACCCGAACGCATCGACACCGATGTGCTGGCGGCGTTGCGCGCCGCCGAACGCGATCCGGCCGGGCTGTCGGACGACGCGTACCTGGCGCTGGCGTGTGCCGACGGTCCGGCATTGGATGCGGTTGGCGCGCTTGCCGATTCGCTGCGCCGCGACGCCGTCGGGGAGGACGTCACGTTCGTCGTCAACCGCAACATCAACTTCACCAACATCTGCTACACCGGTTGCCGGTTCTGTGCCTTCGCCCAGCGTAAAGGCGACGCCGATGCGTATTCGCTGTCGGTGGACGAGGTCGCCGACCGGGCGTGGGAGGCGCACGTCGCGGGCGCGACCGAGGTGTGCATGCAGGGCGGTATCGACCCCGAACTGCCCGTCACCGGCTACGCCGATCTGGTGCGCGCGGTGAAGAAGCGGGTGCCGTCGATGCATGTACATGCGTTCTCGCCGATGGAGATCGCCAACGGTGTCACCCGCAGCGGCCTGTCGATTCGCGAATGGCTGACGTCGTTGCGCGAGGCGGGCTTGGGCAGCATCCCGGGCACCGCGGCAGAGATTCTCGACGACGAAGTGCGATGGGTGCTGACGAAAGGCAAGCTGCCGACGTCCATGTGGATCGAGGTCGTGACGACCGCCCACGAGGTCGGTCTGCGGTCCAGCTCGACGATGATGTACGGCCACGTCGACCAGCCCCGACACTGGGTCGGCCACCTACGGGTGTTGCGCGAAATCCAGGACCGCACCGGCGGGTTCACGGAGTTCGTGCCGCTGCCGTTCGTGCACCAGAGCTCGCCGCTGTATCTGGCCGGCGGCGCGCGGCCGGGCCCGACGCACCGCGACAACCGCGCCGTGCACGCGCTCGCGCGCATCATGCTGCACGGCCGGATCTCCAACATCCAGACCAGCTGGGTCAAACTCGGCGTCGAGCGCACCCAGGTGATGCTCACCGGCGGGGCCAACGACCTCGGCGGCACCTTGATGGAGGAGACGATCTCGAGGATGGCCGGTTCGGAGTTCGGCTCCTACAAGACGGTCGAGGAACTCGTCTCGATCGCCGAGGGCATCGGCCGCCCGGCGCGCCAGCGTTCCACGACGTACGCCCCCCTCGCCGCCTAGCTCTACTTCCGCGAGCGACCGTGTCTGCCCCCCGACACGCCGCGTTCCGGCGAGATTTTGCGGTCGCTCGCGGCCTGAGCCGCGGGCCTGAAAGCGCGGGCCTCGGTTCCGTGACCCCTTCGGAATAAATCCGGACTGTGGTCCGTTTCGATAGGAAGTGCCTCCGATGGCGGACCGGCACCCCGAAGAACCAATCGAAACGAAGGAGAAGCGAGCATGACCACAGCTGTTAGGACCCCCCTTTCCGTCGGCACCTGGACCATCGACCCCGTGCACTCGACCGTAGGGTTCTCCGTACGCCACATGATGGTGAGCAAGGTTCGCGGCACGTTCGACGACTTCAACGGTGCGATCACCGTCGCCGAGGACGGCACGCCCTCGGTCACCGCCGAAATCAAGGTCGACTCCATCAACACCCGTAACGAGCAACGCGACGGCCACCTCAAGTCGGCCGACTTCTTCGACACCGCAGAGCATCCGATCGCCACCTTCACCTCGACCGGTGTGCGGCCCAACGGCGACACCTATCTCATCGATGGCGACTTCACGCTCAAGGGCGTCACCAAGCCGATCACCCTCGAAGTCGAGTTCAACGGCGTCAACCCCGGCATGGGACAGGGCGAGGTCGCCGGCTTTGAGGCCTCAGTTGTGCTGAACCGCAGAGACTTCGGCATCAACATCGACATGCCGCTCGAGACCGGCGGCGCGGTCGTCGGCGACAAGGTCACCGTCACCCTCGAGATCGAGGCCCTCAAGCAGGCCTGACCCGTCAGGTCTTCAACGGCAGCGGTGGTGGTGTCTCGTCGGGCACCACCACCGCGACGACCGACTCGAGAAGCCAGAACACCACCGTCGCAACCACGATCACCAACGCGGGCACGACGACGATCGGGGCGGCGACGAGCAGCACCAGAAGCAGGGCGCCCGGCAGATCTCTCCACCAGCCGGCGCCGCCCTTGCCCTGCAGGATCGCGGAGAGTCGAACCGTCGCCCAGATGATCCAGCGCCGCAGCAGGCTCACGCCGTCGCGCTGCATCTGCAGGCGAAAGCGGTAGTCGGCGGTCCGGCGGTCACACCCCGTGCGCTCCGGAAAGCGCCACAGGTAGTCGTGGAGGACGGCTGCGCGCGCATAACGCCCGGCGCGGGGCACGAACCAGGCCACCACGCCCGGCACCGACACCAGATCGGTCGCGAAGTCGGCGCTGACCTCGAATTGCTCATTCGGCCCCTCGAACCCGAGCGGCTGCGTGGTTCGCCATTCGTCCCACGCGCTCTCCTTGAAGACCCGTTTGGTGGCGCGTACGGCGTCGACCTCGGCTGCGGTCAGTTGTCGGACATGGAGGACGGCCGTCTTGTCGACGGGCGGGGCGCAACGTTCCATCACGCAGGTATAGCAAGGTGGTCGCGCCGTGCGGTCGAACTGAGGGGTGTCTGCTAGGCAGTTGTATGTGCAACGTTTAGTATCAGTAACCACGCGCAACCCTTACCAGGGGTGCGCGTGAAAGTTAGGGCACACTGAGACGACCGTCCAAGTAACGACCACGGATACTTGCGGCTGACTTGGATGCCCACCCCGTACGGCAGCCCACCGGACAGGAGATCGAGGAGACCTTGAGGAGAACACGGTGACGTACGTCATTGCCGAGCCTTGTGTCGACGTCAAAGACAAGGCGTGTATCGAGGAATGCCCAGTCGACTGCATCTACGAGGGCGCTCGCATGCTCTACATCCACCCGGATGAGTGCGTGGACTGCGGTGCCTGCGAACCGGTGTGCCCCGTCGAGGCCATCTACTACGAAGACGACGTGCCTGATCAGTGGAGCAGCTATACGCAGATCAACGCCGACTTCTTCGACGAACTGGGCTCGCCCGGTGGCGCGTCGAAGGTGGGCCAGACCGACAACGACCCGGAGCCGGTCAAGAGCATGCCGCCGCAAGGTGAGGACTGATAACGGCTCACGCAGGGCGCAGTATGCCGCCGCCCGCGCAGCGCAGCCGAGCGGCGCGACAGCCCCGTAGCGCGTCGCTGCCGGCGTTTCCCTGGGACACCCTGGCCGACGTGACCGCGCTGGCTCGTGCGCACCCCGACGGCATCGTCGACCTGTCCGTGGGCACCCCGGTGGACCCGGTGGCACCCGTCATCCGCGAGGCGCTGACGGCGGCCAGCGCCGCGCCCGGCTACCCGACCACCGCAGGCACCCCCGCCTTGCGAGAAGCGGCGGTGAACGCGCTGGCGCGGCGCTACGGCATCACGGGCCTGTCGCCCGACGCCGTGCTGCCGGTGATCGGCACCAAAGAGCTGATCGCCTGGTTGCCGACGCTGTTGGGGCTGGGTCCCGACGACGCTGTGGTCGCGCCCGAGCTGGCGTACCCGACGTACGACGTCGGCGCGCGGCTGGCGGGCGCGCGGATCGTGCGGGCCGATTCGCTGACACAACTCGGTCCGCAGACTCCCGCCCTGGTGTACCTGAACTCGCCGAGCAACCCGACGGGCAAGGTGTTCGGCGTCGACCACCTGCGCAAGGTGGTCGACTGGGCGCGCGAGCGCGGTGTCCTTGTCGCCTCCGACGAGTGCTACCTCGGGCTGGGCTGGGACGCCCAACCGCTGTCGGTGCTGCATCCGTCGGTCTGCGACGGGGACCATACCGGGCTGCTGGCCGTGCATTCGCTGTCCAAGACGTCGTCGCTGGCCGGGTACCGGGCCGGTTTCGTCGCGGGAGACCCGAGCGTCGTCGCCGAGCTGCTGGCGGTTCGCAAGCACGCCGGAATGATGGTGCCGACGCCGGTGCAGGGCGCGATGGTCGCCGGTCTCGACGACGACGAGCACGAACGCGAGCAGCGCGCCCGCTACGAGAAACGGCGCGAGATCCTGCTTCCCGCCGTGCGCGCGGCCGGGTTGACCGTCGAAGACTCCGAGGCCGGGTTGTATCTGTGGGCGACGCGCGGAGAGCCCTGCCGTGACACCGCCGCCTGGCTTGCGCAGCGCGGCATCCTCGTCGCACCCGGCGAGTTCTACGGCGCCCGCGGGACCAAACACGTGCGGATCGCGTTGACCGCGACCGACGAGCGGATATCGGCGGCCGCACAGCGCCTCACGGCCGATTAGATTCCGTCGCTCGTAAACCGAGCGCGAGCACCAGCCGGTCGTCGGGATCGTTCAGCGACGTCGACAACAACTTCTCGATGCGACGGATCCGGTAGCGCACCGTGTTCGGATGCACGTGTAGTCGCTGAGCGACCGCGGTGATGTCACCGAAGGCGTCGAGGTAGGCCCCGAGCGTTTCGGCGAGCACCGGATCCTGTTCTCGCAGTTGATGTATCCGCGGGTCGACGAGCCGCTGACCGACCCGCGACACGATCTCGTCGAGCAGCACGGTGGTACGCGCGTCGTCGAGCGACGCGACGTGGCCGATCGCGCCGGGGTGACGCTGTGCGCTGTCGAAGACCCGGTCCACCTCGGCGCGCGCGTTCGCGGCGGCCGCCAGTCCGGCAAGCGGGGCGGCGACGACCGCCCGCAGCGAGAGCCCCAGTTCGCGGTCGAGCGTCGCGACCGCACCGCGCGCCCACGACATCACCGATGACGGCGCACCGATCTTCGGAAGCAGCACATAGACCCGCCCACCGCTCGACGCGATCTGCGCATCGGGCCGAAAGGCGCTGGCGCTCAGGGCGATCACACTCGCCGGTGTGGTGCCCTCGGGATCGACGAACCCGACGAGCGCACCTCGGCCCTCGACGGAGACGCCGAGTTCCCGTGCGACGGCTGCGACATCGACGGCGTCACCGGACAGGCCGAGCAGTTCCTGCACCTGTCTGGTGTGTGTGGACGGCGAGGCCGACAGCCGCGACAGAATTCGTGCCGCAAGGACGGCGCCGCCGCGCAGCACCTCCTCGACATCGTCGGCCAGTGGTGCCGAACCCTGTTGCAGCCAAATGGTTCCGGCCAACCGGCCGGCTTTCGCAGCGGGAACGTGGATGCCGACCGCCAGGCGCGGTCGCAGCCCCAACTCCGGTCGTTCGGCGACGCGCACAACGTCGGTGCTCGAACGCAGGGCGTCGAAGATGCCCCACTGCGCGAGCCAGGCCAGGTGCTCGGGCGGGCCGGCGCGGCCGAGGATGGTCAGCCGGCGTAGCTCGTCGGCCTCGTCGCTGGACGCCGAATACGCCAGCACGTGGGAATTCTCGTCCTCGATGCTGATCATGCCGCGTGTGCGATCTGCCATCGACTGGGCCAAGCCGAACAGGTCGGTGCCCGGAGCGTGGTGCGGATCGCCATGGTCGCCGTGATGTTCGAACGCGTGGTTCACCAGTTTGTACAGCGACTCCCAGCGGGCCTGCGGTTCGACGGCCACCACCGCGGTGCCCAGCGCGACGGCCTGCTCGACCGCGGCAGGACACGGTTCCTTGACGAAGATCGCGGCGGGCACCCGGCCGGTGCCTGCGAACTGCCGCTCGAGCCAGCGCACCGCGTCCACGTCGTCGACACCGAGCAGAAAGAACAGGTCCGCTGAGCCGGGTCCGACGGCCAGACCCAGCCGGACATCGTCGGCGTCGACCAGGGCGACCGATGCGACGGGCATGTCCAGGCCGCGCGGCGCCTCGACCAGCGTCACCATGGTCCGGTCCAGCGCCAGCAGCAGTCGGCCGAGGCCGAGACCGGCGGTTCGTGGCTCCATCGCACGCCCCTTTGTCTGATCCGACTATAGATCGTCGGTGGCGTTGTCGGATCGGCCATCGGATCGGGTGTCGTGGCCGAGCATCATTTCGTCATGGATGCCATCACCGACGTTCCCCCTCCGGCGAACGAGCCGGTCCACGATTACGCGCCGGGCTCGGGTGAACGCGCCCGGCTCATCGAGGCGCTGACCTCCGTCGCCGCCCACCCCGTGGACCTGCCGCACGTCATCGGCGGCCAACACCGGATGGGTGACGGCGACCGCATCGACGTGGTGCAGCCACACCGTCACACCGACCCTTCCGGGCGGCTGGGCACCCTCACCAACGCCACTCACGCCGACGCGGCCGCGGCCATCGAGGCCGCCATGGTCGCCAAAGCGCAGTGGGAGGCCACTCCGTTCGACGACCGGGCCGCGGTGTTTCTGCGGGCGGCTGACCTCCTCGCAGGCCCGTGGCGCGAAAAACTCTGCGCCGCCACCATGCTCGGGCAGTCCAAGTCGGCGTATCAAGCCGAGATCGACGCGGCCTGCGAGCTCATCGACTTCTGGCGGTTCAACGTCTCGTTCGCCCGAAAGATCCTCGAGCAACAACCGATCAGCGTGCGCGGGGTCTGGAACCGCACCGACTACCGACCGCTCGACGGGTTCATCTACGCGATCACGCCGTTCAACTTCACCGCGATCGCGGGCAACCTGCCCACGGCGCCTGCGCTGATGGGCAACACCGTGATCTGGAAGCCGTCGCCCACCCAGACGTTCGCCGCCTATCTCACGATGCAGTTGCTGGAGCAGGCCGGTCTGCCGCCCGGCGTCATCAACCTGCTCACCGGGGACGGCGTGGCGGTTTCCGAGGTGACGCTGTCGGATCCGCGGCTGGCAGGCATCCACTTCACCGGGTCGACCACGACGTTCCAGCATCTGTGGCGCGAGGTGGGCAACAACATCGACCGCTACCACGGCTACCCGCGCCTGGTGGGCGAGACGGGTGGCAAGGACTTCATCGTCGCCCATGCCAGCGCGCAGCCCGACGTGCTGCGCACGGCGCTGATCCGCGGCGCGTTCGATTATCAGGGCCAGAAGTGCTCGGCGGCGTCGCGGGCGTTCATCGCGCGCTCGGTGTGGCAGCAGATGGGCGACGACTTCCTCTCGGCGACAGAGGAACTGCGCTACGGCGACGTGACCGACCTGACCAACTTCGGCGGTGCGCTGATCGACGCACGGGCGTTCACCAAGAACGTCAAGGCGATCGAGCGCGCGAAGACCGCCCACGTGACCATCGCCGTCGGCGGCGAATACGACGACACAGAAGGCTATTTCGTCCGACCGACCGTGCTGTTGTCCGACGACCCGTCCGACGAATCGTTTCACACCGAGTATTTCGGGCCGATCCTGGCGGTTCACGTCTACCCCGACGACGGATACGACCGCATCCTCGACGTCGTCGACACCGGGGCGAAGTACGCGCTGACCGGTGCGGTGATCGCCGACGACCGCTCGGCGGTGCTGGCGGCCGAACGGCGACTGCGCCATGCGGCAGGCAACTTCTACATCAACGACAAGCCGACCGGTGCAGTCGTCGGACAACAGCCCTTCGGCGGGTCGCGGGCATCGGGCACCAACGACAAGGCGGGTTCGGCGCTGAACCTGCTGCGGTGGACATCGGCGCGCTCGATCAAGGAGACCCTCGTCCCGCCGACCGACCACAACTATCCGCACATGGAGCAGTGATGGGATTCTTCCAACGCGTTGCGCGGCCGGCGATCATGGCCGCCGGCCGGCGGGACTCCCTGCGAAGAACCGCCGAGCGGCTTCCACTCACACGTGATGTCGTGCACCGGTTCGTGCCGGGGGAGACGGCGGACGATGCGCTCGACGCCGTTGTCCGGTTGCGTGATTCGGGTCGCCTCGTGTCGATCGACCACCTCGGCGAGGACGTGACCGACGCGGACACCGCGACCGAGAACGTGCACGCGTATCTGACGCTGCTGGACGGTCTCGCGCGGCGTGAAGAGGGACCGGCCGAAGTGCGGCCACTCGAGGTCTCGTTGAAGTTGTCTGCGTTGGGGCAGGCATTGGCACGCGACGGCGAGAAGATCGCGCTGGAGAACGCCCACACCATCTGCGAACGGGCACAGCGCATCGGGGTGTGGGTGACGGTGGATGCCGAAGACCACACCACCACCGATTCGACCCTGTCGATCGTGCGCGATCTGCGCACCGAGTTCGGCTGGCTGGGAACGGCTCTACAGGCGTATCTCAAGCGCACGCATGCCGACTGCCGGGAACTCGCCGGCCCTGCTGCATTCTCTTCGCGCAAGCGCTCATCGGCGGCTGCGCGAATCCGATTGTGCAAAGGTGCCTACGACGAACCGGAGTCGGTGGCCTACCGCGACCGCGACGACGTCACCGACTCCTACCTGAGCTGCCTTCGGGTGCTGATGGCAGGAAACTGTTACCCGATGGTGGCCTCGCACGACCCGGCCGTCATCGCGGCGGTACCCGCGCTGGCCGCCGAGAACAACCGCGGCCGAGACGGTTTCGAGTACCAGATGCTGTACGGCATCCGCGATGCCGAGCAGCGCAGGCTGGCCGATGCGGGCAACCATGTGCGGGTGTACGTGCCGTTCGGCGCTCAGTGGTACGGGTACTTCGTGCGCAGGCTCGCAGAGCGGCCCGCCAACCTGATGTTCTTTCTGCGGGCGCTGGCCGAACGCCGCGGCGCTTAGAGTGCCACGCCGACGGGAATGCCGGGTGAGCTGACGGGGCGCGCGGCGACAGGCATCACAACCGTCCCGCGGCATGCTCCGCTCAGGATTTCGGTCTGCCAGGTCCCGAACAGCTGTCCGTCGATGTCGGGGGCGTAGAACACGCGCGACCGCGCCGGTGCGTACTCGCTGGGAACCCCGTCGCCGCGGAAGCACTCCCACTGCCAGTTGTAGGCGTACTGCCAGCGCGCCCCATCCCAGGTGTAGCGGACCGGTTGCGGGATGGTGGGATTGCTCGGCGCGGGACCCGACACGACGGTGGCGACACACAGCCCCGCCGAGCAGTCGGTCGCCAGCACGTACTGCGCACTGAAATCGGGTTCGGGTTGAGCGGCGGCGATGCTGGTGCCCATCTTGTCCGACGCGTAGGTGACGATCTCGTAGCGCCCGTTCCACGCCGGATTCGCTGCGGCGGCCGTCGGCAGCAGCGAAACACTCGCGGCCGCAGCACATGTCAGCCCCAACAGCGCACTGGTCAGGGCACGGGCGGACATATCGTGAACACTACTGAGCCGACGTCCGCCAACCCCTCGCGACACGGTTTGCCGAAGGCTACGACACCGTCACGGATTGGTCTCGATGTGCCGGTGGTCGGGGGCCCTCGCCGCAGCCGGCGGAGGACACGAGGAAGTAGCCGGCGCCGCCGAACACCAGCGGCATCATCGCCATCATCCCGTAGATCGCGGTCATCGTGTCACCTCCTCCGATCGCTCCTACTTGGTACACGAAGCAGGGCGGCTCACGGTTCGAAGTGGGTGTCGACGGGCCGGTTACGGCCGAGGCGCGAAGATGCGAAACGTGTTGTCTTCGGGATCGCGGAAGACGACCCAGTACAGACCGTCCTCCTGGTGATCACCGACGCGCACTGCGCCCAACGATTCGACTCGGTCGGCGTGCTCCGACCACGCGGGTCCGCCGTTGAAGTCGATCATCAGCCGATTCTGTCCGGCGGGCAGGTCCGCGGCCGGGCGGCCCTGGAACATCCAGGTCACCCCGCCGTCGTCGAGGCCGACGGTCGCGAACTCCGCGGTCGCGTGCTCGTCGACCGGCCGGTTGAGCACCCTGGACCAGAAGCGCGCCAGCGCGGCGGCGTCGCGGCAGTCGAACGAATACATGCCGATCGGCATGGTGTCTGAAGTCGCCATGTCAGTCTCCTGTGGTCGCTTTTCTGCGTCACTGTGAAGACTCGGCACCGCGACCAAACTCATCGCATCCGTCAGCGCCCCGACAGCACCAGCAGGGCCCACGCCGCGATCGACTGCGCATCGGTGATCACCCCGTCGCGCATCATCTGCTCGATCTCGGCACGGGTGAACCATTCGCTGTGCATGTCCTGTTCCTCGTGCTCGCGGTCGTGCTCGCCCTCGGTGATGCCGGTCGCCAGGAACACCCAGCCGCGCTGGCTGCTCATTCCGGGCGCCACGTCGAGCAGTCCCAGGCGCACCAAATCCCCCGCGCGCAGACCCGTCTCCTCACGCAGTTCGCGCGCCGCGAGGTCGGCGGGCGCGAGGTCCTTCTGGTCCGGCGCGGTGCCCTGCGGAAACTCCCAGCGCCGGAGACCCAGCGGATAGCGGAACTGCTCGACGAGCCGGAACCTGTCGCCATCCCGCGCGATCACCAACGCATAGGTCGGCTTGTCCACGACCGCGTAGATGCCGTCGCTGCCGTCGGGTCGGCGGATGTCGTCCTCGCGCAGCACCATCCAGTTGTTCCGGTAGACCTCGCGCGATGCCAGCCGCTCAATGTGAGTCACGCGCCCAGTATCGCCGAGCCGATATGGGTAACCTCGCTGCTTATGCTGCTGGCTTCGCTCAACCCCGCCGCGATCGCGGGTGGCGCCGACATCGGGGACGCGGTCCGCATCGGCGGGGCGCAGTTGTCGCGCAGTGATCTGGTGGGCGCCGCGACGTCGGTGGCCGAACGCGTCGCGCGTGCGCAGCGGGTCGCGGTACTGGCCACCCCGACCGTGGAGACCGTTTTGGCGGTGACCGGCTGCCTGATCGCCGGTGTGCCGGTCGTCCCGGTGCCCGCCGACGTCGGCGCCGCCGAGCGCAGACACATTCTGGGCGACTCGGGCGCGCAGGCGTGGCTGGGGGAGAAGCCTGCGGAGACCGAGGGTCTGCAGCACGTGCCGGTGCGACTGCACGCGCGCTCGTGGCACCGTTACGCCGAACCGTCCGCCGAGTCGCCCGCGTTGATCGTCTACACGTCCGGCACGACCGGCCCGCCCAAGGGTGTCGTCGTCAGCCGCCGCGCGATCGCCGCCGACATCGACGCGCTCGCCGAAGCGTGGCAGTGGACGCCCGACGACATCCTGGTGCACGGCTTGCCGCTGTATCACGTGCACGGGTTGATCCTCGGGCTGCTCGGATCGCTGCGCATCGGAAACCGGTTCGTGCACACCGGGAAACCGAGTCCGCCGAACTATGCGGCGGCAGGTGGGACGTTGTACTTCGGGGTGCCGACGGTGTGGTCGCGGGTGGCCGACGACGCGGACGCGGCAGCGGCTCTGGCGTCGGCGCGGCTGCTGGTCTCGGGCAGCGCCCCGCTGCCGGTGCCGGTGTTCGACAAGTTGGTCGAAAGGACAGGGCACCCGCCCATCGAACGCTACGGATCGACGGAGTCGCTGATCACGATCAGCACCCGCGCCGACGGTGAGCGCAGACCCGGCTGGGTAGGCCTGCCGCTGACCGGTATCGAGACCCGCCTGGTCGACGAGCACGGCGACGCGGTGCCGCACGACGGGGAAACCATTGGGCAGCTTCATGTTCGGGGCGCGACGTTGTTCGACGGCTACCTCAACCGCCCCGATGCGACCGCCGAGGTGCTCGACCCCGACGGCTGGTATCGCACGGGCGACGTCGCGGTGATCGACGCCGACGGTATGCACCGGATCGTCGGACGCGAATCCGTCGACCTGATCAAGACCGGAGGTTTCCGGGTGGGTGCCGGCGAGATCGAGGCTGCACTGCTCGGACATCCCGGTGTGCAAGAAGTGGCGGTCGTCGGTGTGCCCGACGAGGACCTCGGCCAGCGCATCGTCGCGTTCGTCGTCGGTGACGCCACCCCCGACGAGCTGATCGAGTATGTAGCCCAACAGCTCTCGATACACAAGCGACCGCGTGAGGTGCGGCTGGTGGACTCGCTGCCGCGCAACGCGATGGGCAAAGTGCTCAAGAAGGAGCTGGCACGGTGACGCTGAAGTTCGACGAGATCTGCATCGACGCCCACGACGCCTCGGCGTTGGGCCGGTGGTGGTCGCAGGTGCTGGGCTGGCCCCACGACGTCGACGACGACGGTGACGTCGTGCTGCACGCACCGCCCGGCGCCGGCCCCGACTGGCTGTTTCTCGCGGTGCCCGATGACAAGGTCGCCAAGAATCGCATCCACTTCGACTTCCGGCCTGACGATCAGCAGGCCGAAGTCGAGCGGGTGGTCGGCCTCGGCGCGCGCCACGTCGACATCGGCCAGGGCGACGAAAGCTGGGTCGTGTTGGCCGATCCGGAGGGCAACGAATTCTGCATCCTGGCCGCCGAAGATTGACCGCGCCGTCCCTATTGGCGCGAGCGTGCGCGTCTGTATACGACACGCCGCGAAATCTCAGCATCTTGCGCACGCTCGCGGCGGCGTCAGTGTGCGCAATCGCCGCATGTGGCACACCTCCGCCGCCGCCACCCCCGGCACCCGCCGTCGGCCAGGAGCCGCTGCGCATCGGGCCGGCCGCGCAGGACACCGTCGGCGGTTGGCTGCCCGACGGCCGGACGGTCAGCCCGTTCGACACCGAGGACCCGATCGTGAAGTGGCTCGATCCCGGGTTGCGCGAGGCGGTGCAGAAGGCGGCGCGCGACGCCGAAGACGACGGCATAACGATGCGCATCACGTCCGGCTGGCGATCGAAGGGGTTTCAGGAGCGGCTCTTCGACGACGGCGTCGTCCGGTACGGAAGTGTCCAAGCGGCACGGGAATTCGTCGCCTCACCGGAGAGGTCGAAGCACGTGACCGGCGAAGCCGTCGACATCGGGCCCGTCGAGGCGGACAAGTGGCTGATCGCCAACGGCCGCCGCTTCGGCCTGTGTCAGATCTACGCCAACGAGATCTGGCACTTCGAGTTGGCCGTCGTCGACGGGCGCTGTCCGCCGCTCAAGCCGAACGCCGCGGCGGACTGAGCGCTCACCGCGACATCGAGGGGGCGCTCGTCACGCTGCGAGCGACCGCGAATGACCGTCCGCACCGGCGTGTTGCGGTACAAACACGGACGCTCGCGCAACATAACATAAAAGGTGCTCAACCTCAGTTCTGGTGGAGCGCTTCGTTCAGCGTGATACCGGTGCCGTCGCGGTTGACCACCTCGACGGCGCCTGAGAGCGAATTACGCCGGAACAGAAGGTTGTTGGCGCCGGACAGCTCGCGCGCCTTGACGGTCTGACCGTCGGCGGTCTGCACCTTCGTGCCGGCCGTGACGTACAGACCGGCCTCGACCACGCAGTCGTCGCCCAGCGAGATTCCGATCCCGGCATTGGCGCCCAGCAGACACCGCTTGCCCACCGAGATCACTTCCTTGCCGCCACCCGACAGCGTCCCCATGATCGACGCGCCGCCGCCGAGATCCGTCCCGTCGTCGACGACCACACCGGCCGATATGCGGCCCTCGACCATCGAACTGCCCAGCGTGCCCGCGTTGAAGTTGACGAAACCTTCATGCATGACGGTCGTGCCCTCGGCCAGGTGCGCACCGAGTCGGACACGATCCGCGTCGGCGATCCGCACGCCGGTCGGCAGCACATAGTCGACCATCCGCGGGAACTTGTCGACGCCGTAGACCGCCACCGGCCCGCGCGCACGCAGGCGCGCCCGAACCGTCTCGAATCCGGCAACCGCGCACGGCCCGTGATTGGTCCACACGACGTTGGTCAGCACGCCGAATAGGCCGTCGGCGTTCAAGCCGTGCGGCGCGACAAGCCGGTGCGAGAGCAGATGCAGCCGCAGATAGCCGTCATAGGCGTCGGCGGCCTTGTCCTCCAGCGACGAGATCACCGTCCGGACCGCCACGATGTCGACACCGCGATCCTCATCGCGCCCGGTCAGCGCGCCCAACTCTTCGGGCACCTCGGCCACCGACAGCCGAACCGTGCCCGACGGGCCGTCTGCTCCGAGTTCGGGTGCCGGGAACCATGTGTCGAGGACAGATCCGTCGGCGGCGATCGTCGCCAGTCCTATGCCTGCAGCAGAAGTCACGCAGTAGAGACTAACGTCAGCCGTGTGGGCCTCGATTTGCACGGTGATCCGATCGCGCTGACCGCCGCGCTGGTGGACATTCCCAGCGAGTCGCGCCACGAGAGGCGCATCGCCGACGAAGTCGAGACCGCGCTGCGCGAACAGACCTCCCTCGAGGTGATCCGCAACGCCGACGCCGTGCTGGCCCGCACGAACCTGGGGCTGCCGTCGCGGGTGCTGCTCGCCGGCCACCTCGACACCGTGCCCGTCGCTGACAACCTACCTAGCCGGCTCGTCGACGGGGAACTGCACGGCTGCGGCACCTCGGACATGAAATCGGGCGACGCGGTTTTCCTGCACCTGGCCGCCACCATCGTCGAGCCGACGCACGACATCACGCTGGTCATGTACGACTGCGAGGAGATCGAGGCGTCGGCCAACGGACTGAACCGCATCCAATCCGAGCTGCCCGACTGGCTGCGGGCCGACGTCGCGATCCTCGGCGAACCCTCCGACGGCTACATCGAGGCCGGCTGCCAGGGCACGCTGCGCGTCGTGATCAGCGCGAGCGGTACCCGCGCGCACTCGGCGCGGTCGTGGTTGGGCGATAATGCGATTCACAAACTCGGATCCGTACTCGACCGGCTGTCGTCGTATCAGGCCCGCAGCGTGGAGATCGACGGCTGCACCTACCGCGAAGGCCTGTCCGCGGTGCGCATCGACGGCGGTATCGCCGGCAACGTCATCCCCGATGCGGCCTCGGTGTCGGTGAACTTCCGGTTCGCGCCCGACCGCAATGTGGACGAGGCGCTGCGCCACGTGCGCGAGGTGTTCGACGGTCTCGACGTCGAGATCGAACTCACCGACTCGGCGGCCGGTGCGCTGCCCGGGCTGACCAAGCCGGCTGCGGCCGCGCTGGTGGCTGCCGCAGGCGGACAGGTCCGGGCCAAGTACGGATGGACCGACGTGTCGCGATTCGCCGCCCTCGGGGTTCCCGCGGTCAACTACGGCCCCGGTGATCCGAACCTCGCCCACCGTGTCGACGAGCGCGTCGAGGTCGCGAAGATCACCGCCGCGACCCACGTGTTGCGCCGGTATTTAACCACTTGACCGCGCGTCTACCCTGAACGCATGTGAGTTGACGACGTCTCCGGGTGCCGCCCGGATCCGACCGTCCCCCTTTTCCGTGCGAGACACGAAGCGATCACTCACATGTCTTCTATCGTCTGTTCCCAATTGTCTTTTGTATGGCCCGACGACACACCGCTGTTCGACGAGCTGTCCTTTTCCGTCGGCGAGGGCCGGACCGGTCTGGTCGCCCCCAACGGCGCCGGAAAGAGCGCGCTGCTCAAGCTGATCGCCGGTGAGCTGTCGCCGACGTCGGGTTCGGTCACCGTCGACGGCACGCTCGGGTATCTGCCGCAGACGCTGCCCTACATCGCACATCACACCGTCGCAGAACTGCTCGGCGTCGCATCCGTCATCGCAGCGCTCGACGCGCTGGCCGACGGGAACCCCGGTGCCGACGTCTTCACCACGATCGGCGACGACTGGGATGTCGAGGAGCGCGCGCGGGCGCAGCTGGATCGGCTCGCACTGAGCCACATCGCGCTCGACCGTCGACTCGACACGCTGTCGGGCGGCGAGATCATCAGCATCGGCATCGCCGGGCAACTGCTGAACCGGCCCGACGTGTTGCTGCTCGACGAACCGACGAACAACCTCGACATCGACGCGCGCCACCGACTCTACGACGCGCTCGACGACTTCACGGGCTGCCTGCTGGTGGTCAGCCACGATCGGCTGCTGCTCGACCGCATGGACCGGATCGCCGAACTGCACCACGGTGAGATCCGCTCCTACGGTGGCAATTTCACGCTGTACACGGAGGCGGTGAGCCATGAGCAGCGCGTCGCCGAGAACAACGTCCGCAGCGCTCACCAGCTGCTCAAGCGCGAGAAGCGCGAGATGCAGCAGGCGCGCGAGCGTGCGGCGCGGCGAGCGGGCACCGCGGCGCGCAATCTCAGCCACGCCGGGTTACCGAAAATCGTTGCAGGAGCGCGGAAGCGGCGAGCCCAGGAGACCGCGGGCCGCATCGACGGCGTGCACGCCGCGCGGGTCGACGATGCCGGGGCTCGCCTGGGTGACGCCGAGCGGGCGATCAGGAACGACGACGCGCTCATACTGGACCTGCCCGGCACCGACGTACCCGCCGGCCGGGATGTGCTCACCGCCAAGGGGTTGCACTTCTCGGCCGGTGAGCGGCTGCTTCTCGACGACGTCGACCTGTCGGTGCGCGGGCCCGAGCGCATCGCGCTGACCGGGCGCAACGGGGTGGGCAAGTCGACGCTGCTGCGCATCGTCGGCGGGGACCTGACACCGGACTCCGGTTCGGTACAGCGCAGTGGTGCCCGCGTGGCGTATCTGTCGCAGCGGCTCGACCTGCTCGATCCGCAGCTCACCGTCGCCGAGAGCCTCACCGCCTATGCGCCGAGCCTTTCTCACACCCGTCGCATGCACCTTCTGGCGCAGTTCCTCTTCCGAGGCGACCGGATCCATGTGCCGGTGGGCGCGCTGTCCGGCGGTGAGCGGTTGCGGGCGACACTCGCTTGCGTGTTGTTCGCCGAACCGGCGCCCGAGTTGCTCCTGCTCGACGAGCCCACCAACAACCTCGACCTCGTCAGCGTCGGGCAGCTTCAGGCTGCGCTGAACGCGTACCGGGGCGCGTTCGTCGTCGTCAGCCACGACGAGCCCTTCCTCGCCGACATCGGCGTGCAGCGGTGGCTCCGGCTATCCGGCGGCCGTCTCGAGGAGCAGTGGATGCCCTGATCGGACGTCACGCCGCATGAAATCGGCGCACGGGCAGCTATCCGGGGCACGGTAAGTTTGAGACCCGTAGCGTGTCGTCAAGGGGGTCGCGCCATGGGCATCGCGCCCGATTCCAGCCCGTACGGTGGTCAGACCGTGACCGGCCCGGGCTGGCCGAACGTCGACGAGGAGACGTTGGCCGCAGCGGCGGCGTCGTACGAGGCGTTGGCGTCCAAGATCAGCGGCAACGTCGTGCCCGAACAGCAGGGTCAGCTGATGCAGTTGTCCGATTCGTGGGAGGGTGCGGGCGCGCTCGCCGCCGCGGGGGAGGCCACCAGCATCATCGGCGGGCACGAGGCCAACGCGGCGCAGGCGGCCGCGATCGCGGCGAAGTTGCGCGCGATGGAGGCCACGGTCGTGAAGACGAAGATGCTGGCGAACACGATCGCCCAAGAGGTCCAGCATGAGTGTGAAGCCCTCTCGGCGATGCCGTTCAGCAACACCCAGGAGCTGGTGCAGAGCCGGATCAAGATGGGGCTGTCGCAGAACATCGCCAACATCACCGCCAGCACCACCGAACTCGCCAACACCCTCGGCGTACCGCCGAGCATCCCGCTTTTCGGCGTCCCACCCGTGCCCGGAGCCAAGGAGGCGCAGGACAGCGGGGAGGAAGCGGCGAAGCAGGCCGGTGACGGTTCACAGCAGGCGATGCAGATGGTCGGCCAGATGGGAGCCATGGCCGCGCAGCTGCCGATGCAGATCGGCCAGACGCTGATGCAGGTGCCACAGCAGCTGGGCCAGCAGCTCTCGCAGCCGCTGCAACAGCTGACGTCGATGTTCGGCCAGGGCGGAAAGGCCGACTCCCTCGCCGCCGCAGGGCTGCCCTTCTCGTCGTTCTCCAACCATCCGCTCGCCGGCGGCTCGGGCGCCGGTGGCGGCTCCGGCATGGTCCGGGCGGCGTCGCTGCCGGGCTCCGGCGGTGCGCCACTGCAAACCCCGCAGATGGCCAACCTCGTCGGCAGCAAGGCGGTCAGCACCACGCCCGCGCCCGAGGGCGCGACCGCGGGGGCCGCCGCGGTCGGCGGGGCGGCCCCGATGGCCGCGGGCGGCGGTATGGGCGGGATGGCCCCGATGATGGGTCAGCGCGGCGTCAGCGGGGGCACCGCACCGGGATTGGCCGTGCCCGCGCCGCTGGAGCACGATCTCGACGACGACGACGATGACGACTGGTGACGAGGAGCGCACATGGGTAGCCCACTGAAAAAGCCCGACGGCATCAGCTGGAACGCGGCGGCGGTCGAACTGCCCGAGATACCGATGATTCCGGCGGGACAAGACGCGATGAGCGCCACCATTTCGGCGGTACTGCCGACCCTGGCCGCGCAGCTGACCACCAACGTCGCCGCGCTGTCGGCCAAGGAGAACACCTTCTCGGGCAAAGTGGGCGCCGCGCAGGCCGCCTACGAGAACTCCGACGACGCGGGCTCTCAGTCGGTCGGCCAGATCGTCGGGATGCTCGGCCAGGTGGGGCAGCAGGCCGGTCAGATGGGGCAGATGGCGGGGGCGCCTGCTCAGGCCCTCGGTGGGCAGACCGGAATGTTCGGCTCCCTCATGCAGCAGGCCATGCAAGGCGCCCAGTCGCCGGGCGGCTCGTCGGCAACCGGCGGAGGTGCGCTACCGAGCGGTGGTGCCGCCGCGACGGGCGGGCCGACGGCGCAGGGCCCGGGTGCCGGCGCACCGGCGCAGCAGCCTCGCGACGACGCCGGGCTGCAGACCGGTGAATTCGACGATCGTGAGGACCACCGGCCGTTGCACCGCGCCGACGACCGCCCGTGGGACGGCGCCGCCGGACCACAGGGCAGTGAATCGGGTGCGGGCGCTGCCCCCGTCACCCCTCCGAAGTCTGGGGACGACGTCGCCCGCAACCTGTAGCGGTTAACCCACCTGGGGACGCGTCTGTGCGGGTCGCGGGACCTCCGCGGCGACCGGCGCCTCCGGTGCACGACCCACTACCGCCGAATCGCTCGGTGCAGCTTGGTATTCCGGTTCCACGCGGCGCGTCGGCTCGGATGGTTCCTCGTCGGAGCGTTTGCCGGTGCCCTTGTCGTCGACGCGACTGTCGTCGCGCTCAGGTGTCTCTTCGCCTCGCGCGGCCTGCTGTACACCTTGCGCGATCATCTGCGGAACCTGTTGCAGCCCCTGGGCAAGACCCAGCAGTGGCGCCGTCATCGACCCGACCAGCTGCCCGACCTGCCCGAGCATCTGGCCGACCATCTGATCGGCGCCGGGCGGACCTGCCGCGCCGTTCGCGGGGGAGCCCAGGGCACTCCCTGTTGCCGGTGCGCTCTCGTGCGCTTGCGTATCCCGTTGACCGTCAAGCGCTTCGGCGGCCGCACGCAACTTCTCGGCTCCTTCGTGGTCGCCCTGCTCGTACATCTGGGCGGCCTTCTGTAGCAGGTCGGAGATCGTCGCACCCGCGTCGGCGGTGGAGTGCACGGTGCCAAGCCGAGCGTCGAGCGCGCTCGACAGCGCGGCGCCCACTCCGGCCGCGATCTGGCCGTGGCTGTTCTGCACGCCGGTTGCCTCCGGTGCGCCGGCGAGCACGTGCGACAGGTCCGTCGCGACGCGGTCGTGGATCGAGGCGGAGGACCGCAACCCGTTTGTCTGCGCGAACAACTGGCTCATGACAGTCAAGCCTAGGGCCGCGACAAGACCCGTCCTGACACGAATTTCAGCGGTGCGCTTCGCCTTGGGCTGCGGCGTCCGCGGCGGCGCCGTGCCACCCGCACGCCGCGTAGCCCTGGGACGCCTCGGCCAGCGCGGCGGCATTCCGCGCGGTGAGCGCCCGGCTGTGCGCCAGCGCCAACCGCCCAGTCGTGCAGTCACATTCGGTGCTCACCCGTTCGATCGCGTCCGCGGCCCGCATGTCGCCGAGCCGCACCGCGTCCACCAGCGAGCGCAGCGCAACGGCCGTCTGGCCGCCGCGCTCGGCACTGCGCACCGCCTCACGGGCCGAGGCGACGGCGCCGTGCTCGTCGCGGCGCGCCCACATCGTCCACGCCCGTGCGAGCGCCAACTCCGGGGCGAACAGCATCGACTTCAAGCCGTGCCGAGACTCGGCGCGCGCCAATGCCTTTCCCGCCTCGACACCCGCACCGAGCTGACCGAGCGCCTGGGCCAGCAGCATCCACGCCAACGGCCCCCACGAGTAGCCGGTCGGGGCCAGCGCCGCGGCCGCACGGCGCAGAAGGCGCACCGCCTCCTCGAGCTCACCCTTGGCGATCAGCACGTCGGCCACCAGCACCTCACCGATCGCGCGCCCCGGTTGTTGCAGCTGCGCGAAGTCGGTGAGCCGCTGGGCAAGCTGCTGGGCGCGGTCCATTTCACCTGCCATCAGCAACGCCGTCGTCTGCCCGAATCCGCTCGTGAACCGCAGAAGCCCCGGATGTCCAGCGGCCATCGCCCGCTCGGCCAACGCGTCGACATCGGCGAACCGGCCCGTCCGCGCCGAGCTCAACGCCGCTGCCGCCGCCGCCCAACCGATCGCGGTGTCGTCGGCGTCCGGCGACGCCAATACGTCGGCGGCCACCTCCATCGCCCGCGACACGCTCCCGGCGTTCATCGCAAACGTCGCCGACAACGCATCGAGCGTGATGCGTGCGGCCGGCGACGACACCCGGTTGCGTGTCGCACGCAGGAACGCTGTGGCGCGCTCGGGCTCGGACAGCATCCAGAACTGGTTGGCGGCCCGCGGCAGCGCCCACGCCATCAGCTCGGTCTCCGACAGCGCGGCGCCGTTCACGCCGTCGAGCACCGCGTCCGCGTCGCGGCCTCGGCCCTGCCACGCCAGCGCGTACGCCAGCGTCAACCGGGTGGACAGGTCGTCGGGTGCGCGCTGCAGCGCGGCGCGGCCGAGCCGTTCGCTGAGCACCAGATCGCCGAGTCGCAACGCCTCCGCGGCCGCCGAGGACAGCTCGGCGGGTCCCTGCGGACTGTCGCTGTCGAGCGCCAGCACCGCGCGGCGCAACCTGTCGACGGCGCCGTGACCGGCCCGCCCGGCCAGCCGGTCGACGACTTCACCCCGCAGCCTGCGCAGCTCCGGACCGCCCAATGCCTCGCGCACCGAGTCGGCGAACAGCGGATGCGCCGGGTGCACCCAACCGTCATCGACCACGACGGCGCCCGATGCCGCTGCGGCCTCGACCGATTCCGGACCGACCAAGGCTTCGAGCTCGTCGAGCGCCAGCGGGTCGTCGACGGCCAGGTACTCCAAAACGCGGTAGGCGGCGTCCGGCAGGGCGGTGACGAATTCGCCGACCGAAGCCGCCACGCGACGGTCGTCGTGACCCGGCGGCTCGAGGTCGATGCGCTCGACGAGGCCGTCGTCCCACAACGCCGAGACACCGTCGGCCATCACCCCGGCTGGCGCCACCGTCACAATCAGCGCGGCGGCGCCGCTGACCGCGAGCTGGTAGATCAGCGCAGCCGACAACGGATCCAACAGATGAGCGTCGTCCACCACCAGCAGGCGCCCGTCCCCCAGAGTGTCGCGGGCGCTGCGCAGAACGTCCGCGGTCTTGCCGGTGTCGGCGACGTCAATGAGACGACTGACCGCGGCGAACGGGACCGCGGCCATCGGCGCGGTGGCGGTGACCCAGTCGACGCGGTGGTAGGCCCCGGCGAGCCGTTCTGCGGCCGCTCGCGCCAGCGTCGTCTTACCCACGCCGGCGGGACCGATCAGGACGGCGCCGGAACGCTTCTGCAGACCGGCTTCGATCGAATCGAGTGCCGGTCCGGGCGGCGAGGTGACCCACTCAATCGGCACCGCCGGAGTCTATGGCTAAATCGATCGCCACACTCCTGAACGCAGCCGGGGGCCGCTTGATCGTCGTGCGGCTAGATGGATCGCCGCACTCCTCAACGCGGCTGGGGCCGCTTGATCGTCGTGCGGCTGAATTCGATCGCCGCACTCCTCAACGCGGCTGGGGCCGCTTGATCGTCGTGCGGCTAGGTTGTGCTCGTGTCCGCTGAACCCCACGCTCGCGAGTCCGGTCGTCAGTGGGCGGTGTGTGTCTACTGCGCGTCGGGTCCGATGCACCCCGAGCTCATCGGGCTGGCCGAGGAGGTTGGGGTGGCGATCGCCGAGCGGGGTTGGAGCCTGGTCTCCGGCGGCGGAAACGTCTCGGCGATGGGTGCGTTGGCGACGGCGGCCAGGTCCCGCGGGGGACACACCGTCGGTGTCATCCCGAAGGCGCTGGTGCATCGCGAGGTCGCCGACGTCGACGCCGACGAACTCGTCGTCACCGACACGATGCGTCAGCGCAAGGAAGTCATGGAGGGGCGGGCGGACGCGTTCATCGCCCTGCCCGGAGGCATCGGCACGCTCGAGGAATTCTTCGAAGCCTGGACAGCGGGTTATTTGGGTATGCATGACAAACCGGTCGTGCTGCTCGACCCCATCGGGCACTACGACGGGCTGTTGGCATGGCTGCACGATCTGCGCGACAGCGGGTACGTCGCGCAGGGGGCACTGGACCGATTGGTCGTCGCTGTCGACGTCGAGTCGGCCATGACGGCGTGTGCGCCACCGCCATGAACACGGTCACTAGGGTGTGCGACAAACGAACAGGGAGGGACGAACGCGCATGACCGAGAAGTCGGGGATTCGCCGCAGCGTCGGTTTATTGGACATCGCCGCCCGCGCGCCGGGCCTGATCGCGGACCTGCCGACGATCCTGCGGGGCGTCGTCACCGGTTTCGGTGCCCGGCCCTCGGCCCAAACCTCGATCGGCAAGGTTTTCCAGGACCGCGCCGCGCGCTACGGCGACAAGGTGTTCCTCCGGTTCGGTGACGAGCAGATCACCTATCGCGAGGCCAACGAGACCGTCAACCGCTACGCCGCGATCCTGGCTGCCCGCGGCGTGGGCCACGGCGATGTCGTCGCCATCATGCTGCGCAACTCCGCGGAGCCCGTGCTGCTGATGCTGGCGTCGGTCAAGTGCGGCGCGATCGCCGGCATGCTCAACTACAACCAGCGGGGCGACGTGCTCAAGCACAGCCTCGGGCTGCTGGAGGCCAAGGCCGTCGTCGCCGACACCGACTTCGTCGAGCCGATCACGGAGTCCGGCGCCGACACCGACGGACTGCTCACCATCGACGACCTCAAGCGCCTGGCCTCTTCCGCGCCCACCAGCAACCCGCCGACCACCGCGGCGGTGCTCGCCAAGGACAACGCGTTCTACATCTTCACGTCCGGCACCACCGGCATGCCGAAGGCCAGCGTGATGACGCATTACCGCTGGCTGCGGGCGCTGGCCGGGTTCGGCGGCCTCGGAATGCGGCTGACCAGCAAGGACACGCTCTACTGCTGTCTGCCGCTGTATCACAACAACGCGTTGACGGTCGCCTTGTCGTCGGTGCTGAACTCCGGTGCGACGCTGGCGATCGGCAAGCAGTTCTCGGCGTCGAAGTTCTGGGACGAGGTGATCCGCTACGACGCGACCGCGTTCGTCTACATCGGCGAGATCTGCTCGTACCTGCTCAGCCAGCCACCCAAGGACACCGACCGCAAGCACAAGGTGCGGGTCATCTGTGGCAACGGTCTGCGCCCGGCGATCTGGAACGACTTCACCGAACGGTTCGGCATCGACCGGGTGTGTGAGTTCTACGGCGCCAGCGAGGGCAACACCGCCTTCGTCAACGTGTTCAACATTCCGCAGTCCACCGGTATCTGCCCGTCGCCGGTGGCCTTCGTCGAGTACGACCCCGAGACCGGCGATCCGCTGCGCGACGACAAGGGCCGCGTCAAGAAGGTGCCCACCGGGGAGCCTGGCCTATTGCTGTCCAAGGTCAGCAACTTCCAGCCGTTCGACGGCTACACCGATCGCGAAGAGACCGAAAAGAAGTTGGTGCGCAACGCGTTCCGCGACGACGACGTGTGGTTCAACACCGGCGATCTGATGCGCTCGCAGGGGTTCGGGCACGCGTCGTTCACCGACCGGCTCGGCGATACCTTCCGGTGGAAGGGCGAGAACGTCGCCACCACCGAGGTGGAGACGGCCATCTCCGCCGCACCGCAGGTCGAGGAGTGCACCGTGTTCGGCGTCGAGGTCGAGGGCGCAGGCGGACGCGCGGGCATGGCCGCGATCCAGCTCAAAGAGGGCGAGAAGTTCGACGGCAAGGCGCTGGCCAAGGCCGCATACGACAAGTTGCCCAATTACGCGGTGCCGTTGTTCGTGCGGGTGGTCGAGGAGCTGGCGTACACGTCGACGTTCAAGAGCCAGAAGGTCGACCTTCGCAAGGAGGGCTTCAACGTCGAGGAGATCGAGGATCCGATCTACGTGCTCTCCGGCCGCGACGAGGGTTACGTCGAGTTCTACGACGACTACCCCAAAGAGGTCGCCGAGGGAAAGAAGCCCAAAAACTAGCGATTGGTGGAGCCGCAGCTGCCGTGAGCGCCGCGGAACTCCACAAACGGCACGACCGTAGCCTGGAAGAGTGAACACGCACTCGGGTCGCTTCCTGGGCCGGCCCGTCGCCGCCGATCGAGCGCTGATCATGGCGATCGTGAACCGGACTCCGGACTCCTTCTACGACCGCGGCGCCGCGTTCACCGACGAGGCGGCCAAGGCGGCGGCGCACCGGGTGATTGAGGACGGCGCCGACGTCGTCGACGTGGGCGGGGTGAAGGCGGGCCCGGGTAACACCGTCGACACCGAAGAGGAGATCGCGCGCGTCGTTCCGTTCATCGAATGGCTGCGCGGCACCTATCCCGATCAGCTGATCAGCGTCGACACCTGGCGCTCGGCGGTAGCCAAACAGGCGTGCGCGGCCGGAGCCGACCTGATCAACGACACCTGGGCCGGCCACGATCCGGCGCTGCCGGAGGTGGCCGCGGAGTTCGGTGCTGGCCTGGTGTGCTCGCACACCGGCGGCGCACAACCACGCACCAGGCCGTTCCGGGTCAACTACGGAATCACCGAACGCGGCGTCGTTGACGACGTGATCGCAGAGGTGACCGCGGCGGCCGAACGCGCGGTCGCGGCGGGGGTGGCGCGCGACGCCGTGCTGATCGATCCGACGCATGATTTCGGCAAGAACACTCATCACGGTCTTAGTTTGTTGCGCCATGTGAAAGAGCTTGTAAACACTGGATGGCCCGTCCTGATGGCGCTCAGCAACAAGGATTTCGTCGGGGAGACTCTGGGTGTGGGTTTGACCGAACGCCTGGAGGGCACCCTTGCAGCCACCGCCTTGGCGGCCGCAGACGGAGCCGCGATGTTCCGGGTGCATGAGGTCGGACCGACTCGGCGTGTACTGGAAATGGTCGCGTCGATCCAGGGCGGGCGGCCGCCGACGCGCACGGTGAGGGGACTGGCATGACACTCACACCCGAACTTCCCGCTACTGACGTCGTCATCGCACGCTGGCTCAACGACCACAGCTGGAGCCGGCCGACGTGGACAGTCTCCGAACTCGAAGCCGCCAAACGGGGCCGCACCATCTCGGTGGTGCTGCCCGCCCTCAACGAGGAAGAGACGGTCGGCAGCGTCGTCGAGACCATCACCCCGCTGCTCGGTGGGCTGGTCGACGAGCTGATCGTGCTGGATTCCGGCTCGACCGACGACACCGAGATCCGCGCCCTGGCCGCCGGTGCGCGCGTGATCAGCCGCGAGGCGGCGCTGCCGGAGGTGACTCCGCAACCCGGCAAGGGGGAAGTGCTGTGGCGCTCGCTGGCCGCCACGACCGGTGACGTCGTGGTGTTCGTCGACTCGGACCTGATCGACCCCGACCCGATGTTCGTGCCCAAGCTGGTCGGTCCGCTGCTCACCACGGATGGTGTGCACCTGGTCAAGGGCTTCTACCGCAGGCCGCTGAAGGTCAGCGGCAGCGAGGACGCCAACGGCGGCGGGCGGGTGACCGAGCTGGTGGCCCGGCCGCTGCTGGCCTCCCTGCGGCCGGAGCTCAGTTGCATCCTGCAACCGCTGGGCGGTGAATACGCCGGCACTCGTGAGCTGTTTACGTCCGTACCGTTCGCGCCGGGCTACGGGGTCGAGATCGGTCTGCTGATCGACGCCTACGACCGGCTCGGCCTCGACGGGATCGCCCAGGTCAACCTCGGTGTTCGCACACACCGCAACCGGCCGCTGACCGAGCTGGCCAGCATGAGCCGCCAGGTGATCGCGACGCTCCTGTCGCGCTGCGGGGTGCCGGACTCCGGTGTGGGGCTGACGCAGTTCTTCGCCGACGGCCACGACTACACGCCGCGCACGTCGTCGGTGTCGCTGGCCGACCGCCCCCCGATGGTGACCCTGCGCCCGCGCTGAGTTTTCTCGCCGCTTGATCGTCGTCCGCCGGGTTGAATTGGCGGACTCCTCAGCGCGGCTCGTTCCTCGCCGCTTGATCGTCGTCCGCCGGTTTGAACTGGCGGACTCCTCAGCGCGGCTCGTCCCTCGCCGCTTGATCGTCGTCCGCCGGGTTGAATTGGCGGACTCCTCAGCGCGGCTCGTCCCTCGCCGCTTGATCGTCGTCCGCCGGGTTGAATTGGCGGACTCCTCAGCGCGGCTCGTCCCTCGCCGCTTGATCGTCGTCCGCCGGATGTCGGCGCTCTGAGGCAGTATCGAGACCGTGAGCCTGGTTCTGCTGTATCTGGTCGTACTGGTCCTGATCGCCGTGGTGCTGTTCGCCGTGGGCAGCGTCGTGTTCGGTCGCGGTGAACCGCTGCCTCCGTTGCCGCGGGAGACCACCGCTACGGTGCTGCCCGCCTCCGGCGTGACGAGCGCCGACGTCGACGCCGTCAAGTTCGCCCAGACGCTGCGCGGCTACAAGACCAGCGAAGTCGATTGGGTGCTCGACCGGCTCGGCCAGGAACTCGACCTGCTGCGCGGCCAGCTGGCCACCCTGCGGGCCACACACGGCATCGAGGACGACGAGCCCATCGAGGGTGGCGCGCACGCATTGCAATCCGAGGACGAGTCGTGAGCGCCGCCGCCCCGGAAACCTCCGAAGAACCCTCCGTCGAACCCGACGGCCGTGTCCGCTGCGCGTGGATCGACGAATCACGTTTGGCTCCAGCTGATTTCATTCTCTACCGTGACTATCACGACACCGAGTGGGGGCGGCCGCTGCGCGACTCGGTCGCCCTGTTCGAGCGGGTGAGCCTCGAAGCGTTCCAGAGCGGGCTGTCGTGGCTGGTGATTCTGCGGAAGCGGGAGAACTTCCGCCGCGCGTTCCACGGTTTCGACATCGACCGGGTCGCGCGCTACACCGAGCGCGACACCACGCGGTTGATGGGCGATGCCGGGATTGTGCGCAACCGCGCGAAGATCGAGGCCACCATCGCCAACGCGCGAGCGGCGGCCGACCTGCGTGACGCGGGGACCGACCTGGCCGAGCTGTTGTGGTCGTTCGCGCCGCCACCCCGGCCGCGGCCCGCCAGCTTCGCCGAGGTTCCGGCCGTCACCCCCGAGTCGACCGCGATGGCCAAGGAACTGAAGCGCCGCGGCTTCCGCTTCGTGGGACCCACGACCGCCTACGCGTTGATGCAGGCGACCGGAATGGTCGACGATCACACCGTCGACTGCTGGGTACCGGCGACTTCAGCGGCACCCGGGAAGCGGCCTTAGCCGGGTCTTTGCACACCGAACGGCGCCGATAGGGAACAATAGAGGCGTTCAGTAGCAGTTTCAGTGCCGGGAATGTCAAACGAGTGGGCAGTCTCGGCCCCGACCGAGCCCGCGGGCGGGCCGGCTCATCTGGAGGGAGCACTCGATGGCGGCGATGAAGCCCCGGACCGGCGACGGTCCACTGGAAGCAACCAAGGAGGGGCGCGGCATCGTGATGCGGGTACCACTGGAAGGCGGCGGGAGACTCGTCGTCGAGCTGACCCCTGATGAGGCCGCCGCGCTCGGGGACGAACTGAAGAACGTCACGAGCTGACGGTTCAGAGGTGACCGGCTACGCCGGATTGCCGACTTTCTGATAGATCTCCAAGGTCTGCTCGGCGATGTGGGCCCAGGAGAACTCGTGAATGCAGCGCTGCCGCCCGGCCTCGCCGTACTGGCGGGCCCTCTCGGGGTCGGCGATCAACTCGTTGACCGTCGCGGCCAACCGGCTCTCGTACGCCGGGGCGTCCTGCGGGTCGTAGTGCACCAACCGCCCGGTGTGCCCGTCGGCCACGACCTCCGGAATGCCGCCGACGTCGGAGGCCACGACCGCCGTGGCGCATGCCATCGCCTCCAAGTTCACGATGCCCAGCGGCTCGTACACCGATGGGCATACGAAAACAGTTGCAGCGGATAGTATTTCGCGAATCTTGACGATGGGGAGCATCTCGCGAACCCAGAAGACTCCGGTGCGGGCATGTGACAGATGCTGAACCGCCTCGGTCACTTCCGCGGCGATCTCCGGGGTGTCGGGCGCTCCTGCGCACAGCACCAGCTGCACATCGGGGGCGAAATCGTGGGCCGCGGCGATCAAATGGGCAACGCCCTTCTGCCGCGTGATCCGACCGACGAACGCCACCATGGGCCGCGACGGGTCGACGCCGAGTTCGGCCAGCACCGATTCGCCGGGCTCCGGGCTTGCCGGATACCAGACCTCGGTGTCGATCCCGTTGCGCACCACGTGGACCCGGTTCGGGTCCAACGCGGGATAGGTGCGCAGGACGTCCTCGCGCATACCGGAGCTGACCGCGATCACCGCGTCGGCGCCCTCCACCGCCGTCTTCTCCACCCACGACGACACCCGGTAGCCGCCGCCGAGCTGTTCGGCCTTCCACGGGCGCATCGGCTCCAGCGAGTGCGCGGTCAGCACGTGCGGCACCCCGTAGAGCAGTGCGGCGAGATGGCCGGCCAGGCCGGTGTACCAGGTGTGCGAGTGCACCACGTCCGCATGTGCGGCGGCATTGACCATGTTGAGGTCGGCCGACAGCATCGACAGCGCGGCGTTCGCGCCGATCAGCGCGGGGTCGGGTTGCGCGACGATCGCGTCCGCACGCGAGGCCCCCATGCAGTGCACGTCGACCTCGCAGAGGCGGCGCAGCTGAGCGACCAACTCGGTGACGTGGACCCCCGCCCCGCCGTAGACCTCGGGTGGATATTCCCGAGTCATCATCGCCACCCGCATGATTTCGACCCTAGTTACGGGCGCAAGCCGCCGCAGGAGTGATCGCGTCGGAGCCGCCGTATCTGCGTCGGAGACGTTGACTCGTCGTGGAATGGGTAGCCCAGGACAGAAGCGGCCGATAGGTTTGAAGCATGAGGGAACTGCCACACGTGCTGGGCATCGTCCTGGCCGGCGGGGAGGGCAAGCGGCTCTACCCGTTGACCGCGGATCGAGCCAAGCCCGCCGTTCCCTTCGGTGGCGCCTACCGCCTGATCGACTTCGTGCTGTCGAATCTGGTCAATGCGCGGTATCTGCGGATTTGCGTGCTGACGCAATACAAGTCGCACTCACTTGATCGTCACATCTCCCAGAACTGGCGATTGTCGGGCCTCGCTGGTGAGTACATCACGCCCGTCCCGGCCCAGCAGCGGCTCGGCCCGCGGTGGTACACCGGTTCCGCGGACGCGATCTACCAGTCGCTGAACCTCATCTACGACGAAGATCCGGATTACATCGTCGTGTTCGGCGCCGACCACGTCTACCGAATGGACCCCGAGCAGATGGTCCAGTTCCACATCGAAAGCGGCGCGGGCGCGACAGTCGCGGGTATCCGGGTACCGCGCCAGGAGGCCACCGCGTTCGGGGTCATCGACGCCGACGAGTCCGGCCGCATCCGCAGCTTCATCGAGAAGCCCCCCGACCCGCCGGGCACGCCGGACAATCCCGACGAGGCGTTCGTGTCGATGGGCAACTACATCTTCACCACCAAGGTGCTGATCGACGCGATCCGCGCCGACGCCGACGACGACCACTCCGACCACGACATGGGCGGCGACATCATCCCCCGTCTGGTCGACGACGGCATGGCGGCGGTGTACGACTTCAGCAACAACGAAGTGCCCGGTGCGACCGAACGCGATCACGGTTACTGGCGCGACGTGGGAACCCTCGACGCGTTCTACGACGCGCACATGGACCTGGTGTCGGTGCACCCGGTGTTCAACCTCTACAACAAGCGTTGGCCGATCCGCGGGGAGTCCGAGATGCTCGCGCCGGCGAAGTTCGTCAACGGCGGTTCGGCGCAGGAGTCGGTCGTTGGCGCCGGCAGCATCATCTCGGCTGCGTCCGTGCGGAATTCGGTGTTGTCGTCCAACGTCGTCGTCGACGACGGGGCGATCGTCGAGGGCAGCGTGATCATGCCCGGGGCCCGCATCGGTCGCGGCGCGGTGGTGCGCCACGCGATCTTGGACAAGAACGTGGTCGTCGGCCCCGGCGAGATGGTCGGGGTGGACCTCGACAAGGACCGCGAACGGTTCGCGATCAGCGCCGGGGGAGTGGTCGCGGTCGGTAAGGGTGTCTGGATCTAACCCCTAACCCCCTAGCGCGGACCGTCCGCCAGACCCGGATGCGCACTCGACGAGTTTCGGCATCGGCCTCCTTATGCGTTGTGCCGTGGTGTTTCACGCTGGCTCCTGTCAAAACGGCCCGCAGGGCCACGAGCACAGGAGACAACGATGAGACGCAACACCATCACGGCCGCGGTCGCCGCCGGCGCGATCGCCGTCGGCGCCCTGATGACCACGACCGCGCCGGCCGCGCACGCCGAGAAGCTCTCGGAGAAGACGATCAAGAGTGAGTGCAAAGCCGCCGGCGGGACCTACACCAACAAGGGCTCGGTGTCGACCTGCGGCTACAAGGACATCAGCGGCAACAGGTACATCGACGTCTTCTCCGGCGGCCATTACGTCACCACGCTGACGTGAGAGCGGGACCCGGAGTCAGTTCGCTGCGGCGTTGCGGCGCCGTCGCCGCAGGATCCAGACCGCCAGCCACGCCAGGACCACGACGGCCACCAACACGAGCACGGGCACCAGGATCGCGGCGAGGACCAGTCCGACACTGACCCCGTCCTCGACCGTGCTCAGCACCGGTGCGGCCACCCCGGCGGTGGCGACGTTGGCCGCCGGACGAACCGTCGACTTGGTCAGCGACACCACCAGCGCGACGACGACACCGATCACCACCGGAATCCACTGCCCGGACTGAGCGAACGCGCCGGGGTCGGTGACCGCCGACGTCTGCGCCGCGGTGCCGGAACCGAAGACGATGCCGCCCGCGGTCGGCCGGACGAACGTCTGGACGGCATCGTTGACGCTGTCCAGCGCCGGGACCTTGTCGGCCACGATCTCGACGACCAGAAGCGTCGCGACGATCGCCATCACCCAGCCGTTCTCCAGCCAGGCCCAGCCGGCGGGCAGGGCGACCAGGTCGGTGAACCGCGACAGCAGACCGAGCGCCAGCAGGGGGATATAGGCGTTGAGCCCCGCCGCGGTCGCCAGGCCGAGGCCGGTCAGCAGTTCCACATCCGCCATTATCGACCGGTAGACGACCCGTCAAAGCCGCTTCCCGCGCACTACCGAGACCTCGGCGCTGCTAGCCGTGATCGCCTTGATGACGCTCTGGATCAGGCTGCGTCGCGCCAGCCCAAGACGTCAGCGAAAGCGGTCTCGATCCTGCTCGCACGCGTGTGCGGCGACCCGGGCAGCGGTGGTGCCTTCGATCTATGACGGGCACCGGTCGGAGTGGTGACCTCGGAAGTATGGACGCCGTCGCCGCTGCGTCCCGTGACGACCCGCCAGCCCCGGGCTTCCTTGGCGAAGTTACAGGCTGCGCACGCGCCAACTCCGTTGACCTCGCTGGTCGCCCCGCCTGCCGCGTGGGGGGCGGCGTGGTCGGTGTGGCGGATGGGGGCGTCGCAGTACGGGGTGCGGCACGTGTCGTCGCGCAAGGCGATGAACTTCGCAAGGGCTTTGGGGAACAGCCGCGCCCGTGACTCCATGGCGACCAGCGCACCGGACGACGGTCGGCGGTACAGCCTGCGGAGCGTGGCTCTGGAGCGCTTGTCGGCGATCGCGTCGCTCGTCAGGCGGCGGGCGACCGCGGCGGGGATCGGACCGTAACCCGGAACTCGCGCCGGAGACGGACCGCCGCCGAACAGTGTGTCGTCATCCATGACGAGGTCAACCGCCACCGGCACCGGGACGTCGGCCGGCTGACCGGTGACGCGTTCATAAAGCGTGTCGGCCATGACCTGTCCGCGCCCCCGGTTGTCGAAGGTCGTGTCGGCAGCATGCTTGAGCGCTGCGTAGACCGATACGCCGCGTGTCATGGGCAGCAGCGCGGTCACGTAGGCCATCGTGTCGGGTGCAGGGCGGATGGTCACTGTCCGTTCACGTTCGGCGCGCACGGCGCGGTCGACGACGGCTTGCGGGTCGAGCCGGTAGGCGATGGCCTTTGCGTCTGCGGCGATGCGCTTATCGCCTTTTCCTTCGAGTTCGGATTGGGCCGCGCACATCTCGGCGTCAAGTTTTCCGCGGTCCTCCACGGATAAGCAGGCCGACTCGCGCACGATCAGCGTGGCCCGCCATTCGGAGAGCGCCCCCGCTTCCAGCGCGGCAAGGGTGTGAGGCATCTCGTGGATGAGGGCCCGAGCGAAGCCGAGATGACGACCGCCGCGATTGGGGGAGTCGTGGCGGGCCAGCGCGATCTCGTTGGCCAAACCGCGGCCGAGCTTGGCGGCGGGAACGCCTTCGGACGCCTCGCGGGCGCGGCGTTTCTGGTCGAGTGCCGCGGTGAGCCTGGCTTGGCCGGCGGCGGCAACGGACTTGAGGTGCTCGAGTTCGGCGATGCAGTCGATCAACGTCGCCTCATCGGCTTCGGTATCAATGACCGCCAGCTTCTCGAACATGTGTGCGATTCTAGCGGAAGCGGGTGACACGTTTCGCGCGACGCCGCGTCGTCGTGGGGCCGGGCTGACCGTCCGGCTTCACCAGACGTAGGGCACCAATCGGTAGCGCACCTTCTGCATGTACTCGGGGTAGCCGGCCAGGTCGTCGGCGAGCAGCGCTTCCTCGTCGCGGACCCGAAGGGCGAGGATCGCGAGGCCGACGGGGACGAAGACCAGACCCCACCAGGAGCCCAGAGCGAGCGGTACCCCGATCATCAGGATCACATTGCCCAAGTACATCGGGTGCCGGACGACTCCATACCAGCCTGTGGATGACAGCTGTTGACCCGGCTCGACGGTGACATTTGCTGCGGCATAACCATTCTGGATGGTAACCAGCATCGCGATCGTGAGTCCGCCTCCGACGAGGACGAGTCCGGCCACCGAAACGATCGCTGGCACCGAGGACCAGCCGAAGCGGAAGGCCAGCGTGCTCGCCGCGATCATGGCGGCCATCGAGATGAAGGCGATGGCGATGATGAGCTTCTGAACAGGTCGTGTTTCAGCTCGCGGACCCGCTTGCATGCGACGGCGCAGGGCTTCTGGATTCCGTCTTGCCAGATAGCCGCTCGGGACCAGAGTGGCCAGTGCGAAGACCGCGATGAACGCCCACCCACGCCAGTAATCGAACGTCCCTGCAGATCCAAACACCAGTAGACCGAACACCACGAAGCCAATGAGCGACGTAGCTGTCGCCTGGGCAACGGTTTTCATCATCACCACACTCCAGGCACCAGGCGGTAGTGCACCTTCTCCATGTACTCGTCGTAGCCATCGAGTTCCTGCCGCAAGGCCTTCTCCTCGTCGGTGATACGCGCCGCGAACACGAAGAAACCGGGAATGACCGTGAGCAAGGCCCAATATGACGCGAGCGCCAACGGCATACCGGCCATCATGATCAACGCGCCGACGTACATCGGGTGGCGCACAACGCCATACAACCCGGTGGACACCAGCGGTTGGTCGCGTTCGATGGTGATCGTGGCTGCGGCATATTTGTTCTGGATGACCACGCCTTTGCCAGCAAGAGCCCGGCCAGCACCAGCACGTTGCCGAGCACCACCACCGCCGTCGGCACCGTCGACCAGCCGAACCGGCGGTCGAGCGCGCTGAGGACTCCGGCGGCCACCACCGTCATGTAGAGGCCGACGTAGATGAGCTTTTGCGCCCAGCGGGTTTCGGCCCACGGCCCCGTAGTCAGTCGCCGCTGTAGGGCGTCGGGATACTTCACCGCCAGATATACGGTCGGCACCATGGTGCCGACAATGAACACCGCGATGAAGACCCATGCCTGCCAGTAGTCGAAGGTTCCGGCGGGTAAGAACAGCAGAACACCCATGAACAGGATCCCGCCGACGGCCGACGCCAGCAGCTGAAGCGTGACCTTCACGATTCCACCTCTCAGACGGCGTCGCGCCTGCGGTACAGGAAGCCGGCCACCCACGTCAGGGCGGCGGCGAGCATCGTCAGCACGACGAGCGTGGCCACCGAATAGTCGATCGGCGCCGTCGTGCGTCCGATCGGCGAGAGGTCGATCAGCCACTGCGGCAACCGCAACAACGGGCCGAGGTACAGCGCGGTGACGACGAACGCCACCGCTAGCCAACCCAGCACGGGCCGCCGCGCCGCGACGGCCACCGCCGCCACGGACGCCATCACCCCCAGTGCGGGAACGAAGGCCAGCCCCGCGAGCGTCAGACGGAGCACGGTCGCCGGTTCGCCGATCGTGAGTCCCGCCCCCAACCCGTTGCCGAGTCCGGCGGCGAACATCAGCACCACCGAACCGAGCACCGCCGATACGACGGCCGTCGTCAGCCAGCGCCATCGCGACACCGCTCCGGCCAGCACGGCTTCCCCCAGACCGTTGCCCTCGTCGGTGTGAACCCGCAGCACGGCGGCGACGACGTACGCGCCCGCCGCGGCCGCGAGGAACTGGGTCATCGTGGTGTACACGCCGTCGGTGCCCTGCTGGGCCATCATCAGCCGGATCACGTCATTGGTCTCGGCGGCGTCGAGCAGTGACTTGGTCATCGACCCGAAAGCCAGACCGCCGAGGAACAACCCGATGGTCCAGCCGACGGTCTGACCTCGCTGCAGCGTCAGGTGCAGACCCAGCACACCCCTGATCGGTCGGGCGTCGGGATGCTCACCGGTGGACGGGATGACACCGTCGTCGTACTGACGTCTGCCCTCCAGCAGCGCAGCCACTGCGATGAGGGCGACGGTGAGCAAGATCAGCACCGCGAACGGCCACAGCCTCAGGTCGACGAACGCGCGCATCTGCTGGGCCCACGCGATCGGGGAGAACCAGCTCAGCGCACTGCCGGAGTTGTCGATCACATCGCCGATTCCACGGACCACCGCAGCGACCGCCAGCACGGCCATGGCCGCGCCGGACGCCGTACGCGCCTGGCGCCACAACTGCGCGGTCACCGCTGCCACGGAGCCGAAAAGCATGGCCACCCCGGTCACGCCGAGACACATCGCCGCAGTGTCGATGAGCGAGAAACCGCTCGCGGTCATCGCCAGCGTCATCGTCACGGCGAGCACCACGTTGACCACGCCGACCAGAATCAGTGCCGCTGCGGTTCGTGCATAGCGGCCCACGACCGATGACAGCACCAACTCGGCTGCGCCGCTTTCCTCTTCGGCCCGGGTATGACGAATCACCGTGAGGATCGCGAGGATCGACGTGGCGACGATCAGCGTCAGCATCATCTCGTTCGCGATCATCGCGCCGAGGTCGGTCTCGTTGCGGCCGAACATCGGCCCGCCCATCATCATTCCCGCGGGCGTCCTCATCAGATCCACGCGCGTGAGCCGCTGCGCCTCTTCGGGATAGGCCAATTCCATGGCGGCCGGCGCGTAGGCCATCAGCATCGTCAGGACGCCGACCCAGACACTGAGCCGGAGCCGGTCCCGACGCAGAGCCAGGCGCAGCAGGTCTGCGGTGCCCGTCCAGGCGTTCGAACGGCCATGCCGCTGCGTGCGAGGCGCGGTCGCCGTCATCGTCGTCATCGCGTGGTCCCCCGATACTCGCGCAGGAACATGTCTTCCAGCGATGCCGGTGTGACGGTCAGGTCGAGGATGCCGAGCTCGGTCAGAATGCCCATTGCGCGGTCAAGATCGTTGCGGTCGACCGAGAAGACGTAGTGCCCGTCGGTGACCGCGAAATCGTGGACGAACGGCTCGGCCCGTAGGCGCTGGCCGTCGTTGCGGGTGCGTGCGGTCACGGTCGTGCGCATCAGGTGCCGCAGCTCGGCGAGGGTGCCGGCGCGCACCGTGCGACCGGCGCGGATGATCGTGACGCTGTCACACAGCTTTTCGACCTCGGCCAGGATATGGCTCGACAACAGCACCGCAGCGCCGCGCTGTACGACTTCACCCACGCACTCCTGAAACACCTTCTCCATCAACGGATCCAGGCCGGACGTGGGCTCATCCAGGATGTAGAGCTCGGCGGCGGTGGAAAAGGCGGCGATGATGGCGACCTTCTGCCTGTTGCCCTTTGAGTAGGTGCGGGCCTTCTTGTGCGGGTCGAGTTCGAAGCGCTCGATCAGCTGATCCCGGCGGGCGGTGTCCACACCGTTACCGCGCAGCCGGGCCAGGAAGTCGATCGCCTGCAGCCCGGTCAGGTTGGGCCACAACGTCACATCTCCCGGCACGTAGGCGATCCGGCGGTGCAGTGCCACCGCGTCATCCCAGGGATCGCCGCCGAGCAGCCGCACCGTGCCGCTGTCCGCCCGCAACAGGCCGAGCAACACGCGGATCGTGGTTGACTTGCCCGCTCCGTTCGGGCCGAGAAAGCCGGTGATCTGCCCCGGCGCGACCGTCAAATTCAGTCCGTCGAGCGCCTTGGTCCGTCCGAAAGCTTTTGTCAATCCGTGAACTTCGACGGCAGGTCCGTTGATGTCAGCCTGTCGCCGATGGTGCGCTGTCTGAGCCGTCATCGCGATCTCCTTCTTCCCCGGTGGTGAACGGGATGCCTTTCTCGCGCTGGGCGAGGAACGCGTCGTACATGGTCGAGTCGGCCATCAGCCCTTCGGTGTAGAGCTCGAGGGCAGGCAACACCATGTCCTCGCTGTAATCACGCAACACGGCCCGCAGATCGGTGGGGTTGTCGTGCAGCTGCAGATACAGCAGGAAGCCGCCTGCGCCGATCATCCCGAGGTACCGGGCTCGGGCGCAGGGGTCACGGCTCGGCTTGAGCACACCCGATCGAACGCCTTCGTCGGTGTACTGCTCGACCTGGTCGATCATGCGACGCCAGAACGACTTCGCCAGCTCGCTGCCGGACTGCATGCTGCGAACCAGGTACGCCATCAACGGCGCATAGGACTCGATCTCGGCCATCTGTGCGAGCCAGGTCGCCGGATCGCTGGTTTGCATCGACTCGGTTTTGACCTGGCGGATCTCGTCGGCGATGAAGTCGTCGCACGCCTTGCGCAGCCCGTCTTTGGAGCCGAAGTGGTGGATGACCAGCGCGGCCGACACCCCCGCCGCGTCGGCGATGGATCGCAGGCCGACGTTGAACCCGTGCTGGCCCCACTGGTCGATTGCGGCGTCGCGAATCCGGGCGACGGCCGTGAGATCGTTCGAAGCTGAACGCACGTTCAGTAGACTAAACGCACGTTTAGTCAGTGGTCAAGATGCGATAGCGAGCAGACGCAAACCAGCCTGGAAAGAGAGCAGTCCTGCGTACCCCAGCCTTTCGGCGTGGGCCCAGCTCGGCGAGAGAATTCAGTCGCGCGCGGCGGCGAGCAGGCCGTCGCCCAGTGGGATCAGCACCGGGGTGAGCCGTTCGTCCTCGGCGATCAGCCGGGTGGCCTCGCGCACGGCCGCCACCTCGGTGTCGTTGGCGGTGGCGTCGCCGGCCCGGCCGCCGAGTGCGGCGCGATGCAGCACGATCGCGCCGCCCGGGCGCAACAACCGGACGGCTTCGGCGACGA
Organism: Mycolicibacterium flavescens; assembly: GCA_900637135.1. Lineage (NCBI taxonomy): Bacteria > Bacillati > Actinomycetota > Actinomycetes > Mycobacteriales > Mycobacteriaceae > Mycobacterium > Mycolicibacterium flavescens. Next base: position 1,285,702 of record LR134353.1, read on the forward strand.
ACTGCGGCTGATCCAGCGGATCGGCGTCGACGAACACCAGGTCGTACGACTCGTCGGCGAGGCGGGTCAGCACTTCTTGGGCGCGCCCGCTGATCAGCCGGCTACGCCCGGGTCCGATCCCGGCCTCGGTGAACGCCTGCTTGGCGATGCGCTGATGCTCGGGTTCGACGTCGATCGTGGTCAGTACGCCGTCTTCGCGCATACCCGACAGCAGCCACAGCCCGCTGACCCCGGCGCCGGTTCCGACCTCCACGACGGCCTTGGCGGAGGTCAGCTTGGCGAACACGCACAGCAGCGCGCCGACTGCGGGGGTGACGGCGCCTGCGCCGATGTCGAGGGCGCGTTCGCGGGCCGCGGCGACGATGGCGTCCTCGGAGATGGACTGCTCGGCATGCGAGACGATGGAATCGGCACGGCTGTGCGGTCCGATGACGTCGTCGGTGCCGGCCATGCCCGCAGCGTAGCCAACCGGTGCGGGCCAGCATCGCGACACGCCCGTTCCCGACGAACCGATCATGCGAATTTTCAGCAGGTTCGCGCAGGTCAAAAATGGGTAGAAAAGTTTTCTCAGGAAATGTTCAGTTTGCTCATATGCCAGGCACGGAACGGTCGGAGACGGTATGTCCCATGGAAAACGGCGGACGCTGGCATCCAGGGGACCAACCAGGGAATACCTATGCGGATCTCCGCGTTGCGGGCAGTAGCGAACCGCCGCACCGTGATGGCGGCTGTGACCAGGAGGATCTGACGACCACCATCAAGATGGCGCCGACTTCGATGTCCCACCTCGAACAGTTCGCGGACGGGGAATGGGTCGAGCCTTCCGACGAAATGACCGGCACCGCGGTGTTCGACGCCACGGGCGACAAATCGACCATGCCCTCATGGGACGAGCTGGTGCGCCAGCACGCCGACCGGGTGTACCGGCTGGCCTACCGCCTGTCGGGTAATCAGCACGACGCCGAGGACCTCACCCAGGAGACGTTCATCCGGGTGTTCCGCTCGCTGCAGAACTATCAGCCCGGCACGTTCGAGGGCTGGCTGCACCGCATCACCACCAACTTGTTCCTCGACATGGTGCGCAGGCGCGGCCGCATCCGTATGGAGGCGCTGCCCGAGGACTACGACCGTGTTCCGGCCGATGATCCCAACCCCGAGCAGATCTACCACGACTCGCGGCTGGGTCCTGACCTGCAGGCCGCACTGGATTCGTTGCCGCCGGAGTTTCGCGCCGCCGTGGTGCTGTGCGATATCGAGGGACTGTCCTACGAGGAGATCGGCGCGACGCTCGACGTCAAGTTGGGCACCGTGCGTAGCCGCATCCACCGCGGTCGGCAGGCCCTCCGCGACTACCTGGCCAATCACGGCGAGACCGGTTCGTCGGCTGGCCACGGCGACGCGGCCAAAACGGCCTGACGTTCGCGGGCATCCGCACAGCGCTCCGCGCTACATTCGAATGGACGCCGTGACACGCAGCGAGAGGAGCTGGGCAATGGTCGACCCGGGACACATGTTCCGCCGGGCCTTCTCGTGGTTGCCCTCTCAGTTCGCCTCCCAGAGCGACGCGCCGGTCGGGCCGCGAGAGTTCGGCTCCACCGAGCACCTCTCGACCGAGGCAGTCGCCGCCTTCGTCGACGGTGAACTGAGGCTGACCCCGCATCTGCGCGCCGCTCACCACTTATCGCTGTGCCCGCAGTGCGCCGCCGAGGTCGAGGCCCAGCGCCAAGCGCGCGCGGCGTTGCGGGAGTGCCGGCCGGTCGCCATGCCGAGCTCGCTGCTGGGCCTGTTGTCCGAGATCCCGCACCATGCTCCACCGGAGCCGCCCGTCGAGACGCAGCAGTCCCAGTTTGCTGACAGCACACAGCGTTCTCGGCGCAGGCGCCGGTAGGGTAAGTGCGACGACCAGCAGCGATCCGCGCCGGCACTCGCGGGCGCTTTCACAGAGGGTGATGACCGGGTGACCAATCTCGACCAGACCGGGCGCGAACGCCTGGAACCCCGCCCTGTCTCGCGGCCGCCCGTCGATCCGGCGGCGCAGCGCGCATTCGGCAGGCCCGACGGTGTCGACGGTTCGTTCGTGGGCCTCGACAAGTATCGCGACCAAGGCGAGTTCACGCCGACCAACCAGCCGCCCGACCCGGTGCTGGCCGAGGCGTTCGGTAAGCCCTATCCCGGCGGCGACTCGCTGCAGCGCCATCCCGCCGACACGGGCGCGCTCGAAGCCGAGCGGGATCAGGACACCGACTTGGCCGCCGACCCGTGGCGGGATCCGTCGGCGCCGGCCGCCCTTGGCGCCCCCGCCGTCCACGAGCCGCCGCGACCCCCGGCGAATGTCCCCACGGGCAAGTTGGGCGTGCGCGACGTGCTGTTCGGCGGCCGGGTCTCCTACGTCGCGCTGGCGATGTTGGCCATCATCGCGTTGGTGATCGGTTTCGCAGGCGGGTGGGTAGGCCGCAAGACCGCCGAGGTGGTCGAGGCGTTCACCACGTCGAAGGTCACGCTCGACACCACCGACAGCGGTCCGCCGCCCGAAGGCCACATCGCCAAAGTCGCTGCTGCCGTAGCTGATTCGGTGGTCACGGTGGAGGCGACCAGCGATCAGGAAGGTTCGCAGGGCTCCGGCGTCGTCATCGATGGGCGCGGGTACATCGTGACCAACAACCACGTCATCTCCGAAGCCGCGAACAACCCCAGCAAGTACAAGCTGAAGATCGTCTTCAACGACGGCAAAGAGGTGCCCGCCAACCTCGTTGGCCGCGACCCCAAGACCGACCTGGCCGTGCTGAAGGTCGACAACGTCGACAACCTGACCGTGGCGCAGATGGGCGACTCGGACAAGTTGCGCGTCGGCGACGAGGTGATCGCCGCGGGCGCTCCGCTGGGTCTGCGCAGCACCGTCACCGCCGGAATCATCAGCGCGCTGCACCGCCCGGTGCCGCTGTCCGGCGACGGTTCCGACACCGACACCGTCATCGACGGTCTGCAGACCGATGCGCCGATCAATCACGGCAACTCCGGCGGCCCCCTCATCGACATGAACGGCAACGTGATCGGCATCAACACCGCCGGTAAGTCGCTGTCCGACAGCGCCAGCGGGCTCGGGTTCGCGATCCCGATCAACGAGGTCAAGACGGTCGTCGACTCGCTCATCCGCGAGGGCAAGATCGCCCACCCGACGCTGGGCCTGACCGCCCGCTCGGTCAGCAACGACATCGCCTCCGGCGCCCAGGTGGCCAACGTGAAGGCAGGCAGCCCCGCGGAAAAGGCGGGGATCCTGGAGAACGACGTCGTGGTCAAGGTGGGGGACCGGACCGTGGCCGACGCCGACGAATTCGTCGTCGCCGTGCGTCAGCTCAAGATCGGCCAGGACGCACCGATCGAGGTGATGCGCGACGGCCGGCGGGTCACGCTGACCGTCAATCCGGGTCCCGACACCACATAGCCGATGTTCGCCAATATCGGCTGGGGCGAGATGCTGATCCTGGTGATCGCCGGTCTGGTGATCCTGGGACCCGAGCGGCTACCCGGCGCAATCCGGTGGACGACGGGCGCGCTGCGCCAGGCCCGCGACTACATCGGCGGCGCCACCAGCCAACTGCGGGAAGACCTCGGGCCGGAGTTCGATGACCTGCGCGAGCCGCTCAGCGAGCTCAACAAGTTGCGCGGTATGACGCCGCGCGCCGCGCTCACCAAACATCTGCTCGACGGCGACGACTCGATCTTCACCGGCAACTTCGACCGCAAGCAGGCCGATAAACCGATCTCCTCGACGGAGCCGCCTGCGCAGACGGCGCCGCCCGCAGCACCGCAAGCGCCCGCGACGACACCGTTCGACACCGACGCCACATAAAGCGGTGAGAGCTCAGATGTAGTAGTCCTCGTCGCCGGACGGGTATCCGCCGCCGTTGGTGGCGATGTGGACATGGTCGAAGTGGTTGGCGGTCTCGTTGCCGTAGTCGGCCGTCCAGCTGGGTGCCCCGACGCCCGGGTAGAAGCCCTGCCGCCAGATCACATGGATCACACCCCAGCGCTCCGCGTTGGCCAACGCGATCCCGGCGATCTGGTTGCCGAGGGCGATGCCCTCTTCGCTGCCGTGGTTCGGGATCATCACGTCGATCGCCAAGCCGTTCGGGTGCCACGGCAGCGGGTCTTGGCGGTATCCGCCAATCGTCTTGACTTCGGGGAACAGCACGCTGATTGCGCGAGCCACCCGAATCGTGTTGACCTGCAACCCGTTTTCGGGCGTGATACCGGCGGGCAACGCGAACGGGGTCGCTGCCGTGGCAACGGGCGCGCTGGCCGCGAGCAACTCCGCTTCGGTGGGCGTGTTGACCCTGGGGGCGGCCGCTGGCGCATCCTGATGCACGGCCGCGGGCGGGGCGGAATGCTGCGCCGCGGGTTCGCCGGTCTGGGCGTAGAACAGGGCGACGGACAGCGTGATGGACGCGACGAGCGCCAGCAACTTGCCGCGCCCGTTGGCTAACATCGCCCTACCCACGAACAGCACTGTAACGCCTTGTCGGACAGGGTGTGACGGAGTTCGGGCTCGGACACGCGAGGTGTTATCGACCGGCCGGGTCCAAACCCAGCGACATGCCCGCCAGTCCGCGCTTGCGGCTCGACAGGGCATCGGCGACGCTGCGCAACTCCTTACCGGCCGTCGAGTCCGGTGCGGAGAGCACCAGCGGGACGCCGGAGTCGCCGGCCGTCACCAGTTCGGGGTCCAGCGGCACCTGGCCCAGCAACGGCACGTCGGCGCCGATCGCGCGCGACAACCGCTCGGCGACCTGTTTGCCGCCGCCTTCGCCGAAGATCTGCATGGTCGTGCCGTCGGGCAAGGTCAGCCCCGCCATGTTCTCCACCACGCCGACGATGCGCTGACGGGTCTGCAACGCGATCGCTCCTGCCCGCTCGGCCACCTCGGCAGCGGCCAGTTGGGGCGTCGTGATCACCAGGATCTCCGCGCCCGGAATCAGCTGGGCCACCGAGATCGCGACGTCGCCGGTGCCCGGCGGCAGGTCGAGCAGCAGCACGTCAAGGTCACCCCAGTAGACGTCGGCGAGGAACTGCTGCAGCGCACGGTGCAGCATCGGGCCGCGCCAGACCACCGGGGTGTTGCCCTGGGTGAACATCGCGATGGAGATGACCCGGACGTCGTGGGCGACCGGCGGAACGATCATCGACTCCACCTGGGTGGGCCGGTCCGTAACGCCCATCATGCGGGGAACGGAGTGCCCGTAGATGTCGGCGTCGAGCACTCCGACCGACACGCCACGCGCGGCCATGGCCGCAGCGAGGTTCACCGTCACGCTGGACTTGCCTACGCCACCCTTACCGGAAGCCACCGCGTAGACGCGGGTCAGCGAACCGGGCTGGGCGAACGGGATGACGGGCTCCCGCGAATCACCACGCAGTTGCTTGCGCAGTTCGGTGCGTTGTTCATCGTTCATCACGTCGAGGCTGACCCGCACGGCGCCGGTTCCCGGGACGTCGGCGACGGCCCGGCTGACCTGATCGGAGATCTCGGTCTTCTTCGGGCACGCAGCGGTGGTCAGGTAGATCTCGACATGGACCGCCCCGTCAGGTTCGACGGTGACGTTCTTGACCATTCCGAGTTCGGTGATCGGCCGCCGCAGCTCGGGGTCGATCACCTTGGCCAGCGCGCGACGAATCGCGGCTTCCAGGTCAGCGGGTGAATTAGACATCACCATCGAGTCTAGGCCGACTCGACGGCGGCCCTTAACCGACGGGTCCGGGCGCCGGACCCGGCTGGGCCGCCGGACCCGGCTGGGCCGCCGGGCCGGGCGCGGGTGCTTGAGCCGGGCCTGGCGCGGGTGCCTGAGCCGGACCGGGTGCGCCGACGGGAGCCGGTGCGCCGATTGGAGCGGGTCCGGGCTGCGGAGCACCCAGTGGTGCGGGCGGCCCCAACGGCGCCGGTGCGGGCGGAAGCATCGGGTTGGCTATGGGTGGCCCACCGAGTGCCGGCTGCAGCGGTGGCGCCGGGTTGTCCTCGATGCAGAACACCGCGCACTCGGGCCGTTGTGGCTGCATCCACGGCGGTGTCCACGGCGGCGGTTGCGCGGGCGCCTGCGGCGTCGCCGGTGTTTGCGGTGCCGGTCCCGGCAGGGGGCCGAGTCGCTGACCAGGGACGAAGCCCGGCATATTGCCCATCCGGCTGGCTACCGAGTCGCGCTCGAGCAACGGCATCAACGCCAACGGATCGCCTTCTGGCAATCCCAGAGCGTTAAGGGGCAGACCCGGCCCGAGGCCCTGGTACTCCTTCAGATCGGTGAGGTGCACGTTGGCGGGGGTGTCTTCCAACGTCGGGACCGATCCAGTGATGGGAGGCAGATCCATCGGCACGACGCCCGTCGCGTACGCCGCGGCCCAGCCCAGCACGTTGCGCGCGTAGGCCACCGAGTTGTTGTAACGCAGGATCGCCGACATGACGTGGTTCGGGTCTCGCAGGTTCAGGTTGCCGCTGCACAGATAGCGGGCGGCGGCCAGTGACGAGTCGAACAGGTTCTGCACTTCGGCCTTGCCGTCGCCGTCGCCGTCGGAGGCGTACCGCGACCAGGTGCCGGGCAGGAACTGCATCGGTCCCATTGCGCGGGCGTAGGTGACGCGGTCGGCCACGCGGCTCTGCACGATGATCTCGTTGCCGGGCAGCGTGCCGTCGAGCGTGGGCCCGAAGATGGGGCGGATGGCGGTGCCGCGGGCGTCGGTCGCGCCTCCGTTGGCGTGCATCGACTCGATGCGCCCGATACCGGCCAACAGGTTCCAGCTCAGGCCGCAGCCGGGGTAAGCGGACGCCATGATGCGCTCGGCGTTCCGGTACGCCGACAAGGCCATACCGGGAATGCCCAGTGCGCCAGGAGAATTCACCACCGCGGCGGGCGGGGGAGCCGACACCGTCGAGGCGGCGATGTGGAAGGCCATCGGTTCCTTGGCGACCGCGACCACCGATGCGCCCGACCGGGCGCCCGGTGACGGCTCGACAGCGGCCAGTGGCGTCACCGCGGCATCCGAGGTCGGGGTCTGCGGGGACGGCGCCGAGGCGCCGACGCTGCCGGCCAGGATGATCGGGGTGATGATGGCCACGCCGAGACCGGCACGCATGCGATTGGCGGATGCCAGCTTCTGCACGTGAGGGCCCGGGATTCGCCGCAGACGCCCCGTTTGGCGCCGCACGGCCTTGAGGGCGGCGGCTCCTCCCCTTATGTGCACTCAACCGTCCTATGTTTGCGATCGCTTGTGAACCAAGTCACCATACCTATCAGATAACCGCCGCGTTACAGCAATTCGTTAGCTACCTGCACTCGACTTTTTCGGCCGGCGCTCGCCCGGGTCGCTCCGGCCGGCTTCGTCGTCGCCCGATTCGCCCGGCGGGTGCTGCAGGGTGGCCAGCATTTCGCGCATCTCGTCGAGTTCTCTGCGCAGGTAGTCGCGGGTGACCACCTCGCCGATCGCCAACCGCAGCGCGGCCAGTTCGCGGGCCAGGTATTCGGTGTCGGCCTTGGTCTGCAGGGCGCGGCGGCGGTCTTCGTCCAGCGACACGCGATCGCGGTTTTCCTGGCGGTTCTGCGCCAGCAGGATCAGTGGCGCCGCGTAGGCCGCCTGGGTGGAGAACGCCAGGTTGAGCAGGATGAACGGATACGGGTCCCAGCGCAGCCCGACCGCGAACAGGTTCAACGTGATCCAGACGATCACGAGGATGGTCTGCCACGCCAGGTAGCGCCCGGTGCCCAGGAACCGGGCGATGTTCTCGCTGAAGTTCCCGACCGCCTCGGGGTCGACGTTGAACGAGAACCGCCGCCGGGTGGCCAGCGGCGTATCGAGCCGGCTGCGGTCGGTCATGAGGTTCCTTCGGCGCCGGTGAGCTCGGGTTCCTCGGTCTCGCGCCAGTCGTGGGGCAGCAGATGGTCGAGCACGTCGTCGACCGACACGGCGCCCAGCAGGTGGTTCTCTTCGTCGACGACCGGCCCGCACAACAGGTTGTAGGCGGCGAAGTAGCGCGTCACCGCGCCAAGCGAGTCGTCAGGGGACAGGTTGGGCAGATCGGTGTCCACGATTCCGCTGACCAGATCGGCAGGCGGCTCGCGCAGCAGGCGCTGCAGGTGCACACAACCCAGGTAGTGACCGGTGGGCGTGGCGGTCGGGGGGCGGGTGACGAACACCAACGAGGCCAACGCCGGGGTGAGGTCCGGGTCGCGGACCCGCGCGAGTGCCTCGGCGACGGTGGTGTCCGGGGCCAGCACCACGGGTTCGGACGTCATCAACCCGCCCGCGGTGTCGGGGGAGTGCGCCAGCAGACGGCGGACATCCTCGGAATCCTCGGGGTCCATGCGGCGTAGGAACTGCTCGGCGTCGGTCGGCGTCATCGACCCGAGGAGGTCGGCGGCGTCGTCGGGGTCCATCGCCTCGAGGACGTCGGCGGCGCGGTCGGCCGGCAGGCGCCTGAGCACGTCGAGCTGGTCGTCTTCGGGCAACTCCTGCAGCACGTCGGCCAGCCGCTCGTCGTCGAGGGCGTTGACCAACTCGTAGCGGCGTTTGGCGGGCAGCTCCCGGATCGCCTCGGCCACCTCGACGGCGCGCTGCCCCTCGAACTGATCGAGCAGCTGCGCGACGCCCTGGCCGGGCATCGCCAGACCCGACGGTGTCAGGCCCTGAACGTGCTGCCAATCCACCACGTGCACGTTGGCTCGCCTGCCAAGGCGCCGGTGTGGGCGGACTGCGACCTTGGTGACCATCCAGTCGCGGGTGCGCGTCTGCTCGATGCCGAGATCGACGACGATCACATCGACGTCGGCCAGCTGCGGCAGGTCCGGATCGTCGACGCGGACGCGGGTTTCGATCACCTGTCCGAGGACGAGCACCTCACCGGGGCGCTGGGCGAACCGGCGCAACGACACGCTGCCGGTGGCAAGCGTCACCGCACCGGGATCGATCGACGTCACCCGCAGAATCGGTACGAAAATCCTTCGCCGCGTGAGCATTTCGACAACCAAGCCGAGTACGCGGGGTTGCTGGCGCACCAGGCTGATGCTGACCACCACATCACGGACACGGCCGATGGACTCGCCGTCGGGGCCCAAGACCACCATCCCCGCGAGACGAGCCGCATAGACCCTGTTGACCGCCGCCATGCATCAAAGGGTAGAGAGTGTTGTTGTGGAAAACCGGTATCGACCCCGCCGAACGGTCCTTTCCGTTCCCGGGAGCAGCGCGAAGATGGTCGAGAAGGCGAAAACCCTGACCGCTGACGAGGTGTTCCTCGATCTCGAGGACGCCGTCGCGCCCGACGCCAAAGCCGAAGCCCGCACCCGCGTGGCGACCGCTCTGGCGGAGCCGGGGTGGGCGGGCCAGCTGCGCGGTGTGCGGGTCAACGACTGGACGACGCCGTGGACCTACGCCGACATCATCGAAGTGGTGGCGACCGCGGGTGCCGCGCTCGACATCGTGGTCCTGCCCAAGGTCAGCGACGCCTCCCACATCCAGGCGCTGCACCTGTTGCTGAGTCAGCTCGAGGCGACCCACGACCTCCCGGTCGGCCGCATCGGTATCGAGGCGCAGATCGAGAATGCGCAGGGCCTCACCAACATTGACGCGATCGCGGCCGCACCACGGGTGCAGGCGTTGGTGCTGGGACCCGCCGACATGGCGGCCAGCTTGAACATGCGCACGCTCGAGGTCGGCGAGCAGCCCGAGGGCTACGACGTCGGCGATGCGCACCATCACGTGCTGATGCGCATTCTCGTGGCGGCGCGGACGCACGGGGTGCTCGCGATCGACGGTCCCTATCTGAAGATTCGCGACGTCGACGGCTTCCGCCGCGTCGCCGGCCGTTCCGCGGCGCTGGGATACGACGGCAAATGGGTGCTGCACCCCGACCAGATCGTCGCGGGCAACGAGATTTTCAGTCCCCGGCAGAAGGATTACGACCACGCCGAGCTGATTCTCGAGGCCTACGAGTGGCACACCTCGCGCGCAGGCGGAGCCAGGGGCGCGGCCATGTTGGGCGACGAGATGATCGACGAGGCGAGCCGGAAGATGGCCCTGGTGATCGCCGGAAAGGGCCGCGCCGCAGGCATGCAGCGCCAAGGCGAGCCGTTCCGTCAGCCGCAGTGACGCTCAGGCCCACAGCCCTCCGGTGGCGAGCAGGCTCAGGTAAAGCAGTATGTATACGAGGAAGCCTGCGACCGCCAGGCCGCCGATGATCGTGCCCGCCAACGCAATTCCGAATCCGTCCTGTCCGGTGTGCTTGGTTTCGCGCATCGCCATGATCCCGAGGATCACCCCGACGATGCACGTCACGCCGCAGCAGAACACCCCGACGAGGGAGCACACCAATGCGCCGATCGCCATCCCGTTCGTGCCCGCAGGATGGATCGACCGGTAGGGGTCGTATCCGTAACCGCCGAGCGGGTAGTAGCCCTGATAAGGGTTAGGAGCAGCCGGATAGGGCGGCGGATAACCCGGTGAGGGCGGCGTATCGAGCGGCGGCGGCAGCCCCGCATCGGTGGGGTAATCCACCGGTGCGAACGGATCAGGCCTGCCGGTGTTCCGGACCCCGTCCTGGTCGCCGCCGCTCACCGGGTCAGGTGCTCAGCATGGCGATGCCGAAGACGATGTTGAGCAGCAGCGTCGCCGCGCCGACGGCGATACCGGCGATCGCCAATCCGCGGCCCCCCTCACCTGAGTTCTTGACCTGGTTCAGCGCCACGATGCCCAGCACGATGCCGATCAGCGAGCCGACACCACAGAGGACGCCGATCGCCGAGGCCACCAGCGAGCCGATCGCCAGACCGTTGGTCTTGTCCTGCGGCATGCCGTAACCGTCGGCATACCCGGGTGCGCCGTATCCCGCGTACGAGGGCGGAGCGCCGTAAGGGGAGGGCGCGCCATAGGGCGGCGGCGGTGGATAACCCTGGCCGGTGTTGGCCGGGTCAGGGTAGGGCGGAGGGTAGGCCCCCGGTGGCGGGGGTGGGTAGGCGCCGGGCGGTCGCGGATAGGCCCCGGGCGGCGGTGGCGGATAGGCGCCCTGGGGCGGCGGGGGGTAGGCCGGAGGCGGCGGATACGCCGACGACGGGTCGTATGCCGGCGGAGCCTGGTAGGGCGAGCCGTATGAGAATGGCTGATCGGCCTCGGACGTCGAATGCTCGCCAGGAGGCGTCATCGCGGGGTCGGTGGGCGAGGTCTGCGAATGCTCGATCGGCGGCGCCTCGTAGCCGCTGGACGTCTGCTCGGACGCACCCCCGTCGGATTCGGATGGTCCGTTTCGTGCTGCGTCCTCCCCGGGATTTGTCATGCTTGTCAACCTAGCGCAATTCTCGGGCACGATTGCGGCCATCGCGGCGTTGTCCCTTATGAGACAGCAACTTAACGATTTGCGGCAAAGAGGAGAAAGTAGACCGATGACCAGCCCGTTTCAACCTGGAGCAAATCCCGGCGCAACGCCGGGTAGCCCAAATATGGGCCGCGGCCCGGCGGGTCTGCCCACACCGCCGAAGGGGTGGCCCATCGGTTCGTATCCGACGTACGCCGAGGCGCAGCGCGCCGTGGACTACCTGTCGGACCAGGAGTTCCCCGTCCAGCAGGTGACGATCGTCGGCGTCGACCTGATGCAGGTCGAGAGGGTCACCGGTCGGCTGTCGTGGCCCAAGGTGCTCGGCGGTGGTGTCCTGACCGGTGCGTGGCTGGGCTTGTTCATCGGCCTGATTCTCGGGTTCTTCAGCCCCAACCCGTGGGCGGCGCTGGCCACCGGCCTGATCGCCGGTGTGTTCTTCGGCCTCATCACGTCGGCGATCCCCTATGCGATGGCACGCGGCACAAGAGATTTCAGTTCCACGCTGCAACTCGTCGCGGGCCGCTACGACGTCCTGTGCGATCCGCAGAACGCCGAGCGCGGACGGGATCTGCTGGCGCGCTTGACCATCTGAGGTCCGCCCGCGATCGGTAGCTGAGGCACCATCACCGGCACGGAGTATGCGCAGTTCGCGATTGCGTAACGGTGTGCGACGCGCGCCGTCGAGGTGTTGCAAACCACACGCTTGTGGCAATACGGTTTGCGCGCGGGAGATTCCCGTCGGTGACATCACGCGGACGGAGGCGGGTGGTGCGCTTCCCCAGCATGCGCGTCGGCCAACGACGGATGGGTGCTGCGGCGATTGCTGCGCTGACGACGGCGTTAACGCTGACGGCGTGTGGTTCCGACAGCGGCGGCATCGTCATCAACTACTACACGCCCGCCAACGAAGCGCAGACCTTCACCTCCGTCGCCGAGCGGTGTAACGAACAGCTCGGCGGCCGCTTCCGAATCCAGCAGATCAGCCTGCCTAAGAGCGCCGACGACCAACGGCTCCAACTCGCGCGGCGCCTGACCGGAAACGACAGAAGCCTCGACGTCATGGCGCTCGACGTGGTGTGGACCGCCGAGTTCGCCGAAGCCGGTTGGGCGTTGCCGCTCTCCGACGATCCGGCCGGCCAAGCCGAAGCCGACGCGAGGGCCAATACGTTGCCGGGCCCGCTGGAAACGGCCATGTGGCAGGACAAGCTGTACGCCGCGCCGATCACCACCAACACCCAATTGCTCTGGTACCGAGCCGATCTGATGGCGCAGCCACCAACGACATGGGACGACATGGTGGCTGAGGCGACGCGGTTGCACGCCGCGGGTGAGCCGAGCTGGATTGCGGTACAAGGAAAGCAATACGAAGGCCTGGTCGTGTGGTTCAACACCCTGCTCGAAAGCGCGGGCGGTCAAGTGCTTTCCGACGACGGCGAAACCGTCACGTTGACCGACACACCCGAGCACCGGGCCGCCACCGTCAAGGCGCTGCAGATCATCCGCAACGTCGCCACCGCACCCGGCGCGGACCCGTCGGTGACTCAGACCGACGAGACCACCGCACGGCTGGCACTCGAACAGGGCAAGGCGGCGCTCGAGGTGAACTGGCCCTACGTGCTGCCGTCGCTGCTCGAGAACGCAATCAAGGGCGGGGTGTCGTTCCTGCCGCTGGACGAAGACCCCTCGCTGGCCGGCAGCATCAACGACGTCGGCACGTTCTCGCCCAGCGACGAACAGTTCGAGACCGCCTTCGAGGCGAGCAGAAAGGTCCTTGGGTTCGCCCTGTATCCGGGCGTGCGACCGGGCGAGGCGGCAAAGGTCACCATCGGCGGCCTCAACCTCGCCGTGGCGAAGACGACGCAGCACAAGGCCGAGGCGTTCGAAGCCATCCGATGCCTGCGCGACGTCGAGAATCAGCGGTACACCTCCGTCGAAGGCGGGCTGCCCGCCGTGCGCACGTCGCTGTACAGCGATCCGGCATTCCAGGTGAAATATCCCCAGCACGAGATCATCCGCGAACAACTCACCAACGCCGCGGTGCGTCCCGCCACACCCCAGTACCAAGCGGTTTCCACCCGCATCTCCACCACGCTGGCTCCGATCACCGACATCGACCCGGAGCGCACCGCCGACGAGCTCACCGAGCAGGTGCAGAAGGCCATCGACGGTAAGGGGCTGATCCCGTGACCGCCCCACCGGCGGCCGCGACCGCACCGGCGCCGAGCGCGACCGGCAGCGACGACACTCGCTCGGAACGGAAGCTGGCGTTCCTGCTCATCGCGCCGGCCGTGGTGTTGATGCTCGCGGTGACCGGCTACCCGATCGCTTACGCGGTGTGGCTGAGCCTGCAGCGCAACAACATGGCCGCACCCGACGACACCGAGTTCATCGGGTTGGAGAACTACGTCACCATTCTCACCGACCAGTACTGGTGGACAGCCTTTTTCGTCACGCTCGGCATCACCGTCGTCTCGGTGGCCATCGAATTCGCCCTCGGCATGGCCCTGGCGCTGGTGATGCACCGAACCATCTTCGGCAAGGGCGTCGTGCGAACGGCCATCCTCATCCCGTACGGCATCGTCACGGTCGCCGCGTCCTACAGTTGGTACTACGCGTGGACACCGGGCACCGGATACCTGGCGAACCTGTTGCCCGAGGGCAGTGCCCCACTGACCGAACAGCTTCCGTCGTTGGCGATCGTGGTGCTCGCCGAGGTGTGGAAGACGACGCCGTTCATGGCGCTGCTGCTGTTGGCCGGATTGGCACTGGTACCACAGGATCTGCTCAACGCCGCCCAGATCGACGGTGCGGGCGCCTGGAAGCGGCTGACCAAGGTGATCCTGCCGCTGATCAAGCCGGCGATCCTGGTGGCGCTGCTGTTCCGCACCCTCGACGCGTTCCGGATCTTCGACAACATCTACATCCTCACCGGTGGTGCCAACAACACCGGCTCGGTGTCGATCCTGGGATACGACAACCTGTTCAAGGCGTTCAATGTGGGCCTCGGCTCGGCGATCAGCGTGCTGATCTTCCTGTGCGTGGCGATCATCGCGTTCATCTACATCAAGATCTTCGGTGCCGCGGCGCCGGGGTCCGCCGAGGAGAATCGCTGATGGCTGAGCGGGTCGGTGCGTCGCGGGTGACGGGTTGGACAATCGTCAACGTGCTGGTCATCGTCTACGCGCTCTTCCCGGTGCTGTGGATCTTGTCGCTGTCCCTCAAGCCGACCTCAAGTGTCAAGGACGGCAAGCTGATTCCCGCCGAGATCACCTTCGACAACTACAAGGCGATATTCCAGGGCAACATTTTCACCTCGGCGCTGATCAACTCGATCGGTATCGGCCTGATCACCACGGCCATCGCGGTGGTGATCGGTGGGATGGCCGCGTACGCGGTGGCGCGCCTCGACTTCCCCGGCAAGAAGCTGCTGATCGGCGTCGCCCTGCTGATCGCGATGTTCCCCCATATCTCGCTCGTCACACCGCTTTTCAACATCGAGCGCGCGGTCGGCCTCTTCGACACCTGGCCCGGCCTCATCATCCCGTACATCACCTTCGCGCTGCCGCTGGCGATTTACACGCTCTCGGCGTTCTTCCGGGAGATCCCATGGGATCTGGAGAAGGCGGCCAAGATGGACGGTGCGACACCCGCCCAGGCGTTCCGCAAGGTCATCGCCCCGCTCGCCGCGCCGGGCATCGTCACCGCCGCGATCCTGGTGTTCATCTTCGCCTGGAACGACCTACTTCTCGCGCTGTCGCTGACCGCCACCGAACGCGCGATCACCGCGCCGGTGGCGATCGCGAACTTCACCGGCAGTTCGCAGTTCGAGGAGCCGACCGGATCGATCGCGGCGGGCGCGATGGTCATCACGATCCCGATCATCATCTTTGTGCTCATCTTCCAACGACGGATCGTCGCCGGACTGACATCCGGCGCGGTGAAGGGGTAGTTCCATGGCCGAAATTGTGTTGGACCGGGTGACGAAGAGTTACCCCAACGGCGCGACGGCCGTCCACGAGTTGTCGATGACGATCGCCGACGGCGAGTTCATCATCCTCGTCGGCCCGTCGGGATGCGGAAAGTCGACCACGCTCAACATGATCGCGGGCCTGGAGGACATCACCTCCGGTGAACTGCGCATCGGTGGCGAACGCGTCAACGAGAAGGCCCCCAAGGACCGTGACATCGCGATGGTCTTCCAGTCCTACGCGCTGTACCCGCACATGAGCGTTCGGCAGAACATCGCGTTTCCGCTCACGCTGGCCAAGCTGAAAAAGGACGAGATCGCCCGCAAGGTCGACGAAGCCGCGAAAATCCTTGACCTGAGCGAGCTTCTGGATCGCAAACCGGGGCAGCTCTCCGGCGGTCAGCGGCAACGCGTCGCGATGGGCCGCGCGATCGTGCGTGATCCCAAGGCCTTCCTGATGGACGAGCCGCTGTCGAACCTCGACGCCAAGCTGCGTGTGCAGATGCGCGCGGAGATCGCCCGCCTGCAGGACCGGCTGGGCACGACCACCGTCTACGTCACCCACGACCAGACCGAGGCGATGACGCTGGGCGATCGCGTGGTGGTGCTGCTCGCCGGGGTGGCCCAGCAGATCGGAACGCCCGAGGATCTCTACAACCGCCCCGCGAACCTGTTCGTCGCCGGCTTCATCGGCTCGCCTGCGATGAACTTCTTCAACGCGACGATCACCGACGTCGGCGTCCGGCTGCCGTTCGGCGAGGTCACCCTCACCCAGGAGAATTACGACCTGCTGGCCCGCCGCAACGCGCCGAAGAACGTGATCGTCGGCGTCCGGCCCGAGCATTTCGAGGACGCCGCCGTTCTCGACGGATATGCGCGCATCCGCGCACTGACCTTCGACGTGACGGTGGACATGGTCGAGTCGCTGGGCGCCGACAAGTATCTCCACTTCAAAACCGAAGGCGCCGGGGCGCATTCGGCGCAGCTCGCCGAGCTGGCCGCCGAGTCCGGCGTCGGCGAGAACGAGTTCGTGGCACGGGTCTCGGTCGATTCGACCGCCAGACAAGGCGACACGATCCAGCTGGCGTTCGACACGTCGAAGCTGGTGGTCTTCGATCCCGAGACGGGCAACAACCTCAGCCTGCCCGAGGCCGATGCGCCTGCCGATTCACCCGCGCCGCCGGCCGAGTGATCGACGTCCCCGCGACGGTCCGTACCTACCTGCGCGAGCATTTCGCCGGGCAGGGCATCGATTCCGAGCCCGACGAGGCCAGCGTCACTTTCCTGGGCACCGAGACCATCGACGTGCTGCGCTTCGGGCCGGACCCCGAAGGGGTCATCCACTATGTGTCGCTGGGCTGCTCGCGTCATCCGATGTTCGACCCGACCGAGATGGTCACCGACGTCGTGCACGGTCCGCGCGCGGAGGTGATCGTCGCCCTTCGCGGACCCTCGCCGCGGGGGCTGCACCGGTCGATCGCGATCGTGGCGGCCGCGCCCGCGGTGGAAGGTCTCGTCCTGGCGCCCGATGCGTTGATCGACCTCGAGACACCGCTGTGGGAGAACACACCGTTCACCGCATTCCTGTTGAGTGACAGCGAAATCGACGACGTACCGTTGGCCGGCCCGCTTGAGCCGGTGAAGGTGTTGGCCGCCACGCCGATCACCGCGACCGAAGCCGCGTGGGTGCGCCTCAAGGGTGCCGACGCGATGCGCGAGGCGTGGCAGCAGGACGGCGTCGACGTGCTCGACCCGGCACGTCCGGCGGCCAAGCCGAGCTGACGTCCGCCGTTCGCCGATTCACAGCCAGTCGTTGCGCCGGAACGCGCGGAAAAGCAGGCCGCAGATGACGACCATGAACAGCAACACCGCGGGATAGCCCCACGTCACCGACAGCTCCGGCATGTGGTCGAAATTCATACCGTAGATGCCGGCGATCGCCGTCGGCACCGCGGCGATCGCGACATAGGCCGAGATCTTGCGCATGTCGGTGTTCTGCTGCATCGCCACTTTCCCGACGGCCGCCTGCACGAGCGAGCTGAGCACCTCGTCGAATCCGGCGATGCGATCGGATGCCTTGATGGAGTGGTCGAGCACGTCGCCCATGTAGCGCAGGATCTCCACCGAGATGAGGTCGGCGTGCTCGGTACCGAGACTTCGGAAGTCCGTTGCCAATGGGCCCACCGCACGGCGGAGTTCGATGATCTCGCGCTTGAGCAGGTAGATGCATTCGATGTCGGTCCGTTTGGTCGGTGAGAAGACGTCCTCCTCCATCGCGTCGATGTCGGTTTCGATCGAGTCGGTCACTTCGAGGTAGCCGTCCACGACGTGGTCGGCGATCGCGTGCATCACCGCATACGGGCCGAGTTCCAACAGGTTCGGTGCGGCCTCGAGGTGTTTGCGAACGCCGGCCAGCCCGCCGTGTTCGCCATGCCGGACGGTCACCACGAAGTCGGGCCCGACGAAGATCATGATCTCGCCGGTCTCGACGATCTCGCGCGCGTTCGCGATCGACTCGTGTTCGATGTAGGTGACGGTCTTGAGGACGAGGAACAAGGTGTCGTCGTAGCGTTCGAGCTTCGGTCGCTGATGGGCGTGCACCGCATCCTCGACCGCGAGCGGGTGCAGACCGAAAACGTCCGCGACCGTCTGCATCTGGCGTTCGTCGGGTCCATTCAAACCGACCCAGACGAAGGCGTTGCCGCCCTCCCGACGCAGCTCCGCCACCTTGTTCTGAGCGGCGTCGTGGCTGAAACTTCCCGGCAGCCGAGAGCCGTCGCAATAGACGGCGCAGTCCACCGTCGCATGCGCGACGGGCACGCGGACGGGGTCGGCGGCCAGGCCGTCGCGGCTGTTCTTCACGGCCGGACGAAGCGACGGAGGGCCGGACTCAACGACGGCATCGGCGCAGCCTCCCTGAACGACGCACGCCCGGTTTCGGGCCGTGGTAGATGCTACGCGGCTGGGCGCGTCGGCTGCCTGCTAGTTTCGTTCCCGACGCAATCCGCCCGCGGTGCGGGCAACGTAAATCTGTCCAAGGAGCATCTGACGTGAGCACAACTCCCCTCAAGGTCGCAGTCACCGGTGCCGCCGGCCAGATCGGCTACAGCTTGCTGTTCCGCCTCGCGAGCGGATCACTTCTCGGCCCCGACCGGCCGATCGAGCTGCGCCTCCTCGAGATCGAGCCGGCGCTCAAGGCGCTCGAGGGTGTGGTGATGGAGCTCGACGACTGTGCGTTCCCGCTTCTTGCCGGCGTTCAGATCGGCGCCGACGCGAACAAGATCTTCGACGGCGTCAACCTGGCTCTGCTCGTCGGCGCGCGCCCCCGCGGCCCGGGCATGGAGCGCAGTGACCTGCTCGAGGCCAACGGCGCGATCTTCACCGCACAGGGCAAGGCGCTTAACGAGGTGGCCGCCGACGACGTGCGCATCGGGGTGACCGGCAACCCCGCCAACACCAACGCGCTCATCGCGATGTCCAACGCCCCCGACATCCCGCGCGAGCGGTTCTCGGCGCTGACCCGCCTCGATCACAACCGGGCGATCAGCCAGCTGGCCCGCAAGACCGGCGCCAAGGTCACCGACATCAAGAAGATGACGATCTGGGGCAACCACTCGGCCACCCAGTACCCGGACATCTTCCACGCCGAGGTCGGCGGCCGCAACGCCGCCGAGGTGGTCAACGACCAGGACTGGATCGAGAACGACTTCATCCCGACCGTCGCCAAGCGCGGTGCGGCCATCATCGACGCCCGCGGTGCGTCCTCGGCGGCGTCGGCCGCCTCGGCGACCGTCGACGCGGCCCGGGACTGGCTGCTGGGCACGCCCGCCGACGACTGGGTGTCGATGGCGGTGTACTCCGACGGTTCCTACGGTGTTCCGGAGGGCCTGATCTCGTCGTTCCCGGTGACGACGAAGGACGGCGACTGGTCGATCGTGCAGGGCCTGGACATCGACGATTTCTCCCGCAGCCGCATCGACAAGACGACGGCCGAGCTCGCCGACGAGCGCAAAGCGGTCACCGATCTCGGCCTGATTTGAGGCCGCGGGCGATTAGGTTACCTACCAGTTCGTCGTTAACCTGGGCGCCGTGTCGCAAGCGGTGAGAGACCTTCCATTGACCGGATCCAATATCGTCCTCAGCGATGAGGAGATCTTCGCGGCCCACGTCGGCGGCAAGCTCTCGGTAGCGCTGAACGCGGCCCTCGACACCGAACGGGCGTTGTCCGTCGCCTACACGCCAGGCGTGGCCCAGGTCAGCCGGGCCATCGCCGCCGACCACACGCTGGCCGCCCGTTACACGTGGGCGAGTCGCATGGTGGCGGTGGTCAGCGACGGCAGCGCGGTGCTGGGGCTCGGTGACATCGGCCCGGCGGCGTCGCTTCCGGTGATGGAGGGCAAGAGCGCCCTGTTCAAGGCGTTCGCCGACCTCGACTCGATCCCGATCGTGCTCGACACCAAGGACACCGACGAGATCGTCGAGACCCTGGTGCGGCTCCGTCCGACGTTCGGGGCCGTCAACCTCGAGGACATCTCAGCGCCGCGATGCTTCGAGATCGAGCGGCGCCTGGTCGAGGCGCTGGACTGCCCGGTCATGCACGACGACCAGCACGGCACCGCGATCGTCGTGCTGGCCGCCCTACTGGGCGCGGCCAAGGTCGTCGATCGCGAGATCGCCTCGCTTCGGGTCGTCGTCTCCGGCTGCGGCGCGGCAGGCATCGCGTGCGCGAAGATCCTGATGGCGGCGGGCGTCAGCGACATCACGCTGCTCGACTCGCAGGGCATCGTGCACAAGGGCCGCCAGAACCTCAACTCCTACAAGGCCGACCTGGCCGAGTCGAGCAACCCGCGCGGGCTGACCGGCGGACTCGCCGAAGCGATCGAGGGCGCCGACGTGTTCCTGGGGCTGTCCGCGGGCGTGGTGCCCGTCGACCTGGTCGCCTCGATGGCGCCGAACTCGATCGTGTTCGCGCTGTCGAATCCGGATCCGGAAATCCACCCCGACGACGCGAGCCGGTACGCGGCCGTCGTCGCCACCGGGCGCAGCGACTTTCCGAACCAGATCAACAATGTGCTCGCCTTCCCGGGCGTGTTCCGCGGTGCGCTCGACGCCGGTGCGCGCCGCATCACCGAGCGGATGAAGGTGGCCGCCGCCGAAGCGATCTTCTCAGTCGTCGGGACCGACCTCGCACCCGATCGCATTGTGCCGAGCGTGCTCGACCCCCGGGTCGCCCCCGCCGTCGCGCAGGCCGTCGCCAGTGCGTCCCGCGACGCGTCGGGAGGCTAGACGCTGGTGGGCCGGCGGCTGGCGCTGGCGCTCGTCGCGGTGGTCGTGGCGAGCAGTGCGGCGTGCGGTGAGGACACCGAGCGGCCGTCGATAGCCGTCGGCGCCACAGCCGATCCCGAGTCGACGTTGATCGCCCACCTTTATGCCGCCGCGCTGCGCTCGTACGGCAACCCCGCTCACGTCAAAATCGAGGACGACCCGCTGACCGGGCTGGACACCGGGGCCGTCCGGGTCGTGCCCGGGCTCACCGGACGGTTGCTGCACCGGTTCAATCCCGAGGCGGCGGCACGTGCGCCGACGCAGGTGTACCGCGAGATGGTCTCCGCGCTGCCCGAAGGCGTCGCGGCGGGGGACTACACCACGTCGGCCGAGGACAAGCCCGCCCTCGCGGTCACCGAGGCGACCGCCGGAAAGTGGGACGGGCGCGACGTCACCGCCGCGGTGCGCAACTGCGACGGGCTGACCATCGCCGCGGTCGCCGACGCACCCCGTCCGGAGGCGATCGGCATGTGTGAACCCAACGTGACTGAATTCCCCGACAGCGACGCGGCTTTCGATGCTGTGCGCTCCGGCCGGTTCCCCGCCGCGTGGACGACGACCGCGGCTCCCGGCATTCCGCCCGAATTGGTGATGCTGTCGGACCGCACGTCGCTGATCCGCGCGGAGAACCTGGTGCCGCTGTCTCGCCGCAACGGACTCAACGAGTCCCAGGTGCTCGCGCTCAACGAGGTCGCCGGCGTGCTGGACACCGCGGCGTTGGCCGAGATGCGCGCCGAGGTCGCCGACGGCGCTGATCCAGGCCACGTGGCTGAAGCGTTCCTCTCCGAACACCCCCTCGGCGACTCGTAACCCATTGGCCCTTACCCCGTGTGCCGCGAGCGGGCGTATCTGTCCACGACACGCCGCGATTTCTCGACAGTTCGCGCACGCTCGCGCGTGTACTTAGTGCACGTCAGTGGCTGTTTGGCACCAGACGCTTCATCAACGACAGGAACAGACGCTGATAGCCCGAACCGGTGAGCCGCACGATCGCGTCAAGGATCTTGGCATCGGGTCCGACGAGCACCCGAGCCCGGTTCCTACGGACGCCGTCCAAAATGATTCTTGCGGCGCGCTCAGAGGTGGTTCGCGTGAGCCATGTGTCGAACGTCTTGGTCAGGCCCTCGCGGTCGACGCCCTCAGCGGCCGTCGAATTGCGCATGATCGCGGTCTTGATCCCGCCGGGGTGGATGGTGGTGACCTTGACCGGATGGCCCGAGGCCTGCATCTCCTGGCGCAGGGCCTCGGTGAACCCGCGGACCGCGAACTTCGCAGAGTTGTATGCCGCCTGGCCCGGAACCGAGAAGATGCCGAACAGGCTCGACACGTTGACGACGTGCCCGTCGCCCGACGCGATCAGATGCGGCAGGAACGCTTTCGTGCCGTTGACGACGCCCCAGAAGTCGACGTCCATCACCCGTTCGATGTCCTTGTACGGGGTCACCTCGACATCGCCCACATACGCGATGCCTGCGTTGTTGTAGATCTGGTTGACCTTGCCGAAGTGCTCGACGACCGCGTCGGCGTACAGCTCGAAGGCCTCACGCTCGGTGACGTCGAGGCGGTCCGTCTTCACCGGCG
Organism: Mycolicibacterium flavescens; assembly: GCA_900637135.1. Classification (NCBI taxonomy): domain Bacteria; kingdom Bacillati; phylum Actinomycetota; class Actinomycetes; order Mycobacteriales; family Mycobacteriaceae; genus Mycobacterium; species Mycolicibacterium flavescens. The sequence continues at coordinate 1,307,922 of LR134353.1, forward strand.
CGCCGATCGCCTTGAGCCGCTCCTCGGTCGCCGCCAGACCCTCGGCGTCGACGTCGCTGATCGCCACACTTGCGCCCGACTTGCCCAGCTCGATCGCCAGCGCCTGTCCGATACCCGACCCGGCACCGGTCACCACGGCGACCTTTCCGGCGAAGCCCTGCATAACCACTCCCTCGTGTTGCTGCCGTCAAGAGGCTAGCCGGTACCGCAGGTCCGCCCACTAACGGGTTGATCGCACGCACCTGGTGCGGGCAATCAACCCGTTAAGGCCCGCCGAATGCGAAGGCTCAGGCGAACGCCTCGTGCAGGTTGTCGTCTCCTCGGCGCCCGCCTTCGTTCCTCAGGCGAACGCCTCGTGCAGGTTGTCGTCTCCTCGGCGCCCGCCTTCGTTCCTCAGGCGAACGCCTCGTCGATGATCTCCTGCTGCTCGACGGCGTGCACCTTCGACGAGCCCGACGACGGCGCCGACATGGCCCGCCGCGAGACGCGCGTGATGCCGCTCAACTTCTCCGGAAGCACCTCCGGCAATGTCAGCCCGAACGTCGGCCATGGGCCCTGGTTCGCCGGTTCCTCCTGCACCCACAAGTACTGCTCGACGTTGGGGTAGCGGTCCAGCGTCTCGGCCAACCGGCGCCGCGGCAGCGGGGCGAGCTGTTCGACGCGCACGATCGCCACGTCGTCGCGCTCATCCTTCTTCTTGCGCGCGGCCAGCTCGTAGTAGAGCTTGCCGCTGCACAACAGCATCCGCTTGGCCTTGTTGCGATCTCCGTCGCCGTCGGTGTAGGTCGGCTCCTCGAGGACCGAGCGGAACTTCTGCTCGGTGAAGTCGCGGATGTCGCTCACGGCGGCCTTGTTGCGCAGCATCGACTTCGGCGTGAACACGATGAGGGGCCGATGAATACCGTCCAGGGCGTGACGCCGCAGCAGGTGGAAGTAGTTCGCCGGCGTGGACGGCATCGCGATCGTCATCGACCCCTCGGCCCACAACAGCAGGAACCGCTCGATGCGGCCCGACGTGTGGTCGGGGCCCTGGCCTTCGTGCCCGTGCGGCAGCAGCAGCACCACGTCCGAACGCTGGCCCCACTTGGCCTCGCCGGAGCTGATGAACTCGTCGATGATCGACTGCGCACCGTTGATGAAGTCGCCGAACTGCGCCTCCCACAACACCATTGCATCGGGGTTGCCGACCGAGTAGCCGTACTCGAAGCCGACGGCCGCGAACTCCGACAACGGGGAGTCGTACACCATGAACCTGCCGCCGGTCGGGTTGCCGTCCTTGTCGACGGTCAACAGATCCAGCGGGGTGAACTCCTGACCCGTCTTGCGGTCGATGATCACCGAATGGCGCTGGGTGAACGTGCCTCGGCGGGTGTCCTGCCCGGACAGCCGCACGGTCTTGCCCTCGGCGATCAGCGCGCCGAGCGCGAGCAGCTCGGCGAACGCCCAGTCCACCTTGCCCTCGTAGGCCATCTCGCGGCGCTTCTCCAGCACCGGCTTGACGCGCGGGTGCACGCTGAAGCCCTCGGGCACCGACAGATGGGCATCACCGATCCGCGCCAGCAGCGACTTGTCGACCGCGGTGTTCGTACCGGCGGGCACCATCTGATCGGCTTCCACCGAGGCGCTGGGTTCGATCTCGTGTTTCTCGAGTTCGCGCACCTCGTTGAAGACGCGTTCCAGCTGGCCCTGGTAGTCGCGCAGCGCGTCCTCGGCCTCTTTCATCGAGATGTCGCCGCGGCCGATCAGTGCTTCGGTGTAGCTCTTGCGCACACCGCGCTTGACGTCGATCGCGTCGTACATCCGCGGCTGGGTCATCGACGGGTCGTCGCCCTCGTTGTGCCCGCGGCGGCGGTAGCACAGCATGTCGATCACGACGTCCTTGTGGAACTTCTGCCGGAAGTCGACCGCGAGCCGGGCCACCCACGCGGCCGCCTCGGGGTCGTCGCCGTTGACGTGGAAGATCGGCGCACCGACCATCTTGGCCACGTCGGTGCAGTACTCCGAGGACTTGGCGTCGGACGGCGATGTGGTGAAACCGATCTGGTTGTTGACGATGATGTGGATCGTCCCGCCGACGCGATATCCCCGCAGCAGCGCCAGGTTCAGCGTCTCGGCCACCACGCCCTGACCGGCGAACGCGGCGTCGCCGTGCAGCATCAGCGGCACGACGCTGAACGCCCCGGCGCCCTCACCGTCGCCGTCGCCCCCGTCGATCACGTCCTGCTTGGCGCGCACGAGGCCCTCCAGGACCGGGTCGACGGCCTCGAGGTGCGACGGGTTGGCCACCAGCGACACGTCGATGTCGTTGTCGCCGAACATCTGGATGAACCTGCCCGACGCGCCCAGGTGGTACTTCACGTCACCGGAGCCGTGCGCCTGCGACGGGTTCAGATTCCCTTCGAACTCGGAGAAGATCTGCGAGTACGGCTTGCCGACGATGTTGGCCAGCACGTTGAGCCTGCCGCGGTGCGGCATGGCGATGACGACCTCGTCGAGCGCGTACTCGGCGCACTGGTCAATCACCGCATCCATGGTCGGGATGACCGTCTCCGCGCCCTCCAGCGAGAAACGTTTCTGGCCAACGTACTTCGTCTGCAAAAACGTCTCGAACGCCTCGGCCGCGTTGAGCTTGCTCAAGATGTACTTCTGCTCGGCGACGGTCGGCTTCTCGTGCTTCTTCTCGATGCGCTCCTGCAGCCACTGCTGCTGCTCGGGTTCGAGGATGTGCGTGTACTCGACGCCGATGTGGCGACAGTAGGAGTCACGCAGCAGCCCCAACACGTCGCGTAGCTTCTTCTCGTCGGCGCCGGCGAACCCGTTGACCTTGAACTCGCGATCGAGGTCCCACAGCGTCAGCCCGTGGGTGAGGATGTCCAGGTCGGGGTGGCTGCGGAAGCGGTTCTTGTCCAGCCGCAGCGGATCGATGTCGGCCATCAGGTGGCCGCGGTTGCGGTAGTCCGAGATCAGCTCGATGACGCGGGCGTTCTTGTCCTCGACCGAGTCCGGGTTGTCGGTCCGCCAGCGCACCGGCTCGTACGGGATGTGCAGCTCGCGGAAGATCTCATCGAAGAAGTCGTCGTCGAGCAGCAGTTCGTGGATGGTGCGCAGGAAGTCCCCGGATTCGGCGCCCTGGATGATGCGATGGTCGTAGGTCGACGTCAGCGTGACCAGCTTCCCGATGCCCAGTTGGGCGATGCGTTCCTCGCTGGCGCCCTGGAACTCGGCGGGGTACTCCATCGCGCCGACGCCGAGGATCGTGCCCTGGCCGCGCATCAGCCGCGGCACCGAGTGCACGGTGCCGATGGTGCCCGGGTTGGTCAGCGAGATCGTCACGCCGGAGAAGTCGTCCATGGTGAGCTTGCCGTCGCGGGCCCGCCGCACGATGTCCTCGTAGGCGGCCACGAACTGGCCGAAGCCCATCGTGTCGGCCTTCTTGATCGCGGCCACCACCAGTTGCCGGTCGCCGTCCTTGCGTTGCAGGTCAATGGCCAGGCCCAGGTTGGTATGCGGCGGGGTGACCACGTTGGGCTTGCCGTCGATTACTTCGAAGTACCGGTTCATGCCCGGGAACTTCTTGACCGCCTGCACGAGCGCATACCCGATGAGGTGGGTGAACGAGATCTTCCCGCCGCGGGTCCGCTTGAGGTGGTTGTTGATGACGATCCGGTTGTCGATCATCAACTTGGCTGGGACCGCGCGAACACTGGTCGCGGTGGGCACCTCCAGCGACGCCGCCATGTTCTTCACGACGGCCGCGGCCGCGCCGCGCAGCACCTGAGTCTCGTCGTCGCCGCCCGAATCTTCCTCTGCGGCGTCCTTGTCTTTGGTCTTGGCCTTGTCCTCAGCGCCCTTGTCCTTGGGCTCCGATTTCTTGGCCGACTCCTTCGCGGGCTCCTTGTCCTTGGCGGGCGCCTTGGCCGGTGCCGACGACTTCGATGCCTTGCTCTTGGAGGCGCCGGCGTCGGATTCCTTGTCCTTGGTCTCGTTGGCCTTGGTCTCCTTGGCTGAAGTCTCCTTGGCTGAAGTCTCCTTGGCGGGGGTCTCCTTGGCGGGCCGGGCGGCGCCGTTGCCGCCGGACTGCTTGGGCGCGGGCGCGGGTGCAGGCTCCGGCGGGCTCACCGGTCCTGCGTTGCGCTGACCGTTGCCGCTGCGGGCCTGACTCTCGGAGGAGGTCGGCTCAGGGGAGTAGTCGACAAGGAATTCGTGCCAACTGGGATCTACCGACGAGGGATCCTCGCGGAACTTGCGATACATCTCCTCGACCAACCACTCGTTCTGTCCGAATGGTGAAGGTGAGCTCACGGTAGCTACTCGCCTCGATTCTTCGCTTCACGCGAGCGCATCTGAAACGCTCGCCAGGTTCTGTACGGATTACCCGCATTCCGCCGACTAAAGGCTAGCGCCGAAGCATCGGCCAGACCACGACAACGACCTTCCCGGCCATGTGCCGCTAGTCCCGGGACGCGGGCAGCACGTGCACCACCGTCGGCCACCGCGGTGGCGGGGTGCCGAACGCGCCGTGCGCGTTGCCGATGATTCGCTTGCCCATCAAGCGGTTGCCCACACCGCCGACGACCGCGCCGACGCCGACGGGCAGCGTCTTGCCGAACGCGAGTGCGCCTCGCTTGAGGGTGTAGCGCTTGACGAAATACCTCAGCAGGCGCGAGTTCAGTTGCGACAGCGCAGGCAGCGGGAGGGTGGCCGCCCCGTCGGCGACCCACGCGCCTCTGGTGCGGCCGCGGCCGACCAGGTCGGCGATTGCACGCTTGCTGTCCTCGCCGACCAACACCGCCAGCACCAGCGCGCGACGCCGCTCCTGATGCTCGGCCGGAATTCCGTGCACCTCGGCTACGGCGAGGACGTACAACGCCGTCGCCTCCAGGAAGACGACCGTCTCGCCGGCCACCGACGCCATCGCGGCCAACGTCCCGATGCCGGGGAACGCGGCAGCCGACCCGACGGCGGCGCCGCTGGCCATCACCGCGCTCAGATAGCGCTTCTCGAGTTTCTTGATGACATCGGCGGGCGTCGCGTGCGGGTCCTGTTCGCGCAACCGATCGACGTACGCCTTGACCGCGGGAGCTTGCACGCGCGACCCGCGCTCGATGATGCGGGACAGCGCCTTGGCGGCGACGCTCGGATCTTCGGCGGAGCCATCACTGACCGCCGGTAACTGGCTCTTGGCCTTCGACCGGGCACTCATGGGGCCTCCTGTCCGAGCGACTCGTTTCAGGCTATCGCTTCGGCTAACGAACGATGGCGTCGGTGAGTGCCCCGGCCGTGATCGCGCTCACCTTATGCCGGGCCGGGAAGAAAATAATGAGAGGCGACGCTCTTCATTCCCATGGCACCATCATCGGCTGTGGATCTGACGACTGCCCCGACTCCGATTCAGGAGGGCACGTCTGTCAGCCGTATCCGGATGATTGTCGTATTGGGCGTCATGGTGGCACTGGGCCCGCTGACCATCGACATGTACCTGCCCGCACTGCCGAGGATCGCCGAGGAACTCGGGGTGTCTTCCTCGATTGCGCAGCTGACGCTCACCGGGACGCTCGCCGGGCTGGCGCTCGGCCAGTTGGTCGTCGGTCCGCTCTCCGATTCGCTGGGCCGGCGCCGCCCGTTGATGGCCGGGATCGTGCTGCACATGATCGCCTCGCTGATGTGCATGTTCGCGCCCAACATCGAGGTGCTCGGGTTGGCTCGGGCGCTGCAGGGGATGGGCGCCGCAGCGGCCTCGGTGGTCGCGGTCGCCGTCGTCGGCGATCTGTTTACCGGCTCGGTCGCGGCCACGGTGATGTCACGACTGATGCTGGTGCTCGGCGTGGCGCCCGTGCTGGCTCCCTCGTTGGGCGCCGCGGTCCTGCTGAAGGCCTCCTGGCACTGGGTGTTCGCCGCTCTGGTGCTGTTGGCGGGGTTGTTGCTGGTGGTGGCGGCGACGGCCCTGCCGGAGACGCTGCCGGTCGCGCATCGTCGCCCGCTGAAGGTGCGCGGTATCGCGATGACGTACCTGGAGTTGCTGCGCGATACCCGGTTCGTGGTGTTGGTGCTGGTCGCGGCGCTGGGCATGTCGGGGCTGTTCGCCTATATCTCAGCGGCGCCGTTCGTCCTGCAGGGTCGCTACGGTCTGGATCAGCAGGGGTTCGCGCTGGTCTTCGCCGCCGGCGCGATCGCGCTGATCGGCACCACGCAGTTCAACGTCGTCTTACTGCGCCGGTTCGGGCCGCAGACCATCGTGCTGTGGGCCCTGACCGTGGCCTCCCTCGGCGGTGCGGTCTTCGTCGGGATCACGGTTGCCGACGTCGGCGGGGTGGTCGGATTCGTCGTCCCGGTGTGGGTGCTGCTGGCCGCCGTGGGCTTCGTCATCCCGAACGCGCCGGCGCTGGCGTTGACCCGGCATCCGGACGCCGCGGGCACCGCGGCCGCTCTGCTCGGCGCGGGACAGTTCGGTCTGGGTGCTGCGATCGCACCGCTCGTCGGTGCCCTCGGCAACGACGAGTTCGCTCTGGCCGCGGTGATGACGGTGGGTATGGTGATCGCGTTGCTCGCGCTCATGGCCGTCGGTGTGTCAGCGGCCGGACGCGCGGACGACTCCGAACGCGACGTCACCGCTGACGTCGTGCCCGAACCGGCCTGACGCTTCGCAGCGCGTGGTCCCGCCTTGTCGGGATCGACCACGCTCCGTAGCGTCGGCGGGATCCCCGAGTGCTAGTCGACCCAGAATGTTGTCAACGCTTTTCACCAGGCAGAACGCGTCAACGAACCCGTGGCATGCGCTGTGGGCGATGATGGTCGGCTTCTTCATGATCCTGGTGGACGCGACGATCGTCGCGGTCGCCAACCCGTCGATCATGGCGAGGTTCGACGCCAGCTACGACGCCGTCCTGTGGGTCACGAGCGCCTATCTGCTCGCATACGCGGTGCCGTTGCTGGTGGCGGGCCGTCTCGGTGACCGGTTCGGCCCCAAGAACCTCTACCTTCTCGGCCTCACGGTGTTCACCGTCGCTTCGCTGTGGTGCGGACTGTCCGACACGATCGGGATGCTGATCGCAGCGCGGGTCGTGCAGGGCGTCGGCGCGGCACTGCTGACGCCGCAGACCCTGTCGACGGTCACCCGCATCTTCCCCGCCGAACGGCGCGGCATGGCGATGAGCGTGTGGGGGGCGACGGCCGGGGTCGCGACGCTGGTCGGTCCGTTGGCCGGCGGGATCCTGGTCGACGCCCTCGGGTGGCAGTGGATCTTCTTCGTCAACGTGCCGATCGGGGTGGTGGGCGTGGCGTTGGCGCTGCGGCTGGTGCCCGAGCTGCCGAGACAGAGGCAGCGACTCGACGTTGCGGGGGTGATCCTCTCGGCGGTCGGGTTGTTCCTCATCGTGTTCGCCCTGCAGGAGGGTCAGGCGAACAGGTGGACCCACTGGGTCTGGGGCCTGATGGCGTTGGGCACCGGCGTGGTGGCCGCGTTCCTGTTCTGGCAGGCAGCAAACCGTAATGATCCGCTGCTGCCACTCGAGATCTTCCGCGACCGCGACTTCTCGCTGTCGACATTCGGCGTCGCGACGATCGGGTTCGTCGTGACCGGGATGATCGTGCCGGTCATGTTCTACGCGCAGACGGTGTGCGGGTTGTCGCCGACGCAGTCGGCGCTTCTGACTGCGCCGATGGCGATCGCCACAGGTGTGCTCGCGCCCGTCGTCGGACGGATCGTCGACCGGTGGCACCCACGCCCGGTGGTCGGATTCGGGTTCTCCGTGTTGGCGATCGCGTTGACCTGGCTCTCACTGGAGATGGCGCCCGACACCGCGATCTGGCGGCTGGTGTTGCCGCTGACCGCGACGGGGATCGGGATGGCGTTCATCTGGTCTCCGCTCGCCGCGACGGCTACCCGCAACCTGTCGGCCCGGTTGGCCGGTGCGGGTTCGGGTGTCTACAACACCACCCGCCAGGTCGGGGCCGTGCTGGGCAGCGCCAGCATGGCGGCGTTCATGACGTGGCAGGTCAACTCCGAGATGCCGCCGTGGGCCGCCGATCCGGCTCAGGGTGATGCGGGTTCGACGCAGTTGCCGTCGTTCCTGCACACGCCGTTCGCGGCCGCCATGTCGCAGTCGCTGTTGTTGCCCGCGTTCGTCGCGCTGTTCGGTGTGCTCGCCGCGGTGTTCCTGGTCGGCTATGCGCGCCGAACACCAGAGGACCCCGCCGCCGCGGAACCAGTCGACGAGCCCGACGACGACGAGGCGTTCGTCGACGACGATGACGACTACGTCGAGTACACCATCGACTGGGACGACGGCTCTGCGTCATGGGTTCCCGCCGAGCGCGAGCCGGCGACCGAGCCGATGCCCGCGCGCGACGAGCGCCCACCCGAGCAGTCCGACGACTCGTGGCGCGCGATTCTCGACCAACTGCTGGCCGATATTCCGCCCGCGCCGCCCGCAAAACCCGCAGCCGATCCGATCGGGCTGTCGCACAACGGTTTACACGTGGACAACGAGCGGCGACTCACATCGCTGGAATCGGCCCGGCCGGATGGCGAGGCCTATCGCTACCGGACGGAGCCCCGCTCCAGAGGCAGGCATGCGCGCGACGACCACAACTAATCGAACAGCACCGCGGGGTTGAGGTAGCCGGACGGGTCGAAGGCCGCCTTCACCGTGCGCATGGCCGCGATATCGGCGTCGGTGCGCGACATTGCGAGGTACGGGCGCTTGCGGGTGCCGACGCCGTGCTCGCTGCTGACGTTGACGCCGAGGTGGGCGATGAGGTCCATCATCGCCGAGTACAGGGCGTGTTCGGCTTGGCTGTCGAGCGTGCACCGCACGAGGTTCAGGTGCAGGCTGCCCTCGCCGACATGACCGAACAGCACCGGAATCGCGTCGGGCGCGTGGCGGCCGACGAGTCGAACGGCATCGGCGGCGAACTGCGCGATGGCCGAAAGCGGAAGCGAAACATCGAACTTCAGCGGCGGCCCGTACACGCCGAGCACTTCGGCGATGGCCTCGCGCACCAGCCAGAGTCGCTGCTGTGCGGCGGTGTCGACGCCGACGGCGGGTTCGCCGCACAGGTCTGCGCCCCCGATCGCGTCGGCGAGTCGATCGGTCTGGTCGGTGTCGCCCGCCAGTTCGATCAGAAGCTGCCAGGCCCCGTCGACGGGCGCGGACACCCCGGCGTGCTCGGCGGTCAACGCGCTGGCGCGCGCGTCGATCAACTCCAGTGCGGCGATGCCGTCCAGGTCGCGAAAGATCCGCCCGGCGGTGACGAGCGCGTCGAGGTCGGCGAACCCGCAGATCGCGGTCACCCGGTGTGGCGGCGTGGGGTGCAGCCGCAGATCGAGCGCGGTGATGACGCCTAAAGTGCCTTCCGCCCCGACGAACAGCGACGCCAGGTCGTAGCCGGTGTTGTCCATCCGCACCCGGCTGTGCCGGTGCACGACCGAACCGTCGGGCAGCGCCACATCCAATCCGATCACCTGCTCGCCCATGTTGCCGTAGCGGACGGTGCGCAGCCCGCCGGCGTTCGTCGACGCCATCCCCCCGACGGTCGCGGTGTCGCGCGCGGCCAGGTCGACGCCGAACACCAGCCCCGCCTCGCCGGCCGCCCGCTGCACCTCGGCCAGAGTCACGCCGGCGCCCACCGGGATTCGACGTTCAGTGACGTCGACGTCACCGATGTCACGCAGTCGCTCGGTCGACAGCAGCACGTCGTCGTGCTCGGGAACGGTGCCCGCCACCAGCGATGTGCGCCCGCCCTGCACGGTGACGTAGGCACCGGCATCGCGGCAGGCCCGCAGCACCGCCGCGACCTCATCGGCCGACCCCGGCCGCACCAGGGCGCTGGCCCGGCCGCGGTACCGCCCGGTGTGGTCGACGACGCGTGCGGCGAGCACGTCGGGGTCGCTGCTGACGTAGGCCTTCCCGACGATCTCGGCCAGCCGCTCGGTCAGGCTCATCACGTCGGTGTGTCGCTCGCGCCCAGCGACAGGAACGCGCCCAACTCGATCAAGCGGTCCGGTGTGCTCGGCAGATACTCGGTGAGCGCCTCCGACCGGACGATCACGCTGAGATACTTCGCGCGGCTGACCGCGACGTTGAGTCGATTCCTGTTGAGCAGAAACGATATTCCGCGCGGCACATCGTCGATGGAGGACGCCGTCATCGATACGAACACCACCGGCGCCTGCCTGCCCTGGAACTTGTCCACGGTGCCGACCGCGACGTCGGGCAGCCCGGCGTTCTCGAAATAGTCGCGCAGCAGCAGTACCTGGGCGTTGTAGGGGGCGACGACCAGGACGTCCTTCTGGGTCAGCGCGCGGGTGCCGTGCTCGTCGGTCCAGTCGCTGCCGAGCAGCGTCAGTGTCGCCGCGACAATGGCTTCGGCCTCTTCAGGGCTGCTCGTGGAGTTGCCGTCGTGGGGAATGGGCACCACGCGCACACCGGGAGCCTGGCCGTCAAGGCGGCGCGCTGCCGGCTGGCCCTCCGCGGACTGCAGCCTGCCCTGGTAGGCGAGCCGGGACACCCGGGCGCACACCGCGGGATGCATTCGGTGGGAGCGGTCGAGGAAGTAGCCGAATTGTTCGGGCAGCGTGCGGTTCTCCTGCACCAGCCAGCCCAGCGCCGATGCGTCGACCGGCTCGGGATGGTGGCCCTGGCTGACCTGAGGCAGCTGTTGCGGGTCGCCTAGCAGCATCAGGCTGTCGGCCGCCCTGGCCACCGCGATGGTGTTGGCCAGGCAGTACTGGCCAGCCTCCTCGATCACCAGCAGGTTCAGGCTGCGGGCCTCCACGCGGGTGTCGTTCGCGAAATCCCATGCGGTGCCGCCGATGACGCAGCCGGCGTGGTCGGCGATAAACGCGGCGTACTCGTCCTTGTCGATCGCCTGACAACCGACGTCGTCGGGACAGTCCTTCTTGGCGATGCGCTCAGGGGCCACGCCTGCCTTGATCAGGTCGCGAAAGAGGTTCTCCACCACCGCATGTGACTGCGCCACGACACCGATGCGCCACTGGTGGTCGTTGACCAGGCGGGCGATGATCCGGGCGGCCGTGTACGTCTTGCCGGTCCCGGGTGGGCCGTGCACCGCCAGATACGACGAGTCCAGGTCGAGCACCGCGGCGGCGATGTCGGCGGTGACATCGCCGGTGCGGGGAAGAAGGGCGCCGCTGCGGGTGCGCGGCGGCCGGCGCAGCAGGATATCGACCACCGCCGTGCGCGGCAGATCCGGTAGCGCAGCGGCGACCTCTGCGGCCGCGCTGTCGATGGCCTCACGTAACTTCTTGTTGGGCACGATGTTTCGCGGCGTCAGCGCGAACGGGGTTTGCGTGAACGTCCCGGCAGGGGTTTCGCGTTCGCAGATCACCACCCGGGTGGGCGGGTCGTCGACCTCGATGACGTCGGCGTTGCCGGCCGCGCGCCGGTCCGCGTTGTCCGCCATGCCCGCGGGCGACGGCGGTTCATACAGTGCGAACACCTCTCTGCTGACGTCACCGCCCTCCAGCGCCCCGGTCAGTTCCAGCCAGCGCTGCTGTTTGCGGGCCCGCGTCGACGGCAGATGCCAGTCCTTGACGACCGCCACGCCGTCGGCGTCGACCAGGAACACGTCGCTGGTGTCACCCCACTCGTCGACAGGACTGTTCAACCGGTCGAAATGCGCCCACCAGAACGGTTTGTCCTCGCGGCGGTGATATCCACGCGCGGCGGCCATCAACGCCACGGCCGTCTGCTGCGGACTGCGCTGGGCCACACCGTCTCCGGCGAAGTCCATCAGCGTGCGCGCCAGTTGATCGGTGTCCTCGACCGCGACGCTCTGGGTGACCGGCTGCGGCCCGAGCGGCGGGACGCTCGACTCGATCGCGATCTTGATCAGCCAGTCGCGCAGCCGGTGGGTCGATCGGCAGTCGTAGCGGTTGTAGTCCTCGATCTTCTTGAGCATGTTGTCGGCTTCGTCGCGGCGACCTTCGGCGCGCAGCTCACAGAACCGCGCGTACATCGTGATCGATTCCGTGGCGGTGGTGACGTCGCCGGTGCGCAGTTCGGAGCCCATGTACAGCGGCTCCAGGGACTTCAGGCTGTAGTTCTCGGTGCCGACGCGAATGCTCTTGCGCACCAATGGATACAGGTCGACCAGAACACCGCTGCGCAGCAGGTCGTCGACCTCGTCCTCGCCGACCCCGTAGCGCCCGGCCAACCGGAGAAGCGCCGTCTTCTCGTACGCCGCGTAGTGGTAGATGTGCATCTTCGGATACCGCTTGCGGCGCTGGCGCACCAGCTTGAGGAAGTCGACAAGGGCCTTACGCTCACTCGGACGGTCGTGCGCCCACAGCGGCCGGAAACCGCCGCCGACCTCGAGCACTCCCCACATGTACTCCAGGCCCCACTCGCGGCCGTCGGCGCTCCACAGGGGGTCGCCTTCGAAGTCGAAGAACAGGTCGCCCTTGTCGGGGTCGGGTAGCAGGGTCAACGGTTGGGCGTCGACGATCTGATACGGCGGCTTGCCCTCCACCCGCGGCGCCAGCTGCAGCCTGGCCTGCTCCCGCAGTGCGGTAAGGGTCCGGGCCGGAAGCTCGGCGACCGGTCCTTCGTGTCGCGCGAGTTCGGCGACCGTGCTGATGCCCGCGTCGAGCAGGCGCGCCCGTTGGCTCACCCGCATGTTCGCCACCAGCAACAGGTCGTCGCCGGCGCGGACCTGGGCCTCGCATTCCGGGCAGCGGAAGCACGCGCGCACGGTGTCGTCGGCCCAGTCGACCGGCTCGCCCGACGCGAAGTGGTCGTCGAGCAGGCGCTGCAGGGCTTCGCGCCGCGGGCGATAGACCGGGAGCAGTTCGTCGATGCGGTAGCTCGCGGTGGCGCCGTCGCCCAGGATCAGCTCGACCTCCTCGGCCACCGGCACACCCGCGGCCGCGAGTGTTTCGGCGTAGGCGGCCAACTGCAGCAGCGCCTCGACCTTCACCGAGCGCGCGAGCTTGGTGTCGCGCAATCGATACCGCTCACCGTCGGCGTCCCGCTCCAGGATCAGGAAGTCGGCGAAGCCGACGAATCGGCCGTCGAACATCGCGGCCTGGTAGATCACCTCGGCGCGGCGCTCCACAGCGCGACGCGTCTGCTCGGCGGCGGCGGTCAGCCCGTCGATCGTGTACGGAGGCCTGCCGATGATCGCGACGTCGGCCCCGTCGCGCAGCAGATCGAGGTGTCGCTGTTCATGCTCATCGCCGAGCTGAGCCGTCCTGGCCAACAGCTCGTCCTCGCTCGCGACGGCGGGACCTCGCCCGAGCTTGGCGTCGAACGCGCGCAGCAGCGCGTACTCGCAGCGGGCTGCCGCTGCGAGATCGGATGCGCTGTATACGACGCGGGTTTCGGCGCCCTCGGAGGCCACGAACACGCTGCCACTGTATGTGACCCGGACGACACATCCCGGTCCCTCAGTCTCCGCGAACGTGGGTTACCCGCACGCCAATTGCGGCTCGGGCGTGACACGAGGCCACACTCGCCGATTCACAACGACGCGCGTATCCACAGCCCGAGCGTTCCGTGGGCCGCGCTGACCGAATTGTGTGAGACCCCGTACTGACCGTCTCCGCATGGATACGAATTCATTGCCGTTCATCGGCACCGAGGGGTTGGCGGCAGGCGGAGTGACCAGGCGAACACTGGTCAGCCGCCACAACATGGTCTATCGCAATGTCTACCTGCCGAAAGGGGTGACGCTGACGCCGGAGAGACGGGCGGTTGCGGCGTGGCTGTGGTCCCGGCGAAACGCCACGATCGCCGGACTATCCGCCGCGGCGTTGTACGGATCCCGATGGATCGACGAGAACCTGCCCGCCGAATTGATCCGTGGCGAGGCCTGTGCTGTCGACGGAATCACCATCCAGCGGGCGAAACTGCGCGCTGAGGAGATCGGCATCGTCCACGGAATGCCGGTGACCACGCCGGTGCGAACGGCGTTCGACCTCGGCCGCTGGGGCAGCCTCGAGACGGCGATCATCAGGGTCGACGCGCTGGCGAACGCCACCGGTCTCAAGCCGGTCGACGTCGAGCGTCTCGCCGAAACGCGTCGTGGCGCCCGCGGCATCGTGCAGCTGCGGCGGGTGCTCGAGTTGATGGACGGCGGCGCGGAGTCGCCGCAGGAAACCAGGACACGCCTGCTGCTGCTCGCCGCCGGATTTCCGAGGCCGCAAACGCAGATCCTCGTCGCTGACGAGTACGGCTCCTTCATCGGCCGCGTCGACATGGGCTGGGAGGAATTCAAGGTCGGCGTCGAATATGACGGTCCGCAGCATTGGGATGATCCCGCACAGCACGCGCGCGACATCGACCGGCTGGCTGAACTGGCGGGTCAGCGCTGGCTGATCATCCGGGCGAGTCGCGATATTCTGCGCACTCGCCCCCATATCTTTCTCGCGCGCGTACGGGACGCGATGCAGGCGAGGGGTTGGCCGCGTTCGGATGAGGTTCGACTCGACGCGCGAATTGCTTGGCTCTAGGTCGCCGAGTGTGGGCTCGACACACGTCGGCGCCACGAAAGGTGTGCGGGTAACCCACGTTCGGCGGAGGCGGCCGCCGGGCGGTCCCTCAGCCGCCGGTGTTCCCGATCAACTCGACGCCGTTTCCGTTCCAGCGGAACCTGACCACGCTGTCGAGGCCGGGCACGCCGTTCGAGTAGCGCAGCGCGACCGTGTCGCCGGTGCTCTCCGAGGTGTCGACGCCGTTGAACCCGTAGGTGTCCGGCGCCCCGCTCGGGATGAACTTGCCGAGGTGGAACATCACTGCCCGAGTGTTCGGGTTGGTGGCGTTGGTGTTGGCCTTGACGATGACGACCGATAGCTGCGCGCACTCGTTGTAGTTGCCTGCGATCGGCTCCGGGTTCCAGCCCTGGTCGCTGCGCGGGTCGCGGGGCAACTCGGCCACCGCCCTGGTGATCTCCGGCGCGGCGAGGTTGACCGCGCACGGATCGGCCGCCACGGGTGCGCTGGACGCCGCCGCGTTCGGGGCCGACGGCGGCGGCCCGGCCGGGGGAGGTGCGGCGGGGGGCATCGCGTCGGGGGTCTTGGAGACCGTCGAGTCGCTTGCTCCACAGCCGACGGCGACCACCAGCACCGCCGAGAGCACCGCCGCCGATCGCATGAGGCCGTTGAGCCGAACCGTGCACATCACCTGAGCCACCCTTGCAAATCGCGTCGACCAGGTCGCGCCGACACACCGCGTGGCGAATCGGGCTGCTCGCGGGCACTAGACTCGACGCCGATGACCTCCGCCGAGTCGGATGCGAGCCACGACGGCTCGACCGGCGACCTGACCTTCGACGACCTGCAGATTCACCCTTCGGTGCTGCGGGCCGTCGTCGACGTCGGCTACGAGACACCGTCGGCTATCCAAGCGGCCACCATTCCGGCAATGATGGCCGGTTCCGACGTGGTGGGTCTGGCCCAGACCGGCACCGGCAAGACCGCCGCGTTCGCGATTCCGATCCTGTCGAAGATCGACACCGACAGCCGGGCGACCCAGGCGCTGGTCCTGGCGCCGACGCGCGAGCTGGCGTTGCAGGTGGCCGAGGCGTTCGGCCGCTACGGCGCGCACCTGCCGGAGGTCAACGTGCTGCCGATCTACGGCGGGTCGTCCTACGGTCCGCAGCTGGCGGGGCTCAAACGCGGCGCCCAGGTCGTCGTCGGCACGCCGGGCCGGGTGATCGACCACCTCGAGAAGGGCCGCCTGGACCTGTCGCGGCTCGACTACCTCGTGCTCGACGAGGCCGACGAGATGCTGCAGATGGGCTTCGCCGAGGACGTCGAGCGCATCCTGTCCGACACCCCCGAGTTCAAGCAGGTCGCGCTGTTCTCGGCGACCATGCCGCCGGCGATCCGCAAGATCACCAAGAAATACCTGCACGACCCGGTCGAGGTCACGGTCAAGGCGAAAACCGCCACCGCAGAGAACATTTCGCAGCGCTACATCCAGGTCTCCGGCCACCGCAAAATGGATGCGCTGACGCGCGTGCTCGAGGTGGAAGAGGGCGACGCGATGATCGTGTTCGTCCGCACCAAACAGGCCACCGAAGAGGTCGCCGAGCGGCTCAAGGCGAGAGGCTTCGCCGCGGCAGCGATCAACGGAGACATCCCGCAGGCGCAGCGCGAGCGCACCATCGCCGCATTGAAGGACGGCAGGATCGACATCCTGATCGCGACGGATGTCGCCGCCCGTGGACTGGACGTCGAACGCATCTCGCACGTGTTGAACTACGACATCCCCAACGACACCGAGTCCTATGTGCACCGCATCGGTCGTACGGGCCGGGCGGGCCGGTCCGGGTCGGCGTTGCTGTTCGTGACGCCGCGCGAGCGCCATCTGCTCAAGGCCATCGAGAAGGCCACCCGGTCCAAGCTGGTCGAGGCGGAACTGCCCACGGTCGAGGACGTCAACGCCCAGCGGGTGGCGAAGTTCCGCGACTCGATCACCGAAGCGCTGAGCGCTCCGGGCGTCGACGTCTTCCGCAGCATCATCGAGGACTACGAACGCGAGCACGACGTGCCGATCGCCGACATTGCTGCGGCGTTGGCGACACAGGCGCACGGCGGTGACGAGTTCTTCATGGTCGAACCGCCGCCGGAGAAACGACGCGAACGCGAAGAGCGTCCCCGCCGCGACAAGCCCGACCGCAAACCGCGGGAAGGCCTGGCCACCTACCGCATCTCGGTGGGCAAACGGCACAAGGTCGGACCCGGCCACATCGTCGGCGCCATCGCCAACGAAGGCGGTCTGCACCGCAGCGACTTCGGCCACATCACCATCCGCCCGGATTTCTCGTTGGTGGAGCTGCCCGCCGATCTGCCGAGGAAGACACTCAAAGCCCTTGAGAACACCCGTATCTCGGGGGTGAAGATCAACCTGCAGCCCGACCGACGGCCGGACAAGGGCCGGCACAAGCAGAGATGACGCTGTCGCGCGGCTTGGACGCGCAGGGCGGACTGGAATCCGTCAGCAGGGTCGAACGTGTCTCCTCGCTCACCGGTATCCGCGCCGTCGCCGCGTTGTTGGTGATGCTCACCCACGCCGCGTACACGACCGGCAAGTACCCGCAGGGCTATGTCGGCCTGGTGTACTCCCGCGCCGAGATCGGGGTGCCGATCTTCTTCGTGCTCAGCGGATTTCTGTTGTTCTCGCCGTGGGTGAAGGCGTCCGCGGCTGGGAGGCCCGGACCTTCGGTGCGCCGCTACGCCTGGCGCCGGGTGCTTCGCATCATGCCCGCGTACGTCGTCACGGTCCTTGCGGCATACCTCGTCTACCACTTCCGCACGGCGGGCCCGAACCCCGGACACACGTGGGAGGGGTTGCTGCGCAACCTCACGCTGACCCAGATCTACACCGACAACTATCTGTATTCGTTTCTGCATCAAGGGCTTACGCAGATGTGGAGCCTGGCGGTCGAGGTCGCGTTCTACGCGGTGCTGCCGCTGCTGGCGTGGTTGTTGCTGGTGGTGCTGTGCCGACGACGGTGGCGTCCGGGCCTGCTGATCGGCGGACTGGCCGCCCTGGCGCTGATCACGCCCGCGTGGCTGATCCTGGTGCACACCACCGACTTTCTGCCCGACGGCGCGCGGCTGTGGCTGCCGTCGTACCTCGTCTGGTTCATCGGCGGGATGCTGCTTTCGGCGTTGCAACCGCTGGGGGTGCGGGCGTACGGCCTGGCGTGCGTACCTCTGGCGGTGGCGTGCTATTTCATCGCGTCCACGCCCATTGCCGGAGAACCGACGACCTCGCCCGCCGAGCTGCGCGAGGCGCTGGTGAAGGTGTTCTTCTACACGGTGATCGCCACGCTGGCGGTGGCGCCGCTGGCGCTCGGTGATCGCGGCGTCTACGCCCGGTTGCTGTCCAGTCGGCCGATGGTGTTCCTCGGCGAGATCTCCTACGAGATCTTCCTGATCCACCTGATCTTGATGGAGCTGGCGATGGTTGAGGTGCTGCACTATCCGATCTACACCGGTTCGATCGTCATGCTGTTCCTCGTCACCTTCGTGATGACCGTCCCGCTGGCGTGGCTCCTGCACCGGTTCACCCGCGTGCGGCCCTGACGGCACCGCGTTGACGAGTTGATCGCACCCACCAGGTGGGTGGGATCAACCTGCTAAGGCCCCCAAGCGTGCTATCTGCCGCTTCCGCACATCGGAGATTAGGGTAGCCTAACCGGGACAGCGACACGGAAGGCTAGTGATGTCGGACAAGAAGCCAACGCGAGGTTTCCAGGGCGCGGTGCTCAAGCTGCTGCGCGCGGGCGACTACCGGCTGACCGTGACCGGTAAACGCGAGATCAGCCCGCACTACCTGCGGCTGAGCTTCGACGCAGGCGGCATGCTCGAAGGCTCGCCGCTGCACCCGACGATGTGGATCCGCATGTGGTTCGCCGACGGCGAGAAGCTGCATCAGCGCGGCTACACGCTGGTCGACCCGAACCCACAAGCCGACACCGTCGACATCGAGTTCGCGCTGCATGACGGCGTCGCCTCGCACTGGGCGGAAAACGCGCAGCCCGGCGACACGATCGAGGTCACGGTGCTCGGCAGCAACTTCACGCTGCCCGAACCGCCGCCTGCCGGTTACGTGATCGTCGGCGACACCGCGTCGCTGCCCGCCATCAACTCGTTGCTGACCGCCATCGGCGACACCCCGGCGCGGGTGTTCCTGGAGGCGGCACACGACGACGACCGGCAGCTACCGGTCGCCCGCACCACCGACGTGATGTGGGTGGACCGCAAGAACGCCGGCGAGGCACTCGTGGAAGCGGTGGCCGCAGCCGCGTTCGACGCCCCCGACCACTTCGGATGGGTCGCATGCGACAACCGCACGACCCGCGCGGTGGCCAAGGTCTTCCGCGAGCAGTACAAGATCTCGAAGAAGGCGATCAAGGCTCAGGCTTACTGGGTGGCCTGACGAATCCGGCGCTAGAGCGTCGGCTCCCGTTGGCTGGGCAGCACGATCGGAACGACGAACTCCTCGAGCATCGACCGCTCGTCGTCCTCGTCGTGGCCGGGGAACAGCATCAGCGAGGTCATCACCCGCACCAGCCACCGCGCGCGGTGTGCGACCAACTCCGGTGCGTCGGGACCGAGCGAGATGACGAACGCCTCGGTCAGCGCCTTGATCACCTCGGACTCCTCGGCCATCTCCGCACCGATCGGTCGCTGGGTCGTGGCGAACCACGATGCCAGGGCTGGGCTTTCGCGCACGTTGCGCAGCGAGGCCAGCATCCCCTCGATCAACCGCTCACGCGGATCGGTCAGCGCGTTGATCTGTTCGGTCATCTCGCGGTACAGCCGGTAACTCTCGCGGTGCACGTAGGCGGTGTAGAGCGCTTCGCGGTTCTCGAAGTAGCGGTACAGCGTGGCGCGAGAACATCCTGCCGCCGAAGCGATCTCGTTCATGCCGACGGTCGCGGCCTCTTTCTGGGTGAACAGCTCACCCGCCGCGTCGAGAATTCGGTCCGCGGCCACCTCGGTGCGCCGCGCGGCCAACCAGTCACCGGCCATCAGGCGACCACCTCGAACGGAACGGACAGCGGTCGTCGTACATAACTGCCACCGGCCCAGACGATTCCGCTCTCGTCGACCTCGAAGTCGGGGATGCGCGTCAGCAGTTCGGTCAGAGCGACGCGCGACTGCATGCGCGCGGCCGCCGCGCCGAGGCAGTGGTGCGCGCCGTGGCTGAAGGTCAAGATGTTACGGGGTCTGCGCGTCACGTCGAGTTCGGATGCGTTTTCGCCGAATTGGCGTTCGTCGCGGTTGGCCGATGCGTAGAGGAACAGCACCCGCCTGCCCTCCGGGATGGTGGTGTCGGCCACCGTCACATCGCGGGTGACGGTGCGGGCCAGCCCCTGCACCGGTGAGGTCATGCGCAAGAACTCGTCGACCGAATCCGGTATCAGGTCCGGGTTTTCGACAAGAAGGCGACGCTGGTCGGGCCGCTGATGGAGCAACTGGACCGAGCCGCCGAGCATGCCGGTGGTGGTGTCGTTCCCGCCGGTGACCATGGTGAAGGTGAACGCGAGGATCGACAGCACACCGGCGATGTCGCCGTCGGCACCCACACCCGCGGCCACCAGATGCGACACGGTGTCGTCCTCTGGCTGGACCCGTCGCCGCTCGATGAGATCGGTGAAGTATGCCATCATCTCGCCCAGCTTGTCGCCGAGCGTCTCGAGCGCACCGCCGATTCCGCCGTCGGCGGTGTTGGCGGCGACGATCGCCTCGGTCCAGCCGTCGAACTTGTCGCGATCGGCCTCCGGTACGCCGAGGTAGTGGGCGACCACCATGGACGGCAGCGGTTTGAACAGTTCGGCGACGATGTCGCCGCCGCCGTTGCTCCGGATGCGCTCGATGCGCTCGACGACGTAATCGCGGACCTTCGGCTCGACCGCCTCGACCTGCCGAGGCGTGAATCCCCGCGACACCAGCTTGCGGAACTCGGTGTGCACGGGCGGGTCCTGCATGACCATCGGCGGGTTGTCGGCCAAGCCGATCAGTTCGAGCTCCCCGTAGTTGACCGTGAGCCCCTGCGCCGAAGAGAACGTCTCGTGATCACGCGCGCCGGCCCAGATGTCGGCATGGCGCGACATGACGTAGTAGTCGTGATCCGGCCGGTCGCTCGGCACGACGTGGTGTACGGGATCGTGGTCGCGCAGGGACTGATACATCGGCCACGGATCGGCCCACGTGTCGGCGTTGGCGAGCTGGAATCGAACCGGCGTGTCATGAGACAGAGCAGCCGTCATGTCTCATTGGTACGACAGAACCTGGGGCCATGTCAATAGCATCGACCTCGAAACCGACGAATTGGTCGAGGCCGGCGGGTGATTTCAACCAATACGTCGGTCTCGGCGCAATCAAATCGCGGCACCCGGGTTGAGGAGGTTGTCCGGATCGAGCGCGGCCTTGATCCGCCGGTTGAGCTCCATCGCCTCCGGGCCGATCTGACCGGCCAGCCACGGCCGCTTCAGCCTGCCGACCCCGTGTTCGCCGGTGATCGTGCCGCCCAGGCTCACGGCCAGATCCATGATCTCGCCGAACGCCTGGTGGGCGCGGTCGGTCATCGCGGGATCGGCGGGGTCGTAGACGATCAGCGGATGCGTGTTGCCGTCGCCCGCATGCGCGATCACCGAGATCAGCAGTTCGTGGTTGGCCGCGATCTTGGCCACGCCGCCGACGAGATCGGCCAACGCGGGCAATGGAACTCCGACGTCCTCGAGCAGCAGCGAGCCCTTCAACTCCACGGCCGGAATGCAGAACCGCCGCGCGGCGACGAAGGCCTCGCCCTCCTCGGGGTCCGACGTCGAGAACACTTCCTTGGCGCCGTGTTCGGTGAAGACGTCGGCCATGAACCGGGCGTCTTCGGCGCCGGACGGACCACGGTCGTCAGAGGCGGCCACCAGCATCGCGGCAGCGCTGCGGTCGAGGCCCATCTTCAGCTTGTCCTCGACGGCGTTGATGGCCGCCGAGTCCATGAACTCCAGCATCGAAGGCCGGATCCTGGCCGTGATAGCGACGACGGCCGCCGCCGCGGATTCCACCGAGCCGAAGGCCGCGACCACAGTGCACGCCGCCGACTGCGCGGGCAGCAGCTTCAACGTCACCTCGGTCACCACGCCGAGCGTGCCCTCGCTGCCGACGAACAGCTTGGTCAGCGGCAGCCCGGCGACGTCTTTGAGCCGCGGACCGCCGAGCCGCACCGCGGTGCCGTCGGCGAGCACCACCTGCAGGCCGAGCACGTAATCCGTTGTGACGCCGTACTTCACGCAGCACAGGCCACCGGCATTGGTGGCAACGTTGCCGCCGATGCTGCAGATCTCGAACGACGACGGGTCCGGCGGATACCACAGCCCGAACTCCGCGACCGCCTTCTTGACCTCCGCATTGAGCAGACCAGGTTGGACGACGGCGGTGCGCGTCACCGGGTCGACGGCGATGTCGCGCATCTTCTCGGTCGTCAGCACGATGGCGCCGTCGAGGGCCGATGCGCCGCCGGACAGGCCGGTGCCCATACCGCGTGGCACCACAGCGATCTTGTTCGCGGTCGCCCAGCGCAGTACGGCTTGTACCTCTTGGGTGCTGCGCGGACGCACCACCGCCAGCGGTGTGCCCGCGTTCGGGTCGAACGCCCGGTCCTGCCGGTATGACCCCAGGATGTCCGGATCGGTGACGACGGCTCCCTCGGGCAGCGCGTCGACCAGATCGGCCAGGGGTGACTCCACAGCGCCATGGTACGAGCCGGCGGCTTCGACAGGTCCGGAGCCGCGTGACGGCGGCTCGAAAACCCGCGCGGGTGGGAGAACGGCGGGATATAGTTCCGCCGTGATCAGCGGGGATCCGCTGGCGGGACGTGACGGCGAACTGGCAATCATTCGTCGCGCACTCAGCGGGGGCGCCGACGCATCCGGCGTCGTGCTCGTCGGCGCCGCAGGGGTGGGCAAGACCCGGCTCGCACGTGAGGTGCTTCGGCTCGCCGACCGCGCGGGCGACCGCACGAACTGGATCGTCGGCACCGAATCCGCGAAAGCGCTACCGCTGGGCGCGTTCACCGCCGTCATCGACGAGGCCGTTGCCGAGCCGGTGCCCAACATACGCCGACTGGTCAATTCCCTTGTCGGCCAACATCGTCACGGCCGCACCCTGATCGGGGTCGACGACGCGCATCTGCTCGACGGGCTGTCCGCGCACGTGGTGCATCAGCTTGCGCAGGCCCGGGCGGCCCGTCTGGTCGTCACCCTTCGCGCGGGCGCCGACGAACCCGATGCGATCACCGCGCTGTGGAAGGACGGACTGCTCGTCCGCCTCGACCTCGCACCGCTGTCCGTCGACGCGGCCCGCGCCGTGATCGAGCAGATCCTCGGTGGTGCGGTCGACGCCCGTAGTGCTCACCGGTTCTGGAAGCTGACCGGCGGCAACGCCCTCTTCCTGCGCCAGTTGGTCACCGATCAGATCGACGCAGGCCGGCTACGGCAGACGGCTGGGGTATGGATCTGGGACGGCGGCGTGGCGGTGTCGCAGAGCATCAGTGACATGGTCGGGCGCCAACTGCGTGAACTGACCCCGGCTGTCGCCCTCGTCGTCGACACGCTGTCGCAGTGCGAACCGCTGGAGGTCGACGCCCTGTGCGACGTCGTGGACCGGGACGCGCTGGAGACCGCCGAGCGGTTGCGGCTGGTGACCGT
This sequence comes from Mycolicibacterium flavescens, assembly GCA_900637135.1. Lineage (NCBI taxonomy): Bacteria > Bacillati > Actinomycetota > Actinomycetes > Mycobacteriales > Mycobacteriaceae > Mycobacterium > Mycolicibacterium flavescens. Next base: position 1,331,106 of record LR134353.1, read on the forward strand.
CGAGCGAAGCGGGGCCCATTTGGCGGCGCGCCTGGCCCATCCGCTGTTCGGCGAATTGCGTCGGGCCACCGCCGGCGAGCTCTACCTGTCGACGATCCGCGGCAGGTTGGCCAACCGGCTCGCCCAGGACGGTGAGTCCGACGGTCAGGCGACGGTGCGACGGGCACTGCTCGCGCTCGAATCAGACCTGCCACCGGACACCGAGCTCTTCCTGACGGCGGCTCGGGGCGCAATGACGCTGCTCGACCTCGAACTGGCCGACCGGTTCGCGACCGCGGCAGCCGACGCCGGTGCCGCCGAGGCGCCGGGGCTGCGCGCGTTGAACCTCTTCCTGCTCGGCCGCGGCGCGCAGGTCGAGGAAGTGTTGAGCCGGATGGTCGGCGACGGCACCGCAAGCGCACACCGCTGGTCGATTGTGAGGGCGGCCAACCTGATCTGGATGCTCGGCCGCATCGACGACGCGTGTGCGGTGCTGACCCGGCTGGCATCGGGTCCCGAGTCGACGGCCGAGCAGTTCGCGCGCATGGCCGTCGAAGCGTGCGTCGACGCCGCATCGGCGCGATGTGACGCCGCAGCCCAAAAGGCCACGGCCGCACTGGAGTCGGGACTGCTGACCGACTTCGACGCGATGTTGGCGGCTGTGGCGCTGACGATGGCGCTTGGTGCGCTCGGCCGGGCCGACGAACTTACCGCGGTCGCGGAGTCGGCGCTGGAGCGGGCGATGACGTCGTTTCAGGCGTCGCACATGCGGTTCTGGTTCGCCAGCGTGTATGCCCGGGCCTGCCGGTTGACCGGACATGTCGACGAATGTGAGGCTATGACACGGCGAATCGCGGACTCCGCCAAAGAGATGCCGAGCCTGGCCTACGCCAATCTGGCGTCGCTGCTGGGTAACGCCGAACTCATGCGGGGCAACGTCCGCGCAGGGGTGACGCTGTTGCACGAGGCGTTGGCCGGTGTGCAAAGGCATGGTGTGACAAGCGGTTTGCGGCCGGCCACCTGTTTCGCCCTGGCCGAGGCGCACGCGAAACTGGGTGAGGGGAAGGCGGCCGAGCACGCAATCGCCGAGGCGTGTGAGAGCGTGCCACCCGACTACGTGTTCATGCAGACGGCGCTGAGCATCGCCACCGGTTGGTCCTTGGTGGCCAACGGATGCGTCACAGACGCCAACGCCACCGTGCGAGCGGCGGCGTTCCAAGCCCGCACGCGTCGCCAGCCCACTCACGAGCTGGCGTGTCATCAGGCGGCGGCGCAGTGGGGTGACACATCGTGCGCCAAGCCCGCACGTGAACTCGCCGACGCACTCGGGTTGCCGTTGGCCGATGCCGTTGCGCGCCATACAGAAGCGCTGGCCGCCGACGACGGCGAAGGATTGCTCGCGGCCGCCGACGCCTACCGCACCATCGGTGACCGGGCGGCCGCAGCGGACGCCGCCGCGCAAGCGGCGGTCGCGTTCACCCGCGGCCAGCACCGCAAGCGCGGCCTGTATGCCGCCGCCGTGGCCAAAGAACTCAGCGACGCCTGCGGGGGACTGTGCACACCGGCCCTGAGGGTTCCGGCCAGTCAACCGCTGACCGGCCGTCAGCGCGAGATCGTCGAGTTCGTGGTGGCCGGTTTGTCGAACCGTGAAATCGCCGAGCGGCTGGTGATGTCGGTGCGCAGCGTCGAGGGCCACATCTATCGCGCGTGCCAACGGGTCGGGGCGAGTTCTCGTGAGGAACTCGCCGCAATCGCCAGGCAGGGCCCTGCTCGCTAACGGAGGCTCTTCGGGAAAGGTCGCTCCATGGACGAGATCCACTACCGCAATGCCGGATTCGGCGACTGGGCGACCCGCCGTGCCTTCCTCTGCGGTGACCGGGTCGCCCTGATCGACGGGGACCGCCGGATCACCTACACCGAATTCGACCGGCGCACCAATCGGCTGGCGCAGGCGTTCCACGCGTGTGGCGTGCGGCAGGGTGACCGCGTGGCCGGGCTGATGACCAACTGCTCCGCCTTTCTCGAGACGCTGTTCGCCACCGGCAAGCTCGGCGCGGTGTTCGTACCCATCAATTTCCGGCTTGCCGCACCCGAAGTCGCCTACCTGCTCTGTGATTCCGGTGCGGTCGCCTTCGTGTGGTCAAATGGGCTATCGGCGGTCGCACGGGCGGCGTACGCCAACGAGGCCGTTCGAGTGCGGACGCGGGTGGTGGTCGGCGGTGAAGTCGAGGATGGGGAAACGGACTTCGAGCAACTCCTCGCCAGCGGTGAGGATCGCCCTGCGGACGCCGACATCGCCGGTAGCGACTTGTGTTGCCTACCATACACTTCGGGCACGACGGGCCGGCCCAAGGGAGCGATGCTCACCCACGACAACCTGTTCTGGAATACGATCAACGGCGTTTGCGCCGGGAGAGGGCTACGCGAAGGGGACCGGACCGTCACGGCGGCGCCGTTGTTTCACATCGGTGGGCTCAGCGTGCACACTCTGCCGCTGATCTACGTCGGCGGCACCAACGTGTTACTGCCCGCTTTCAGCCCCCCGGAAGTGCTAGCCGCGATGGTGCGTGAACGCGCCACGGTCCAGTTTCTCGTACCGGCGATGTGGGCGGCGCTCATGGCCGTGCCCAATTTTGAGTCCTACGATTTGTCGGCGCTCGAATTGGCCGTCAGCGCGGGCGCACCGTGTCCGATGCCGGTGCTCGAGTACTTCCGGGCCGGTGGTGTTCCGTTCCAGGGGAGCTTCGGTCTCACCGAAACCGGAGGCGTCACGCTCCTCGACGCCGACCACGTCACGGAGAAGTTCGGTTCTGTCGGCCGATCGCTCTTCCACGTGCAGACCCGTGTCGTGGACGACCAGGACCGCGACGTCGCCACCGACATGGTGGGTGAAGTCGTGGTCCGCGGACCCGCCGTTTTCGCGGGCTACTGGAAGAAGCCCGAAGCGACAGCCGAAGCGATCCGTGGCGGGTGGTTCCACACCGGCGACCTGGGACGCATGGATGCGGACGGTTTCATCACCTTGGTCGACCGGAAGAACGACATGATCATCACCGGCGGTGAGAACGTCTACCCGGTCGAGGTCGAGCAGGTGCTCTATCGCCACTCGGCAGTCCATGAGGTCGCGGTGGTCGGCGTCGCGGACCCCAAATGGGGCGAAACACCGATCGCGGTGGTCGCCCTCGAGGACGGTGCGCGGGCCACTGAGGACGAACTGATCGCATACGCGCGGGAGCGGTTGGCCCATTTCAAGTGCCCCACCCGGGTGGAGTACGTCCCGGAACTGCCCCGCAACGCTTCGGGCAAGGTGCTCAAGACGGCGCTGCGCGACGAATTCGACGGCCGACCGTCACGCCGTTAGACCGTTGGCGGGTGGTCGAGTTCGCGCAGGCCGGGCAGGAACACGGCGATGATGCCCAGCAGCAGCATCGGCAGCGCCAGTGCGAGGAACGTGGTGTGCAAGCCGGCCGAGTCGGCAAGCGGCCCGGCGATGATCAGTCCCAGCGGACCCGCCGCATACGCCAGCGATCCCATCACGCCGACCACCCGGCCGCGAAGATGCTGCGGTGCCCGCGTCTGCATGACGTAGTTGTAGATCGGTTGGATCGGCCCGTAGACCAGCCCGACGATCGCCGAGAGCACCAGGATCAGCGGTAGCGGCGGCAGGAATGCGATGACCGTCATCGCGACTCCCAGCGTCAGCACCGCGGTCAACATCGTCACCCGACGGCTGATGTACTTCGAGGACACCGCATAGCCGAGCGCGCCCACCAGGCCGCCGATGCTCAACGCCATCAGCACCCAACCGAGTTGCACGGGTTCGTCGCGGTCGGTGAAGTACTTGGGGAACAGGACCGACTCCATCGGCATGTAGAGCCCGGTCACCACCAGGTCGACGATCGCGAGCGTGCGAAGGACCCTGTTGTGCCAGACGAACCTCAGCCCTTCCACGACGCCCGCCCACACCCCCTCGGGCAGGGAGGTGCGGTCGGGCGTACCGGCTCCCTCCAACCGCAGGACGGCGATCGCGGCGATCGAGAGGATGAATGCCGACGCGGTGACCCACATCGTGTTGATGCCGCCCAGTGTGGCGATCAGCAGGCCGCCGATGCCGGGTCCGACGATGTAGGCGAGGTTGAACACCGCCTCGTAGACGCTGTTGGCGCGGTCCAGCGTCCACCCGGCGCGAATCGCCGCTTCGGGCAGCATCGTCTCGCGAGCGGTCATCCCCGCTGGGTCGAAGAAGGCGCCCAGCGCGGCCAACGCGGCGAGCACCGCGACGTTGACGGCCTCGACGCCGAACGTCAGCGCCAGCACGGGCACGGCGGCCACCGACAGCGCGGAAAGGGCATCGGAGATCATCGAGACCAGCCGCCGGCCCAGATAGTCGACGGCGGCCCCTGCGATCAGCGTCGCGACGAGCAACGGCAGCGAGCCCGCCATCGCCACGATCGAGGCGTCGAGCGCAGAGCCGTTGCGTTGCAACACCAGCCATGGGAACGCGACGAGCGAGATTCCGTTGCCGGCACCGGCCGTGAGCGCGGCGAAGAAAATCAGTATCAGGGGACCGCGCCGGCTATCCGTCATGAGTTATCGCGGCAGAATCTAACAGCGCACAGGCCCGTTCGGCATCAGATTTCCCTACCAGGCACAGTGGTGCTGTGCAGCGCTTGCCTCACCCGCGGACCGGTGGGCGGTTCACGTCGCCGGTTCCTCCCGGCTCGGGCTGGCCGGGTGACCCCGCCACGTCTAGGACCGCCGTCGCGCAGACCGCCGCGCACGTCGTGTCGATGGCCGCGGCGACGCAGTCGCTCGCAGAGCTCGACGCCGAGGTATCGGTGTGCCGCGCCTGTCCCCGTCTGGTCGAGTGGCGTGAGGAGGCCGCCGTCGTCAAGCGCAGGTCCTACGCCGACGAGCCGTACTGGGGCCGTCCGGCTCCGGGCTGGGGGTCATCGCGGCCCCGGGTGTTCGTCGTCGGTCTCGCGCCCGCGGCCCACGGGGCCAACCGCACCGGCCGGATCTTCACCGGCGACCGGTCGGGCGATTTTCTGTTCGCGGCGCTGCACCGGGTGGGCCTGGCGAACCAGGCGCTGTGTGTCGACGCGGCAGATAGCTTGGCGCTCAACGAGACCCGCGTGGCCGCCGCCGTGCGCTGTGCACCGCCGGCCAATGCGCCGACACCCGCCGAACGCGCGACCTGCGCTCCGTGGCTGGATGCCGAATGGCGGCTGACGGCTGCGCACGTGCGCGTGGTCGTCGCGCTCGGCGGGTTCGCATGGCGGGCGGCGCTGCAGATGCTGCGCACGGGCGGTGTGCCGGTGCCGGTGCCCGCGCCGAAGTTCGGCCACGCCGCCACCGCCGAGATGGGCGGCGTCACGTTGGTGGGCTGCTACCACCCCAGCCAGCAGAACACGTTCACCGGCAAGCTGACGCCGCAGATGTTCGACGATGTGTTCCGCACGGCTAAGGCGCTAGCGTCCGTCGAATAGTCGCGAACTGGGCGACGGCCAACTCCTGCAGGGCCGAATCCGCGAAGTCGTCGTAGTGCGCGATGGTCCATTCGTCGAAGACCTGCAGAATTCGGAAAACGAGCTCCGCCTGCAACGGCTCGGGCAGGTCGGTGCGGACGGCACCGGATCGACGACCGACGTGCAGCACCCGGCGCACCCACTCCCGGACTGCTCCGAGCGCTCCGCCGACGGCGGTTTTCGCCGGGTCGGGGGCCTGCAGGTAGAACATCCGTCCCAGCAGCAGGAATGTGGGCTCGCGCTGCGAGGCCCGGACGAGCTTCGTGAAGTACCGTTCGATTTTCGGCCAGAATTCCGTTCCCGCGAATTCCTCGGGCTCGATGACGTCGATTTCGGCTGCCACTTCAGCGATCAATTCCCCCACCACGAATTCGTAGAGTTCCGCCTTCGAAGACAAGATGTAGTAGAACGAACTCTTGCTCATCGCGCACTGCTCGATGATCCGGTTGAGCGACGCGTGTTCATAACCCGCGGAACCGAATTCGAGGGCCGCCGTCTCCACCAAACGCCGTCGCCTCTCTGCGGGCATGCGGGCGATTCTTGCCGAGGTCACGATTCAGGATAACAGAGTGGACCACCCGGTCCACTTAATGGTAGCGTGGAAAACATGTTGAGTCCGAGAAGCCTAGAAGAGCAATACCAGCAGGCGACCGCGGACGAATTGCGAATTTTGGTTGTCGGCGCCGGGATCGCCGGTGTGACGGTTGCGCAACTGCTCCGCGGGGACGGCAGGCACCCGGTCCTGATCGAGCGCGCCGAAAGCGCGCCCGCGCAGGGCTACATGCTCGCGTTGATGCCGATGGTCGACGCCGCACTCGACGACCTCGCCGTGCGCGACGCGTATCGCGCGGCGAGCGTTCCGCTGAAGCGGTACGCCGTGCACGGTCACACCGGCCGCATGCTGCGGACGGACTCGACCGTCGACCTGATGTCGCGGTACGGCGACTACCGCGGCATTGCCCGCGGTCGGCTGATCGATGTACTGGCCGAGGCGGGCTGCCCGGTGACGTACGACTCGGTGGTCACCGACCTGGCGGAGACGTCGGCGGGTGTCGACGTCCGCGTGAGGAGCCAAGGCGCCGATCACCGCTTGCATTTCGATCTCGTCGTGATCGCCGACGGAATGCACTCGAAGTCACGCGATTTCGTGTTCGAGGGGCAATCGGTGCAGTGGGAGGACACCGGCTGGGGCGGCTGGGTGGTGTGGGCGCCCGACGAAGGCGACTCCGATCTCGGTGAGGAGTTGTGGGGAGCGGGCGGCATGGTCGCGATGTATCCGGTGGCCGATGCGCTCGGGGTGTTCCTCGGCGGGCCGCGTGAGGACACCGCGGCAGGTCCCGCGCCCTTCGTCACGGCGATGCGCCGTGGCCTCAAGACCGTCAACCCCAGACTGGACCGCGCGATGGCCGCCGTCGCCACCGATCCGGCTCCCTACTACTGGTCGTTGACCGACTGCCGCGCCCCGCGCTGGACGACCGAGCACACCGTTCTGCTCGGTGACGCGGCGGCCGGGTTTCTGCCGACCGCCGGCGTGGGTGCGGGCATGGCGATGGAGTCGGCGTGGGTGCTCAGCCGCGTGCTCCGCCATGCGCCCCGCATCGCACTCGGTGAGCTGCTGCGCGCCTACGAACGCGGACAACGTCCCCGCATCGAGGCGGCCCAGGACAACTCGCGCCAACTCGCCAAGGTGATGTTCCGCCGCAGCCGGTCGCTCGCCGTCGCCCGCGAGCTCGCGATGCGCGTGATGAGCGTCGAACGCGCGCTGCGGCCGATCCAGCGCCTCCTGCAACAGCAGCCCGACCCGGAAGCGCTGGTGGACGCGGTACGGGGAACGTCCATGCGCTCAAATGCGTTGTGATTGCTATGCGTCTCTCAGTCCTTGATCTCGTACCGGTGCGCACCGACCAGTCGACCTCCGATGCGCTGGCAGCGTCGACGCGGCTCGCGCAGACCGCCGACCGCCTCGGCTACACCCGCTTCTGGGTCGCCGAGCACCACAACATGCCCTCGGTGGCGGCCACCAGCCCACCGGTGCTCATTGCGCACCTCGCTGCGCACACCGAACACATCCGGGTCGGATCCGGCGGGGTGATGCTGCCGAATCACGCGCCGCTGGCCGTCGCCGAGCAGTTCGCACTCTTGGAGGCGGCCCACCCTGGACGCATCGACCTCGGCATCGGCCGCGCGCCGGGCTCGGACCCGGTGACGTCGATGGCGCTGCGCGGTGCCGCCGGTCGCGACGATCGTGACATTGAGGCCTTCCCCGACTACCTCGACGACGTGGTCGCTTTGATGAGTGCGCGCGGCGTGCGCGTGCCGATTCCGAATCAGCGTTACGTCCTCAAGGCGACACCCGCTGCGGTGAGCGAACCGAAGCTGTGGCTTCTGGGGTCGTCGATGTATTCGGCGCACTTGGCCGCCGCGAAGGGACTGCCGTACGTGTTCGCCCACCACTTCTCGGGCCAGGGCACCGCGGAGGCGCTGGAGGTGTACCGCTCGGAGTTCCGGACCAGTGAGCTGGCGCCCGAACCCGTCACCTTCCTCACGGTCAACGCGGTCGTCGCCGAAACACGTGAGGAGGCAGAGGCTTTGGCGTTGCCCAACCTTCAGATGATGGCGCGGCTGCGCACCGGTCAACCGTTGGGTCCGTTGGATCTCGTCGAGGACGCCCAACAGCAGGAGCTCACACCGCAGGCGCAGCGCATCGCCGAAGCCTCCTTCGGGCGCGCTGTCGTCGGGGATCCGACCGAGGCGGCCGAGCAGGTGCGTGCGCTGGCCGACCGGTTCGGTGTCGATGAGGTCATGGTCAACCCGGTGGCTTCGGCCCGCCGCGGCACCGACCCGGCGACCGCGCCAGCGCGCGACAACACGCTGGAACTGCTGGCCAAAGAGTTGTTCTAGGCCGGCGTCAACCGGCGGGCCGGTTATCAGGCGTCAACCGGCGGGCCGGTTATCAGGCGTCAGCCGGCGGGCCGGTTATCAGGCGTCAACCGGCGGGCCGGTTATCAGGCTTCAGCCTGACCACCGGGATCGGACGTGACGTCCGCTTCTGATAGCCGATGTAGCGGTCCTTGTTGCCGCGCATCTCGTTGACGATCTTCCACAGTCGCGGGAAGTCGGGATCATCGTGAGTGACGGGGGTCGCGGTGACCTTGATCCGCTTCGGGCCGACGTTGATCTCGACGTTCGGATCGGCCTTGAGGTTGTGATACCACCCGGGCGCTTTCGGTTCGCCTCCCTTGGACGCGACCACCAGATAGTCGTCTCCGTCGCGGGTATAGGCGAGCGAATTGGACCGCTGCAAACCGGTTTTCGCGCCGACCGTGTGCAGGATCAGCATCGACGGTGCGCCAGGGACTGTGTGGCCGATGCGGCCGTTGGTGCCCTTGTAGATCTTGTCGTGCAGCAACAGCATCGGGTAACCGATGTACTTCTCGTACCAGGGCATGCTCATGGGCTCAGTCTTGCGCAGCCGAGTCGAGTTCCGCCAGCGCCTCGCGCAGCAGCCGTCCCGACTCCTCACGGTCCGGGTCGCGGCGAAGGAGCATGTTCTTGGCGAACGAGAGCTTGTCGCCCTGCTGTCGCGGCAGCACGTGCAGATGGATGTGGAACACCGTCTGAAACGCGGCCTTGCCGTCGTTGATCACCACGTTGTTGCCGTCGGCGTGCAAACCGGACCGGCGTGCGGCACGCGCGATCCGCTGGCCCACCCGCGCCAAGGTGGCGACGGTCTCCGGCGGCGTGTCGGTCAGGTCCACCGTGTGCCGCTTCGGGATCACCAGCGTGTGTCCGCGGCTGAACGGGCGGATGTCGAGGATGGCGAGGACGTCGTCGTCTTCGTAGATGCGGATGGCCGGGGCCTCGCCGGCGACGATGGCGCAGAACACACAGGACATGCCGCCACGGTAGCGCTCAGCCCGCGACGTTCTCGTTCGCCCATGCGGCCAACCGCCGATCTCGCTCCTCACCAGAGATGTCCTCGACGCGTGTCATCACCGACCAGCGAGTGCCGAACGGGTCGACGATCGACGCGAACCGGTCGCCGGTGACGAACGTCTGCGCCGGTTCTCGCACGACGGCTCCGGCCTGTTCGGCCCTCGACACGACCGCGTCGACGTCCTCGCAGTACAGCCCGATCGAATACGTGGCAGGTCCGGATGGGTCCGGCGCGGCGATCTGGTACGCCTCGGCGGGATCGCCGAGTTGCAGGCGGCCGTTGCCGAAGTCGAGTTCGGCGTGCGCCACGGTGCCGTTCGGACCGTCCATACGGTCGACCAGCGTGGCGCCGAACACCGAGGTGTAGAAGTCGATCGCGGCCGCGGCGCCGTCGAGGCAGAGGAAGGGGGTCAGGCTGGTGTAGCCCTCGGGCATCTTGTTGACGGTCATGGTCGCCACTTTGGATGCCCCATGCCCCGGGGTTATTGGAATTTCGCGACAGTCCGAATGCCTCGGGCATGGCGACGTTTCGTAGCCTCGATCCCATGTGCGATGGCGGAACGTCGGTACATGCGAAGCCCGTGCGCGGTGTCGTCGGGCGCGCCGCGAGCGCCTCGGTATTCGACCTCGACCGCTGGGCTCCTTCGCGCCGAGCGGCTCCGTTCGTTGAGCACTTCTGGTCGGTTCAGTGGGATCTCGCTGACGAAGAGCCGTTCACCAGCACGGTGATCACATTTCCGTCGGTGCACATCACTCATGAATGGGGCAGTGACAAAGCGCGCCACGGCTTTGCGTTACCGAACAATTTGGTGCACGGCGTCGTGGACCGCGTGTTCGAGACGACCATCGGCGGACGCGGCGCAGTGGTGGGCGCGCGATTCCACCCCGGAGGCTTCACCGCGCGCTTCGATCGCGACGCGTCGACCCTGACCGGACGAGTGGCGCCGGTGGACGATGGTCTCTTCGGCTCGGTGGTCGATCTCCACGACGATGTGGCATCGGCCGCCCTGCGCCTCGACGATTTGATCGCGGCACACAGCGGTGGACTCGACGAGACCTACTTGGCCCTCCGCGATCTGGTCGACCGGATCAGTGACGACGATCAGCTGCACCGGGTGGAACAGGTGATGCACCTGTCGCCGTGGAGCACGCGCACCACACAACGGGTCTTCCGCCGGTATGTCGGCGTGCCGGTCAAGTGGGTGCTGTGCCGCTACCGACTGCAGCAGGCGGCGCTCGAGATCGAGACGAACCCGGGCGTGGACTTCGCCGACCTCGCCGTGCGCCTCGGGTGGTACGACCAAGCGCATTTCATCAACGATTTCCGGACGATGCTGGGTGCTACACCCGGTGAATACGCCGACCGACACCGGGTCTGAGCGGCTACGCTGCGGCCGTGGACACCAGCGAGCTTGTCTTCGCAGGCGCCGCTGAGCAGGCGCGGTTGCTCGCGTCCGGCGTCATCACCGCTCCGGAATTGCTCGGCCACTATCTCGAGCGGATCGCTCGACTCGACACCACGCTTCGCTCGTACCGCGTGGTGCTCGAAGCCGGCGCACGACGCGAAGCGGACGCCGCGCAACGGCGGCTTGACGCGGGGGAGCGGGCGCCATTGTTGGGCGTGCCGATAGCGATCAAGGACGACGTCGACATCGAGGGTGAGACGACGACCTACGGCAGCGCCGCACACGGGCCCGCCAAGACCCGCGACGCGGACGTGGTGCAGCGGCTACGCGACGCGGGCGCGGTGATCATCGGCAAGACCACGGTGCCGGAGCTGATGCTGTGGCCGTTCACCGAGACGGTGACGTTCGGCGCGACCCGCAACCCGTGGAACGTCGACTTCGCGCCCGGCGGAAGCAGCGGCGGAAGTGGCGCGGCGGTGGCCGCGGGTCTGGCGCCGATCGCGCTCGGTTCCGACGGAATGGGCTCCATCCGCATTCCGGCGACGTGGTGCGGACTGTTCGGCCTCAAACCGCAACGAGACCGGGTGCCCATCGCGCCGCACGACGACGCGTGGAACGGCCTCAGCGTCAACGGCCCGATCACCAGAACGGTGGAGGACGCGGCGCTGTTCTTGGAGGCGACGACGGGGGAATCCGGATTCGTCGCGGCCGCCTCCGCAGAACCTCGACGCCTCCGAATTGCGTTGAGCGACAAGCTTCCTCCGCTGCTGACGAGCCGGGTGGGACATGCGCAGCGCGCGGCGCTGAAGGAGTCGGGTGAGCTGCTGCGGGAACTCGGTCACGAGGTGGTCGACCGCGACCCGGATTACCCGGCATCGGTGATGATCGACCAGGCACTGCCGCGGTATTTCAGGGGCTGCTACGACGACGTCCAGACGCTGCCCCATCCGGAGCGGCTGGACGCCAGGACACGCAGCTTCGCACGGGTCGGCGGAATGATCTCCGATCGGAGGATGGCGGCCATCCGCGACGCGGAAGCCCGTACCGCCGACCGGATTCAGTCCATTTTCGACGACGTGGACGTGGTGCTCACCCCGGGGACGGCAAGGGGCCCCTCGCGCATCGGGGCGTATCAGCGCCGGGGGATGCTGTCGACGCTGTTGTCGGTGGCCTCGCGAGTGCCGTTCCAGGCGTTGTTCAACGTGACGGGTCAGCCGGCGGCGGTGGTGCCGTGGGGTTTCGACGGTGCCGGCGTACCGACGTCCGTGCAGTTGGTGGGCAGGCCCTTCGATGAGGCGACGCTGCTGTCGCTCGCCGGGCAGATCGAGCGCGTACGCCCGTGGGCGCACCGGCGTCCGCCCGTGTCCTAAGTCGCCGCCTCGGAAAGGGCTTCGCGCCAGATCGTGAGCTTGTCGGCGAATGGCATGGTCTGCGCCGGGCTTGTCGACGGCAGTCGTCGGTACCGCAGATCGCTTGCGACGCGGACGAGCCGCGTGAAGTTTCTCTCGGCCGCCGCACCGTTGAACAGCACCACTTCGATGCCGCGGTGTTCATCGAAGAAGCGCTGAAAATCGTTCGGCACCATGCTTTCCAGCCTCACCGCGGAGTCGAGGCTGCCCTCGCGCTGACAGGAGTGCAAGACGTCCCAAGCGGCGATCCCGTGAGCCGTCAGTCCAGTGCAACGCTGCTCGTACGGCGCGTCGGCCGCGAACCCGAAGACGTCGCCCATGACGCCAGAAGGCATTGCGTGGGTTGTCGTAATACCGCTGGGCGGCGAGCGAGATGACGCTGGGCATATTGCCCAGGATCAAGGTGTGCGCATCAACGCCGACAATCGGCGGCAACCCGTACAGCACCGGTGAACCCATCCCTCGACTATCGCACGCGGTATACGTTGGGCCGGTGGCCGATGACTTCGACGTCGAAGGGTCCGGTCTGCTCGACGGGCTCGAAGGTGACGAGCGCGCCGAGCGCGCCGAGCTGGTCGAGTGGTTGGTGAGCAAAGGCATCGACGTCGAGGTGATCCGAGACGCGTTCCTGCCGATGCTGCTCGGCGCGCGTCAGGCGCTCGGCGACGACGGGGTCTACGTCTCCGCGCGCGAAACCAGCGAGAAGACCGGCATCGATCTCGAACTGCTGCAGCGTATTCAACGCGCGATGGGACTGCCCACAGTCGATGACCCCGACGCCAAGGTCCATCTGCGTGCCGATGCCGAAGCCGCGGCGTACGGTCAACGTTTCATCGAGATCGGAATCCTGCCCGACCAGATCATCCAGATCACGCGCGTGCTCGCAGAGGGGCTGTCGAAGGCCGCGGAGGTGATGCGGTACGCCGGGCTGGCTTCGGTGCTCGACCCTGGCGCATCCGAAGTCGTCATCGCCAAGAACGCCGAGGCCCTGGTGCGTACGGCCGATCCGCTGCTCGGTCCGATGATCCAGGACATGTTGCGGTTGCAGTTGCGCCATCTGATGGAGACCGAGGCGATCACCGCGTCAGAGCGCGCGAAGGGTCAACGGCTGCCGGGCGCACGGCTGGTGACGATCGCGTTCGCCGATCTCGTCGGTTTCACCAGACTCGGCGAGGCGGTGCCCCCGGAGGATCTGGAACAGCTCGCCCACCGGCTGTTCGATCTCGCGCATGAGGCGTCCGTCCCGCCCGTGCGGTTCGTCAAGACGATCGGCGACGAGGTGATGCTCGTGAGCCAGGAACCGGTACCCCTGCTCGACGCGGCGCTGACCCTCGTCGAGCAGACCAACGACGACGAGGACTTCCCACGGCTGCGCGTCGGCCTGGCCACCGGAATGGCGGTGAGCCGCACCGGTGACTGGTTCGGCGGGGCGGTGAACCTCGCGAGCCGCATCACCAGCGCCGCGCGGCCCGGCACCGTTCTGGTCTCGGAGTCGACGCGCGACGCCGTCGGTGACGATGAGGGGTTCTCGTTCTCGTTCGCGGGGGCGCGACATCTCAAGGGCATCAAGTCGGATGTGAAGCTGTTCCGCGTGCGACGGGGAGGCGACTGAACTTGGCAGCGGTTCGAACCATTGTTCGAGGCAGCGAAGGGCCGTGAGACGACCGCTGGCATTTCGAAACGGCTGCTGGCGTAGGTGATCTACGATCCAGGAATGAGCCGCGTCGCAAAAGCCGTGCTGGTCACGCTGTTCGTCGCATCATCCGGTCTGCTCGGTGTGGGTCCGGCGAACGCGCAACCGCCGCAGCCGGCATGCGGCTACACGCTGTCGCCGCCGCAGGTTGTGAACACCGGCGGCGTGAGCAAGGTGACGGCGACGGTCTCGTTCCTCGCTTGCGGTGCGCCGTTCCAGCCGGCGTACAGCGTCGCGTGCGTCCACCAGGCCGGCCATGACTCTCAGGGGCAGTGCACGCAGGCGCGAGGGCCGGCCGCCGCGCAAGTGTTCTTCGAGCCGTATCAGCCGGGCGGGACCTACATCGCGAGCGGGCGCGGCTGCGGCAAGGTCTTTCAGGACGCGCTCGAGCCGAACTGCGACATGCTCGGCCCGATCAACGCGACGCTGTAGATCACCGCGACGCGGTAGCCGAGAACCGGCGCAGCCGAAGGCTGTTGCTGACGACGAACACCGAACTGAATGCCATCGCCGCACCGGCGATCATGGGGTTCAGCAACCCGGCCGCCGCCAACGGCAACGCCGCGACGTTATAAGCGAACGCCCAGAACAGGTTTCCCTTGATCGTCGCCAGCGTCCTGCGAGACAGGCGGATTGCGTCGGGGACCGCGTTCAAGTCGTCGCGGACCAAGGTCAGATCGCTCGCCTCGATCGCGACGTCGGTGCCGCTTCCCATCGCGAGTCCGAGATCAGCCTGGGCGAGGGCCGCCGCGTCGTTGACGCCATCGCCGACCATCGCGACCACCTTGCCGTCAGCTTGCAGGCGCTGAACGGCATCCACCTTGTCCTGCGGCAGTACTTCGGCGACGACATCCTCGATGCCCACCTCCGCGGCGATCGTGCGGGCCGCGGCCTCGTTGTCGCCGGTCACCATGATCGGCTTCAGCCTCAGCGCACGAAGCCGCGAGATCGCTTCGGGTGAAGTCGGTTTGATCGCATCCGCGACCACCAACACCCCCCGGGCCTCACCGTCCCATCCGACGACGACGGCGGTGCGACCCTGTGATTCTTCCTGCCGCACCGTGACTTTCAGCGACGCGGGAAGCTCGTGCGACGACAGCAGCCGTTGCCGTCCGACGGTCACATCGCGCCCGTCGACCCGTCCGCGCACCCCGAGACCGCGCAGGTTGGTGAAACCTTCGACCGTCGGCAGCTCACCCAGCTTCTCCCGCGCGCCTGTCACGATGGCCCTGGCGATCGGATGCTCGGAACCATCCTCGACCGCACCGGCCATCCGTAGCACGTCGTCGGGCCGTTCAGCGTCGGCGGCGACGACGTCGATCAACGTCATCCTGCCGGTGGTGATGGTCCCCGTCTTGTCCAACACGATGGTGTCGATTCGCCTGGTCGACTCCAGCACCTCGGGCCCCTTGATCAAGATGCCCAGCTGCGCGCCGCGACCCGTACCGACCATGAGGGCGGTCGGCGTGGCCAACCCCAGCGCGCACGGGCATGCGATGATCAGCACTGCCACCGCCGCGGTGAAGGCCATCGCGGCCGACGCCCCGGTGCCCAACCAGAAGCCCAGAGTCGCAACCGATAGCGCGATCACAACCGGCACGAACACACCCGAGATCCGGTCGGCCAGCCGCTGTGCGTCGGCCTTCCCGCTCTGGGCGTCCTCGACCAGCCGCGCCATCTGGGCAAGCTGCGTGTCGCCGCCGACCCGCTTGGCCCGCACCACGAGTCGGCCGTCGACGTTAACCGTCGCACCCACGACCTCGTCACCGGGTCCGACGTCCACCGGAACCGCTTCGCCAGTCAGCATCGACGCATCCACCGCCGAGGCCCCCTCGACCACGACGCCATCGGCGGCGATCTTCTCACCGGGCCGCACCACGAATTCGTCACCGACACCGAGCTGATCGATCGGAATCCGTTGTTCGCGGCCATCGCTGCGAATCACGACGTCCTTGGCGCCCAGCTCCAGCAAGGCACGCAGGGCCGCGCCCGCGCGCCGCTTGGAACGCGCTTCGAAATATCGCCCGGCCAGAATGAACGTGGTGACCCCTGCGGCGACCTCGAAGTACACGCTGCCCGAGCCGTCGGTGCGTGACAGCGTCAGCTCGAAGCCATGGGTCATTCCCGGGATGCCTGCGGTGCCCCAGAACAACGCGTAGACCGACCATCCCAGCGCGGCGAGCGTGCCCATCGAGATCAGCGTGTCCATGGTAGCGCTGCCGTGGCGCAGGTTCGCCCATGCGGCACGGTGAAACGGCCACGCCCCCCACACCACTACCGGCGCCGTCAGCGTCAGCGAGAGCCACTGCCAGTTCGTGAACTGCAGAGCGGGGATCATCGCCATCGCGATCACCGGAACCGTCAAGGCGAGTGAGACCAGCAGCCGGTACCGCAGGGTGGCGGTCGGATCGTCTTCGACGGCGGTCGCCTGTTCGGTAGGCAGGTGCGCTTGATACCCCGCGTCTTCGACGGTGGCCACCAACGCCTCCGGGGTCACGTCTGCGCTGTACTGGACGCGCGCCTTCTCGGTGGCGAAGTTGACTGTGGCCGTCACGCCCTCGATCTTGTTGAGCTTGCGCTCGATTCGGTTCGCGCATGACGCACAGGTCATACCGTCGATGGACAGCTCGATCGTGTCAGTGGCCATGGCCGGCCTCGCCGTGGTCGTGGGTGGGGACGTCCTGCTGCGCGGAGGAGGGATCGACCGACACGGTGAACTCGGCTGTGCGCACGACGTCGCGGTGTTGGAAGTCAAGGAAAAGGCGGTACTGCCCGGCGCTGGGGAACGTGGTGTGGAACTCGATCGCCGGGCCCGGGCGTGTACCCGGGTCGCCGGGTCCGCCCATCGGATGCACGTGCAGATATGCGAGGTCGGCGGCCCGCAGCGCAACGAGGTGGCCGTAAGCCCCCAAGTACGGCTGCAGGTTGTCGACCGGAATCCCGTTGCGGTGGACGTTGAGCGTAAGAGTCGATGCCTCACCGGCTTTCGGGGTCCCGCTGAGCGTGACGGTGTAGTCGTCGACGGTCGCTGACGTGTCGGCCGCGGGCAGTGGAACGGGGGAGTATGGGCCTGCGACATGCACGTTGGCCCCGAGCGTGAGCGCGGGACCGCCGCTGGGCACGAAGTCGGCGAAGACGCGGTAGTCGCCCGCGCGGCCGAAATCCACGGGAGTCCGCCATGTGCCGCGGTCGTCGAGCACAGGGTGAAGGTGCTGGAAAGCGGACAGGTCGTTGCGGACCACGATCAGGTGCAACAGCTTCTCGTGAGTTTCGTCGAAATGCGTCACGGGAGAACCCTGCTGGTCGAGGATCCTGAACTCCAGAGGAGAGTCTCGGTTCGCCGGCGGGAGCGGTTGTGGCACGTCCAGCGTGTAGCCGCTCTCGGTCACCTCTAAGCCGCCGGGCGCCTCGGTGGCCTGTGCATCTGCGTGAGCGGTGGAGTGCTGCGCGGTAGCGGCATCACCCTCAGGGCCGAACGAGCGGCCGACCCACATCGAGGCTGCGAACACCACCGCGAGCGCGGCGATGAACGCGGCGATCCGAGGGGCGGTCTTCATCAGCTCGCCAACTTATAGCCGGCCTCTTCCACGGCGGCCTTGATGGCGTCGGCCCCGACGGGGGCGTCACTGTCGATGGTCACCGCTCCGCTGGCGACATCCACGTCGACCGCCTTGACGCCCGGGATCTCCCCGATCTCCTCGCGCACCGATGCGGCGCAGTGTTGGCAGGTCATTCCGGTGACTGTGACAGTGGTGGTAGCCATGCAGCCAGGCTACCTGATACCCCCTAGGGGTATTGACTCGGGCGGAGCCCGCCCCCGCGCGACCACCGTG